>UQUV01000038.1 GCA_900544305.1 uncultured Porphyromonadaceae bacterium
GGTCACCGCCCCCTTAGAGCCTCGAAGGAGAAATCTTTCGAGGCTTTTTTTATGTTCGAACGGAAGCGGAAAGATTTCGGGCGGAAACCTCCTGTTGCTTCCCTGCGGACACACCTGGGGTGTGTCCCTACGGTTGTGAGATTGTTTATGGTGTCCTTTGTAGTTCAATATAGGGGAAATTAGAGGGAAATTTCCTCTAATTTATGTGGGGTAAACTATTTTGTGGAGGGAAATTTTGCGAAAATGTTATGGATAGGAACAAATAATTTCAATCTTTATTGTACCTTTGAGTGTGTTTGAAAAAAGTTAGTGAGTATTCATTCGGGTGGATTTGGAAAATGATACCGTGTTGCACGCACTTTTTAATTTAACAATTGATGCCCGTAAGTTTTTAGATGATAATTGATGTTTATGCTGAAAAATACAAATTACCTATTATTGCGTGTTTTTGCCGTTGTCTTTTTACTGTTTGCTTCTGTGGGTTCTTCTTTTAGCAAGGAACGAGTCTTTACATTCTACTTTGCACAGGAGAAAGCGCAGTTGGATCTGCATTTTCTCAATAATAAAGAAGCTGTGGATTCGCTTGCTGCATATTTGCGGGAGGTTGAAGGAAATGGGAAATGGAAGATTGACAGTGTGCGGGTAAAGGCTTATGCTTCGCCCGACGGGCCGACAAGGATGAATGACAGCATCGCCAATTTGCGAGGAGAAAATTTACGTCGGTTTATTTCGGAATATATGGAGGTGGCCGATTCGTTGGTTGCCTACCGCAGCGAGGGTGTGGCTTGGGAACGTTTTGCGTCAATGGTAAAGGCGTCGAATTATGCCGATAAAGATGAGATAGTCCGCATCATAGAAATGCCGATAGACCGCCCATATCGCCGGATTCTGTTGCTTGAGCGCCTTGATTATGGTTGGACTTATCAGAAATTACGCGACGCGTTTTTCCCGTTGCTGCGATTCGCCGATGTTACGGTGTCAAGTTCAGAAGTCAAACAGCCGGAGGTCGTAGTTGCCTAGCCTGTTGTGCCGTCGGAAGTTGTCGACACATTACCTGCATCGGAACCTACTGCCGTTGTCGAACCGACACCGGTTAAACGAATTTCCCGCTTTGCCTTGAAAACGAATATTGCCGCTTTAGGAGCGGGGGTCGCCAATTTGGGGGCTGAATTCCGCATCGGGAGTAACATGTCGTTTGAGTTACCGGTGATGTTTTCTCCCTATACCATTAAATCGGACTACAGAATACGTGTGTTTTCCGTACAGCCTGAATATCGTTTCTGGTTCTCTGAAACGTTTTCAAAACATTTTATAGGTATTCACGGCAGCGGCGCATTTTTCAATGTGGCGCTTGATAAAACCAACCGTTATCAGAACACTTATGAGCGTCCGTTGTGGGGTGCGGGGTTGTCGTACGGATATTTCCTTCAACTTGGTTCGCATTGCGGGTTTGAATTTACATTAGGCGCAGGTTATGCTCACATCGACTATAATGTGTACCATAACACGCCGAACGGTGAAATGTACGATAGCGGCACAAAAGAATATTGGGGACTGACCAAGCTCGGCATTAATTTCGTCTATCGCTTTTGACGGTTTCAGGTTTTTCTGAATATGGGTATCCGTTCAGGGCTTGTTTGGGGTATTTTTCCGCTACGATTTCACTACGTTTTTAGCGTGTTGCCTTTACCGGGCATGGCAATCGGTGTATATTTGTAGTGTAATAGCCGATGCCTTGTATTTCGGCTTTGAATTTGCATTACCTAACAAAATCCAATAAAATGATGAAAAAACTATTCTTTGTACTACTTAGCATTCTTTTTTGCGGGCAGTTCGCTTTTGCAAAATCTCCGAAGACAGTGAATGTAATGACGTTCAACGTGCGTCTGGTGTCAACATCTGATGGCGTGAACGAATGGAAATATCGTAAGAACGATGCTGTTGGCCTGTTGAAATACCATTGTCCCGACATTTGGGGCGGTCAGGAAGTGACACATCCGCAGTTGACCGACATTCTTAATGATATGCCTGAATTCGGCTACATCGGTGTAGGCCGTGCCGACGGGAAAACTCAGGGCGAATATGCTCCGATTTTCTATCGTAAGGACCGTTTCGAAGTGGTTGACCACGGTGACTTCTGGTTGGCTGAAAAGGACAAGATGTACACTCCCGGTGTCAAAGGATGGGATGCTGCCTGTGAACGTGTCGCTACGTGGGGTATTTTCAAAGATAAAAATACCGGCAAGAAATTCTTTATGCTGAACACGCACCTCGACCATATGGGGCCTCAAGCCCGTCATAACGGTGCTGCCTTGGTGGTGGAGCAGGCCGCAAAACTTTCAAAGGGTCTGCCAGTAATTGTGACCGGCGACTTTAATGCGCAGCCTGACGACGAGCCGATTCAAGTATTGCTCGACAAGAACAACCAGAATGCCCTCCAGCATACGCGCGATTTGGCTCCGTTCACTTATGGACCAAAATGGACTTATCATGATTTCGGACGCCTTCCCATTGCATCGCGTACGTTTATTGATTATGTAATGGTGCGCGGCAACTGGAACGTGCTGTCGCATGCTGTCCTTTCCGACTACATGGGCGAGATTTTCCCGTCTGACCACTGCCCTGTAATCGTGAAGATGGAAATGAAATAACTCCGTTAATCGTAAAATAGTAAAGCCGCAGGCAGGTTTGGTGACCGGTCTGCGGCTTTTCTTATGTCTGTATGTTTACTGTCGGTTGGGTTGGGCGAGGAAGTCGAAGGTGTCGACGTAGATTTCCGTCACGCTGCGCTTGATGGCGTTTTTGTCTTCCCAAATGCGTGTGCGGATTTTACCTTCGATATAGAGCTTCGCTCCCTTGCGGATATACTTTTCCGCATATTCTGCATTTTTTCCCCACATGACGATGTTGTGCCATTCCGTTTTTTCCGGAATGTTGACGCCTGTGGCCGTCGTAAATGCCCGTTCTGTGGTGGCAAGCGAAAAGGAGGCTACCGGCTTCCCTTCCACATAGCGGATGTCCGGGTCTTTTCCCACGTTGCCTACGAGTATGGCTCTGTTGACTGACATATTCTTAATGTTTGAGTGTTTACTTTACGCTTGCCTTGTGGGCCTCGATAACTGCATTCGTGAATCCGTAGGCTTCCATGCGGTTCAGTCCTTTGATGGTGATGCCGCCCGGTGTTGTTACCTTGTCGATTTCCGCTTCCGGATGTGTGCCGTTGGTGAGCAGCAGTTCTGCCGCACCTTTCACGGTCTGTGCGGCGATTGTTTTTGCCTGTTCGGGATAGAGTCCGAGTTCGATGCCGGCTTCCATTGCCGCGCGGATATAGCGCAAGGCAAAGGCAGTTCCGCACGAGCCTAATGATGTGGCGGCTCCCATGAGACGTTCTTCCAACAGCAGTGTTTTTCCCAAACGGTCGAATATTCCGGTGACGGTTGCAATCTGGCTGTCGTCGGCATTTTCGGCGGCTACGACTGTCATGCTTTCTCCCAGGGCGATTGCCGTGTTGGGGATGACGCGGAACATGGCAGGAACGCTGTTAGTGGTAAGAATTTCTGCCAGGTGTTCAAATGGAATGCCTGCCACGACGGAAACCATCAACTGGCGGCTGTTCAACGCCGGTTTCATTTCTGCCACAACGGCATCCAGCAGCCAGGGCTTAACGGCAAAAATCACGATGTCGGCATCTGCGGCAACCGTCTTGTTGTCGGTCGAAATTTCTACTGACGGAAATTCTGCTTTCAGTTTTTCCAGTTTTCCGTTCGAGCGATTGGACACGGCCAGTTTGTTGTTGGCTGCAAAACTATTGTCGGCCGCCAGTCCACGGGCGATGGCTCCGCCCATATTTCCACATCCGATGATGGCTATTTTCATTATCAAAATGTTTTTAGTAAGACAAAATGTCCCGTCGTTGCGACTGTCGGTGACAGCCGTACCGGCGGGACAATGTTAATATTTTGCCAGAGGCGCTTATTCTTCCGTTTCGAACAAAGCGTCGCCCATTGGAGGCAATTCCTCGTCGGCATCCTTTGCAAACAGTTTTGCCTTGATTTTTGCTTCCAGTTCTTCGGCGAGTTCTGGATTGTCGTCGATAAGGCGTTTCACGGCGTCGCGTCCCTGTCCGAGTTTCGTGTCTTCGTAAGAGAACCATGAGCCGCTCTTCTTGATAAGACCAAGTTCAACGCCGAGGTCGATGATTTCGCCGCTGTGCGATACACCTTCGCCGAAAGTCATTTCAAATTCTGCCTTCTTGAAAGGAGGTGCCACCTTGTTTTTGATAACTTTTACCTTTGTCTGGTAGCCCAACACTTCTTCACCGTTCTTGATAGCACTTGCGCGACGGATGTCAAGACGTACGGAAGCGTAGAACTTCAGCGCGTTACCGCCTGTTGTCGTTTCCGGTGAACCCCACATTACGCCGATTTTGTCACGCAACTGGTTGATGAAAATACAAGTGGTCTTTGTCTTTGAGATAGTGGCCGTGAGTTTGCGGAGAGCCTGCGACATGAGGCGTGCCTGCAATCCCATCTGCTTTTCACCCATGACTCCTTCGATTTCCGCTTTCGGTGTGAGGGCTGCAACGGAGTCGATTACGATGATGTCGATTGCCGACGAGCGGATCAGCTGTTCGGCAATTTCCAACGCCTGTTCGCCGTTGTCGGGCTGCGCAATCCAGAGGTTGTTCACGTCTACGCCCAATTTTTCAGCATAGAAACGGTCGAATGCGTGTTCCGCATCGATGATGGCTGCGATGCCGCCCTGCTTCTGTGCTTCGGCAATGGCAAGAATGGCAAGCGTGGTCTTACCTGACGATTCCGGACCATAGATTTCAATGATACGTCCGCGCGGATAGCCTCCAACGCCAAGTGCATAGTCAAGGCCGATGATACCCGACGGAATCACCTCGATGTTCTCGATGCTTTCGTCGCCGAGCTTCATGATAGCTCCCTTGCCGTAGTCCTTTTCTATTTTCGACATTGCGTTCTGCAATGCTTTCAGTTTTTCGTTTGATACAGGCATGTGTTCGCCTGCGCCTTTCTTCGCGTTCATATTTCGTGTCTTTATTTTTTCAAATCCAAAATCTGGCGGGCGCTGTCTTTGGTGTTCACCTTGTTGATGATGTCGGTGATTACGCCGTTTTCATCCGTGAGGAATGTGGTGCGCACTGTGCCCATGCTTTCTCGTCCGCACATTTTTTTCAATTGCCATACGCCGAAGGCTTCGTTCATGCGCAGGTCAGTGTCGGCGATGAGTGTGAACGGTAGTTCGTGCTTGGCAGCAAACTTCTGGTGTGAAGCTGCGCTGTCCTTGCTGATGCCGATGACTTCGAAGCCGGCGGCACGTAGTTCGGCATAGCCGTCACGAAGACTGCATGCTTCAGCCGTACATCCCGGAGTGTTGTCCTTCGGATAGAAATAGATGGCAAGTTTCTTTCCGGCAAAGTCGGAAGCCTTTACCTCTGCACCTTCTGCATTGATGCCTAATATTTCGGGTATTTTGTCTCCAATTTTCATAGTCGTGTTGTTTTTTTCTGTTACAAAATTCCTTATTTGTTGGGCGTGTATTATGCCCAATAAATATAAAAAGTGTTGTTATTTGTTCATTTCTACCTTATGGGTAGGAGGTAAAGTTGCGTTTCTGCGGTTGACTGATTCTACCACTTTTTGAGCCAGTTCGTTGAATGCCAATCCGGAAACACTGTTCTGCAAAGCTGTCGGTGTTCCGTTGTCGCCGCCGTCGCAGATGCTTGCCACCAGCGGAATCTGTGCAAGCAGTTCCACGTTCAGCTTTTCAGCCAGGCGCTTGCCGCCACCGTTTCCGAAGATATAGTATTTTTCATCCGGGTGTTCAGCCGGTGTAAACCATGCCATGTTTTCCACGATACCCAATACCGGAACGTTCACCTTGTCGCTTTGGAACATGCTGATGCCCTTGCGTGCATCGGCCAGAGCCACTTCCTGCGGAGTTGTCACGACGATGGCACCCGTAATGGCGAGTGTCTGTACCAGTGTCAGGTGGATATCGCTGGTGCCTGGAGGCATGTCGATTACAAAATAGTCGAGTTCGCCCCAGTTGGCGTCGCTGATAAGCTGTTTCAATGCGTTGCTTGCCATGCCGCCGCGCCAGAGCACTGCGCTGTCCTTTTCAACCAAGAAACCGATGGAAAGAATCTTCACACCGTATTTCTCAACCGGAGCAATCAGATGACGTCCTTCCACTTCGTCCATATATACCGGCTCGTCTTCCACACCGAACATTTTAGGAGCCGACGGTCCGAAAATATCGGCATCGAGCAAACCGACCTTATATCCCTGTGCGGCCAATGCCACTGCAAGGTTGGACGCGACGGTTGATTTTCCTACACCGCCCTTGCCCGACGAAACGCCGATGATGTTTTTCACACCCGGCAGGAGTTTTACCGGTTTCGGTGCTTCCTGGCGGAACTTCACGGCAATGTTGCCCTTGATTTCCGCATTCGGACTTGCATAGGTGTTGACAGCCGCTTCGGCCGCTTTTACCACCGATTTGATGAACGGGTCGGTAGACTTGTCGAAGATGAGTGAGAATGTCACTTTCATGCCGTCGATGCGGATATCGTCCTCGACCATATCGTTTTCAACCAAATTCTTTCCGTTTCCCGGGTATCTTACATTCTTGAGCGCGTCAAGAATTAGCGCCGGATATAATCTTTCTTCCATAGTGATGAATGATAATTTAAAATCAGTTTTTTGTCATCGTCAACATTCTAACAATCCTACTCGTCCGAAGGTTTTGCCGCTGCGAATTTAGGGTCGGTTTCCAGATATCCGCGCGAGAAACTGCGGTAGGTGTCGAATTCGATGTCGATGTCAGGCTCTTTCAGTTCGCTTGTCGCATCGAGATGCCATTTGATGTATTTGATAGTCAGTCCGCGTGCCAGCCACTGCTGTTCGTAGAACGTGCGGATTTCGAGAATGTCGTCGGCAAGCCCCGAATGGTAGAGGTCGTCGGTGTTCACTTCCACGTCAAACTCGTTCAGCTTTACGAGCGCGTCCGTGTAAGTGTAAAGGAACGGACTGTCGGTTTTCAGGTGAATGAGTCCGCCGTCTTCCAGGATTTCACGATAGAGTTTCAGGAAGCGGGTCGACGTCAGACGCTTGTTCACCTTCTTCATTTGCGGGTCGGGGAAAGTAATCCAGATTTCCGAAACCTCGCCCGGTGCGAAGAAGTTGGCAATCAGTTCGATGTTGGTGCGGAGAAATGCCACGTTCGTCATTCCTTCCTGTACCGACTGCTTCGCTCCCGTCCACATGCGGGCTCCCTTGATGTCCACGCCGATAAAGTTGCGGTCGTTGAATTTTTTTGCCATACCTACGGCATATTCTCCCTTTCCGCAACCCAGTTCAAGGACAATCGGGTTGTCGTTTTTAAAGAACTCCTGTTTCCATTTGCCTTTTAATGGAAACCCTTTTTCCTTCAGTGTCGCAAATGGGAATTGGAATACGTTGTGGAACGTTTCCATTTCGCCGAATTTTTTCAGTTTGTTTTTACCCATTCTGTTATTGTCGTGCTATTTTCAAAAATTCAGTTCGGTTGTTTTCCATCATACAGCGGACAATGTAGATTTTTCCGGAGTATGAGCTCAAGTCGAAGTCCGTCTGCAGGCCGTTGACCTGTTTGGCGGAGAGCATCACTCCGTTAATGTCGTAGAGCGAGGCTTCCCGGATGCTTACAGACGAGTCGATGTACACGATATCGTTGATGACTTTGGTTTTCAATACCGTTTTTACGTTGGAAATGGCTGATGCTGATGAAAAGAATTCTTTCCATTGTTCAGCCGCCTTATAGAGCGATTCGGATGCAGCCGGTACGTTCAGCGTGACATTTTCCTGAAATACGCCTTCCCATACGGCTTTGCCTAATTCCGGAGGAGTGAGCGCATCGCTTGTCAGCACAATCAGGCTCTCCCAGTTGCGGAAAGCACCGTCGCCGATGCGTGTCACAGTTGACGGGATGAGAAATTCTTCAATTGTCGTCCATTCGGCAAGCGCAAAGTTGCCGATTTCTTTCAGAGATTCCGGCAGCAGTTGCGGATCGGTGATTTGTCCACCTATAAATGTAAAGTCGTTGATGCGTGTCAGCTTCGACGGAAGATTGATTTGATGCAGCGATGTGCTGTAGAAAAACGCACCGTCGCCGATGGCTTCAACGGAAGAAGGAAGTTGTACGTCGGTCAGGTTCGGTGTGTCGGCAAAAGCCCATGCGCCTACGGCAGTCAGTTGACCGCAATTTGAAAGGTTTGCGGAATGCAGAGCGGTACCCTGAAAAGCGCCTTCTTCAAGAACGGAAAGCGACGAATTGAAGTCAAAATCCGAGAGTTGCGAGCAGTTGAGAAATGCGTATGCTCCAATGGCTTTGGCGGCATTGCCGGAAACGTTTTGCATTGCAGAACACTGGCTGAAAGCATAGTCGCCGATGTTTGTCACATTGTTGCCGCCTGTAATGTCGGTTAGTGCGCTGCATCCGGAGAAAGCATAGTTGCCGACGGTTGTCACGTTGGCCGGTATTTCTATGGTTTCCAACTTTGTACATCCGGCAAACGCACCTTCACCGATGGTTGTAATGCTGTTGGGCAAAACGATGTTTCTGAGATTTGTGCCCATCAATGAAAGCTGCGGAAGAACGTTTTTTTCGTAAAGAATATAGTTGGCGAAAACGGCCTTGTTGGCAGAATATTCCACGATGGTGGCATTTGCCAGGTTCAGAGTCTGAAGTGCCGGGAGTTCGTCGGCTATGAATTTGAAGTCGCGTGCATCCATTGTGCCGTTGACAGTCAGGTTGTTCAATTGTGACAGGTTTTCGTTTTCAAGTACCTGTTCCAGATTGCCCGCCATAGTCGTGACCGTGACGGCTTGTATTTGCTGGAAAGCTGCCAGAAAAACGAACAGGAATAAATGTCTAAATATCTTCATTTTTATCGTCTTAGTATATTGCAAAGTTATTAAAAATCTGTTCCATTGACACTGATAGTCGGCAGAGAAATCACTTGTTTAGTTTATCTTTGAGAGATTCCGGTGCCAATAGATGAAAAATCGGATGCCGGTAGCAATCAGCGCCACAGCCAATCCTGTGTAAAAAATGGCTATCGCTGTGTCGTTCATCAGATGCAGACTGCGGATAACAATGCCCATGGTTATCATTATGGCCATGATGATCCAGCTTTTTGCATCGAAGAATGAAAAGGGGCAATGTTTCCCCTGTTTTTTGGAGATGCGTTTTGTGTGTTTCTTGTACAGCTTCTGAAAAATGAAACCGAAAAACAGAAAGAACACGAGCGTGGCACCTCCGGCCTTTATCATCCAGCTGTGATTGTCGCCGTTCCAGCAGGAAATGCCGATATGCAGTATGTTGGCACCGGCTATTGTCCAAACAGTTCCGGCTGTAAACAGCAGCGTGTGTTGCGAAACCTTGTAGTTCATTACATTCGGGTGTCGATATGAATGATGTTGTTGACAAAAAGCAGACCTCGAATTGCTGTTTTCGGCAGCTCTATGTCGTCGTAGTCCTTATTGGCACTGCGGAGAATTACCATGTCTTCATCCGTATGGCGGCGGAGATATTTCACCATGCGGTAATCATCCAACATAATCACATAGATTTGTCCCCAGAAGATGACCGACGTGTCGTGGATTTCGCGCACGGCAATATAGTCGCCGTTGTTGATGACCGGTTCCATGCTGTTGCCGCTGACACGGACAATCTTGCAGTCGGAGCTGACTCCCGGAACATTGACATGGCCTATGATGCGGTCGTCGGCAAACATCATTTCGCGGGATGCCGTCCCTGCCGTCACGTCGATGTCGTAGACCGGCGAACCCGAATCCTTTTCAGCCAACTGGCCTACCGTGACGGTTTCCGGCTCCGTGCTTTTGGGGAAAGGAACGTCGTTGCCGTTTTTCAGCCAATTTTTTGAGACGCCCAAATTTACCACAATCTTATTGATGAGCGACTCATTGATGGGTAATTTGCCATTCAAATGTTTCGAAAGGTTCGACGGGTCCGTGTCGATTCTTTTTGCGAAATTGAATTGGTTTAAGCGCATTTCGTTCATTATAAACCGAATACGTTCTATTATGCCCTGGTTGTCCATATATCTGTCAGAATTTGTTGGCAAGTTACCAAAAAAATGGAAAACAACCAAGTTTTTGCCAATAAAAAAGCTGTATCAGTGGCGATACAGCTAAATGACTGCAAGGCAGTCGTGTTATCTTCAACCTGTCTATTTCCCCGTTGGGGCCGTTGGCATATACCTGTCAAAAGTCGCGGTTTCCCTTTGCCGCCGATCGTTTGTGTAGATTGGATAGTCAGGGCAGAAACAGTGTGTTTTCCGGGATTCTGCCCTATGATATTTTTGGATGGACTGTGTACATGAAAAAGTGTTCCGAAAGATATTTTCCGGAATACCGTGTAGGCGATTATGTGTGAATGCGAATGTTATCATCTGTCAAATCAAAAACTGCAGGCTATTTTTTTAATAGTCTGACACGGATTCTGATAGACGGGATACAGATGATACTAATAAAATTCAAAGAAGAAGAGCCGTCCCATTACTTTCTCAAAAAAGAGAATTGCCAAGATAATGTAATCTTCTGTTAGGTGTTACCCTAATTTGCATCACAAAAATAGACAAATATTTTAATACGGAGCAAGTAATTTCGGGGCTTTAACAAATTTATAGGCTTGAAACCAGTAAGTTAGCGGGTTCGCGTGATAAATAAAGAACGCGGCAGGGATATCCTGCCGCGTTCGGATTATTGAAAAAGTTGTAATTACTTGAATGATTATTCTTCAGTATCGTCGTCTTCCTTCATGTTGTGGAATACGTTTTGAACGTCGTCGTCTTCCTCGAATTTTTCAAGAAGTTTTTCGAGTTGTTCGCGCTGTTCCGGAGTAACTTCCTTATAGTCGTTCGGAATGCGTTCGAATTCTGCGCTCTGGATTTCGAAACCGTTCTCTTCAAGATAACGTTGGATGTTGGCAAATTCGTCGAATGCACCGTAAAGAACGATTGAATCGCCTTCGTCTTCCAATTCGTCTACACCGTAGTCGATGAGTTCGAGTTCGAGGTCTTCAAGAGAAACACCTTCTTTTGCAGCAATTTTAAATACGCATTTGTGGTCGAAAAGGAATGAAAGGCTGCCTGAAGTACCGAGTGAGCCGCCGAATTTGTTGAAGTAGCTACGTACGTTGGCTACTGTACGGGTGTTGTTGTCGGTTGCTGTTTCAACAACGATAGCGATACCGTAAGGGCCGTATCCTTCGTAAACGATTTCCTTGTAGTCGCTTGAATCCTTGTCGGTAGCTTTTTTGATGGCACGTTCTACTGTGTCCTTCGGCATGTTGGCTGCCTTAGCATTTTGTAGGAGCATACGCAGACGCGAGTTTCCTGCAGGGTCCGGTCCGGCTGCTTTTACAGCAATAGTGATTTCCTTACCGATTTTTGTAAATGTGCGGGACATGTTACCCCAGCGTTTCAGTTTTCTCGCTTTGCGATATTCAAAAGCTCTTCCCATATTGTTGTTCTTTTATTTTTTTATGATGTATATTGATTATCGTAGTTTAGCATCCAGCTGTTTCTGGAGGTTGGCGATGATTTTGTTCATCACGGCGTCAATTTGCTTGTCGTTGAGTGTCTTTTCGTCGTCTTGCAGAATCATTGTTACGGCATACGATTTCTTGCCGGCTTCAAGATTTTTGCCTTCGTAGACGTCGAACAGGCTGACGCTCTTCAACAGACGTTTTTCGGAGTTGCGGATTACGCTTTCTACTTCAGCGAATGTGATGTCGGCATTCAACAGGAGTGCGAGGTCGCGTTTTACCGGCATTGATTTCGGAAGGTCGGTGTATTCCACCTTCTTCTTCAGTGCCATCTTCACGAGCAGGTTCCAGTTGAGTTCTGCGAAATAGGCTTCCTGTGAAACTTCAGTTGCTTTCAGCAGTTTTTTGCTGACGATACCGGCATAGCCGATGAGCTTGCCGCCGCGGTTCTTGTATTCGATAGCAGCAGAGAACAGTTCGTTACTTACCTGTGTTGCCACCACTTCGTTCTGTTCGATGCCGAGGCGTGCGAACACGTTTTCAACTGTAGCTTTCAGGTCATAGACTGTTGACTTGCGTGCCGGAGCCGCCCAGTTGGCCTGGTAGAGGTCGCCGGTCATCCAGATGCCGAGGTGCTGTTCTTCGCTGAACGGAGCCAACGGCTTTTCTGCTGTAACCTCTTTCGTGTCGTCGTTGAAATAGCAGTTGCCGAATTCATACATCAGCAAGTTGGAGTTCTTGCGGTTGATGTTGTGAGCAAGGCTTTCCAAACCACCGAAGATGAGCGTCTGGCGCATGACTGCGAGGTCGTTGCTCAACGGGTTCATCAGGCGAACGCAGTGGTTGAGCGGATACATTTCGCTGAGCTGTTCGTAGTAGGAAACGGCAGAGAGCGAATTGTTCATGATTTCGTAGTATCCGGCTGCAGTCAGCTGTTCGGAGATGATGTTCTGCAAGTGGTTGGAATCGTCGGTAGTCTGGCGATAGGAAAGGCTTGAGCGGAGGCTGTCGCCGAATTCCACATTGTTGTAGCCATATACGCGGAGAATGTCTTCTACCACGTCGCACGGACGAGTGACGTCGACACGGTAAGTCGGAACGCGGAGTTCGAGAGTGCCGTCGTGTTCGCCGGTGATTTCTATTTCAAGTGAGTTGAGGATTTCCTTAATGATTTCCGGCTCGATGGTCTTGCCGATAAGCGTATTCACATAATCGTAGGCAAGTGAAACGGCCGGACGTTCGATAGCAACAGGGTAGTTGTCGTAGATTTCACCGCAGATTTCACCTCCGGCGATTTCTTTAACGAGCATGGCAGCCAATTTCAGCACATATACAGTGTTGTTCGGGTCAACGCCACGTTCGAAACGGAACGAAGAATCGGTGTTGAGGCCCTGACGGCGCGCTGTTTTGCGTACCCATGTCGGGTTGAAGTAGGCTGATTCAAGGAATACATCGGTAGTGGCTTCCGTTACGCCTGAGTCCAGACCTCCGAATACACCGGCGATACACATCGGTTCTTCGGCGTTGCAAATCATCAGGTCGTGGTCAGTCATTGTGCGTTCCACTTCGTCGAGAGTCGTGAATTTTGTGCCTTCTGCAACGGTGCGTACCACAATCTTGCCGCCTTTCACTTTGGCAAGGTCAAAGCAGTGGAGAGGCTGGCCCATAGCATGAAGAAGGAAGTTGGTGATGTCGACTACATTGTTGATAGGACGCTGGCCGATGGCGCTGAGGTAGTTGCGAAGCCATTCCGGACTTTCGGTTACCTTGACGTTGCGGACAGTGAGACCGCAGTAGCGCGGGCAGGCTGTAGTGTTTTCCACTGTTACCTCGATAGCTCCTTCTGCCTTGTCGCTCTTGAATCCGTCGACCGACGGACGGCGGAGATTCGGGTTGGCATATCCGTTACGGGTGAGCCATGCAGCGAGGTCGCGTGCCACGCCGTAGTGTGAGGCTGCGTCGATACGGTTTGGAGTCAGGTCGACTTCCAATACATAGTCGTCCTTTACATTATAATAATCTTTGGCAAGTGTGCCCGGTTTTACGTCTTCCGGCAGAACGATGATACCTTCGTGTGAAGAACCGACACCGATTTCATCTTCCGCGCAAATCATTCCGAACGATTCAACGCCGCGGATTTTTGATTTCTTGATGGTGAATTCGTTGTCGCCGTCGTAAAGTTTTGTTCCCACTGTAGCTACAACAACATGTTGGCCGGCTGCCACGTTGGCTGCACCGCATACGATTTGTGTCGGTACGCCGTCGCCGAGGTCAACGGTTGTGATGTGCAGGTGGTCGCTGTTCGGATGGTCTTCGCAAGTGAGGACTTTTCCCACAACAAGGCCTTCGAGTCCGCCTTTGATGGTTTCTACTTTTTCCACACCGCCTGTTTCCAGACCGAGTGACGTCAACGCTGCCGATACTTCATCGGGTGTAAGGCTGAAGTCGACATATTCTTTCAGCCAATTATAAGATATATTCATAGCTTATTATAATGTTCTATAAAATGTAGTCTGTGTATTTGATGCGCAAATTTACAAATAAAATCCTGAAAACAAGCCGAAACCGACAAAAAGGTTTATTTTAGCATTCCGGCGAAGCGCGTCGGGATAGGCGTTTCAAACCGCATTTCCTGTTTCGTTATCGGGTGGGCGAAATGCAGCGTCTGCGCATGCAGGGCAAGGCGGTGGATAGGGCTTGATTTTGCGCCGTATTTGCGGTCGCCTGCAATGGGGTGTCCGAGGTCCTTCATGTGGACACGTATCTGGTTCTTGCGTCCCGTGTCGAGTGAAAGTTCCATCAGCGAGTATCCGTTGTTGGTTTTCAGTCGTTTGTAGCGGGTCACTGCCAACTGTCCTTCTTCCGGGTTCTGTGTGGAATAGACTTCAAATTGCGATGTCTCGGCAAGATAGCTTTTGATGATGCCTTCTTCCTGCTCCACTTTCCCTTCTACGACAGCTACATACTTGCGGCCCAGCACCATGTTGTTCCAGTTGTGCTGCATGGCTTCCTTGGCTTCCACGTTCTTGGCGAACATCATCAGTCCGGAAGTGTCGCGGTCAAGACGGTGTACGATGAACAGCATGGTACGCGGATCTTTCTTTTTCAGATAGTCGCGCAGGATGCTGTAGGCGGTTCCGTCCTTGATGTTGTCGGTCGAAACGGAGAGAATGCCGCTGCCCTTGTTGATGACGATGATGTCGTTGTCCTCATAGACGAGCTTGATGCGCGGATGTGAGAAAACAACAAACGGGCGGGTGAAGTTCACTTCCAGCAGGTCGCCCTTGCGTACAGGCGTGTCGAACTGTGATACGGGCATCGTGTTGATAGCCACCTGTCCGTATTTCAGAAACGCTTTTATGGCAGTGCGTTTGTGGTCTTTCAGCTTTCCTATCAGGCATTCCAATAGCTGTCCGTCGTTTTCAGCCTTCCATCTCAGTACACTGTCGGGTTTCCATGCGTTGCGCTCCGAACCCGGTTTTTGCTTTCTCATCATATAGTTCGTGCAATTTCGTTGTTTCAAACTGCAAATTTACGCAATTTTTTATATTAATGTGGCGTTTCTTGGGTGAGAGTGTGTTTTTTAACGGATTGCGATGGCGGAAGGCGGCATTTGGCGCATTTTCAGGGATGCCGGTTTTGTGCGGCGATATGTTTTAAATCATGTGTTTTGATTTCTTGTTTTGAGTAATTTATTATATTTTTGTAAAATAAACTTTACGAAAAATAATTTTCGAGTGTTAATTTGGGTTTAAAACTTGAATTGTATTATCTTTGTATGATAATTACCGGATTATGGGTGTGAAAATACATAAAGAAGGAACAAACATAATTGCAGCATTGTTTTTGATACTGGCAGTAATCTGTCTGCCGGTTTATCTCTTTGTGCGTCCGCTGTTTGTCGCTGTTGCGCTGACAGTGGTATGTGTTGTTATCTTTCTGCTTGTCGTTAATTTTTTCCGTTCCCCTATCAGGTATTACAAGGGGAAACGAGAAAATGTAGTGGTGTCGTCGGTCGACGGTACTGTAGTTGCATTGGAAGAAGTTTTCGAAGACGAGTTCCTGCACGCGAAAGCCATTCAGCTGTCGGTGTTCATGACCGTGTTCAATGTGCACGCCAACTGGTTTCCGGTCGACGGTAAAGTGGAAAAGGTGGTTTATCATCCGGGACGCTTCCGTGCGGCTTATCTTCCGAAATCGAGTACGGAAAATGAACATTCCTCTATTTTAATCCGTGCCAAGTCGGGAGAGCAAATCCTTGTACGCCAGATTGCCGGGGCGTTGGCCCGCCGTATTGTGACGTATGCCGCCGCAGGCGACGAAGCGGATATCTCTACCCATCTGGGATTTATCAAATTCGGTTCGCGAGTCGACATCTTCTTGCCGTTGGATGCTGACATCAAGGTGAAGATTGGCGACAAGACGACCGGAGGCATAACTGAAATTGCTTACTTGAAAAACAAATCTAACTGAATCGACAATGAAACTTCTGCGCTTTGTCAAGCGAAATATACCTAATTCAATCACTTGTCTGAATTTGCTGAGCGGCTGCTTGGCCTGTGTGTTCTCTTTTAGCTATGATGCTGATTTCGGTCCGTTGAAGGGCTATGAAATGGCTTTCCTTTTTATCGGTCTGGCTACATTGTTTGACTTTTGCGACGGACTGTCGGCACGCTTGTTGCATGCCTATTCGGCATTGGGCAAGGAATTGGATTCGCTTTCCGATTTGGTGAGCTTCGGGTTGGCACCTGCCATGCTTGTTTTCAATACGATGATGAGACACGATGCCGGCTGGCTGTCATATCTGGCATTCTTCATTACCATCTGCGGTGCGCTCCGCCTTGCCAAATTCAATATTGACGACCGTCAGACAACGACTTTTATCGGACTTCCCATACCGGCTAATGCCATTTTCTGGATTGGTATCATTGCCTGGAACATGCAGTTCGGCTATATGGGCAACGGGCTGATGACAGTCCTTTCCATTTTGTTCCCTTTGCTGATGCTCAGCCGGATGCGTATGTTCTCGCTGAAGGTGCACAACTTTGCATTCCAGAACAATGTGCGTCGCTATGCGCTTGTGTTGGGAGCTGTGCTGTTCTTTGTGTTCCAGCACTTGTCAGGGTTGGCTTGGACCATTGTCCTCTATATTTTTCTTTCGGCTACAGCCCGAAAAAATGAACAAGTTTAGTTTGGCATTGTTATTGCTATATCTAACGATAGAAACTAAATAGATTTTTATAGTGGGAACATTTTTCGGTTTCATTCTATTATTCCTCTTGTTGCTTGTCATGGTTCCTGTATTGTGGATTGTGTCAAGCGTGTTCAAGATGCGCCGTCGCTTCAAGCGGACGGTCAATGAGGCGACTGGCAGGCAGAACGAATATACTGCCCGCGAAACGCAGTTTGAGAGTTCACGAAAAGTTTATTCGAAGGATGTCGGCGAGTATGTGAGCTATGAAGAAATCATCGTCGACCGTGAGCAGGAAGAAAGACCGCCTCACCGGAAAAATGTAAGGCCAGAACCTCAGATTTCTGATGTGGAATTTGAGGAGATTGTGCAAAAATAAAGTCCTTAAACATTTAAAAATGTTAAAATAAGCGGAATTTATAGATAAAATTCGCCAAAATATCTATTTCGCTTGTAAAAATGGATTTTTTTTAATTCCTTTGCATCGTAAAAATTTACGAAACATTAACAAAGATACTATTATCTATCCATACATAGAAACATTATTTTTTTCATTAGTTGTCAGTGGTAAATAACCACAAAAAAGCTACCCACCGTGATGGTGTGTAGCTTTTTTATTTGTTGTTAACCCGTTTGGAAACAGGCGGTTTGGGTGTAAAAAACGCCTCCGTCCGGAAGGGCAGAGGCGTGATGGAATGTTCAGAACAAATCCTATATGCGTTGCAGATACTCTACCAAATTGACATCGCGGCTGAGTTCCATTTTCTTCCGCAGGCGGTAGCGGTTCATTTCGACGCTGCGGTACGACATGTTGAGCAACGGTGCGATTTCCTTCGAACTGAGCCCCATTTTCAGGTAGGCACACAGACGCTGGTCGTTGGCGTTCAGCTGCGGATAGAGCTGAACCAACCGTTTCAGATAGTTTTCATAGACAACGTCGAAGTTCTGTGCGAATTTCTGCCAGTCGTCGTCATGGCTGATGTTCTCCTTGATGAGCTTCTGTATTTTCATCAGCTGTTTGTTGGCTCCCGGAGTCAGTGCGGAGCTTTCTTCGCTTTCCTGTATTTTGCTGATTTGGTTGGAAATATCAATAAGTATTTCATTTTTACGGATGACGTTCATCGTTGCGTTCGACAGTTCCTGTGATTTGTGGCGCACGTCGTGTTCCAACTGTTCACTCTTCAGGTGGGCAATTTCGTTCTCCTTTCTCAGCGTTTCTTCTTCTGCCTTGCGCTTGAATTCCTGCATTTCGGCTTCTTTCCGTTTGGCAACAGCGAGTGCGGCCTTGTGCGATTTCATCTTGATAAAGCGAAAGGCAAAATAAATGGCGCTTGCTGCGGCTATCAGATAGACACAGATGGCCCAAATGCTTCTGTACCAAGGCGGAGAAATGTGGAATACGAACTTGCATTCGGATTTTGAATCGTCGTAGTGGTTAATTGAACGGATATGGAGAGTGTAGGTTCCTTCGTGGAGCTGTGTGTATTCTTTGGTGTTGGCCTGCGAAAATGCACTCCAGCTCTTGTCGTAGTTCTCCAGATAATAGCTGTATTCTATTGTTCCCTGCTCGCGGTATTCCGGGCAGATGAATTCAAATCTCAAAGAATTAAGCTTGTAGGGCAGCCGCAGTTCCTTCTGCTGTATTCCTCCTGCCGTGTAGAGCAGGGTGTCGGGGTTGCCCGTAGCATAGATGTTGTTGATGAAGAGGTTGCTTTTCCAGTTGACCGTGTGTTCGCGGTCGATGTCAATTTCATAGAAACCGTCCTCATTCGACACAATCAGCCGTCGCGGCGCCGTGAAGTTGAAGTTTTCAAAGCCTACAATCAGCTTGTCGAGCAGCGGTTTGTAGGTGATGGAGTCGATGTCGTAGGTGCCGGTTGTGTTGTAATATGCCGCACAGATGAATTTCCCCGAAACTCCCCATACGTCCCGATTCGGCGACTGATAGAGGCGGACCGAGGTATGGGCACCGAATATGCTGTTCATGTTTACGTTCGGTATCATGCTGTCGGTCTGTGGATTATAGCGGAAGAAGCCGCCTTCGGTTGAGAAGGCCAGCTCGTCGTTTATTTCATACAATGTGTTGTTGCGGCCGGTAGGGAATCCCTTTTTGTGGTCGTAGAGCTTTATTTCTTCAAAGCGTTTCAAGTCTTTGCTCAGCCGCAGGCGGAAAACACCTTTCATCCAGTGGCTCAGCCAGATATTCTCAAATTTGTCTTCAAAAATATGTCCGCCGGCGTCGGTATAGCCTGTTACCTTGTTGGCGTATTCCCATATTCCGTTGTTGTTTTTAATAAGGAAAAAACTTTCGTAGGTCGATACAAGCGCATAGTCCTTATGCTTTCTCAGTTGCAGGCAGGACCATGTGCCGGGAATTCCTGCCACTTGCTTCGGCACACCGTTGATGATTTGGAAAAGACCCAGGTCATTGCCTACAAGAATCGTGTTGGCAATCGTGTCAATGCTCCAAACCTGGCTTTTCATCAACTGTTTCAGCTCTACCGGTTCCGGAGTCGCCGAGATAGGGTAGGAGGTGGAATACAGACCTTGGTTTGTACCCATATATAAGGTGTTGTTTTTCAACAGTGACGCGTAGCCTGCACCATATTTATTGGAAGTTCCGAACAATGTCGTGATGGGAGAGTTGTAGAGCACATAGTCGATACCGTTGTCAAGTCCCAGCCAGATATTGTCGAGCTTGTCGAAATAGATGCTCAGCACGGTGTTGTTCTGCATTCCTGTAGAATTGTTTACATAAGTGTTGGTCTTGTTTGACAAGTCCTTGATGATGATACCTTTATTTACCGTTCCGAAAACGATGGCACGCTCGTTGGTGGCAGCGCAGAACACCTGATTCTCTTTCAGGAAATGGTCGATATCGGTTTGCAGCGGAGTGATGGTAATGCCATCGTACACGAAAAGTCCGTCGAATGCCGTTACGAGCAGAATCTTTCCCTGTGTATAGGGCAGAATCGAGCACACCTTCTTACCTATAATCTTTTCGTTGCCGGGCAGGGGAGTGTAGTCCACGCCGTTGAGAATGCTTACACCTCCGTCGATGGAAGCGACAAACATTCGTCCCTTAATCAGTGCGGAGGTGGTAATCTTGTGTTTGTGAGGGATGGCGATGGTTTTCTCGCCGTCGTAGCGGAGGATGCAGAAGTCGCCTTGAAACCAGACATATTTTTCTGCCTGATGAATGTTCCATATTTCCGAAAAGTGGCGGTCTTTTGCCGGAAGCGTGTTCATAAGGCTGAAATATTTCATTCTGCCTGTTTCCTCTTCGTTGGCAAAATATCCGAATTCTTCCGAGCCTCCGGCATAGACACGCTCTGCCTTGCCGTCGTACAGCAGTGAGCGCACTGTCGTGTAGTTGCTGATCTGGTGGGTGTTCCAAAGGTGGCTGTCATAGGTCAGCATACCGGTGTTGTTGGCAAAAAGCATCCTGCCGTGCGAGTCCTGGCAGATGTCCCAGTTTTGTGTGCCTGCCGAATATATGGAGCGGAAATAATTGCGCACGAGCGGGTATGCCGCATCAGCTGTCCCCGGCGATAGCCAAGTCAGCAGAAACAGAGTGAACAGGGCACCGGCCCAGTTCTGATGCAAAACATTTTTAAGTGAATTGTACGTCATGCTATGTTGTTTGAGTCAATTATATCAAGGTGGAAATCGAGGAAAAGAATTCAAGCCATGTTTCTCACACTCAAAGTTCTTAATTTTTTCTTAGTTGAGTTGTGTTGCGAAATATGTTTTATAACATATTTTCTGTAATTGATTGATATATAGATTTGTGTGTTTATATTGCTGAATAAATGTTGAGTTTTGTAGTGGCGAATGTTGAGTTTTTGCGAAAGGCTTTTTTGAGGGTTTATTTATATCATTTGTACCTTTGCATTATCGACGAGCGGAATTTTTTTGATTCCATTCCCTTAAAATCGGAAAAACTCGAAAGCGTAGTAAAAAGAAACAAACTTAAAATTAAATACCTCTTTTAATTATGAAGAAACAAATTCTTTTCTTTTGTTTTTTGATTCTTGCGGCAGTTGCTTACGCGCAAGATTTGAAAGTGACGGGAGTTGTTACTTCTGCAGAGGATGGTTATCCTTTGCCCGGCGTTCCGGTGCAGGTGAAGGAGAACCCTTCGGCAAGCGTGGCGACTGACATCGACGGTAATTATACCATCACAGTTTCGCGCGGACAGACTCTTGTCTTCTCATATGTTGGTTGCGAATCCCAAAGTCACAAGATTCAGTCATCGACAACGTTGAATGTCGCTCTGAAATCGGAGGCTAACGTACTTCAGGAAGTAGTAGCTATCGGTTACGGTACGATGAAAAAAAGCGACTTGACCGGTTCCGTGACAACCGTAGCCGCCGATAAGTTGAAGAAAACCCCGGCCGCCAACTTGGCAAACGCTCTTCAGGGTCAGGCAGCTGGTGTGACTGTCAATTCCAACAGCGGTCAGCCGGGTGCAGCTCCGGAAGTTCGAATCCGTGGTGTCGGAACCGTCAACGGTGCTTCTCCTATATATGTAGTCGACGGTATCATTGTTGACGATATCTCATTCCTTAGCCCGAACGACATTCAGTCAACGGAAATTCTTAAAGATGCCTCTGCAACAGCTATTTACGGTTCTCGTGGTGCCAACGGTGTTATCATTGTGACAACCAAAGGCGGTAAGGTAAACCAGAAAACTACCGTAACATTGGATGCCTATGCCGGTATTCAGCAGCGTTGGCGCAAGCTCGACGTGATGAACGCTCAGGAATTTGCCGATGCTCTTGTTGCCATCAACGGTTCTGCTTCTGAAAAGAAGTATTATGAAACTTACGGCTTCAACAAATGGCTTTCTACATTCCGTTTGGGTAGTTCCAAATATTATCCTACTGTCTATGATCCCGAAACAAATCCGACCGGCCTTGATTATTCGGCTATCGATACCGACTGGCAGGATGAAGTGTTCCAGGATGCATTGATTCAGAACTATCACCTTTCTATCGACGGCGGTAGCGAAAAGACAACTTATTCGTTGAGCACCAGCTGGTATTCACAGGAAGGTACCATTATCGGTTCAAACTACGAACGTCTGACTGTTCGTTTGAATACTTCCCACAAGGTGAACAACTGGTTGAAAGTCGGTGAAAACGTTTCATTTATGAGTTCTACAAGCCGTACGGCAATGAACAACAGCGAAAGTGCCGGTTCTTCCATCCTTTCAGCAGCCTTTGCCATGGCTCCTTGGGATCCGACTCACTATCCTGCTGGTTCTGTCAACAAACAGGGTACGGACTTGAGCGGACAAATCAGTGCCGGTTCCAACTTCAAGAACGTGACAAACCCGTTCAGCATGGTGGAAAACAGCCATCCGAAAGATCGCAACGAACGTTTCGTCGGAAATGTCTTTGCTGAAATCACTCCACTCAAAGGTTTGACATTCCGTTCAAGCTACAGCTTTGACTATAACATCGCTACAAGCAAGCTCTTCAAAGATGCTTACGAATATTCCGACTATGACAAGAACTCCAAGAACTTCTTGAGCTCAAGCATCGGACGTACTTACAACTGGACTGTTGACAACATCTTGACTTATGCGCGCACTATCAATGCACACGATTTCTCGGTGATGGTAGGTCAGACAACAGAAGAATACAACTACTATTCTATCGGAAGTTCAGGTTCAAGCATTCTGAATCCGAAAGAAAACAACTGGTATCTGTCGCAGGTGACTGACGATTTCGGACGTCCTTCCGACTCTGTTAGCCGTAACCGCCGTATTTCAATGCTCGGTCGTGTTCACTACAGCTACCTTGACCGTTATTTGATTACTGTCAACTTCCGTGCCGACGGTAGTAGCAAGTTCCCTGAAAAGCCTTGGGGTTATTTCCCTTCAACGGCTTTGGCATGGAAAATCAGCGAAGAAGGCTTCATGAAAGACTATACAAACCTCGACCTTTTGAAAATCCGTGCAGGATGGGGTCGTGTGGGTAACGACAATATCGGCAACGATGCGTTCATGCTCTCTGTGTTCAATACAGGTCCAACATTCGTTGACTACGTATTCGGCAAGAACCAGGCATTGGCAAACGGTGCAACTGTTCTTACCTGGATTAACAACGGCGGACACTGGGAAAACACTGAACAATGGAGTTTGGGTGTTGACTTCGGAATGTGGCGCGGCATGCTGACAGGTTCTGTCGACTTCTTCATCCGCAATACTCAGGACATGTTGATGT
This sequence comes from uncultured Porphyromonadaceae bacterium, assembly GCA_900544305.1. GTDB lineage: Bacteria > Bacteroidota > Bacteroidia > Bacteroidales > Muribaculaceae > Limisoma. The sequence continues at coordinate 23,005 of UQUV01000038.1, forward strand.
CGGTAAAAGCTCCGGCACACGTAGGTAACCGTTACGACGGTACAAGCAACGTAGGTACAGTTCGTAACCGCGGTGCTGAAATCACTTTGGAACACCGCAATACAATCGGTGACTTCTCTTACTCTATCGGCGGTAACGTTTCGTTTATCGACAACGAACTGACCGGCTTGAACGGTGGTGCCGTTATCTACAGCGGATATAACAACTTGACAGTCGTTGACGAAGGCTATCCTTTGTACTACTTCTGGGGTTACCAGTACGACGGTATCTACAAGACTGACGAAGAAGCATTGGAATATCTCAAAGGCTATACAGCTACCGACATTCCTTTCCATGCAGGCGACGCCAAATACAAAGACCTTAACGGCGACGGTAAAATTGACGACAACGACCGTACAGACCTCGGCTCAAGCATTCCTTGGTTGAACTATGGTTTGAACCTGGGTGCAAGCTGGAAGAATTTCGACGTTCAACTGTTCTTCCAAGGTGTTGCCGGCAACAAGATCTACAACCAGATGCGTCATCGTCTGGAAGGAAACGGAACAACTTCCGTTATGAGCCCGGTAATGGCAAATGCCTGGACTTCAACCAATACAGAAGGAACAATTCCTAATCCGAAAAACTCGGTGAACTACTACGTTTCCGACCGATTCCTTGAAAACGGCTCTTATTTCCGTTTGAAGAATCTGCAAATCGGTTATACGATTCCTGAAAAGGCCATCCGTAAGGTAGGCTTGCAGAACTGCCGTATTTATTTGCAGGGCAGCAACCTCCTGACATTGACACAATACACAGGATTCGACCCAGAAGTGGGCGGCAGCATTGACTACGGTAACTATCCGCAAGCCCGTTCCTTCATCTTAGGTGCTAACATTTCCTTCTAATCAATTAAAAGTCAACAAAAATGAAAACGATACATATATTGAAAGCGTTTTGCGGACTGGCGCTGCTTGCTACCGCTACTTCATGTAATGACTGGCTCTTGGAAGAGTCGCCGGGCAAAACAGGGCTGGACGATTTCTTTACATCAGGAAACACTGCCATTCAGGTAGTGAATGCCTGCTACACTCCGTTGGCATGGGAGTTCAATTCAACTTATTTCTCTGAATGGTTTATCGGCGACGTTGTTTCGGACGATGCCTTGAAAGGCGGTCAGAACATCACGGATATGGCCGATGTCTACGACTTGGAGAACTTCAAGACAAATGCCAACAACACAATGCTTCTTGATTTCTACCGTGCGCAGTATCAGGGTATTGCCCGTTGTAATCTGGCTATTCAGGAAGTGGCGAAGGTGGATGCCGATACGACAATGACCGAGAGCCGTAAAAACTGCCTGTTGGGCGAAGCTCACTTCATGCGCGCCTACTATTATTTCCGCCTTGTGCGTGTGTTCGGCGGTGTGCCTTATGTGGATTTCGTAATCGACAGTTCTTCAAAATGGCAGCAACCGCGTGCCAGCGAAGCAACCGTTTATGAAAATATCGTAAAAGATCTTGAAATTGCAGAACCGCTGTTGTGGAACAAGAGCGAGTATGCTGACGAAGATCTCGGACGTGCTACTAAGGGTGCTGCACAGGCCATGCTGTTGAAGACTTATCTTTATATGGGTGGTCACATTGATCCTGCATATTTTGCAAAGGCTTACGAATGGGGTCAGAAATTCCGTACCGAACAATATGAAACGGGCGAATACAGCTTGAATCCGAATTATGCCGACAACTTTACGATGGCAGGCGAAAACGGTCCGGAATCTGTATTTGAAATCCAATATATGGCAGAACCGACCAGCGACTATGGTGAAGGCTTTGGCTTTACCCGCGGTACGTTCACAACTATCCTTACTCGTTGCCGTGCCACTGCTCTCGGTGCAGGCTGGGGATTCAATCACCCGACACAAAACCTGTATGACGAGTTTGAAGCCGGCGACCCTCGTCGCGACGCTACAATCATCAATCCTACCGATGACCAGCTTGACAACCCTGAACAGGAAATCTATCTGGGCAGCCGCTATTACAACCGCAAGTCAGCCTATATCGAAGACGGTATCTATGTTACGCTTGACCACGCAACCCGCAGCCCGGTTAACTATCGTCTGATTCGTGCTTCCGATGTGCTGTTGATGTATGCCGAAGCTGCTCTTGAAAGCGGTAAGGACATTGCCGGTGCCAAATGGGCGTTGGAAGAAGTGCGCAAGCGTGCCCGTGGAGGAAATGACGCTATTCTTCCGGCATTCCCTAACTATAACGGCTATAGCGACAATACGGACGACTTGCGCAAGGCAATCCGCCACGAACGCCGTGTGGAACTTGCTATGGAAGGCCACCGCTGGTTTGACCTTTGCCGTTGGGGTATCGCTTATGAAGTGATGGACAAGGATAACGGTTCGTACGGCAAGAACGAAACTCCGGAGGCACGTGCTGAAATGGCTTCGTTTATCAAAGGCAAACACGAACTCTTCCCGATTCCTTCTCAGGAAATCAACTTGAACCCGATGGATCAAAATCCTGGATACTAATTTAACAAAAACAATAAAAACAACCCGATGGCGGGTTCTAACGCCCGCCATCTTAAAAAATTACAAACTCTCAAAAAAATTTAGCTATGAAAAGAATGACTCTTTTGGCTGCTATGGCAGTATGTGGATTGGGTTTTGCAAATGCTCAGTTCGTTGGTGACCCTTCTTTGGAACAAACAAAGGACAAAGGTGAAGTTTTTGATATCCTTCAATTGGATGCAGCTTCTGTTGAAATTTTGAAAAATGCAGGAAAGACAGTTCACGAATACACTCTGGACAACGTAACACGTTGCTTCTATATTTGGGATAACACATTTGTTGCCGGTGACGGTTCTTATCCTGGTGTTGACTTCCAGATGGAAGGTTATACTTCACTTGAAGTAGGAACTGTAGGTTGGTCTGGTGCCGGCTTTACTGTTGTAGAAGACGGTGGCAACAACTATATTGACTTGAACCACATTTCTGACGATACTCGTTTCCACATGGGCTTGCGCAGCTCTAACCCTGCATCTGCTATTGCTGTGATTTTCGGTGACGGTCAGCTCGCTGGTAAAACAAATATGAAGTGGTCTCCGGCCAAGTTGTCTGTTGGTAACACAGCATTCGTTGACGGTGGCGCTACTTATCCTCTTGTTGGTGACTTCGACCGTGAAGGTGGCGACTGGGTGGCTATCGATATGTCATTGGCTGACATGAAGAAATTCTATCCTTCATTCGACTATACTCCTTGTAATTTCACTGGTAACATCTACTCTGTACTCGGTGGCGGTGTAACTGGTACAACTATCAGCATCGACGCTGTTTATTTGTATGGTCCTCAAGGTCAGGGCAGCGTTGAAGGTGTTGCAACTGACGATGTTCAGGTAATCGTTTCTAACCGTACAATCAACGTTCTTGGCAACGAAAACAACGGTTTCGAACTTTACAACATCTCTGGACAACTGGTTAAGAAATCAACAACTTCAATCATGGGTGTTGAAGATTTGAACGCTGGTCTTTATATCGTAAAAGCAGGCAACGCAGTTGAAAAAGTTGTAGTGAAATAATTGTTCTTTTATTCGACATTATTACTGGTGCGATAAAATCGCATTGGTTTTAAATGTCACCAAATAACGAG
>UQUV01000039.1 GCA_900544305.1 uncultured Porphyromonadaceae bacterium
GTCTTTCCTGTCCATCTGGGAGAAATTAAAGGATTTCTCATTGCCATACAACACTGGGAAATCCTAATGACCGATTTGGGATAAAGCATTCAAACAAATGAAGAAACTTAAAGAAATCAAGTTGCCGGAAAATCTTGAAACAATGGGAGAATATGCGTTTGACGGCTGTTCTTCTCTGACAGAACTGACGTTTCCACAAAATCTCAAAATTATTGAAGAATACACCTGTTATTATTGCTCCTCATTAAAAACAATACATTTAGGGAAATCTGTTCAAGAAATCCAAAATGATGCATTCTATGAAAAATGCCCAATTGAGAATATTTACATTTCTGCCACAGAACCTCCCGTTGTGGGAAGTTTTGCAATCCACAACAACCCTATTAATGTTTTTGTCCCCAAAGAGAGTTGGCAGCAATATACACGTAGCAAATATTGGAACAAGTCCAACTTCACAATTGAACCGGATGACGATTCCACATCTTCCGTCAACACTACTGTCAAAAATTCTTTTAGAATAATATCGTCTGGCAATGGAAAAATTCAAATCATAGGCAATAACATAGGTCTTGTTGTCGTTTACAACATAACTGGAACGGTAGTGTCAAAACAAAAAGTGACGGATTATTTTGAATGCACATTACCCTCCGGCATATATTTCATACGCACCAATATGGGTGTCAGCAAAATCTCGCACAAATAAAATGAACGACAACGCTGATTTATTCAACATAAAACAACCACAGCCCGACCCACAGCAAGGCGGGCTGTTGATTTCTGAACCATTCCTTGATGAAATATACTTTCAACGGGCATGCGTTCTTTTGGTCGACTATCTGCCCGATTTTCCAACCACGGGTCTTGTTCTGAACAAAAGAATCAACCTTAATCTCAACGACGTTATCCCGGAATTGAAAATCGATAAAAAAATCCCATTATACTGCGGAGGTCCGTTATCGTTAGACAGACTTTTTTTCATACATAACATTCCGGAAATTCCCAAATCGCATCAGGTTTCAGAAAATCTATTCTTCAACGGTGATTTTGATGCCGTTGTAGACTATCTGAACTCTAACCCAAAAGAAGAACCCCTCTTCAAATTTTTTCTTGGATATAGTGGTTGGGAACGCGGCCAATTGAAGGAAGAAATCGATAGCCACGTTTGGGCCGTATTCAACCATCGACTTCCGACCGAAACTCTCCTCCAACCCAACAACAACCTATGGGAGGAACTTGTCTCGGAATTAGGCGAAGCCTATCGCAACTGGCTCCTCTGCCCTATTTACCCGTTTGAGAATTAACATTGTCGGCAAGCGCCTGCCATAACCTGTCATTCGGCACTGGAGCAGTAACATCAATTACTTCGCCTGATACCGGATGCACAAATTTAACCCTATGCGACTGTAGACTGATACTACCGTCAGGATTACTGCGAGGAGCACCGTATTTTAAATCGCCTTTGATAGGACAGCCCATCGATGACAGTTGCACCCGTATCTGATGCTTTCTTCCCGTGTGAAGCTGCACCTCAAGCAAGGAATAAAAATCGGATTGCGCCAAAAGTTTATAATCAAGCATAGCCTTTGAGGCTCCTTCGCGAGGCTCAAGCGAAGCGTACGACTTGTTGTTTTTTTCTTGAGACGTAATATAGTGCACCAACGTTCCTTCCCGCTTTTGAGGAGCGTTTCTCGTTATTGCCCAATATGTTTTCTGCACTTCTCGTTTTTGGAACAAGGCATTCATCCTCGATAAAGCCTTGCTTGTCTTTGCAAATACCACCAATCCGCCAACAGGCCTATCCAAACGATGGACAACACCACAAAAAACATTTCCCGGTTTGTTGTACTTCACCTTCAAATAGTCCTTGACGATTTCCACCAATGGCTTGTCACCGGTTTTATCGCCTTGCACAATTTCTCCGGGAGCTTTATTTACAATAATGATATGATTGTCTTCGTATAAAACTTCCATAAGCACATCCATTTTAAAACAAATGCACGGCATTGTCTGCTGTGCATTTGCGATATTGACATTGTAAAAATTCGAGTTTTCCGTTAATTACCCATTTCAGAAATAAATTTAATGCGCACCAAGCGGATTTCTTCTTCCGTATAGTCGCCTCCAAGTTCCTGAATTGCAGATTCCAAATCATCGCTTTCGCTTTCTTTGAAATACTCAAAGATATCTTCTTGATGATCTTCGTCCATAACTTCATCCAAGAAGTAGTCAATATTGATTTTAGTACCGGAATAAACAATGGCTTCCACCTCATCAAGAAGTTCATTGAAATCAAGACCTTTTGATTCAGCAAGTTCGTCCAATGCTATCTTTCTGTCTATACCCTGAATAATGGATATTTTCAGTTTGCTCTTGTTTGGAACGGTACGAACACGTAAGTCTTCCGGTCGTTCAATCTCATTTTCTTCCACATGGGTTTTGATAACCTTGATGAACTCGTCACCATAGCGTTTTGCCTTACCCGCACCAACTCCTTGAATTGTCTGCAACTCATCGAGCGTAATAGGATAAGTCGTTGCCATAGCCTCCAAAGAAACATCCTGGAAGATAACATAAGGAGGAAGTTCCAGTCTTTTCGCAATCTTCTTGCGCAAATCTTTCAATATTGAATAGAGTTCCGGGTCTACTGCACAAGCCCCGCCACTCTTGATAACAACTTCCTCATTGTCTTCGTTATACTCGTTATCCTCTACCACTTTGAATGATTTCGGATTTTTCAAGAACTTATGGCCGGCCGGGGTTACCTTCAGCAAGCCGTAATTCTCTATATCTTTATCCAGATAACCTGCTATGATAGCCTGATGAATGACTGCGCCCAAGAATTTTTCACTGTCAGCATCCTGACACCCAAAAACTTCCAACTGGTCGTGCATATAGGATTTGATCTCTGAAGATTCTTTTCCTATCATTACATCAATAACGTAATCTGATTTGAATTTTTCCTTCAACGCAATGACTGTTTCAATCACCGCACAAAGTTCATCTTTAGCTTCCACTTTTTTCTTCGGATTTAAACAATTATCACAATTTCCGCAATTGTCCTCTTTGTATTCTTCTCCAAAATAATAAAGCAATGTTTTTCGTCTGCAAACAGACGATTCGCAGTAAGCTGCGGTTTCCAAGAGGAGTTGCTTCCCAATTTCTTGTTCTGCAATAGGTTTACCCTGCATAAACTTTTCAAGTTTCTGCAAATCCTTACTTGTATAGAAGGCTATACATTGTCCTTCACCACCGTCACGCCCAGCCCGTCCGGTTTCCTGATAATAGCCTTCCAGACTCTTGGGTATGTCATAGTGAATCACATAACGGACATCCGGTTTGTCAATACCCATACCAAATGCAATTGTAGCTACAATCACATCGACCTTCTCCAACAGAAAAGCATCCTGATTCTCGCTTCTCTGTGCTCCATCCATACCGGCATGATACGGAAGAGCCTTGATATTGTTGACAACCAACGTTTCCGTCAGTTCTTCCACCTTTTTACGGCTCAGACAATAAATAATTCCCGATTTTCCCTCCTGCGACTTGATATATTTGATTATATCCTTGTCCACATTTTTCGTTTTCGGACGAACTTCATAATAGAGGTTTGAACGATTAAATGAGGACTTGAACACCGTAGCATCCTGCATTCCAAGATTCTTTTGAATGTCATGCTGAACTTTTGGTGTCGCAGTAGCTGTCAGCGCTATTACCGGGCGGTTTCCAATTTCATTGATAATCGGACGGATTCGTCTGTATTCCGGACGGAAATCGTGCCCCCATTCAGAAATACAATGCGCTTCATCCACGGCGTAAAAAGAAATTTTCACCGTTTTCAGGAACTCTATATTCTCTTCTTTCGTCAGCGATTCCGGTGCTACATAAAGCAGTTTGGTTTTTCCACTGACAACATCACTCTTCACCTGATCTATTGCGGCTTTGTTCAATGACGAGTTCAAGAAATGCGCCACCCCATCATCCTCACTAAAATTCCGCATCGCATCGACTTGATTTTTCATCAATGCAATCAGTGGAGATATTACTATCGCAGTACCGTCCATCAATAAAGACGGCAACTGATAACACAACGACTTACCGCCACCAGTCGGCATCAGGACAAAAGTGTCTTTTCCTTCCAACAAATTCCGAACGATGCTTTCCTGGTTGCCTTTAAATGTATCAAAACCGAAATATTCTTTTAGCTTAGCAGTTAAATCATTATTTGTAATCATATCTTCCAAGAATATAGAGTGTATAACCTACATATACAAAGTTATAAATCTATCCAGAATAAGCAAATTATTTACACACTTTTTATTAATTAAAAGCATCAAAATTTGCATTTTCCAATTTTGACTCTGCATAATCCTTGGTAACAATGACTTTCTTTTGATCCCCGCTCGGAGTTTCAAACATTGTGTCTATCATTATTGCCTCAGTCAGCGAACGCAAACCACGAGCACCGAGCTTGAATTCAACGGCCTTGTCAACAATATAATCCAATGTTTCGTCTGTAAAGACAAGCTCTACACCGTCCATAGCGAACAATTTCACATATTGTTTGATAATGGCATTTTTCGGCTCTACTAGAATTCTTCTCAATGCGGCTTTGTCCAATGGTTCCAAATTAGTCAACATTGGCAATCGGCCAATGATTTCAGGAATAAGGCCAAACGCCCTCAGATCCTGTGGCGCAACAAAATTAATCAGATTGTCACGCTGCATCTTGCGATACGCACTGTCCGAACCATAACCCACAACATGAGTATTCAAGCGCTGTGCAATTTTTCTTTCAATGCCTTCAAATGCTCCGCCACATATAAATAATATGTTTTTGGTATTGACCGGAATCATTTTTTGTTCCGGATGCTTTCTACCGCCTTGCGGGGGAACATTCACAACAGAACCTTCCAAAAGTTTCAGCAAGCCTTGTTGAACGCCCTCACCGCTGACATCACGCGTAATAGAAGGATTGTCGCCCTTGCGTGCAATCTTGTCAATCTCATCTATAAACACGATGCCTTTTTCGGCCTGTTCCAAATCATAGTCACAAGCCTGAAGCAGTCGGACCAACAAACTCTCAATGTCTTCACCCACGTAACCGGCTTCTGTCAGCACCGTCGCATCAACAATGGCGAAGGGAACCTTCAAAAGTCTTGCAATAGTTTTTGCCAGCAGAGTTTTTCCCGTACCTGTCGGCCCCACCATGATAATGTTGCTTTTTTCAATTTCAACATCATCCTCCATAGGCTGCGCAAGTCGCTTGTAATGGTTGTAAACGGCTACCGACAAACACTTTTTTGCATTATCCTGGCCAATTACATAGCTGTCCAAATATGCGGCAATTTCCTTTGGCTTCGGAATTGCATTCAAGTCTATATGATTTTCTTTCTTTCCCGACGACTTTTCGACATGTCCGAAATAGTCCTCTGCCACAGCATGCGCCTGCTCTACACAGAAATTACAGATAGCTCCAGCGCCATCCATCGTAGGAATCAAAAAAGAGACTTCCTGCTCACCTCTTCCGCAAAAACTACAGAAGTGCCCATTACCGTTTCTTTCCTTCTTCGGCATTATTTTCCTTTTATTAAAATATCATCAATCATTCCATACTCTTTTGCTTCCGCCGATGTCATCCAATAATCGCGGTCGCTGTCTTTTTCCACCTTGTCAAAAGGCATACCAGAGTGGTTGGAAATAATTGTATACAATTCTTTCTTCAATTTTTGAATTTCGCGGGCTGTAATTTCGATATCAGAAGCCTGTCCCTGAGCACCACCCATCGGCTGATGTATCATCACACGGGAGTGATTCAACGCAAAACGTTTTCCCTTTTCTCCGGCAACAAGCAGAACAGCAGCCATCGAAGCGGCAATTCCAGTACAGATAGTTTTAACGTCACTGGAAATATATTGCATTGTATCATAAATACCCAATCCTGCATAAACGGATCCGCCCGGAGAATTTATATAGATGGAAATATCCTTACCCGGATCCGAAGAATCCAAGAACAGCAATTGAGCCTGGATTACATTAGCTGTATAATCATCTATCTGTGTTCCCAAGAATATAATTCGGTCCATCATCAAACGGGAGAACACATCCATTTGCGCCACATTCAATTGGCGTTCTTCAATAATTGTCGGAGAAATGTAGCTGCTGGTAATTCTTGTATAATCGTCTACTGCAAGACCGTTCATTCCAAGATGCTTTACCACAAAATCTCTAAAATCATTCTTCATTTATTGTAATTTTAAATTGTTTTCTTATTAAAGCACTTGACTCGTGCTTACTCATGCAAAGATAATCATAATTCATTTCCGATTCAAATGAATTTTCCGTTCAGTTATGAATATTTTACCGACAATGCCAATATTTTTTAACAGCACATACACAAAGAAAAAGAGCTTCCCATAACTGGGAAGCTCTTCGAGGTTCCTGGCGGATTCGAACCGCCGTACGCGGTTTTGCAGACCGCTGACTAAGCCACTCATCCAAGGAACCGTTTTGTTTTCCGTTTGCGTGTGCAAAGTTACTACACTCTTTTGGATTGTGCAAATTTTTCATGCACTTTTTTATCTTTATTTTGCGGCTTATTGCAATTATCAAGCAAAGGACAGGAGGAGCAACCTGAATTACAAGACTTTTTGTTTTTCACAAAAAACATGCGCCGTATTACAATTATTCCCAACAAAGCGAAAATTGCACCGATAATAATATATTGGACAGTCAAACTCATATATAATGGAACAAAAATTCAACAACTATTGTTTGTCCCAAAGCCCAAATTCTCGAAGTCTGAAAAATTCCTGTTCAAAATTTGGAGTAAAAAAGCCTGTACCTATCCGGTCTAATATTTCATCAACCGAAAAAAATCGTCCTTCCGTAATTTCATCACCGTCCACAGTAATATCCTCAAGACGGCAAACCGTGTAAAAAGCGTTCACCAACTCACATTCAATCGAACTGGTAAACTTATATGTGAACAACTTTTTTACTTCAATACCTGTTAAGCCCAGTTCTTCTCTTGCCTCACGCAACAGTGCAGCTTCTATTGTTTCTCCATAATCAACGTGTCCGCCAACCGATGTATCCCACTTTCCGGGCTGGACATCCTTTTTCATGGAACGATGTTGTAAAAACAATCGTTTGTCCGCATCTAATACATGCAGATGCACCACCGGATGCAGAATCATGCTTCCGGAATGACATTCTTTTCGAGTGGCTTTGCCAACCACTTTTCCGGTTTCATCAACCACTGGAAACAATTCCTCACTCATTCGTATTCTTTTTATATAATGATTGAATCTTCTTATTTACTTGTGCAGGCGTTGCCTTTTCCGGAACATCAGCAAACGGAAGCCTGAACGAGCATCCCGACTTGTATTCACTGCATCCATAAGCCGTTTTTCCTTTAATAATATGCCCTTTTCCGCACAAAGGACAAACGACCTGTTCAAGCGACTTGACAGCAGGCTTTCGAACGGCTTTCTTCTTCGCCGGCTCTTTTCGGGGTTCTTCAGGAACAGCTATCTTGCTGCCGCTGTTATCACTTAACACATCATATACTATTTCTCCAATCTGCGCCTTCAGTTCGTCAATAAACTGTGCCGCATCATATTCCCGGCTTTCAATTTTGCGGAGCTTGTTTTCCCAAATACCGGTCAATTTTGCAGACTTCAGCAAATCAACCTTGATAGTATCTATCAAAGCTATTCCTGCCGACGTAGCACGCAAATTTTTCTTTTCCTTCTGAATATATTTTCTCTTAAACAGCGTTTCAATGATAGCCGCACGGGTGGAAGGACGCCCTATCCCATTTTCCTTCATGGCTTCACGAAGTTCTTCATCGTCCACCAGCTTACCAGCGGTTTCCATTGCCCGCAGCAACGTACCTTCCGTATACAATTTAGGCGGCTGAGTGGTCTTTTTCACCAACGCCGGCTCATGAGGCCCGGATTCCCCCTCTACAAATACAGGCAAGATGCTGTCGCTGCCGTCGTCCTCCGATTCGGAATTAGACTTGTCCGCCGTTTTATAGAGCACACGCCAACCGTCCGCAACAATCTGTTTGCCATTTGCCTTAAACTCATGATCTCCGACGGATGCCATTACCGTAGTCTGGTCAAATTCACAATCAGGATAGAAAACCGCAATGAAACGCCGTGCCACCATGTCATAGACACGCTTCTCTTCTACCGAAAGATAAGAAGCCGGCGGCACATTCGTCGGTATGATAGCATGGTGATCTGTCACTTTCGAATTATCGAATACCTTTTTCGTTTTCGGTATCTTTTTCTCAAGCACCGGTGCCGTAAAATTTGCATATGGAGTCAGAGCTTTCAATATACCTGGCACTTTCGGATATATATCCTCGCTCAAATATGTCGTATCAACTCTCGGATAAGTCGTAAACTTTTTTTCATAAAGCGACTGTATCAAGCGCAAAGTTTCTTCAGCCGAATATCCATACCGCTTGTTACACTCTACCTGCAAAGATGTCAAGTCAAACAGTTTCGGCGGATATTCTTTGCCCCGTTTTGTCGTAAATGAATTAATCACCAAAGGAAGGTCCTTTATCTGTTCAATTACATTTTGGGCTTCCGCCTCGACTTTATACCGTCCTTTGGTCGAATTAAATGTAACACCCTTATAAATGGTCTTGATTTCCCAAAAATCCTCTGGAACGAAATTGTCTATTTCCTTTTGACGTGCCACAACCAATGCAAGCGTTGGTGTCTGCACACGTCCAATAGACAGCACATTTCTATTTTGTGCATATTTCAACGTAAACAAACGCGTCGCATTCATTCCGAGAATCCAGTCACCGATAGCACGGGAAAGGCCGGCAAAATACAGACTGTCAAAATCCGATTGCGGCCGAAGATTTTTAAATCCTTCCCGAATACTTTCATCCGTCAAAGAAGAAATCCACAGTCGCTTGACAGGTTTTCTGCATTCGGCCTTTTGCATCACCCATCGCTGTATTAATTCACCCTCCTGGCCGGCATCACCGCAGTTGACAACTTCATCAGCTTCTTTAATTAATGCCTCAATGACATGGAATTGCTTTTCAATCCCCTTGTCATTTATCAAACGAATTCCAAACTTGGGAGGAATCATCGGCAAGACGCCCAAGCTCCACGTTTTCCATCTGTCCGTGTAGTCTTGGGGTTCTTTAAGGGTACAAAGATGTCCGAAGGTCCATGTTATTTTATAACCGTTGCCTTCGTAAAATCCGTCACGTCTAATGTCCGCACCAAGAATTGAAGCGATGTCTTTCGCCACACTTGGTTTCTCTGTTATGCATACAATCATTTATTTCTACATTTTACCCTCAAGCGTCTTGGCTTCGTTCCACAACGAATCCATTTCAGCCAATGTCATATCCGACAATTTCTTGCCTTGTTCCTTTGCCTTTTCTTCAATATAGTTGAATCGGCGAATGAATTTTTGGTTTGTCCGTTCCAGAGCATTGTCGACATTTACTTTATAGAGACGGGCTGCATTAACGACACTGAACAGCAAGTCCCCGAACTCGGCTTCCTTGTCTTCCGCAGTTCCCGACTTCAATTCTTTTTCCACTTCGCCAAGCTCTTCCTTAACCTTATCCCACACTTGAGACGGTTCGTCCCAATCAAAACCTGCGTTTGAGGCTTTCTCCTGAATCCGTTCTGATTTTATCAGCGACGGCAATGCTTTCGGGACTCCTCCTAAAATGGTTTTGTTTCCGTTTTTCTCTTTAAGTTTCAATTGTTCCCAATTGTGTTCCACTTCTGAAGAGCCGGACACATGAACCTCGCCAAACACATGAGGATGACGGAATATCAGCTTCTCACGCAGAGAATCGCAGACATCAGCTATATCAAATTCCTGCTTTTCGTCAGCGATTTTAGAATAGAATACAATGTGTAGCAACACATCGCCCAATTCCTTTTTGATATTCAGTGAATCTTCATCAATCAAAGCCCCGGACAGTTCATACACTTCTTCAATCGTATTACAGCGCAGGCTCTGGTTTGTTTGTTTTCTGTCCCAAGGACATTTTTCTCTCAGTTCATCAAGGACATCCAGCAATTTGCCGAACGCCTCCATTTTATATTCTCTTGAGTGGCTCATAACTATTCTGCTTTATATTTATCCAACCCGTTCTGTAGGAACGATGTGAAATTGTCAACATTTTCATCATAGAACACTGGGCCTGACAACAATTGGCCTTCGTTGTCAAGAACCACATAATACGGTTGGGAATTAGCACCAAATTTATAGCGTTGCAAATAACTCCAAAGGTCGCCATAGGTACGAAGTTTGACTTTAGCACCATTTTCTTCTACTTCCATAGGTACATCCAGCTCCTTCTTGTCGTCAACCATAAGCGTAATCATCACAAACTCTTTTTCAATCATTTGACGCACACGGCTGTTATCAATAACCGCAGCCTCCATCTTACGGCAATTTACGCAACCATAACCCGAGAAATCAAGGAAGACCGGCTTCTCCAACTTTTTGGCAGCCTCCATTCCTTCATCATAATCATGATATTCCACAAATTTGCCTTCATCGTAAAGATTAAAATCCTGTGTGCTCAACGGTGGCACAAATGCGCTCACACTCTTTAATGGTGCCCCCCACAATCCCGGAAGCAAATAAACGGAAAATGCTAACGAAATCATCGCAAGGAAGAAACGGAACACACCGACTTTTTCCACTTTGGAATCATGCGGGAAACGAATCTTACCCAGCAGATAGATACCCAGCAAAGCAAAGATGACAATCCAAAGTGCAACAAACACTTCACGATCCAGAATTCCCCAGCCATATGCAAGGTCGGCAACCGACAAGAACTTTAATGACAATGCCAATTCCACAAAACCCAAAACGACCTTAACCGAATTCAACCATCCTCCTGATTTCGGCAATTCCTTCAACCAAGACGGGAAAATAGCAAAAAGCGTAAACGGAATAGCCAATGCCAACGCAAACGCACCCATTCCCACGGCCGGTCCCGTAAGGTCACCTAAGCTAACAGCTTCTACCAGCAATGTTCCAATAATAGGGCCCGTACAGGAGAACGAAACTAATGTAAGCGTAAACGCCATAAAGAAAATGCTCAATACCCCTGTTGTCCGCTCGGCTTTGGAGTCCATCTTGTTGGTCCATTTGCTTGGCAATGTAATTTCGAATGCGCCAAAGAATGAAATAGCAAAGACAACAAGCAAGGCAAAAAATATGATATTGAAAATCGCATCCGTCGACAATTCGTTCAATTTACTTGGACCAAAAAACAATGTAATAATCAACCCTAATGCCAAGTAAACAACAATAATCGACACGCCATAAAGGAAAGCATCCAAAATGGAACGGCGACGTGAACCGTGTTTTTTCAAGAAGAAGCTCACTGTCAACGGAATCATCGGCCATACACAAGGAGTCAGCAAGGCAATCAAACCACCGACAAACCCGCCGAAGAATATATACCATATCGACCGGTTGGAAATCGAAGCCGCGTTATCGTCCATTTTCACAGGTTCCCAATAGTCCTGCTCACCTTTCACTTCTGCTTTTTTCGATTTTTGAGCCAAAGGAACAGCTATCGGCTCAGCCTCTACCAAAGGAACAGCTTGTGAAGGCCCGGCACTAAATTCAAAAGGCACATTTTCCGGAGCCTGACACGTTCCATCGTTGCAAAGCATGAAACGAACATAACCGGACACTTTATAATCTTTGTCCAGAATCTTCACCTTTTGACTTAAAACGACATTATCAGTCCACCATCCGAGTTTCAAATGGTAAACCATGTCTATTTCTTCATGAGGAGGTTTATTGGGGACCAGCTCTCCTATCAATTCCACATTTTTCAGTTCTTCCCAATTGACTGTTGTTGGAATCGGACCGCCATCCGGCAATTTGGTTGAATACAAATGCCACCCTTTATCTATTTGAGCATTCATTTTCACAACGCCCTCAGTTTCTGATATTTTCTCAAAAGCGAAACTCCATTTGGCAGGTTTGCGAATTTGTGCTTGAGTTGCAAAAGTAGCAACAAAAGCCATTAAAAACAGCAATGTCAGTCTAAGTTGTTTCATACTTGTCGCTATACTATGATTGATTATTATTCACGATTAAAATGCCTACAAAATTAAATAAAATAATTGGAAGCTTGACAGAATTCTTCCGCCAAATATGCAACGCTTCACAACCTTCAACAGTTCATTGCATCTTTTATTTGTCTAATAAACCTTATTTGCGTATTTTTGCAAAAAAGAAAATCTATTATGATACTATCAATGACAGGTTTCGGAAAATCAACAGCCGAAATCAACGGAAAAAAAATTACAGCTGAAATAAAATCTCTGAATAGCAAACAGATGGATTTGTCCGTACGCATTCCGCAACAGCTTCGCGAACGGGAACTGGCATTAAGAAGCGTTGTCGCCAAAGAATTGGAACGCGGCAAAGTTGACTTGACCATCACACTCGAATCCATCGCAAACGATACACCCATCTCCATCAACAAAGCTCTTGCCGGCAAATACAAGGTTCAAATTGAACAAATGTCTGAAGAGCTGAACATCCCCCTCCCAACGGACTGGTATGCAACTTTGCTGAGACTTCCCGACGTGCTTAAACAGGAGTCGGCAGAAACCGATGAAGAAGAATTGTCAGCACTCGACACAGCCGTAGCTTCTGCAATCACCCATTTGATTGAATTCCGCACACAGGAAGGCAAAAGACTGGAACTGTTTTTCAAAGAAAAAATCGCCAACATCCAAGCCCTTCTTGACGAAGTACCGCAATATGAGGAAGAGCGAATCGTCAAAATCAAGGCGCGTATCCAGGAAGCGTTGGAAAAATTAGGCAATGTCGACTATGACAAAAACCGTTTCGAACAGGAAATGATTTTCTATATTGAAAAACTCGACATTACAGAAGAAAAAATCCGCTTGCAGAATCATTTGGACTACTTCCTTGCAACAATGGAAAACGGTTCGGGCCAAGGCAAAAAGTTAGGTTTTATCAGTCAGGAAATGGGTCGGGAAATCAACACTTTAGGTTCAAAGGCTAACAACGCCGAATTGCAAAAAGTAGTTGTCAAGATGAAGGACCAATTGGAACAGATTAAAGAACAGGTTCTAAATGTAATGTAACCGATATTAATATGAAAAAAGGCAAAATAATCATTATATCCGCTCCCTCCGGCACGGGAAAATCTACAATCATCAACGAACTGACAAAAAATGCTGAGCTGCGTCTGCAATTTTCTGTTTCTGCCACCAATCGTTCGCCACGTACAGGTGAAGTTGATGGCGTCAACTACCATTTCCTTAGCGACGAAGCTTTCCAGGCGGCTATCGCCGCCGATGCATTCGTTGAATTCGAAGAAGTTTATCCCGGTCGTTTTTACGGAACACTTAAAAGTGAACTTGCAAGAATCATGGACAGCGGTAACAATGTCATTCTCGACATTGACGTAAAGGGAGGACTCAATGTCAAACGTCAGTATCCCGACGCATTGTCTGTTTTCATCCAGCCACCATCTGTCGAAGTTCTTCGCGAGCGTCTGATTGGCAGAGGAACCGATACCATCGAGACAATCAACCAGCGTGTCAGCAAAGCTGAATACGAACTTTCATTCGCACCCCAATATGACAAATCAGTCGTAAACGACAATCTTGACGAAGCAGTTGCCCAAACGACATCAATCATTTTGGAATACATCAAACAATGACAATCGGCATTTTTGGAGGCACGTTCAACCCTATTCACATAGGACACGCCATATTGGCCAACTTCATCAGCCAGACCAAACTGGTTGATGAAGTCTGGCTGATGCCAACGCCCCACAACCCGTTGAAATCAGAAGGCAACACCAACTACGACCGGCATCGCATTGAAATGGTGCAAATCGTAGCTGAAGGATGTGCCAACGTACAGGTATGCCTGGAAGAGTTTGAATTGCCCCGCCCCTCGTATTCTTACGACACTCTGGTCCATTTAAAAAACAAGTTCCCCGAACACCAGTTTAAAATGATAATCGGAGCCGACAATTGGTTGTGTTTTGACAAATGGAGGAATTATCAGTCCATCATTTCCGAATTCGGACTTATCGTATATCCCCGACCGGGTTACTCACTCCCAGAAGACAGCGGAAGCACGAATGTCATCTTTATTGATGCTCCGCAAATTGAAATTTCATCAACTTCAATTCGGGAAGGATTAAAGCGGGGAATGAATATGAACTTTTTCCTCTCCGAAAAAGTTTATCATTATATATTGGAACAAAAACTATATCAAGAATGAGCCAATTAAACAATAACAGCATATCCTTTTTAGGGTTGGCAAACGAATACTGCAACCTGATGGAACAGGCTATCGAAATAGAGAAGGACGAACTTATCGACCATCTTCTACGCCTGTTGCCTCGTCTATATATTACTGCCACAGACCTGCGGCTGAACGAATATGATGAAGATATTTATCTTGAACCATATTTGGAAGAAGAATATTACGACAGCATACTCCGAAAACTGGAATCTGTCATTGGAGAAGACGACACCTATCTGGAAGTATTCGAAGAAGACATGAAGTATTCCGACACACCAGTTGCAGCAAGTGTTTCGGAATGCCTGGCCGATATTTTCCAAGATTTATACAATCTGATTTACGCAGCCAAGGATGCCCCACAGGAGCATGTCAACAACCTGATTTTTGCTTGCAAGGAAAACTTTGAGGCATATTGGGGACAAACTTTGTGCAATGTGATGAGAGCTTTACACAAAATAAAATACAACAATACATACTAATATGGAAAACTACAACGCAGATTCCCTGCTCGACTTTCTTGACAACAGCCCCTGTAATTTTTGGGCAGTTGAAACCATAAAAAAACACTTGGTTGCAAACGGCTTTGAAGAACTGCAACCAGCCGACAAATGGAATATCAAAAAAGGAGGAAAATATTTCGTTACCAAAAACGACAGCGCTATCTTTGGTATCAAGGTTGGAACTGAGCCATTGTCTGAAACAGGTTTTAGAATCATTTCGGCACATAGCGATTCACCTTGTTTCCGCATCAAGCCTAACCCGGAAATGTTGGCCGACGGAGTGCTCCGCATCAATACAGAAGTTTACGGTGGACCAATTCTTTACACTTGGTTTGACCGTCCCCTGTCAATAGCAGGCCGTGTGATTTTCAAGAATCCGGAAAACATATTGAAACCAACCACCCGGCTCATTGATTTCAAAAAACCGGTATTGATTATTCCGCATCTTGCAATTCACTTCAACCGCACAGTGAACGACGGCAACAAACTCTCAAAGCAAAAGGACATGCTTCCTATTGCCGCCATCGTCACCGATACAGTGGAAAAAGACGGATTTATATTGAAAAAAGTTGCCGAAGAACTGCATGTTGCCGTAACCGACATTTTGGATTTTGACTTGTTGCTTTATAATTGCCAGAAAGCACAACGGGTTGGATTCAACGGCGAATTCATATCATCCGGAAGAATTGACGATTTAAGCATGGCCCATGCTGCCATGTGTGCGCTCATCAAAGGCAGCAATACGACAACCACACAAGTAATGGCTATCTTCGACAACGAAGAGACAGGCAGCGGAACAAAGCAAGGAGCTGCATCACCCGTTTTAGCTAACATTCTTCACAGAATAGCTTTGGCAACAAGAGTCGACCAAGAAGGCTTCTATCAGGCATTGTCAAACTCTTTCATGATTTCCGCCGACAACGCACATGCAGCCCACCCTAACTATCCGGAAAAATACGATCCGACAAATCACCCGGTAATGGGCGGAGGTCCGACTATCAAAATCAATGCAAACTGCAAATACATGACCGATGCCAACTCATCGGCTATTTTCATCGAATTGTGTAAGAAGGCGAAATCACCCTACCAGTTCTTTGTCAACCATTCGGACAATGCCGGAGGTTCGACACTTGGAAATATCCTGACATCACAAATGGACATCAACGGAGTGGACATGGGCAATCCTATTTGGGCGATGCATTCAGCCTATGAAACAGGCTCGATAGCCGATCATCAGAATGCAATCAATGTTTTCACGGAATTTTTCAATTAATACAATAAATAAAGGCAGCCTAAACGGTTGCCTTTATGCTATAAAAAATGGCGTTCTGCTCTTCTCAGAGTAGAACGCCTATCGGATACGAAAAAGTTAATTTATCATTTAATACGACTTACATTTCTTGCTATCGTATTTATCTATCGTTTTTGAAGTCTATCATTATGACTTTGATTCTCTTTAATGGTTTAATACGAAAGCATCAATTTAACCACTATTAACACATACTTTTCAAAATCATAACATTTGTCTCAAAAACAAAAAATCCTTTGTCTTTCATTGAAGCATTAGCTATCTTTGTAAAAGAAAGGTCCAGGTTGGGAATAAAATAATTGAAACAAGTTTCATTGTTCTATCCCCCGTACATATTTCCCCTATCTCATTCATAGATTATATAAACCCAACAAAACCAATATGGACATTACAAACCTTTTAAAGAAATCTTTTCTATCATTTTGCCTGCTTGCAGGAACATCTACACTGTCTGCGCTTGATTTCACCCTGCTGACAGACATCCACGTAGTACCAGGTAACGAAAATCAGTCACAACTTGAAAAAGCGATTCAGGAAATCAATGGCAATAAATCGGAATTTGTCATTCTTTCCGGCGACTTGAGTAATGAAGGAAGCGACAAGGAATTGTTTAATGTAAAACAAGTTTTGGACAAAATCCAGAAACCTGTATACATTATCCCCGGCAATCATGAAACCAGCTGGTCACAAAGTGCTTTGAAGACATTTAACGACATCTGGGACAATGACCGTTTTGTTTTTGAAGCTGACAGCCTTATTTTTATCGGCATAAACTGTGGCCCCTACATGAAAATGGGTGATGGACACATCAAACAGGAGGACTTGATTTGGCTTGACAAAGAACTGTCCAAAAGATGCACACCGGGAAAACGCGTTGTATCCGTCAACCACTATCCTATCCAACCTGATTTGGACAACTGGCAGGATTATATTGCCATTCTTCAAAAATACCCGACAATAGTGCATATCTGTGGACACTATCACGTCTTTGACAAATATAAAGGCGGAGATATTGACGCCGTTAAATGCCGTGCTTTGGATATGAAAGCCAAAGGTCTGGGCTATGGTTATACAGATTTCAGCATCAACAATGATTCAATTTTTGTCTACAACAAGGAGTTGGGCGAACAGCCAGAACTAAAATATGCATTTAAAGCCAATGCAGAACACAAACCATACGTTCGACAACAAGACGAATCATTTGCAATGCCCGAGAATTTCACGATTGAGCGCGTCTATCAAGATTACGCCTCTATCTTCACGCGCCTGGCTATCGACAAAGACAAAATATATTTCGGCAACTCTTTGGGTGAAGCAAAAGCCATTGAAAAGAATACCGGAAAAGACATCTGGTCACTTAAAACAAATGCATCTTTGTTCTCCCGAATGGCTTATAATTCCAAATACATCATTGTTCCGACTGCTGACAAACGAATAATTTGGGCTGACAAGCAAACTGGACGTGTTATCCGCGAAAACAAGTCTGAAGGTCCGTACGTTGCTGACGGCTTGGTTGCCGGCAATTATCTGTTCCAAGGAGGTTTTAAAAAATTCGAATGCTGGAATCTGAACACAGCCAATCGTGAATGGATTAACTCCGACTTGAACAACTATTGCCAAGCTGCTCCCGTCATTGACGGAAATGACATTTTCTTTGGTGCATGGGATACCTACCTGCGTTGTCTGGACAAAAAGACAGGCAAACTGAAATGGAAATGGAACAACGGAAGAAGTGCAAACATGCTGGGACCGGGCAACTGTGTACCAGCAGTAACAAAAGACCGCGTGTTTGTTGTTGCACCTGACCGCTATATGACTGTCCTTGACCGAAAAACCGGAGAAGTAATTTGGCGTTCAAATTTTGACCAGAAATACAAAGTCCGCGAAAGTTTGGGACTTACTGCCGACAAAAAATATGTTTTGGCAAAAACAATGGATGGCGAGTTATTGGCTGTAAGCACTTCTGCCGACACTCCAGAAATTGCCTTTGTAGTTGATGCCAAATTAGGATACGAACATATTCCGTGCATCATTGCGGAAAGAAACGGCATAGCCTACCTTGGTTCCCGCAACGGTATTCTCGCAGCTGTCGACCTGAAGCAACATGCCCTTTTGTGGCGCTATCGCCTGGGCACTTCCGCTTTCAACGGTTTCGAGATTGACAAGGACGGAACTATCTATACATCGTTGGTAGAAGGCTGTATTTGGAGAATACGACAGAAATAAAAAAACATCCTGCATATAAACAAAAATGAGTTTGTCGACAGCGGCAAACTCATTTTTTTATACTTTTGCAAAAAATTGAAAAAAATGGAATTACCAAAAGACCCAATGATGCTTTTAAGCACTCTCAACATGAAACTTCGTGACTGCTATTCAAACCTTGATGAATTGTGTGAAGATATGCAAGTCGACAAGAAAACAATTCTCAACACAATGCAGACTGCCGGATTCGAATATAATCAGGAACTGAACAAATTCTGGTAATCAGAATTACCTCAAAAATTTCGGGACAGTAATATATGCACCAAAACTCAATCCGAAATTCCAGTTATGTGTCGGATAATTAAAATAATTTGCATAGACACTTAGTGAAGCGAAGGAAAAGTTATACACCAACGATGCTTCACCCATAAATTCCACACGGTCGAACCAACCGCCATAGAATGGCTTTCCTTCGGGATTTTCCATAATGGCACGCATTGGTGAGAAAGCATACATTTCCGTTCTGACCTGCAGGTTATCCATCAACTTGAATACAGGAATCACGCCACCGGCTACAAACGAATTTGCACGCAATTTAGGAGAAAACACTCCTTTTATAGATTGTGTTGGAGTGAAAGCAGGCGCCTGAATTATAGTCGCAGTATAGTTGTCATACAATTTCTTGTTAGATGCAACAATATCTATATTGGTTCCCAAAGAAAATTTATTACCGAATTCAAAGTATTTTACGGCATTAAATTCGCCCTCTATCCAAGACACATTCTGATAGCCAGTACTTACCGTTCCGTTCTGGGACACATACTTCTGTTTCCCGACTATACCTGCTACGCTGGCAAATATATGAAGACCTGACGACGGGAATATTTCATTATTCAATGTCATCTGTTCGTACGAAAGTTTGAATTGCCCCAACTTGTAATGGCCTTCATCCTGCTTTGTTGTAGCGAAATCCACGTTGTTTGTAGGATAAAACAGGTCCTTCAAATATCCGAATCCGGCTTTTGCCTCCATTTTTCCATGCCGGCCAAGACCAATACCATAAATCACATTTGCATAATTGTTGGCCGTTGTAATAAATGTAGGAAGGTCGTCATCAAAAAACAGCACTTCATCCTCATAAAAACGCTGTTTGCTTGCTCCCAACTGAATCTTCACCAAAGTAGGCAATTTTGTCAGCATAGAGAATTTGGCATTAAACAATCCTCCATAATACGACTGACCAATCCAACCCATGATGTCCGAACTGAATGAATTCATATCCATCGTTTCATATCCGGCAGAAACAAAAACCATGTTGTTGGTATTGGAAGTGATATATCCGCCAACTCCCAATTCATAGTTATCTTTAACAGTGGCTTTGAGTATCAAATCAAAATCGTCACTTTCTTTATTCGGTTCCGGGATAGGCAACAAATCACGAACCTTTCCAGATGAAATCGAACGATAGTAGGCATCCTTTACATCTTCCATTGACAACGGACCTTTCCGATTGTGAGAAAACACATATTTCAAATAGTCACCCGTCTGCCTGCCAACCCCGACGACCTTAACAGAATCAAATTTTACTTCCGGAATCTGACTTTTATAGATTTCACGCTTCATTGACACCATCGGGGCTGAAATCCGTCCTGACACCCGTTCTTTTATGGAATCCATAAATTCCATGGCACGGTCGTATCCCTTTTTGCTGATAGCATTCGCTTTCGGAAAATCCAGTAGTCCGTACTCTTTCAAGTCAACATGGATTTTGATACCGTCTTCATCCGGCATCGTATTGTCCTCCTCCTGGATAATCATACTTTCCAATTGAGAAATCAAATTAGAGGTATCCGACTCGCCATGCACGGCAACATCTACACCAATCATCACATCCGGAGCAAAATCCTCACGCATGACATTGATGGGGAAATTATCATAGATACCACCATCGAATATTGGCACTCCGTTATATTCTATTGGTTTGAACGCAACCGGGAAAGTCATAGACATTCTAATGGCATCGCCAAGGTTGCCGGAAGAAAGAATAATTTTCTTTTTATTGTAAACATCGGAGGCCACACAACGAAAAGGAACAAACAGATTATCAAAATCCCCTTTACACAAAGCCGTATGAGGAGTAAACAATTCCAAGAAACCCAAATTCATCGGCAGAGGAT
The DNA here is from genome assembly GCA_900544305.1 of uncultured Porphyromonadaceae bacterium. Lineage (GTDB taxonomy): Bacteria > Bacteroidota > Bacteroidia > Bacteroidales > Muribaculaceae > Limisoma. Next base: position 20,520 of record UQUV01000039.1, read on the forward strand.
TGATAAAGCTTGACGGTAAAATGCCCGATGTTTTTGTCGAATCCCGACCACCAAGATTGAAAGTGACAATAGCAGGCGTTCTCTCCGGTTTTAAATAATAAAAGGTTTTGTTCTGGTCAATCGTTCCCGTTGACCAAGAGCTAAACTCATCCGAAAGAATCAATGCAAGAATTTCATCAGGACTGTAACCACAGGCATAAAGTCCTCCGACAATAGCCCCCATTGATGTACCTGTAATATAATCAATAGGTATGCCATTCTCCTCAAGTGCTTTAATAACACCGATATGCGCAATGCCTTTCGCACCGCCACCACTAAGGACAAGTCCGACCGACTGACGGGTGTTCATGTCAAAATCACTTCCGGATTTGGTTGCCGGATAGGAAACAAATGGAACAGATGCCAACAGCAGTGCTGACAAAATTCGCTTAAACATAGTTCAAACAGATTTATGGTTCATTGATGAAAGAGTCTTTAAATCCGAGGAAATACAATACGCCGTCAAGTCCGATAGTCGAAATGCTCTGACGTGCAGTTTGCTTGACCTTCGGTTTTGCATGGAATGCAATACCCAACCCGGCCACTGTAATCATAGGCAAGTCATTGGCACCGTCACCTACGGCTATAGTCTGGGCGATATCAACATTTTCCACCTGTGCCAATAGCTTCAACAATTCCGCCTTTCGTTGGCCATCGACAATCTCTCCTAAATAATTACCAGTCAATTTCCCGTCAACAATCTCCAGTTCATTGGCATAAACATAATCAATGCCAAATTTATGTTTCAGATAATTACCGAAATAAGTAAATCCACCGGAAAGTATGGCAATCTTGTAACCGGCACGCTTAAGGACACGCATCAAACGCTCAACTCCTTCCGTGATTGGAAGATTTTCAGCAATTTCCTGCATCACAGAAACATCCAAACCTTTCAACAAAGCCACACGTTCCTTGAAACTTTCCCGGAAGTCAATTTCTCCACGCATAGCCCGCTCAGTGATTTCCCGAACCTGCGCACCGACACCGGCCTTCTCTGCCAACTCGTCAATTACTTCAGTCTCAATCAGAGTTGAATCCATATCAAAGCATATCAAACGGCGGCATCTACGGTAAAGTGTATCTTGCTGCAACGATATATCGAATTCCAGTTCATTTGCCAGACTCATAAAATCAGACTGCATCTTGGCATAATCCTTAGGCGTTCCACGTACGGAGAACTCTATGCATCCTTTAGAGCTGGATGAGCATTCATCAGCTTCTGCCAAAGGCATTCGTCCAGTCAACCGCTGAATTGCATCTATATTAAGTCCCTGATTAGCCGTAACTTTTGTCACAGCGGCAATCTGTTTTGCTGTAATATGACGACCTAAAATTGTAATTACATATCTATTTTTACCCTGCAGACTCACCCACTCCGCATAATCTGGTATGGAAATTGGAGAAAAACGAATGTTAACTCCCAATTCCGATGCCTTAAACAAAAGTTCTTTCAAAATATCACCGCTTCGACGGCTGTCAGTCTTAAAAAGAATACCTAATGAAAGTGTATGATGAATGTCTGCCTGTCCAATATCCAATATATTCGCTTCATAATTTGCTAAAATCTCTGTCAATGCAGATGTTACTCCAGGACGATCTTGTCCGGAAATATTAATGAGTATAAGCTCAATGTTATTTTCCATATCCAAGTTAAAAATTTGCCTCAAATTTACCGCTTTTTCTCCTAATAATTGCAATATGCCTATTAAAACAGTCCCTTTTTTGAGAAATTTTTCAATGCATATTTATTCAAATAAAAATGTGTTGCACAACATAATTACACAACTACCAGCCCCACTACAAACGGAGTTCGCGCAAATTATCAGCAATTTATAAATTTACATTTCTCGTACTTCAATGTTTAAATTCAGCTAAAACTGCATATTTTATTTGCATGCACGATAAAATTTGCATATCTTTGCAATCGAAATTGATAGAGGAAAGAGTTTCTCTAAGCCGAAAATCGGCAGGGGTTTTTCTCAGGCGGACGCCCAAGAAAACCTTTAGTGTAAATTTTATTTTTATTAAATGAGGAAAACGTTATTAGCAATTGCGACGATTGTTGCCCTCGGTACCCTGCTTTCTGCACGAAATGCACAAAAAGTCGGAATTAATGTTTATTCATTCGCTCCAAACATCACTGTTACCGACAATGATTCAACTTGGAAACTTAGCGATTTAAGAGGGAATTTTGTATTGCTGAACTTCTGGGCATCCAACAATGCCGAATCAAGAATCAGAAACATTGAATACAATAAAGCAATCGACAATTTTGAAAACGTCCAATTTGCTTCAATCAATTATGACAGAAGCAAAGCAATCTATGAGGAAATCATACGATTGGACAACGTAAACAAGGATTCGCAATTTTACGACGAAGGCGGAACAAATTCTGAAGTGTATAAGCAGTTTCACCTTGAAAAGGATCTCAACAGCTATCTTTTGAACCAAGACGGTCAAATTGTGGCAGTAAATCCTGACATGCAAGAATTGACTAAAATTTTATGTCAATAAAAAAGCAAAATCTGGACAATATTCTATTGCTCCAGATTTTTTTTTGATTTTCCACTACATTTTTCTCATACATCCACACATTGGCACTCTTTTTGCTATCTTTACAAAATAATTTTTGACAGTTATAAATTATGATGAATTTTTTCAAAACGAGTTTTTTTGATTCCCAGGAAGATGATTCGCCTCAAATCTGCTCCATCCTCACAGAGATTGCTCCCGTAGAAGATGAAGAGACAGACAGAAAGGACAATATAAAGACTGACAGCATGCCAATTTTGGCATTGCGCAATATGGTATTGTTTCCGGATGTTGCCATCCCTGTTGCCGTTGGACGAAAGAAATCTTTGGCTTTGGTTAAAGCTGCTCAAAAAGTACGCCGCCCTATCGGTGTCATTTGCCAACGTGATGCAGCCGACGAAGACCCTGATTTTGAAGATTTATACAAAATTGGTGTTGTTGCCGACATCATCAAGGTTCTTGAGTTTCCCGACAACACGACAAATGTCATATTACAAGGGCGACACACGTTTGAACTTAACGAAATCACCAGCAAGAATCCTTATCTGAAAGGAAACATTACGCTGGTTGATGATGTATTTCCGGACGATGACGACAAGGAATTCGAAGTTTTGGTTTCAGGGTTGAAAGACCTTACCATCAATATGCTCAACAAGCTGGGCAATAAGGCAAACGAACTTATCTTCGCCGTCAAGAACATTGACAACCCTTATCATCTGGTTAATTTCTTGTGTGTCAATTCGCCGTTGGAACCGCATGTTAAACAACGTCTTTTGACTGAACGTTCCATCAAGCAGCGTGCATATGAACTGTTCTCACAGATGAATAAGGAAGCACAGCTCATTGCAATCCGTGCCGACATTGAATCAAAAACCCAACGCGATTTGTCGGAACAGCAGAGAGCGCATTTCCTGCAACAACAGATTCGCACCATTCAGGACGAGCTTGGTGACAACGAAGAAGAGGAAATCAACAACCTTTACAAACGTGCATCCCAAAAGAAATGGTCAGACTCTGTCAAGGCTGTCTTTGAAAAAGAAATGAAGAAATTGGAACGCCTGCAACCGCAGTCGCCTGATTTCTCCGTACAATACAACTATATTGAAACATTGCTCGACCTTCCCTGGAACGAATACACCGTCGACAATTTCAATCTCACAAATGCGGAAAAGCAACTGAACAAAGACCATTACGGACTTGAAAACGTAAAGGACAGAATCATCGAACACCTTGCCGTTTTGAAGCTCCGCGGTGATATGAAAGCTCCGATTCTCTGTCTTTACGGACCTCCGGGGGTCGGTAAGACTTCCTTGGGTAAATCCATAGCCGACGCATTGCACCGTAAATATGTAAGAATGTCATTGGGCGGCTTGCACGATGAAGCAGAAATCCGTGGTCATAGAAAGACCTATATCGGTGCTATGCCGGGACGTATCATACAAGGACTTATCAAGAGCGGAAGTTCCAATCCGGTTTTCGTACTCGATGAAATTGACAAATTGGGACAGGATTTCAAAGGCGATCCATCATCTGCTCTCCTTGAAGTGCTCGACCCGGAACAGAACAGCCATTTCCACGACAATTATATTGATGTGGACTATGACTTGTCCAATATTCTGTTTATTGCAACAGCCAACACATTGTCTACCCTGTCACAGCCTCTGCTCGACCGTATGGAGCTGATTGATGTGTCCGGCTATATCAGTGAAGAGAAAATAGAGATTGCAAGGAAACACCTCGTTCCGAAACAACTCAGCGAACATGGTTTTGCTCCCAAGGAAATTGATTTCCCGAAAGCAACGATTGCAAAAATAATCAGCGCCTACACCCGCGAATCCGGAGTGCGTCAATTGGACAAGAAGATTGCAAAAATCCTGCGTAAAATTGCACGACTCAAAGCCAGCAACAAGGAATTCTCACCGACGATTTCCATCAGCAGTCTGAAAGAACTGCTCGGGCCAGAAGAATTTATATCCGACATTTACGAAGGCAACGAATTCGTCGGAGTGGTAACGGGTCTTGCTTGGACAGCTGTAGGAGGTGAAATTTTGTATATTGAATCGTCTCTGTCTAAAGGGAAAGGTGAAAAACTCACCCTCACAGGCAATTTGGGCGACGTCATGAAAGAATCGGCAGTCATTGCCCTCCAGTACTTGAAAGCAAATGCCAAACATTTCAATATCGACCCCGAAAAGTTCGACAATTTCAACGTACACATCCACGTTCCGGAAGGAGCCATCCCTAAAGACGGACCTTCTGCCGGTATTACGATGGTTACCTCATTGGCATCATCCTTTTCCCGTCGAAAAGTCAAGGACCACATTGCCATGACAGGAGAAATCACTTTGCGAGGAAAAGTCCTCCCAGTTGGTGGCATTAAGGAAAAAATTCTTGCAGCAAAACGTGCCGGCATTACCGACATCATTCTGTCGCAAGAAAACAAAAAAGATATCGATGTCATCAAGCCGATTTATCTGAAAGGGCTTACATTCCACTATGTAAAGACCATAAAGGAAGTGCTTGATATTGCTCTTACCGATACCATCGTGGAAGAATAGAAACAGCAAATACAGAAATAGAAAGAGGCCGACCCAAAAGATTTTTTTGAGGTCGGCTTCGTTTTTATTGGCATAA
>UQUV01000040.1 GCA_900544305.1 uncultured Porphyromonadaceae bacterium
ATTTTATTTACTGCCAGAGCCGCTTAGGCTTGGCTAATTTTTAACGAACTATTGATATGATAGAAAGAATAGTAGTAATCGATAATGTTGACCCGGTGATTTTCTACGGCGTGAACAATTCAAACATGCAACTCATTCGCAGCCTTTTCCCGAAGTTGCGGATTGCAGCCCGCGGCTCTCTAATCAAGGCGTTGGGCGATGAGGAAGAAACCGCCGAATTCGAGAAGAAAATCAAGGAACTGGAAGACTATTGCGTGAAATACAACCGATTGGGCGAGGAAGTCATTCTCGACGTGGTGAAAGGCAAGCCCCCCAAAGAGTTGAAGATGGACGACGTTATCATCTACGGCGTGAACGGAAAGCCCATTCAGGGACGCTCTGCCAACCAGCAGAAACTGGTGAAGGCTTTTCAGGAAAACGACCTGACATTTGCTCTCGGTCCTGCCGGTACGGGTAAAACCTATGTGGCGATAGCCCTTGCTGTCAGAGCCTTGAAGAACAGGGAAGTGCGCAAAATTATTCTTTCGCGTCCGGCTGTCGAGGCGGGCGAAAAACTTGGATTCCTGCCGGGTGATATGAAGGACAAGATTGACCCCTATCTGCAGCCGCTCTACGATGCGTTGGAAGACATGATTCCTGCCAACAAGTTGCGCGAATATATGGAAACCAACGTCATTCAGATTGCTCCGCTGGCTTTCATGCGTGGACGTACGCTGAGCGAAGCCGTCATTATTCTTGACGAGGCGCAGAACACGACTACCCATCAAATCAAAATGTTCCTTACCCGTCTGGGCATGAACGCCAAGATGATTATTACGGGTGACATTACGCAAATCGACCTTCCTCATTCGCAGGTGTCGGGACTCGTGCAGGCATTAAAGGTGCTCCGCGATGTGCCGGGTATCGGAAAGGTGCAGTTCGACAAGAAGGACATTGTGCGCCACCACCTTGTTCAGCGCATTGTGGAAGCCTACGAGAAGCACGACGAGGAAATGAAGGCGCTCCGCAAGGAGGAAGCCGAAAGAAAGGCGGCGGAAAAGAACGACAAATGAATTTTATTTAAAACATAAGAAGCTATGGCAAAGACATTAGTAAAAACAGATTTCAATTTCCCTGGACAGGTGAGCGTATATCACGGTAAAGTGCGCGACGTTTACAACATCAACGACGACTTGATGGTAATGGTTGCTTCTGACCGTATTTCCGCTTTCGACGTTATTCTGCCGAAAGGTATTCCTTTCAAAGGTCAGGTGTTGAACCAGATTGCAGCTACATTCCTTGATGCAACTGCCGACATCGTTCCGAACTGGAAACTGGCTACTCCGGACCCGATGGTAACAGTGGGTTTGAAATGCGAAGGATTCCGTGTGGAAATGATTATCCGCGGTTACCTTACTGGTAGCGCATGGCGCGACTATGCAGCTGGTTGCCGTGAGCTTTGCGGCGTGAAACTTCCGGAAGGCATGAAGGAAAACCAGAAGTTCCCGGAACCAATCATCACTCCGACTACTAAGGCTGAAGCCGGTCACGACGAAAATATCTCAAAGGAAGAAATCATCGCTCAGGGCATCGTTTCGAAGGAAGACTACGAAACAATGGAACGCTACACTCGCGCCTTGTTTGAACGTGGTACGAAGATGGCGGCTGAAAAGGGCTTGATTCTTGTTGATACAAAATATGAATTCGGTAAACGCGACGGTAAGGTTTACCTGATTGACGAAATCCACACTCCGGACTCTTCACGCTACTTCTATGCTGAAGGTTACGAAGAACGCTTTGAAAAGGGCGAACCACAACGTCAGCTTTCAAAGGAATTCGTACGTCAGTGGCTTATCGAAAACGGTTTCATGGGCAAGGCCGGACAACAAGTGCCGGAAATGACCGACGAATACTGCGAATCGGTTTCTAACCGCTATATCGAACTTTATGAGCACATCACAGGCTTGAAGTTTGAGAAGAAGGAAGATGCCGACATCAACGCTCGTATCGAAAAGAACGTGACTGAATATTTGAACTCTTTGAAAAAATAATAAAATCTAACATCGTTTCCGGCTTTTCCCGTTCGCTTTGGGCGGAAAGCCGGAAATTTGTTTTTACCAATGGACTACAAGGCAGAAAAAATCACTCCTTACGGAAGTTCGGAGAGCAAGACGGAGCAGGTACGCGAAATGTTTGACTCGATAGCGCCCGCCTACGACTTCATGAACCGCGCCATGACTTTTGGCATTGACAAGATATGGCGTCGCAAGGCTGTTGCCAAACTGAAAAAATACGGCGTAAAGTCGATTCTCGATGTGGCGACGGGTACGGGCGACCTGGCTTTACTGCTTTACCGCAAACTGCAGCCGAAACGCATTTCGGGCATTGACCTGTCGGAAGGAATGCTTGCCATAGCCCGCGAAAAGGCAAAAGCCGCCGGACTCGCTTCGATCATTGACTTTGAAGTGGGCGACTGTCTGGCTTTGAAATACGAAGAGGGTACGTTTGATGCGGTTACGGTGGCCTATGGTGTCCGCAATTTCGAACATCTGGAGCAGGGTTATGCCGAAATGTACCGTGTCCTGTCGAAGGGCGGAGTGCTCTGTGTCATCGAGCTGTCGACGCCGCGCAATCCCTTGTGCCTGGCATTCTACCGTTTCTATACGCGCTATTTGATTCCGTTTGTGGGCCGGATGGTGTCGAAGGATACGCGTGCCTACAGCTATCTGCCGGAAAGTATAGCGGCTGTGCCACAGGGAGAGGAAATGCTCGACATTATGCGCCGTGCCGGATTTACCGGTTGCCGCTGCTATCCGCTGACGTTCGGCACATGCACTATCTACATGGGTGAAAAGAAACAATAACCATTTATTCAATCAATATGCAAAACTTTAGCTTTCAAAATCCGGTTAAACTGATAATGGGCAAGGGCACTATCGCGCAGCTTGCCAAAGAAATACCAGCCGACAAGAAAGTGATGATTACTTTCGGCGGCGGAAGTGTGAAGAAAAACGGTGTCTACGATCAGGTGAAGGCTGCACTTGCCAACCATAGCACAGTGGAATTTTGGGGAATCGAGCCTAACCCGGCTGTAGAAACATTGCGCAAGGCCATTGCCCTCGGTAAAGAGGAAAAAGTGGATTTTCTTGTGGCAGTAGGTGGCGGTTCGGTTATAGACGGTACGAAACTCATCTCTGCCGGTCTGCTTTACGAGGGCGATGCATGGGACTTGGTGATTGCCGGTAAGCCGGTACACAAGACTGTTCCTTTGGCAACGGTATTGACTTTGCCGGCTACGGGTTCGGAAATGAACAGCGGTGCCGTGATTTCCCGCCACGAAACGAAGGAAAAATATGCGTTCTATTCCAACTATCCTATATTCTCGATTCTTGACCCGCAGGTGACATTCTCATTGCCGGCCAAGCAGGTGGCATGCGGTTTGTCGGATACATTCGTTCATGTAATGGAACAATATCTTACAAAGCCGGGCCAGTCGCGCGTCATGGACCGTTGGGCGGAAGGAATCGTGCAAACTTTGGTGGAAATCGCACCGAAAATCCGCGAAAACCAGCACGACTATGACTTGATGGCCGATTTCATGATGTCGGCTACTATGGGCTTGAACGGCTTTATTGCATTGGGCGTGGAACAGGACTGGGCCACTCACATGATTGGTCACGAACTGACTGCACTTACAGGTCTGACTCACGGTCATACATTGGCTATCGTGCTGCCGGGAACAATGCAGGTGTTGCGCAAGGAAAAAGGCGACAAGATTGTTCAATTGGGCGAACGCGTGTTTGGCGTGACTGAAGGCAGCCACGACGAACGTATCGACGAAACTATCCGCCGTGTGGAAGCCTTCTTCCGTTCTTTGGGACTGACTACCCGTTTGAGCGAAGAAAATGTCGGACAGGATGTTATCGACGAAATTGAACGCCGTTTCGTGGAACGTGATGTACATTTCGGTGAAGACGGACTGGTGACAGGTGCCGTAGCACGCCAGATTCTTGAATGTGTGAAATAACAGACTGTTTACTTATAAATGAAAAGTTCCGCGGAAAGCATTTTCTGCGGAATTTTTTTGCAAAAAAAAATCTCCGACTTTCACAAGCCAGAGACATTTAAAATACTAATCATTTATAAACGTGTTTAAATAAATCATTAGGGATATTCAATGATATTTGTGCTTAGTTTTAATTGTACACTTTTATATTGCAAAGATAACTATTTTTTTGAGACATCAAAAAACTTCTTTCAAGTATCGTTTTTCAAGGCTAAATTATCACACATTCAGCGATATATCATATTATCTACTACTAATAACCTAAGTCCTGTTTATTGGCACGCATATGACTATTTTTTATGTACGTTTTATAGAGCCTTTTATTGAATTTAGTGAGAGGAAAGTTCCAGCTTTCCGAGATATTTATAAAGGGTATTGCGGTGCACTTTGAGTTTCTGCGCCATTCTGCATTTCGGCATACTTGCCTTTAGCATGGCTTTTATTTCCTCTTCATGTCCGCTCAGTTTGTTTGTCGTTGATTTGCTGCCTTTAGGGCGGCCAAGTACAACTCCTTCCGCTTTTTTCCTTGCCAATGCTTCTTTTGTTCGCTGCGAAATCAGGTCGCGTTCAATTTCTGCAACGAGCCCGAATGCAAACGCGAGCACTTTCGACGGCAGGTCGCATCCCAAGCGATAGTTGTCCTTGATGGTCCATACTTGAATTTCCTGTTCCATGCATCGGTTAAGAATCGACATGATGAGCAGCATACTCCGGGCGAGCCTTGACAGCTCCGTGCAAATCAGGATGTCGCTTTTTTTCATTTTCTTGAGCAGTGTGCCAAGTTTCCGTCCGTTTACCTTTTTTGTACCCGAAACGGTTTCTTCCGTCCATACGTCAACATGCAAATTGTGCCTGTCGCAGAATCTTTGGATTTCATAGCGCTGGTTTTCAGCGCATTGCTTGTCTGTACTAACACGAATATAACCGTAAACCATAATAAAGAGATTTATTGTTTATAATAGATGTGTCGAAACGTAACGACCTGCTTTGCAATATGGTACAAACGAGCAACCCGGCCACTGAGCAATGTCGGAGTGGCCGGGTTGCCGGATTTTGTATCGTGCAGATATTATTTTCTTGCACTTAGCTGCAGGCTATAGTTGAGTTGCGTGTCTGCCCGTTCGAGTTTGGCATTGAGCAGAGTAAGCGTGTTGCCGTCGTTGGTGTAAAGAAAATTGAATGTTGTATTGGCGGCATCGTCGGCAATGAACTGCCAGACGGTGTCGTTGATGTTGTCTGCGCTGCCCCGCAACGTGTAAAGTTTGCCCTGATAGTAGACGTGGGTGTCTTTTCCGTTTTCTGCTTCCAGATATGTCAGGCGCAGCTGAAAAGTTCCGTCACCGCTATGCTGGAATTTCTTTACGGTCAGTTCATAGACTGTTCCCGGACAGGAAGCGGCCGGTAGCGTACCTTTGTAATATAGTCGTTGCCAGGCACCGAGCGGGTTGTCCTTTTGTTGGCTGATGAGGTTGGCATACACGTTCTCAGCGGCTTCCAGCGGAGTGGCAACGGGGAAGGAAATCATGAATCTCCCATTGTCGACGGCGCTGTTGATGCGTGGGGCGCATACCAGACGGTTGTCGTAGATAAATCCGATGTGCGAACCGACTGCCTTTTGTGTCGCTTTTTCCCATTGCTCCCTGTCGACAACATTTCCCGTAATGGTATAGATTGTCTGTCCCGAACCCTGGATTTTTGCCGAATCGAAATGCAGGTTGGTGAAGTCGGAGGCACGAACGATGGGCTTGCTGCCGACGAGGTTCTGCTCCGGATTCTTAATGTTATACCATCCGTTGGACATTCCTGTCGTCTTCATGCGGCTGATACATGAGGTCGATACTGTGGCAAGAAGCAGTCCGCAGAGGATTAGGAAAATATTTGTTCTTTTCATCGTTTCTTTTGCTTAGTATTGCTATTCTCAAATTTAGTGGAAACGGACGGCAAAAGAAAGAGAATTAGTAAATTATAATGATAATTAAGCTATCTTGAATGCTTCGGCCTATTTCTTGGTGCAGGCTGTAACAGTCAGTGAACACAAGGAAAGAAGTGTTCCGGCAGCCACGACTCCTTCCCATCCCCATAACGACCATGCCGCACCTGAAAGGAATGTGCCGAGCGAGCCGCCAATGAAGTAGGTGGTCATGAAAATGGTATTGATGCGGTTGGATGCCGACGGATTCAGGTCGAACATTGTGGCCTGATTGCTGAGCTGTATGCACTGCATTCCGATGTCGATGACAATGATGCCGGCAATGAGCGTGGCATAGAAATTGGCTCCGAGCAGGAACAGTGCCCAGGCTATGATTTGCAGTACGGCCCCGATGTGGTTGAAACGCCTTACGCCGACACGTTGGATGTAGGCTCCGACAAATGAAGCGGTCAGCGTGCCGGCGACGCCGCACAGTCCGAGCATTCCCACAATGTTGCTTCCGGCGTAGAACGGCGGTTCGGCCATTTTAAATGCCAGCGATGCCCAAAAGCACATGAACGAGCCGAAGGCAAAGGCTGCACGCACGGCATAGATGCGCAGGGCGGGATATTGGCGGATAAGTGTGAAGATGGAACGCATGAGTGCGCCGTAGGTTCCCTGGAAATTCGGTCGTGACGGGGGCAGTATGCGGAGAACGATGCCTGCCGATACAATCATCAGGCCGGAGGCGATATAGTACATCTCGCGCCAGCCAAGCCACTCGCCTACGGCACCGCTTACGACGCGCGAGGCAAGAATTCCGGTGAGCAGTCCTGACAGGACAATGCCCACATTGCGGTTCTTGTTTTCGGGCAGGGAATACTGTGCCGTCAGCGGAATGAAAATTTGCGGAATGACGGAACAGATGCCGGTCAGCAGCGAGAAAACGTGAACGGTATAGATGCTACCGGCCGTAGCTATGGCGAGCAGTGAAACGACAAGTATGGAGAAGTTGGCAAGAATGATGCGCTTGCGGCTGAAGAGGTCGGCAAGGGGAATGATGAAAAGCAATCCGAGCGCATAGCCGATTTGTGTGTATAGGGCTATGTGGTTGGCTTCCATTGTCGATGCGTGCAAATCCTGCCGGAGCATTTCCAGCAGTGGCTGGTTGTAGTACAGATTGGCAACTGAGATACCGGCAATGATGGCAAGTGTATAAAGCAGGGTGTTGGGGATTCCTCCTCCGTCTTTAAGAAGCGTTTTCATATTGTTGTCAGAAAAAAATGTTGCGCAAAGGTACAAATAAAAACAATTGTAACGTTGCGGGTGTTATAATTTCAGACAGACAATTAATTATAAGAATCAGAAAAAACGACAGAACGATGAAAAAAATTTTTGTAGCTATGTTTTTTATGTTGGCTGCGGTGGCATTTCCGTTGTCAGCCCAGAAGAATGCAACGTATCAGTTAAGTACACATATTCTCGACATAAACCGTGGCGTACCTGCGTCGGATGTGGCTATCGAACTGTATAGCCTACAGAAGGGTGAGTGGGTGAAAATCGACGAGGGACGCACGGACAACAACGGGCGCATCGGCAATTTTCTGCCGCATACCAAGGCAAATGACGGAATCTATAAACTGAAGTTTCTTGTCGCGCCCTATTTTGAGGTTCAACAGTTGTCTTCGATTTATCCTTATGTAGAGGTCGTATTCAGTGTTGAGGGCGACGGGCATTATCATATTCCGTTGACTCTCAGCGCGAACGGATACAGTACATATCGAGGTAGTTAGACATCATGCCGCCCGGCTCTCTTAGCAGACAAATGGTTTGAAATTGTCGAGAATGGCGAGATCGGGCGCGTAGTTGGACAGTGTTTCAAGCACGTCGACAAGCGACTGTGCCGACAATTGAACGGTCTTTGTCGCGCTGTTTACCTCAAGTTTGTGATTGGCTGTTGCCGGATGCTCGGGACTGATGCAGACGGCGGCAGCCAATTCCTGTATAAAAGCCCCAAACTTGTCGGCAGGACATACGCCTTCGCTGCTTTCGCCGGTATCGCCGCTGCGGACAAAATAGTAGGATTTTACCCGGGTGGCTGTCCGTTCGATACGTGTGCGGATATATAGTTCTTCGTTGATTGTCAGGTCGAAGTCAATGGTGGCGTTCTGACTGTCGGCAAGCTGTTGTATTTCCTGTTTCATGTTCAGATGATTTGTATGTTGGTATTGGTATATTTTCCGCCGATGCCCAGTCCGAACAGGGCAAAGTCGTAGGCCACAGGGTCGTCGGGGCGTAAGGTGCGCAGCGTGGCGGTGAGCTGTTCAACGGCCAGGCGGTCGTTGGCTTTGCGCGAAAGCTGTCCGAGCGCGCGAGCGGTGTTGCCGACGTGCACGTCGAGCGGAATAAAGAGTTGTGAAGGGCGGAGGCTTTTCCATACGCCGAGGTCCACAATGCCGTCGTTGCGCACGAGCCAGCGGAGAGCCATATTGATGCGTTTCAGTGCTGTTTTGTCGAGATTGCCCGGCAGACAGCGTACGGAACTTTCTCCGTTGTTGGCGGTTTCGAATTCTGCGGCCATGTGGCGGACGAGTTCCCATGCCGGCATTTCGCACTCGCCAACTTTGCAGGCCGAGGCAAAAGCGTCGAGCGAACCGTGACGACTGTAAATGCGGTGAAGTCCGCGCAGAAAGTAGGCGAAATCGTCGGAAAAGAATGTGCGGTGGATGTTGAACCGTCCGGGAAGTTCTTCATACCCTTCGTCGCAAACGTAGTTGTAGGGCTGATAGTCCATCAGACGCAACATTTTTTCGCAGTTGCTGCAAATCATTTTCCGGTTGCCCCAGGCTATGGTGGCGGATAGGAATGCCGTGATTTCAATATCCTGCAATTTGTCGAAGCGGCGCGGAAACTGCACGGGGTCGGCTTCAACGAAGTCGGGCGTGTTGATGCGTGCCGTTTCGATGTCAAGCAGTTCTATGATGTTTTCGTCGATTTCTGTCATTTGCGGTGGCTGATGTAAATAAGTTTGCGGTTGCTGACGATGGCCAGTTCCGACAGTGGTCGGGGTGGAAACAGTTGTTCTGCCTGTTGAATGATATGCCGGTCGGCAGTGTATTCCTGCTGTTTGGCCGTAATGGGCATATAGGTGCAGTTTTCCCCATTTTGCTCTACTGGTTCTACGGTTACGGCAGTCGGTACAAGCTGGTTGTAGGCTGCTTCGATGGCGGCCTTCGGCAGACAGTCGGCAAGTGTGCGGTAGAGTTTTGCCTTTTCGGGTAGCACTGTGTCGAACTTGGCGGCAATGGTTTCTATTTCGTCGTTCAGTGCGGCATGAAGGAGTGTTCCCTCTGGGATGTCTGTGCTGTCAATACGTAAAAATTCCGTACTTAGGTCACGCTGCAGACGGTCGAGTGCCACGCGTGCTTCCTTCAGCAGTTGCATGGCTTGCGATGCTTCCGAACGCACGTTTTGGGGTTGTGCTGCCAGCCATTGTGCCTGACAGTGCCCGCAACCGCGGATGTCGGCAATTTGCGCCAATGCCGGAGCTATGTTCCATGCGGCGAAGAAATCCTGCCAATTGATATGACCGATGGCATCGGATAGCGATATTGAAATAGTTGTCATCACTGTTCCAGTTTATTGTTCATACAAATGTAATAAAAGCCCGGCGTAATGACAAGTTTAGCATTCTTCATCCGATTTGTTTTTGTTGCGGTCTTGGTTCATTACGTTGATGAATGCGGAACTGATGATACCTGTAGGAATGGCAATCATTGCGATTCCAATCAGGCTGATGAAACTGCTGAGCAGTCTTCCGAGTCCTGTGACGGGGTAGATGTCGCCATAGCCCACCGTTGTGAACGTGACAATCGCCCACCAGAAACTGTCGCCGATGTTTTCAAATACTTCCGGCTGGGCTTTTCGTTCCAGATAGTACATCAGAATGGCTGAAAAACAAACGATTATGCCGCAAGCGGTGCAGGCTGTTACCAGCTCTGCCTTTACGGCCTTAACGACATCCATAATCAGCTTCATTGAGCGGGAATAGCGTATGATTTTGAATACGGTGAAAATATAGGGAAGGATGATGAAGTGCATCAGTTCCGTGTTCCAATATTTGTAGGTCAGTATGAAGGGGAGCAGGGAAATGAAGTCGACGGCACCGTAGAAGGAAAACATATAACGGAGTCTGGCTATCCAGCGGCCATGTTTGCGGTTCTCTGCCGGAGCGGCATAGATTTGCAGAACGTATTCGATGAAGAATATCAGCGATGTGATATAGGTGACGGAATAAAGCAGGCCGTGATAGGTTGACAGTCCTTCGAACGACCCCAGGATGACAGACATAACGGAGCCGATAATGGCGAGAAATACCAGATAGCGCATGAAGCGGCTGTGCAGAAAACGCTGTACACGTTCGTATGTTTTCATTTGGCGTTCCAACAGGGATGCGGCAATGGCGGCAACGGTCTTTTTGTTATCTTTCATAAGTCGGTTTTTAAGCTATTTTCGCGGAATACGGTTAAGAGAATGGAACTCAAATTCTGAAAACAATGAAACGGCCCGCCCCAAACTTTCAGCAGAAAACATCCCCATATGACAAATTTACAAAATTTTCGGCATTTTGTTCGTTCCCGGCAGTAAAGATTGCTTAAAAATGGAGGAAAATAAGAACTGTGGTTCGGAATAAAAAATAACTGAAACAAGTTATATTATTTTATTCTCCGCTCACTTTTAGTATTTTTGTCAAAGAAAAAATCCGAGATGAAAGATACCAAGTTCAGTTGGAAGAAAAGGGCGCGGAGTTTCCGCTATGCGTTCGCCGGCATTGCGCGGCTGTTGCGCTATGAACACAATGCGTGGATTCATTGTGCGGTGACGTTTGTTGTTCTTATTGCCGGTTTTGTGCTGCACATTTCTGCTATGGAATGGGTGGCAGTAGCGTTGTGTATTGGCGGCGTGTTGGCGGCAGAGGCGTTCAATTCTGCGGTAGAGGCGTTGGCTGACCGTGTTTCTCCGGGTTACGACGAAGCGGTCAAGCATACAAAGGACTTGGCGGCCGGGGCTGTCCTGCTGATGGCTATGGCGGCTGTTGCTGTTGGTCTGATAATTTTTGTTCCGAAAATAATTGAATGTGGATAGGATAATGAAACGATTTATAGCAGGACTACTTTTGTTCGTCCTGACCTTTGTGCCGGCTGTGGCACAGGAAGTGGAAGGCAGTCGCAAGGCGGTGCGCTATTCGGGTGATGCGCTGTTGGTGGCAATGCCGCTGGCTACGCTTACCTCTGTGCTGGTGATGAAGGATTGGCAGGGACTGAAACAGGCGGCTTTTTCGACAGCGGCAACGTTGGGCACCACTTATCTGTTAAAATATACAGTGAAGAAACAACGCCCGGACGGAAGTGATTTCCACTCGTTTCCCTCCGGACATACGAGCATTATGTTTGCCAACGCTGCATTTGTGCAGCGCCGCTACGGATGGAAGTGGGGCGCGCCTGCCTATGTGCTTGCCACTTATGTGGGTTGGAGCCGCACCTATGCACGCAAGCACGACTGGTGGGATGTGGCTACGGGTGCTGCCATCGGAGCCGGGTGTTCCTATATTTTTACGCGCCCGTTTGCCCGAGAACACAACCTGTCGATAGTGCCCGTAAGCAACGGCACGCATTTCGGCTTGGTTGCATCGTTTACACTTTAACTTAAAAAACAATTAATCCAATGATAGTATTCAATACAACATTCCATGCACATACAGCGTGCGAACAGCTGTTTCTCGACTGGCTTCGTGCTGTCTACATTCCGCAGGCGCTTGCCGACGGCCGCTTGAGTGAAGCCCGTCTGACGCGTGTGCTGAATGCGGAGGAAAGCGATGGTGTCAACTATTCGCTCCAGTTCCGTGCCGACAACCTCGACACGCTTCACGGTTGGTATGCCGAAGTTGGGGATGAACTTGTGGTGGCAATGGCGCGCAAGTTCGGACAGCAGGTAGCCGGATTTTCAACTTTGCTGGAGGAGGTGGAACTGTGATGGCAGAGATGGAGTGGGACCGTATCATAATCGGCATTGACCCGGGTACAAACGTGATGGGCTATGGCATTCTGGGCATTAAGCACAGCAAGCCGTCGGTGATAGCCATGGGGGTGCTGATGTTGAGCAAGTTTGACGACCATTATATGCGCTTACGGAGAATTTCGGAGCGTGTGACATCGCTTATCGACCAGTATCTGCCCGACGAAATGGCTATCGAAGCGCCGTTCTTCGGTAAGAACGTGCAGTCGATGCTCAAGCTCGGACGGGCACAGGGTGTAGCAATGGCTTCGGCGCTGTTGCGCGACATTCCCATAGCCGAATACGCCCCGTTGAAAGTGAAAATGGCGATAACCGGCAATGGCGGTGCTTCGAAAGAGCAGGTGGCGGAAATGTTACGCCGCATTCTCAACATTCCAAAAGAAAACATCGACCCACATCTCGACGCGACCGATGCCCTCGGTGTGGCACTGTGCCATTTCTACGAATCCAGCCGCCCCAAAACCGTCAAAGCCTACAAATCGTGGAAAGATTTCATCGCCAAGAATCCCGACAAGATTAAGAAATAATTTGCAATTACTGTTGTATCGGTAAGATTTCAAAAAATAATTCGTAATTTTGTATGACATAGAATGTGTCATATCCTTAAAATCATAGTACAGAATGAGCAGATTTTGGCTTTTAATTGTTTTCATTGGAATATCTTTAGCAGTCAGGGGGTCGAATGTTGATTCTCTCATTAAAGAATTGGATGAGGCTATAGCCAAAAGGCCCCAATATGTTTTACAGAAGGAAAAACATTTGGAGGAGCTGAAAGAAAAACTGCAGAATGAAAAGAATCCGCGAAATCGGTTTGAACTGCTCGGAGAATTGTATACGGAATACAATTTCTTTAATACGGATTCTGTCCTTATGATAGTTAAGGAGCGGCAGAAATTGGCAAAAGAGTTGGATGATGTAGTTTCCAATATTCATGCTACATTGAATTGGGTAGAAGTCCTTTCTACAACGGGAATGTTTAAAGAAGCGTTGGACTGTATGGTAAGTGTTGATCGCGAGAACATACCTGATTTTCTGTTGCCTTATTACTATCATCTGTACAGGACGATTTATGGATATATGTCGGATTATGCGGTGGATGATACTCAAAAAAAATATTATGATCGCCTGACGGATACATATCGTGATTCCATTCTGCTGGTAAATGATCCTAAATCCAGTACTCATATAGTTGTACTTGCCGATAAGTTGAACGAAGCCGGAGAAATGGATAAGGCCATTTCTTTAGTGGAACAGTCGTTTTTGGTAAATCCCCATAATTTTTCAGAACATGAACAGGCTATCATAACCTATACTTTGTCTGAGTCCTACCGATTAAAGGGTGAAACGGAAAAACAGAAGGAATATTTGTTGCAGTCGGCGATAGCCGACATGACAACGGCGACAATGGAATATGTGTCGTTGCGTAATCTTGCAGTGATTTTGTATCAGGAAGATGACATAGACCGGGCATATTCGTATTTGAAAATGTGTATGGAGGATGCTTCTAATAGCAATACACGTTTGAGAATGGTGGAAATTCAAAAGATTTTTCCGGTGATCAACGATGTCTATCAGGAAAATAAGATGGCGCAACAGAAAAAGTTGAAAGTCATGTTGCTTCTTATCAGCTTATTATCGATCGTGCTGATCTGTTCCTTGTTCTATTTGAAGCGTCAGATGAAGAAACTTGCAGCAGCACGAAAGCAGGTGGTTGATGCGAATGAACAACTGACAAAACTGAATGAGGAATTGTCGGTAATCAATAAGAAGTTAAAGGATACCAATCATTCTTTAGTTGAAACTACTTATTTGAAAGAAACGTATATTGGCAGATATATGGACCAGTGTTCTGCCTATATTGAAAAGATGGATGCCTACAGAAAATCGTTGAGTAAAATTGCTTTGACTGGTAAAATGGCTGATTTAGTGTCAAAAATAAAGTCTTCGCAGTTTATCGATGATGAACTGAAGAGTTTTTATGCCAATTTTGACGACACGTTTTTGTCTCTCTTTCCTACGTTTGTCGAGGATTTTAATGAATTATTGATTGAATCAGAACGGGTTGTTTTGAAACCTAATGAACGAATGAATACGGAGTTACGCATTTTTGCATTAGTGCGTTTGGGTATTACAGATAGTGTAAAGATTGCCCAGTTCCTGCGTTATTCCGTGTCGACAATTTATAACTATCGGACAAAGGCTCGGAATAAGGCTTTGGGAAATCGTGATGACTTTGAAAAGAAAGTTGCACATATAGGAAAATTTGTGGAAATACAGTGAAAGGCGAGAGCTGTTGCAAAAGAAAGCGCAGCTTTCTGATTTGCATAGCCGAGCCGCATCCTGAATTATGAAAATACAGTGAAAGGCGAGAGCTGTTGCAAAAGAAAGCGCAGCTTTCTGATTTGCATAGCCGAGCCGCATCCTGAATTATGAAAATACAGTGAAAGTCGAGAGTTGTTGCAAAAGAAAGCGCAGCTTTCTGATTTGCATAGCCGAGCCGCATCTTAAATATTTGTTGGGTAAATGCGGTGATTACTTTTAAAGAATGTGAAATGCTTGTCCTCAATTTTAGAATGATAATCCTCAAAAACAGAGTCTAAATCAGCTACTTTTTTTACCTTTTGCATTTTGATTAATCGCTGATAATTAATTTCTTAGCGTTTTTAATTGGGGAAAATAGCTACTTTTCAACTGAGCGGTATGGATTGTGTGGCCGGGAAATTGTAATTTTGATTTGTTGACAAAAAGGAAGTAACAAACCTAATTATAATTTTTAAAATCAAATTACTATGCAAAACTGCTTTTCACGTTTTCGGACGAGAAGGTATCTGTTGCTTACAATGTTGTTGGTGATATGTGCTTTCGGAGTGTCCGCTCAGAATCTATTATTAAAAGGAGTTGTCAAGGATGCGAAAGGAGAACCGATTATCGGCGCTACGGTAATGGTCTCTGGTGACAAAAATGGAACGGCAACTGATTATGATGGTAACTTTTCGTTGAATGTTGCACCTGACGCCGTGTTGACGGTTTCGTATGTAGGGTATAAAACAGCGGAAGTGGCAGTAAACAATCGCACGAGTTTGACAGTCGTATTGGAAGAGAACTCGGAACTTCTTGAAGAAGTTGTAGTCATTGGTTATGGTACAATGAAGAAAAAGGATTTGACGGGTGCTGTCGGCTCTTTAGGTGCAAAAGACATGAACAATTCTCCTATGGCTAATGTCGGTCAGGCATTGCAAGGAAAAGTGGCCGGTCTTCAGGTTGTGGACAATGGTAAGCCCGGCGACAATGTTTCCATTAAAATCCGTGGTATTGGTACGATTAACAACAGTGACCCGTTGATTGTAATTGACGGTGTGCCTACTGATTTGGGCTTGAGCTCGTTAAATTTGACTGATGTTGACCGTATTGACGTTTTGAAGGATGCATCGGCTACAGCCATTTATGGTTCTCGCGGTGCAAACGGTGTAGTATTGGTTACAACTAAACGTGGACAGTCAGGAAAAGGACAACTGACAGTGAACGCCAATTATGCTGCTCAAAATGCTACGAACGTTCCGCAGATGCTGAATGCACAGCAGTATGCTGCCTATAGCAATGATATGCTTTCTGCTGGCAACCGCCCGACAAACCCGCTTTGGTCGGATCCCTCCAGCCTGACAAGCAGCACGAACTGGCTTGATGAAATTCTTCAAACCGGTTCCAGCCAAAATTATTCATTGAGCTATTCCGGTGGTAATGACAAAAGCCACTACTATGTTTCCGGTGGATTTTTGGACCAGGAGGGTATTGTAAAGAATGTGAATTATCGTCGCTTCAATTTCCAGGCAAACAGCGATGCTCAAGTGTTGTCATGGTTGAAGTTTACGAATAATATAACATTCTCAACTGACAAGAAGTCGTCAGGTTCTTATAGTATTAGTGATGCGATGCGTGCTTTGCCGACTCAACCAGTAAAGACAGAAGATGGCGGATGGAGCTATCCGGGATATCCTGATTATGAAAATCGTGCCAATGCAGAATGGTATGGTACAATTCGGAACCCGGTCGGACCGATGTATACCGACCAGAGTGTTACGGAAGGATATAATTTGTTGGCAAACGTGTCTGCTGAAATCAAATTCTGCGATTGGTTGACATTTAAGTCAACATTCGGCTACGATGCAAAATTCTGGTTCACTGACGGTTTCTATCCTGGCTATGACTGGATGGCCTCAGGCGAAGAAGTTGAATCGTCGGCAAGTCAGAGTGCAAACCGTTCGTTTACTTACTTGTCGGATAATTACTTTACATTTAATAAGGACTTTGGTAAACATCATGTCGACGCAATGGTCGGAACATCTGCACAATGGAACGACTATAAGAATCTTAGCGGTGGTGTTTCCGAGTTCTTGTTTGACGAATTCCATCAGTTGTCAGAAGCAAAAGAAATTTCAAGTTTGACAAGTAGCTGGACTGATTGGTCATTGCTTTCATTGATGGGACGTGTGAACTACTCGTTTGATGACCGTTATCTGGTAACTGCAACAGTGCGTCGTGATGGTTCTTCCCGTTTTGGTGCAAACAACCGCTGGGGTACATTCCCATCCGGTTCCGTTGCTTGGCGTCCGACTCGTGAAGAATGGTTCCCGGAATTGAACGGTGTCATTTCTGATTTGAAAGTACGTGGCGGTTACGGTGTTACCGGTAATCAGGAAATCGGTAACTACACATTCGCTTCTTTGTTTGACATGCGTAAATACTTTATCGGTGGCAAGGTCGTAGATGCTTTAACTGCTTCGTCACTCTATAATCCGGATATCCATTGGGAAGCTGTTCATCAGACGAACATCGGTATTGATTTGTCAATGTTTGACTCTCGTGTAAACCTGTCGGTTGACGGATATTGGAAGAATACGAAAGACATGCTGGTAAAGGCTTCTATTCCAATTACATCGGGCTTTGATGATACTGTGACAGAATGTTATACGAATGCCGGTGAGGTTACAAACAAGGGTGTGGAAATCAATCTTCATACCTACAACATTTCTACGAAAGATTTCACTTGGGAAACGAATATCAATGTAACATACAATCAGAATAAGATTATAGATTTGAACAGTGATGTTCCGATGATGCAGAACGATTTGGGCAATGCATTGGGACAGGTGACACGTCTGGCTAACGGCTATCCTATCAACACTTTCTATGGATATGTGACTGACGGAATTTTCCAGAACTGGGACGAAGTGAATGCCCATGCTTTCCAAAGCAGTCAGACAAGTCCGGGCGATATCCGTTTCCGCGATTTGAACAACGATGGAAAGATTACGGATGCTGACCGTACAGTGATTGGCGATCCTAATCCGAATTGGATTTTCTCTATGACAAACAATTTGACATATAAAGGTTTTGACTTGTCTATTTATTTGCAGGGCGTTGCAGGCAATGATATTTTCAATGCTAACAATACCGTACTGCAAAGTATGTCATCAGCTGCTAACCAAACTATTGACGTTCTCGATCGCTGGACCGGTGAGGGCACAAGCAACACGATGCCTCGTGCGGTGCTGAACGATCCGGCATTGAATACACGCATATCAGACCGTTATGTAGAAGATGGATCATATCTTCGTGTGAAGAATATCACATTGGGATATACCTTCCCGACCAAATGGCTGAAGAAGATTACGGCTACAAGCGCACGCGTTTTCGTTTCTTGCGACAATGTAGCTACCATTACAAGTTATTCAGGATTTGACCCGGAAGTGGCAATCAATGGTATCGACCAGAACCGTTATCCAATTTCCAGAACATTCAGCTGTGGTTTAAATCTTAATTTCTAAAAAGTTAGTTCTATGAAAAATTTAGCAAAAATAATATTAGGCTCTGCCTTATTGGTATTTACTTCATGTAGTGATTTTTTGGAAAAAGGTCCGCATGATTCTCCTAACTCTTCTGTTCCTGTGACTGATGCCGTTGCGGTGGCTTTGACTAATGGCTGCTACCAGTCGCTTCAGTCAATGAACCTTTACAATCAGCGTATTTGGACACTTGACATCTGTGCCGGCAACAGTGAGGCCGGTGGCGACCCTTCAACGGGTACCGATGGTCAGGAAACAAAGGAAGTCGCTAATTTCTACGCTACTCCGAACAACGACCTTGCACTCGGCATGTGGCGTGGCGGCTGGGTTGGTATCGGTAACTGTAATACGACATTGGCAAATATTGAAGCTTCAGAGAGTGTTTCAGAAGAAATCAAGAAGAGAAGCTTGGGTGAAGCTCATTTTTTGCGTGCCCACTATTACTTTATTCTGGTACGTGCATTCGGCGGTGTTCCGGTAATTACACAACCGCACAAGGCTTCCGACCCTGTAGACATTGCCCGAAATTCAACTGTTGAAGTTTATGATTTGATTATCCGTGACTGTAAAGATGCTATTAGCATGTTGCCGGAAAAACGTCAACTTCCGGAGTCTGAGCTTGGTCGTGCCACAAAAGATGCAGCATTGATGCAATTGGCAAAGGTTTATTTGACTATGGCTGGTTACGATGCGACATACAAAGCACTTGAACCGGAAAATGGTTTCTATGATGAGGTGGTAAATTTGTGTACTCAAATCGAAGGTTTGGGTTATGATTTGTCGCAATGCAAATACGAGGATTTGTGTGGTGTGGCTTTGTGCGATAAAAAGAATGGCCCGGAATCCATTTTTGAGATTCAATATTCAGGCGAGAATTCTGGTACAGGCGGTTTCTGGAATACTGACGGACAGTCATCCTGGTGTTCGATTTTTATGGGACCGCGTAGTTCCGGTTTTGTTACCGGTGGCGGTTGGGGATGGAACCAGCCGACTGACGAATTCTTCAATTCTTATGAAGAAGGCGATTTGCGCAAGGATTTGACGGTTCTTTATGAAGGTTGTCCTGCTTTCGACGGAAAAGAATATAAGGCAAGCTATGCATTTGTGACAGGACGCAATGTCCGTAAGTTCCTTGTGCCTGATTCTTATGGTCTTGCAAGTTCAGAAGTAAGTCCGCAAAACTTTATCGCCTATCGTTTTGCCGATGTATTGCTGATGAAGGCTGAGGCTTTGAATGAATTGGGTGAAACTACATTGGCTCAGCAGCCTCTGAATATTGTGCGTAAGCGTGCAGGACTGCCGGATTGCAAGACAAGCAACCAGGAAGAAATGCGTGAAAAGATTATCCACGAACGTCGTATGGAATTGGCGTTTGAAGGTCATCGCTGGTTTGACTTGATTCGCTTGCAGGGTGGTGACTACGCTCTTAAGTTCTTCCATTCGATAGGCAAGACTAATGCAACGAAGGATCGTCTGCTGTTGCCGATTCCTCAAAAAGAAATGGATTCAAATAAGCTTATGGTACAGAACCCTGGCTATTAATTAACGTAAAATCGAAAAACTATGAAACTGAATAAAATAAACAAATCATTATTTCTGGCATTGTTCGGCTTGTGCTTGTTGCCGTCCTGTCAGGAAAATTTAATGGAATTGGACAAGGGTGATACAGAGTTGAAACTTTCTGTTAGCAATGAGACAGTGGTTCTCAACGAAAAGGATGCTTCTGCAACTGCACTTGAACTGACATGGACCAGCGGTACAAATTATGGAACGGGTGCAAGAATGAGCTATCAGCTTGAAATAGCCAAAGCCGGAACAGATTTCGCTAATTCAGATGTGCTTATCGCCGAACAGCAATTTGATGACAAAGCTTTGTCGCGTAAATTTACCGTTCAGGAATTGAATTCATATTTGCGTGATGCCGGATTGAGCTTGAAGGACGGTGAGGAAATTGCATTGGAAGCAAAGGTGACGGCAAATGTTGTTGGTTATGCCGACTATACCCAGACTTCGACTGTCGCTTTCAAGGTGACAACCTATAAGCCGGTTTCGTCAACACTTTATATTTGCGGTGATGCTACAACCGGAGGTTGGGCTGCTGAGGCAATGCAGGAACTGACATTGGTGAATGTGAAGCAACCGGGCATTTTCAGTATAAAAACGAATCTCCAGGCCGATAAGGAGTTTAAGTTCTTTACTCAGAAAGATTTGGGCGCTGTCGCCTTTGTCCGTAACCCGAATTCTCCAGAGGTATTGAATGACGGTGATACAGGAAAACTGCTTGAAACCGGTGAAGGTGTGGCCGATTTGAAATATAAGGTAGCTGAAACTCATGCATATAAAATTACGGTCAACTTGCTGGAAATGACAGTGAAAGTTGAGTATACTGAAGATTTGGGACCGGCTTACGATCAGCTTTATTTTGTCGGTAGCTTCAACAATTGGGGATTTACACCGATGAAAGTAGATCCGGTGAATCCGTTTGTTTTCCTTTATGCTGATTTGTTCATATGGAACGGCGGTGGTGAGTTCAAGTTCGGTACTGCTGACGGAGATTATGGAAATATGTATAAGGCAAAGAATGAAAATGCACCTTATACAGATACTGAAGTCGTATTTGTTTCTGGTTTTGAACCTGATAATAAATGGTCGTTGAAAGAATCTGAATGCGGTAAGGCTTATAAAATTCGTCTTGACATTACAGCCGGAAAAGAAAAGATGGAAATGACGCTGTTTGAACCGTTCACCGAAATGTATATTGTCGGTGAGGCTGCTCCTAACGGATGGGATTTAGGTAAGGCTACTCCAATGGATAAAGTCGATGATTATACTTTCCGCTGGACCGGTGATTTGAAAGCCGGTGAAATCAAGTTCTCTTGCGATAAGCAATCGGATTGGAACGGTGCTTGGTTTATGGCTGTCGAAAACGGTGCGGATTTTGCATCAGGCGATATGTACTATGTCAATAAAAAGACAAATTCTGACTACTCTGGTATTGACTTGAAATGGAAGGTGGCAGAGGCCGGTAATTATACCATTGAATTGAATCAGGCAACTGAAAAATTGACTGTAACCAAAAACTAAATAATTCATTAAGATTGTTTTTTGACAGGGAGAAACTCTCTCCCTGTCAATTTGTAAAAGAATATGAGACAAAAAGCTTCGATATTTTTATGTGCTTCGGCGATTTTGCTGTCGGCTTGCGGAAGTGAGGGTGAAGAACCGGGTAAAAAGCCGGGGACAGGGCAGGAAGGTGAATTCGGACAAACAACGGAGATTACCTATACTCCAACTTTGTCGCTCACTACGGATAAAGCCATGTACTCTCCGGGCGATGCTGTAAAGTTTAAGGCTGTCGGTACGGTTCCGGCAGGGGCTAAGATTCGTTATGTGCATCAGGGACAGGTGGTGGCTGAAGAAAATTATGCAGGCGATGAATGGACATGGACCGCTCCTTCAGCCGACAAGTCGGGATATATGGTTGACATTTATACAGGCGATGAAAACGGTGAAACTGTCTATGGCGCAATCGCTGTTGACGTTTCGAGCAGTTGGGCGTTTTTCCCTCGATATGGTTTCGTTGCCGACTTCGGACAAAAGCCGATGGAAACTATTGAGGAGGAGATGGATTACCTGTTGCGTTGCCATATCAATGGTGTGCAGTTTCAGGACTGGCACAACAAGCATCATTGGCCGCTCGGTTCGACTCGCAATGGAGAAATATTGGATGTGTATAAGGACATCGCTAATCGGGACACTTATCGTGAAACGATAGAGAACTATATAGACGTACAGCATCGGTTGGGGATGAAGTCTATTTTCTATAATTTGTGCTTCGGTGCCCTCGATGATGCGGAAGAGGATGGCGTTAAACCGGAATGGTTTGTCTATAAGGACTATATGGGCAATGTGCGCGATTCACATGATTTGCCCGACAGTTGGAAAAGTGATATCTATCTGGTGAATCCGGCAAACAAAGGCTGGCAGAACTATCTGATTGAAAGAAATGAAGACGTTTACAATCATTTGGACTTTGACGGTTATCAGATTGACCAGTTGGGCAACCGTGGAAAGGTGTTTGATGCTTATGGAAATGAATTGAATTTGCCTCAGGGTTACAATTCTTTCATTAAGGCCATGAAGACTGCCCGTCCGGAAAAGGATTTGATAATGAATGCCGTGAGCCGTTACGGAGCTCAGGAAATTGCAGAAAGCGAAGGGGTTGAATTCCTGTATAATGAAGTGTGGCGTGGCGAGGAAGCTCAGTTCAGTCATCTGAAGATAATTCTGGATGAGAACGACCGTTTCAGCAAGAATCGTTTGAAAACAGTCTTTGCTGCCTATATGAATTACGATAAGGCCGATTCAAAAGATAAGTTCAACAATCCGGGCGTGATTCTGACTGATGCCGTAATGTTTGCATTGGGCGGCTCCCACTTGGAATTGGGCGACCATATGCTCTGCAAGGAATATTTCCCTAACAATAATCTGGAGATGGACGACGAGCTGAAAAATGCGATGGTGAACTATTACGATTTCTTGACAGGTTATGAAAATCTGTTGCGTGACGGCGGTTCGCTCTCTACGGAAATTTCAGTGAAATCGGCCGACGGTAAGCTGAAAATGCAGGCTTGGCCGCCATTGAAAGGGGCGGTATGTACGATTGCCCGCCGTTTGGACAAGAAAGATGTCATTCATTTGTTGAACTTTTCACAGGCTAATTCAACGGAATGGCGTGATGCCAATGGCTCGATGCCGAAGCCTTCGTATGTGGCTTCGCCGAAATGCAGTATCGCTGTTGACCGTGAAGTGGAATCTGTTTGGATGGCATCGCCCGACATTGCCGGGGGTGTAAAGCATCCGCTTGCTTATTCTGTGAAAAATGGGGTAGTGGAGGTGACTTTGCCTTCGTTGCTTTATTGGGACATGATAGTTGTTGAATATAAGTAGAATGAATTTTAATATGTATAGATATATTGTTGGACTGCTGTTTTTGGC
Organism: uncultured Porphyromonadaceae bacterium; assembly: GCA_900544305.1. Lineage (GTDB taxonomy): Bacteria > Bacteroidota > Bacteroidia > Bacteroidales > Muribaculaceae > Limisoma. Next base: position 22,871 of record UQUV01000040.1, read on the forward strand.
TGCATCTGCCATAGCACAGGCGGCAGCACCGGTTTGTCAGTCCTATTCCCAACAGGGACGGGAAGTTACATTTCACTTGGATAACGGCGCGGCTTTCCAGTTGAAACTGTGTGGGCAGTCAGTGGTTCGTGTCTGGTATTCTCCAGATGGTAAGCTGCAACGTTCTAACCCTTCGTTTGCAGTCATTAATGAAGAGTTGGAGGATGTTGGTACGGTAAATGTCAATGAAGAGGCCTCCTGTTATGAAATTTTTACGCCTACGTTGAGAATTCGGGTAAATAAGTCTCCGCTGAAATTTCAAATTTTTGACAAATACCAAAAACTCCTTTTCAGCGACTATGGTGACGGTCGGTTGTGTCAGGGAGACAAGAAGGTGGAATATAAAATGTTGAGACGTGACGAGCATTTCTTCGGTTTGGGCGAAAAGACTGGCAAGCTCGACCGTCGCGGTGAGTCGTATAAAATGTGGAACAGCGACCGCCCTTGCTATAGTGTGGCCGATGATCCTCTGTATAAGAGTATTCCGTTCTTTATGAGCAGCTACCGTTATGGAATTTTCTTCGATAATACGTATAAGACGGAGTTTAAGTTTGGAACGGAAAGCCGCGAGTATTACAGCTTTGAAACTCCTGGCGGTGAAATGATATATTACTTTATGTTCGGTAAGGACTATAAGGAAATTATCGGTCATTATGTGGGATTGACGGGCAAGCCGATCATGCCGCCGAAATGGGCTTTGGGTTTTGCTCAATGCCGGGGTATGTTGACGCGGGAAGATTTGACGCGCGAAATAGCAGAAGGCTACAGAAAGCGTGGCATACCTTGCGACATTATCTATCAAGATATTGGTTGGACGCAGAATCTTCAGGATTTCGAATGGCGGGAAGGTAATTATCAAAATCCGAAACAGATGCTTGCCGACTTGAAGACTCAAGGATTTAAAGTGGTAGTATCGCAGGACCCTGTCATTTCTCAATCGAACAAAAAACAATGGGAAGAAGCCGACCGTCTGGGATATTTCGTGACGGATTCTACGACTGGCAAGACCTACGATATGCCGTGGCCTTGGGGTGGAAATTGTGGCGTTGTCGATTTTACAAAACCCGGAGTTGCAGACTGGTGGGGAGCATATCAGCAGAAGCCGATTGATGACGGAATCAGTGGTTTCTGGACTGACATGGGCGAGCCTGCATGGAGCAACGAAGAAGATGTGGACCGCCTTGTGATGAAGCACCATTTGGGTATGCACAGCGAAATACATAACGTCTATGGTCTGACATGGGATAAGGTAGTGAAGGAGCAGTTTGAGAAACGCAATCCTAACCGTCGTGTGTTCCAGATGACACGTTCTGCATATGCCGGACTGCAACGCTATACATTCGGTTGGACGGGTGACAGCGGTAACGGCGATGATGTGACACAAGGTTGGGTGCAGATGGCAAATCAGATTCCGGTATTGCTTTCTGCCGGTTTGGGACTTATTCCGTTTACGACAACCGACATATCCGGCTATTGTGGTGACATCAAGGACTATCCGGCTATGGCTGAACTCTATACACGTTGGTTGCAGATGGGAGCGTTCAACCCGTTGAGCCGTATTCATCACGAAGGCAACAACGCCGTAGAACCTTGGCTTTTCGGTGAAGAGGCAGAGATGAATGCGAAAAAGGCAATTGAATTGAAATATTCGTTGATTCCTTACATTTATACCTATGCTCGTGAAGCGCATGACTTAGGTTTGCCGCTGATGCGTCCGATGTTCCTCGAATATCCGCTTGATACGGAAACGTTCACAACCGATGCACAGTTTATGTTCGGTAAGGAACTGCTGGTGGCTCCGGTGGTGAAGAAAAATGCACGTACAAAAAATCTATACTTGCCGGAAGGAACATGGGTGAACTATAACGACAAGCGTACGGTTTATAGCGGTGAGCAGTGGATGACGGTTGATGCCCCATTGTCCTGTATTCCGATGTTTGTCAAGCAAGGTTCTATAATCCCAACCATGCCTGTTATGAACTATATTGGCGAGCATCCTGAATATCCCGTGATATTTGAGGTGTTTCCGGCAGTGGAAGGACAGACAGCTTCATTCCAGTTGTACGAAGACGAGGGTACAGACCTGGGTTATTTGAAAGATGAGTTCATACAGACACCTGTTTCGGTTGAGACTGTGGAAGATGGCTATCAAATTAAAGTAGCCGACAGAAAGGGCAGTGGTTATGATGTTCCTGCCAAACGAAATTTTATCTTCCGATTCTATTTGGAAAAATCGCCGAAACGCGTGACAGTTGCTGACAAAAAAGTCAAGAAAGTCAAGTCTTCAAAATTGAAAGAACAGCAGAATGTTTTTTCAGAATCTATGATGTGGAGCTTCGACGGCGAAACGAAAGTTCTGGAAATTCTGTTGCCCGACAATAGAGAATCGACGGAATTGTTTGTCGTAACGAAATAATATAGGGTTAAATTTTGTAAAACTTTTGGAAGATTCGCGCAATCCGACTACCTTTGCACCCACATTTAGGAGAGATGGCAGAGTGGTCGATTGCGGCGGTCTTGAAAACCGTTGAGGGTAACA
>UQUV01000041.1 GCA_900544305.1 uncultured Porphyromonadaceae bacterium
TTATTGGTTAAATTAATGAATACCAGCAAATAAACATATTTTTAAGGGACGACTACTTAACACAACACTTGAACATTCCGAACAAATATTTTATTCTTTATAAAACATGTAAAGAACACTTACAATAGGCTATAATTTGCTTACTCCGTGAGTTTTTTCTTTTACGAAACAATACCTGACAAATCCTACGAAAATATTTCAAGTCATCGGAAAACCATCCATAATATATGTATCTACGAAAAATAGCTCAATCGGCAATACCGATTAAGCTATTTTCAAACGAACAAAAAACATGTCCAACCCGACATTTCATTTACACAACAAGTGCATCATCTGGTCAATCACATAAGGTTTCCACTCGTCAATCAAATCATTCAGACTCTTGTCGGATTCCATAAAACCCAAATCCTTGCTAAGAAATGGAAATGACATAAGACCATAAAATGTATTGAACACGATTCTTAGCGGTACACGCTTAATTTCTCCGCGTTCCATAGCCTCCAGAAGATAGGTTGCCACCTGATTCAGAAACTGATCAATATACATGGGTTTTACAGCTTCCACAAAATCCTTGGCATTACGATTAATCTCACGCAATACAAACATGGGAATATATGGATTGTTTTTAGCAACTTCCAGATAAGTATCAACGAGTATTGCAATCTTTTTTGAGAAAGGGACATCATCGTTGACCAAGACATCCTGCACCTTAGGAATAAAAGACTGGATAATGGAGATGAATACCGCCTGAAACATCTTGTCCTTCGTGCGATAGTAATAGTGCAACGTAGGGCGATTGATTCCTACTCGGGCGGCAATATCACTCATGCTGGTCCCGTCAAAACCTTTTTCAACAAACACCTCCCTCGCCACGGAGATTATTTTCTCTTCCAGCTTATTATTTTCCATAATGATAAAATGTTATTTCTTCAGTTTGTCTATAAACAACAGCATACGATTAATTATATTCACTTCGCTGACACCGCTGTCAAAGTCCAAAGATAATATATTCGCATCAGGTACTAAAGTTTTAATACGTTTTTCTATACCTTTCGACACAATATGATTGGCAATACAGCCAAACGGCTGCAAGCTGATTATATTGTTGACTCCCTTTTGAGCCAGCGACAACATTTCAGCCGGAAGCAACCAGCCTTCACCAAACTGGGCATTCAGCGATATGGCCTTGCTTGCCTTGTCAGCCTGTTCAAAAATATCCTCAAAAGGCGTGTACAAACGGAACTGGCCGGCCACCGTGTCAAATTTTACTATCTGCTTACGAAGTATCTTATATAAATCTTTGTAAACAAAATCTGGCAAGTCTTTATGTAGTATATTCGTTTCCACCTTCACCTTCTTGTTCACAAAACTCTGCATGAAAAAATCGGTCAGCATCGGCGGCACAATCTCTATACCACGACTGTTCAGCCACGAGAGCAGATTTCGATGAGCAAAAGGATTGAATTTCAAATAAATTTCGCCAACGACACCCACTTTAGGACACTCTTTCTCCAAGCAAATACCGTTGAAATCGGAGGCGGCCAAGGCCAGTTGGTCCAACAAATATTTCGAACGGTTGTCGCGTATCAGTTTTTCACCTATCTTCAGATACAAATCTTTCAGCCGCTCCGCTTCACCTTTCTTTTTTTCACGCACTACCGAGGCATAATAGAATTTGGCAATACAGTCACTGTAAAGCACTGCACGGAGAGCCACCGGAAGAAGTTTTATCCAATTTATTCTGAATGCCGGCTGATTATTTTTTATCGAGCTTCCCAATGTAAGCGACACCACCGGTGTATTGGAATAACCGGCATCAACCAATGCTTTTTTTATCACCGCAATATAGTTGCTGGCACGACACTGTCCACCTGTCTGCGTCATGGCAATCACGGATTTATCGGGATCATACCGGCCGCTTTTGAATGCCTTAATAATGTCGCCGACAACAAGCGTTGCCGGATAGCATATTTCGTTATTGGCATATTTCAAACCCCATTCACACGATTCGTTATCACTGAGCGGCAAATTTTCCACATCATAGCCAGCCACTTTCATTACAGCCGGGACCAGCGGAGAAATGAACGGCGTGAAGAACGGCACCAAAATCTTCCGATTCCGATACTCATCACTGTATACAGGAACCGTCTTGAAATCCATGTGACCATTACTCTTATGCCGGCTTTCTTCCGCCAAGCGGATACTTTCAATCAAAGAGCGCACCCTCAACTTCATAGAACCTACATTGTTCACATCGTCCAATTTCAAAAGCGTAAACACTTTCCCGTTCCGAATCAGCAAATCACGGATTTCATCCACAAGAAAAGCATCCGGCCCGCAACCGAAAGACGTAAGCTCAACAAATTGAAGTTTTGAATCGTGTTGGCAAACCCATTTTGCAGCACGAAGAATCCTGTTAGGGAATGCCCACTGCGGAAGAAAATGCACATCGTCGGCTTCAATTTCCTTATTACGCACAATATCGAATGACACATATCCCCATATCGGAAAGCATATCCGACACTTTATGCTGAATCAGCATATCCGTATGATAAGGACGTCCGGCAAGCAGGACAGTCATGCGGTTTTCTTTTCGAGCCTCGGCAAGTAAAGCCTCATTTTTTTCAACAAGAGTACTGATATATTCATCCTGTTCGACACAGGCTCTGTCGAAAGCAGCCTTTATTGTCTGCTCTTCAATGTTCAATCCCATCAGATAATCACGACACTGTTTGAACAGTAATTTTCGGTCCTTAAAAGAAATCGCCGGAGCATCAACAGGCACACCCGAACCTTGAACACTCTTAATCACTTCGGAATATCCGGTGACAATCGGACAGTTGTAACTGTTCTGTTCCTTTCCCTGACGTTCAAAAATCACAAATGGCATGAATATACGGTCCACATTCTTGTCCATCAGATTCTGTATGTGGCTATGAACAAGTTTGGCAGGGAAACAGATATTATCCGACATGACCATGCGCGCGCTGCATTCATAGCGTGCATAGCTCGACACTTCTGACAAAACAACCTTTATATTGCAATACTCAAACAAAGTATGCCAAAACGGATATTCCTCATACATATTGAGACAACGCGGAATACCAACAGTCATTCTCGGGTTACAAACCAACGACTGACGTTCAAAAAGCATTTTATTCTTTATCTGATACATATTCTCACCCCGTTTCAACTCCTTTTCTCCATTGGAAAAGAATCGCTCGCAACGGTTGCCGGAATAATAGCGTTTTCCGCTTTCGAAACGATAGCTGAAGACCGGACACTGGTTATCACATCCTTTACAGTTCATGCTAGTGGAAACGAAACCGGCTTTGCTGACCATTGTCTCAAACGGAATCGCATTACCCGCATGTTCACGCGCATAAAGTGCACAACCGAATGCCCCCATCAATTCCGGAATATTACACCGTGTCACGGTTGCACCTGTTTGCAGTTCAAGAGCACGCACAATTGCATCATTCCTCATCGTTCCGCCCTGAACAACAAGATGCTTTCCTAATACGGATGTATCCTTCAGTTTCAACACTTTGTACAGGCAGTTTTTTACGACTGAATAAGCCAATCCGGCGGCAATGTCCTCAACCGTTGCACCTTCGCGAAGCACCTGTTTCACTTTTGAATTCATAAAGACAGTACAGCGTGTTTCCAAATCCGCAGGACAAACTGAACGACAAGCGGCCTGTGAGAATTCCGGAGCCGTATATCCGAGCGTTTTTGCAAAGGTTTCAATAAACGAACCGCAGCCGGACGAACAGGCTTCATTAATTTCAATTCTGTCTATCACACCACTATTCACAAAAATTGCTTTCATGTCCTGTCCACCAATATCCAAAATGAACGATACATCCTTGTCAAAATGATGCGCACCCATATAATGGGCTATTGTTTCAACAATTCCATGATCCAACTGAAAAGCAGCCTTTATCAGGTCCTCACCATAGCCGGTAGAACAACTGCCTTTGACGACAAGCTGAGTACCTTTCTCCTTACATTTCTCCAACAATGCTTTCAGCCCTTTTTCAACCGTTTCAATAGGCCGACCTCCATTATTGCTGTAATAGGAAAATAGCAGATTGGCGTCACAGTCTGTAACAACAATTTTTGTAGTGGTAGAACCGGAATCAATCCCGACGTACACTTCCTGAACTCCAGATTTCAGTTCCACTGCATTTACAATATTTCTGTTTTTGTCGGCTTTCCAATCCTCATAATCCGTCGGACTTTTAAAGATAGGCGGAAGTCCCGCTTTATGAACACCGGCATCTTCTGTACTTTCCAACATGTCGAAAACAGACTTTAATGAATATTCTTTCTCATTTTCGACCAACGCCAGTGCCGCACCCATCGCAGGAAGCTGTGTACCATTTGCAGGCAGAATTATTTTGTTTTCATTTACCGACAGATATTCGACAAAAGCTTTTCGAAGTGCCGGAATAAAAGTCAAAGGCCCACCGCAAAACAAAATAGGAGTATTAATGTCATACCCACGAGCCAACGTCACAACAGTCTGCACTGCAACAGCATGAAATATAGAAGCGGCTATGTCCTCACGACTTACATTTTTTGCGATTAGATTCTGAATGTCGGTTTTGCAGAACACTCCACAACGCGATGCAATTGGATATACCCGTGTTGACTTCAAAGCAAGACTGTTCATTTCATCGACAGTCACACCAAGAATTACAGCCATTTGGTCAATAAAAGCACCGGTTCCGCCTGCACAGTTTCCATTCATCCGAAGATCAACGGCCTCCGAATTTTTAAAGAAAACCACCTTCGCATCTTCGCCGCCAATATCAATCATCGAAACCACATTCGGATAATTTTTTTGGATGGCTTTTGTAGCTGCTACCACCTCCTGGACAAAAGGGAAACCGTATTTTTCAGTGAAGCCCATACCCACAGAACCGGTTATCCGCAAACCTATACCTCCATCTCCAACCAACGGTTCGAGTTCTTTGAGCATCTGCACAAGCACTTCTTTTGCTCGCGCATTATGTCTTCTATACTTGGAATATAACACATTTCCTGCCTTATCGATTGCAACCATCTTGGCTGTCGTAGACCCGATATCAATACCTACTTTTATCATATTTCATTACTGTTTGACTATTATTCTGACACATATGTCAGACGCAAATGTATAAACAAAATGAACATATCAAAAACAAAGTTCTTGCATTTAATCATATTTAACAGAATTTACTATCACCCTTATCACAATATCAAATACAACAACATATAGCATAGGGACATCCTCACACAAGCAAATCAATATAAATCAACAATTTATACATCCAATAAGTCTGGCAAAATAATTGTATGGCATTTCAAATTTCAAAATTGGGGATGACAACCTATAAATTCACAACCAATTTTCTTCATCCAACACTTGGAGTGTTTATATCTTCTATTCATAACCCAATCATTAGAAAATAAAGGAATTGGTTTCTTTTATCGTTTTTGCCGATGGATTTTATCGAAATTAAGCGTTTTTCGGATAAGGGGCATTTCGGGGAGATACTGTAATTTTGCCTCTGAAAACGATAAACGACGATGGATATGAAACAAAAGAATAGCACCTCAACAGCGAAACGCAACCGACGGATACGGCTCTGCATGTTCTTTTCCGGACTGTCGGTCTTTGCACAGCTCTACCTGTTTCAACCACTGCTGCCTGAACTGTGCCAGTTCTTCGGCGTAGAAATGGCAACAAGCAGTCTTGCCGTGTCGCTGTCGACCATCGGTATGGCCGCCGGCCTGCTGTTCTTTGCCTTTACCGCCGACTCGATAGCCCGCGAACGGCTGATGGGCATGGCGCTCATTGCCTCGTCGCTGCTGACATTGGTGACGGCCTTCGCCGTAAGTTTTCCGCTGCTGCTCGCACTCATCTTTCTGAAAGGCGCCACGCTTGCCGGAGTGAGTGCCGTAGCGTTAGCCTATCTGACGGAAGAAATCGACAAGACGATCATCGGTGCCGCCATCAGCCTCTACCTGAGCGGCAACACCATCGGAGGCATGTCGGGACGCGTGGCGGGAACGCTCATTGCAGGATGGCACGGCTGGCAGGCAGCCGCCGTGGGTATCGGCATTGCCAGTCTGCTGCTCGGCGTGCTGTTTATCCGGCTGATACCCCGCTCTACGAATTTCCGCCCTGTGCCGGTCAGTTTCCGCACGAAAGGCCGGCAGATGCACCACCTGCTCTCGCAGCGCACGTTTCTGAGCATGTTTCTGATTGCTACGCTCATCATGGGCACCTTTGTGAGCGTGTACAACTATATTTCCTTTATCCTCAGCTCTCCGGCCTTCCATCTGCCCCATCATCTCATTGCTATGGTGTTTCTGATGTACACCACCGGCGTGGCGGGCTCGTTCGTGGCAGGCAGCCTGTCGGACCGACATTCACCGGAAAAGCTGCTGCAAGGCTTTCTGCTGCTGATGGGCGCAGGACTGCTGATGCTTTTCTACCTCCAGCTGTGGAGCATTGTCGGCGGACTGGGCGTATTCACTTTCGCCTTTTTTGCGGCACACACCGTAGCCAGCCGCATTGTGTCGGTCAACGCTTCGGAGGCAAAGAGCAGCGCAACGAGCCTCTACTGGCTGTTCTACTATGCCGGTTCGGGAATCGTAGGCACGCTGACGGGACTGGTGCTCTCCCATTTTGACTGGAATGTATTTCTCACTGTTCTGCTTGCGCTGACAGCCCTTGCGTTCATCACTTCCGCCGCCCACAGTCCGGCACTGCACACCGTGGCCGAACGCCTGCACATCCACCACCGCTGAAACAATCAATCATTAACAATAAAAACTATTTTGACTATGAAACGAACAACCTTACTGGCCCTTGCCACCCTGCCACTGCTGGCGCAGGCACAACTGCCGACAACCGTCGTTGACAGCAATATCCGCTATTGCGAAAGCACACTGCCCTTCCGCGACGGCGTACTGATTGCCAATTTCGGCACGGAACAGCTCAATCCGCTCAACACGGAAGGCAAAGGCTATATCCTGTATTTCGACGGTAAAACGACACAAACCGTCATTCCCGCCGACGGCCATCTGAACGCTCCGAAAGGAATGTATCTCGACGGCGAACGTCTGTTCATCGCCGACGTAAACAAAGTGATGGTCTATGACCTCAACGCACCGACACAACCGCAGACTCTCCAAATGCCGAAAGGCGACCTGTTTGTCAACGATATGGCAGCCGCCGACGGCACGCTCTATATTTCCGTGACGAACACCGACCGCATATACAGCGTAGACCTCAATACAGCCAAAAGCCATCTGAAGGAATGGGCCAACGTGCCGGGACCGAACGGAATCGTCATCAAGGACGGGGCCATGTATGTTGCCTCTTATCCTGCCGACGGCACGACGAAAGCCGACAACGTGATTTACCGCATTGCCGATCTGAAGAATCCGCAACCGGAAGCCTACATCAACATTCCGGGACAATACGACGGCATCAGCTTCTCGGCTGACGGAGAATATGTCTATTTCACCAACTGGCAGCCGGCAGGCATCAGCAAAATGAACCTGAAAACCCGAAAGGTGACGGAACTTGCGCTTGACCTGAAAACACCGCTCATCGGCCCCGCTGACATTTCCGTCGCCCACGGAAACATCTATATCCCCGACCTGCCCAACAGCCGGGTAGTCATCATTAAGGAATAATCTACCACTGACATAAACCCCAAAACGCCGCTGTCCGGTCAAATCCGCCTTTCGCGAGACTTGACCGGGCAGCCTTATTCTTGTACCTGCCGACTTATTTCTTCACTGCGGGAGGATAGTAGCCTTCCACAATCGGGAGGAACTGTTCCAACAGTTCGTCGACCACTTCCGGACGCTGCTTGGCAAGGTTTTCCTGCTGCGTGCGGTCGTTCTTGAGGTCAAACAGTCCGTATTCGCCGATATTGCCGAGTTCGTTGCCCGTCAGATTGCGTTCTTTTCCCTTGTAAGGCATTATCAACGCCCAATCGGCTGTACGGTAAGCCAAACGCCCGTCGGCTTCCAGAACGAGGTCTTTACGTCCCTGAAGGCTGCGTCCGAGCAGCGCGTCAAGCTGATTCTGCGTATCCAGTCCGTCGGGGATACGACAGCCGAGCATGGAAGCCAGCGAAGCCATCAGGTCAATCTGGCAAACCAGCGCATCGGAAACCACCGGCTTCACCGTATCTTTCCAATAAACGAAGAAAGGCACATGCGCGCCGCCGTCGAAAAGGCTATACTTGCCGCCGCGAAGTCCGCCCGTCGGAGAGTGCTTTCCTACCTTTTCCACGGCACCGTCCTTATAACCGTCGTCGAGCACTGGACCATTGTCGCTCGAGAATACGATAATCGTATTTTCAAGAATACCCTCTTTTTCCAAATGCTTGAGCAGTTCGCCCACACACCAGTCAGCCTCAACGATAGCGTCGCCACGCGGACCCATTGTCGTGGTACCCACAAAGCGGCTGTGAGGAGCACGAGGCACGTGCGGCTGATGGAGTCCGTAGTAGAGGAAAAACGGCTCGCCCTTGTGTTCGCTCACGAAATCCTTCACCTTGTTCACGAAATAGTCGGCCATGTCCTCGTCCACCCAACGGGCCTTTTCTCCGCCACGCATAAAGCCGATACGGGGAATGCCGTTGACAATGGACTGGTTATGTCCGTGCGACCATTCCATTTTCAGCATTTCCGGATTAGTCAGCGCCGTAGGTTCGCCCTCGAAATTCTTTTTATAGCTCACTTCGATAGGGTCGTTCGGGTCAAGGCCCACCACATCGCCGTTTTCGACATAGACTGTCGGCACACGGTCGTTCGTAGCGGCAATCAGACAGGAGTAGTCGAAGCCTATCTCTCGCGCACCCGGTTTGACAGTCTTGTTCCAGTCAACGTTGCCGTTGCCCATACCCAAATGCCATTTGCCGATGGCTCCCGTCGTGTAGCCGCATTCCTGCATCATCCGCGGCAGTGTGAACTGCGATTCCTGAATGAGCAGCGGAGCGTCGCCCGGCAGGATTTTCGCATTCTTGTTCTTCCACGGATACTGTCCCGTCAGCAGCCCATAGCGGCTGGGAGTCGATGTGGCGGAAGTAGCATAACCGTTTGTGAAGCACACGCCTCCGTTTGCCAGACGGTCGATGTTCGGCGTACTGATAGTAGTCGAGCCATAGGCACTCACATCGCCGAAACCGAGGTCGTCGGCAAGAATTACAATCACGTTCGGTTTTTCAGCGGCGAATGTCAGCCCCGGCAGACAGCCGAAGGCCGACACACACCAAAAGATTTTTTTCATTGTCATTTCGTTTTGTATTGTTGGATTAAATAATAGGTCATTTCGTTGCGGCAACCGCCTACTTCTTCAAGAAGCGTACCGCGCCGCTGTCGGTTGTCATCAGGTACATTCCCGGCGACAGTTCCCCGACCTGCACACTGCTGATTCTTTCACCCGTCAATTGGAGGACAGGCACTCCTGCCAATGTGTAGACCGTCACCTTTGACGAAGGCACTGCCAAATTCACCTTGTCGGCAGCAGGATTCGGATAGACACGCTGCCCGGCAGCAACAGCCACCTCTCCTACCGAAGATTCCGGCACATAGTTGGCATCCCACAGGCGATAGACGGCAATACCGTTAGCCGGACAATACTGGTACAGATAATAGCTTCCGGCATCAATCTTTTCGGCAAAAATCCAGTTGGAAACGGAATAGTTACCACCGGCTGTATAGCCCTTGTCGCCAATCGGATTGACGGTTTCGATGTATTTGTTGTCGGTCTGGTCCTTTACGGTAAAGCCTCCCGTGTAGTTTGTTCCCGAATTATAGACAAGAATATTGTGGCTGCTCAGCGTAAAATACTCGGCACCGCAAGTGCTGTTACGTGCAGGCGGACGAGTGGACGAGCCTGAAAGCACTACGCCTTCGTCTGCGCCGTTATACTCATAAATGCCGTTATTGCGCACCATATACAGCCAGTGTTCCTTATTGTTCTTGATAGGCACAACGTATCCGGCTGTCGACGACTGGATGGAGAGTCCACCGCTGCGGTGCGTCTGCACAAACTCGCCGTTCTTGAATTCAATGATATTCACCACCGTCTGGCCATTAGGGAACATATACACATAGCCGCCCTCGCCCAGCACATCACCACTGGCCGAAATAAAGTTGGTCTGGCCGATGTCCAGCGTCTCAAAGCTGACTTCCAACGGTTCTACGCCGCTGCCCGGCATCGTTCCGCTCGGATAAATCAGTACAGAATGTTCCAACGCCGTCTGCTTGTCGTTTCTCACAATAATGTTTCCGGCATCGTCGCAGGCCGTTCCCCAGCCGGCACCGCCCGGAAGCGTTCCAACGAGGCCGTCCTTGCCATAAACATAAATCAACTTGTCGCTACAGTCATTGATATAGAAATATCCTTTATAAGCTCCGCCCTGCTGTGCGTTTGTACCGTCGATATGCTCCGGCGCATTGCCCTCGCGGTCGGTAAAGCTCCAAACCTTTTCAAAGCGGAAATCCACCTCGCCGGTATTACCTTCCGGCTCGTCTCCCTTGAACACGCAACGTAACAGACCTTGTCCTTCAGCTACGGCCATAAGATAGATATAGCCTTTTTCCACCCAGGCAAAGCCTCCCGCATAGCCTGTCAAAGCATTCTCGAAGCCGTCAATGCCATCGGGAACGGCTTCTACGGATTGCAGCCCGGATGTCACATTGTAAAGGCCAAACGGTCCCGACTCGCTGCCGGTAGCAAACAGGTACAGGTTGCTACCATAGCGGAACGGAGTAAATCCGGCCATTCCTTCCCAAAGTTTTCCGGCCGGCATGGCCATAAACTGCTTCATTGCTTCGCCGTCGGTCTCCCAGTTGAAGGCATATTCTACAGGAAGTGCCGCACGCGTGTCGACCACCACATGGTCGCGGCTGAAAGGCGATACCGTCAGAAGGGCGTTTTCGGGCAGTTCCACGAGATTCCGCACGGGCAACGAACCTTTCTTCAAGGCAATGCCCGAAATTCCGGTCGCCGTCGTATAATAGACACGCAAATCGTCTCCGCTACCACTGACGCAGAAAGAAACATTGTCGGCATCGGGCAAAGTCATCTGCAACTGTGGAGCGGCAGTGAGGTCAGCCCAAGCATAGAGTGAACCATCGGCAAGCGCCATCAGCGTACCGTCGGCTGCCACCGACAAATCGGCCACATTAGCAATGCCTGTCAGATTCATGTCGGCGCGCTTTTCGCAGGTCTTCATGTCGAAGGCGCGAACACCGGCATCGTCGAGCACATAAAGCAGCGAACCGCCGGTCACCGCCCTGCGGACATTGGCAAACGCAACATCGGCCACGAAAGCATCTTCAAACGTATAGGATTCCTGCACGGTTCCACGATAGGCCGGATAGTCGACAACATTCGGTACAAGACCACTGAACGGGTCGAGTTCGGGAAGATCGACCGTATCCAGATAGTCGACGGCTATGAAATCACAACCATAGTTGCCGTAAACCTTATAGAGGGCATCCGTATTCAGCGTCCATACACCAACTTTCAAATCTTTCTCATGGAAACGTGTCACGGTGTTCTTGTCGAAACAGCCCGTCTGAATGTAGGCTCCGATGTTCTGCTCCACACACCAGTCGAAATTCGATTCCCAGTTGGAGTTGCAGAGAAACATGAGTTTGAAATCCGGATAACGCTCGCGGATATACTCCAGACACTTTTTCATGGACGTATTGATTATGGCCGTTTCGCCAAACCCGTATTCAATCACCTTGTCCACCATTCGCGACAGATTGCTGCAGTCGTTGGTGTTGATTCCGGTAGCCCATTTCAATTCGATGAAAGGATAAACGTTATAGTCCTTGCAGATTTGCAGATATTCCTCCAGCGTACAGATTTTTCCGGTATAGGTTTCCCCGCTGCGGGTCTGCGTGTAAGTTTCCGCCTTGAGTTCGTCGATTGTCGCTTTCGTAATGTCAAGATTTCCACCCAGGCGGTCGGTCGTGTCGTCATGAATGAGGATAAACGTTCCGTCGCCTGCCACTTTCACATCCGTTTCCAGATAAAGGTATCCCATTTCCGCACCGGCAATAAACGCCTCGCGCGAATTTTCCACACCCCAGAGGCTTCCACGGTGTCCGATCAGCGCAGGTGCTGCCCACGCCGGCAATACGGAAGCCAATGTCAGGAACATTGCAATCAGTTTCGTTTTCATAGAAGTTAAAGGTTTTAAGGGTTGTTAGGTTTATATACGTCTTCCTTGCGGGAAATGTCTTGAATTCTACAAATTTACCCAACTTTACCGACTAAACAAACAGATACAGACAAAAAAATCGGTCACTGCCCCCAAGGCAATGACCGACTTAATATTTCAGGTTCAAATAATAGCTTAGTTTCCTTCAGCGTTCTTGATGACAGCGGCATCAGCTGCAGCTTCTTCTTCAAGACGAGCATCAAGGCTCTTGTTCAGACGTGCCATTTCTTCCTTGCTGCCGACAATCAGGGAAGCGTATTCACGCAAACCTGTACCGGCCGGAATCAAGTGACCGCAGATTACGTTTTCCTTCATACCTTCCAAGTAGTCAACCTTACCGTTGATAGCGGCTTCGTTGAGCACCTTGGTTGTTTCCTGGAAGGAAGCAGCCGACATGAAGCTTGAAGTTTGAAGAGCGGCGCGAGTGATACCTTGCAACATCTGGTCGGAAGTGGCAGGAACTGCATCGCGTACCTGTACAGTCTTCAAGTCCTTACGCTTCAAAGCAGAGTTTTCATCGCGGAGCTTGCGGGCAGTAATCATCTGACCCGGTTTCAAGTTCTGAGAATCGCCGGCGTCAACAACCACCTTCTTACCCCAGATGCGGTCGTTTTCATCCATGAATTCGCGCTTGTCAACAACCTGCTGTTCGAGGAAGCGAGTGTCACCCGGATCAAGGATAGTTACCTTACGCATCATCTGGCGAACGATTACTTCAAAGTGTTTGTCGTTGATCTTCACACCCTGCATACGGTAAACGTCCTGAACTTCATTCACGATATATTCCTGAACGGCTGTCGGACCCTTGATGTTCAAGATGTCAGACGGAGTGATAGCACCGTCGGACAGCGGTGTACCGGCACGCACATAGTCGTTTTCCTGTACAAGGATCTGTTTTGACAGTGGAACAAGATATTTCTTGACTTCACCAATCTTCGGCTGTACTGTGATTTCACGGTTACCGCGTTTCACCTTACCGAAGATAACCTCACCGTCGACTTCAGAAACGATAGCCGGGTTAGACGGGTTACGCGCTTCAAACAACTCGGTCACACGTGGGAGACCACCCGTGATATCACCGGCGTTACCGGATGCGCGCGGAGTCTTGATGAACACATCACCGGCCTTGATTTCGTCGCCGTCCTCAATCATGAGGTGAGCGCCTACCGGCAATGAATAAGTCTTGAGGATATCACCGTTCGGGCTTACGATATGAGCTTCCGGAACCTTTGTACGGTCTTTCGACTCAGTGATAATCTTTTCGTGCAAACCAGAAGTTTCGTCAGTTTCCTTGCGGAATGTCACACCTTCGATGACGTTTTCAAAGTTCACCTTACCGGAAACTTCGCTGACGATTACGGCGTTGAACGGGTCCCATTCACAAATTACGTCACCCTTCTTGACTGTAGCACCGTTCTGGAAGTACAATTTAGAACCGTAAGGGATGTTCGTATTCGTAAGAATCATATTTGTATGCGGATCAACGATACGCATTTCAGCAAGACGACCTACAACAACGTCACAAGCTTCAGTCTTAACTGTACGCAATTCGTCGATTTCGAGGATACCGTCGTAGCGTGAAGTTACAGAAGATACGGCTGCAATGTTGGAAGCAACACCACCGACGTGGAATGTACGAAGTGTCAACTGTGTACCCGGCTCACCGATTGACTGTGCAGCGATGACACCGACTGCCTCACCTTTCTGTACCATGCGGTTGGTAGCAAGGTTACGGCCATAACACTTGGCACATACACCCTTCTTGGATTCACAAGTCAATACCGAACGGATTTCAACCGATTCGATCGGCGACTTCTGAATTCTGTCGGCTGCTTCGTCGTTGATTTCTTCGCCGGCTGCTACGATAACTTCACCCGTAAGCGGGTCAACGATATCGTGAACAGAAACACGGCCGAGAATACGCTCGCCCAATGTAGCGACAACGTCCTCGTTGTTCTTCAACTCTGTACATACAAGGCCACGCAATGTGCCGCAGTCCTCTTCTGTAATGATAACGTCGTGAGCAACGTCAACAAGACGACGAGTCAAATAACCGGCGTCGGCTGTCTTCAACGCAGTATCGGCAAGACCTTTACGCGCACCGTGAGTAGAGATAAAGTACTCCAACACTGACAGACCTTCCTTAAAGTTCGCCAAAATCGGGTTCTCGATAATCTGACCGCCTTCAGCACCACTCTTTTGCGGCTTGGCCATCAAACCACGCATACCGGAGAGCTGACGAATCTGGTCCTTAGAACCACGGGCACCAGAGTCAAGCATCATGAAGATTGGGTTGAAGCCCTGGTTGGCAGCAGTAAGCTGCTTCATCAGCGTATTTGACAAACGGGAGTTGACGTGTGTCCAAATATCAATAATCTGGTTGTAGCGTTCGTTGTTGGTGATGAAACCCATGTTGTAGTTGTTCATCACTTCTTCAACCTGCTCGTAACCTTCTTTTACATACTGTTCCTTTTCTTCCGGAATCAGCACATCACCCAAGTTGAACGACAGACCGCCACGGAATGCCATCTTGTAACCCAGGTTCTTGATATCATCAAGGAACTGTGCTGAGCGAACCACACCACAAGCCTTGATTACGACACCGATGATGTCGCGCAATGACTTCTTGGAAATCAACTGGTTCACATATCCAATTTCTTTCGGCACATACTGGTTGAAAAGAATACGTCCGACAGATGTTTCTTTCACCATCTTCTTCACCAGATTTCCGTTTTCGTCGAGATCGTCAACGATTACTGAAATAATGGCGTGGAGCGTACATTTTCCTTCGTTGTATGCGATTTCGGCCTCTTCCGGTCCGTAGAATACAAGACCTTCACCCTTGTCGCCGCTACGCAGTTTGGTGATATAGTAAAGACCGAGCACCATGTCCTGAGAAGGCACGGTGATAGGCGCGCCGTTAGCCGGGTTAAGGATGTTGTGTGCACCGAGCATCAACATCTGGGCCTCAAGGATAGCTTCGTTACCAAGTGGCAAGTGAACGGCCATCTGGTCACCGTCGAAGTCGGCATTGAACGCCGTACAAGCCAATGGGTGCAACTGAATAGCCTTACCTTCAATCATTCGAGGCTGGAACGCCTGGATACCAAGACGGTGAAGTGTCGGGGCACGGTTAAGCAATACCGGGTGACCTTTCATCACGTATTCAAGAATGTCCCAAACGATCGGTTCCTTGCGGTCAACGATTTTCTTCGCACTCTTGACTGTCTTGACAATACCGCGTTCGATGAGCTTACGGATAACGAACGGCTTGAAAAGTTCGGCTGCCATATCTTTCGGCAGACCGCATTCATGCATCTTCAATTCCGGACCAACAACGATTACCGAACGTGCAGAATAGTCAACACGTTTACCCAACAAGTTCTGACGGAAACGTCCCTGCTTACCTTTCAAACTGTCGGAAAGTGACTTAAGCGGACGGTTGGATTCGGTCTTGACAACGCTTGATTTGCGTGAGTTGTCGAGCAAAGAGTCGACAGCTTCCTGAAGCATACGTTTCTCGTTACGGAGAATCACTTCCGGAGCCTTGATTTCAATCAAACGTTTCAAACGGTTGTTGCGGATAATCACACGACGGTAAAGGTCGTTCAAGTCGCTCGTAGCGAAACGGCCACCGTCAAGCGGAACAAGCGGACGAAGTTCCGGCGGAATAACCGGAATCATCTTGAGGATCATCCATTCCGGTTTGTTGCGGCCTTTCGACGCACGGAATGACTCAACCACCTGCAAACGCTTCAACGCTTCTGTCTTGCGTTGTTGTGAAGAATCTGTATCGGCGCGGTGGCGCAATTCGTACGACAAAGAATCCAAGTCAAGATCCTTCAACAAGTCGTAGATGCCCTCAGCACCCATCTTACAGATGAATTTATTAGGATCGGAATCTTCCAAGTACTGGTTTTCTACAGGAAGACGGTCGAGAATTTCGAGGTATTCGTCTTCTGTAAGCAAGTCAAGACGGCTCAAATCCTCCTGACCTTCCAATGAGTTGGCAGCACCCGGTTGGATTACGATATATCTTTCATAGTAGATAACGGCATCGAGTTTCTTCGATGGCAAGCCAAGAAGATAACCGATTTTATTTGGCAATGAACGGAAATACCAAATGTGTGCAACAGGCACAACAAGCGCGATATGACCTGAACGCTCACGACGCACTTTCTTTTCGGTAACTTCAACACCGCAACGGTCGCAGACAATGCCTTTGTAACGGATACGCTTGTATTTGCCGCAATGACATTCATAGTCCTTCACAGGACCGAAAATGCGCTCGCAGAACAAACCGTCGCGTTCTGGCTTGTACGTACGATAGTTGATTGTCTCGGGCTTGAGCACCTCACCGCAAGATCTTGAATGAATTTCTTCCGGTGATGCCAATCCAATAGTTATCTTCGAAAAGCTACTCTTTATTTTATTGTCTTTTTTAAATGCCATATTATTTTATTGCTTGTATAAAGAGTTAGATGTGCCGCCCTATTTTGCGGAATATGGCGACACACCATAGTTTTTTTATTCTAAGTTGATGCTAAGTCCAAGACCGCGCAACTCGTGCAGAAGCACGTTGAGCGACTCAGGAATACCCGGTGTCGGCATAGGCTCGCCCTTGACGATGGCTTCATAAGCCTTGCTACGTCCGACAACATCATCACTCTTGATTGTCAGGATTTCCTGGAGAATGTGGGATGCGCCGAATGCTTCAAGCGCCCAAACTTCCATTTCTCCGAAACGCTGACCACCGAATTGGGCTTTACCACCAAGAGGCTGTTGCGTAATCAATGAGTACGGACCGATACTACGAGCGTGCATCTTGTCTTCAACCATGTGGCCGAGCTTCAGCATGTAGATGACACCTACTGTTGCAGGCTGGTCGAAGCGTTCGCCGGTACCACCGTCGTACAGATAAGTCTTACCGTAGCGCGGAAGGCCTGCCTTATCGGTCCATTCGTTCAAATCGTCGAGGCTTGCACCGTCGAAAATCGGAGTAGCGAATTTTTCGCCCAACTCACGACCTGCCCAACCAAGCACGGTTTCGAAAATCTGACCAAGGTTCATACGTGAAGGCACACCCAGCGGGTTCAGCACGATATCAACCGGAGTACCGTCGGCAAGGAACGGCATATCTTCCTGACGCACTACGCGCGAAACGATACCCTTGTTACCGTGACGACCGGCCATCTTGTCACCCACACCGATCTTACGCTTCTTGGCAACGTAAACCTTAGCCATCTGCATGATGCCTGAAGGAAGTTCGTCACCGATTGAAATGTCGAATTTCTTGCGGCGGAGTTCGGCGTCGATTTCTTTCGACTTGCGGAGATAGTTCACAATCGTGTCGTGAATCATCTCGTTCTTGTGAGCGTCGGTTGTCCACTTGCTCAAGTTGATTGTATCGTATTCCTCGATTGCCTTCAATACAGAAACCGAGAATTTAACGCCCTTCGGAATAACTTCTGTTCCCAAGAAGTCCTTCACGCCCTGTGAAGTCTTGCCTTGAGTAAGAACAAGAAGTTTTTCAATCATGCGCGATTTCAATTCTACTTGCTTCAACTCATATTCTTCATCAAGCTTCGGAAGCATTGCATTGGCTGCTTTGCCTTTTTTCTTGACAGCACGAGAGAACAAGTTTGTTCCGATAATAACACCCTTCAATGACGGAGAAGCCTTCAAGGAAGCGTCCTTAACGTCGCCAGCCTTGTCACCGAAGATGGCACGGAGCAGTTTTTCTTCCGGAGTCGGATCAGATTCGCCCTTAGGAGTAATCTTACCGATAAGGATATCGCCCGGAACTACGTGTGCTCCTACGCGGATGATACCACGTTCGTCCAAATCCTTCGTTGCGTCTTCGCTGACGTTAGGGATATCGGAAGTAAGTTCCTCCATACCACGTTTTGTTTCACGAACTTCGAGCGTGTACTCGTCAACGTGAACAGAAGTAAGGATATCTTCACGAACCATACGTTCGTTAAGCACGATAGCATCCTCGTAGTTGTAACCCTTCCAAGGCATGAACGCCACTTTCAAGTTACGTCCGAGAGCAAGCTCACCCTGTTCGGTTGCATAACCTTCTGTCAGGATATCGCCTTTCTCTACGCGCTGACCTTTTGAGCAGATCGGGCGCAAGTCGATAGTTGTGCTCTGGTTCGTCTTGCGGAACTTAGGAATTCTGTATTCTTTAACTGAATCTTCAAAGCTTACGAATTCTTCGTCTTCAGTACGGTCGTAGCGGATGCGGATGACGCTTGCATCGACAAATTCGATAACGCCGGCACCTTCGGCCATAATCTGAGTACGTGAATCGTGTACAAGTTGAGCTTCAATACCGGTACCCACAATCGGAGCCTCGCTACGAAGCAATGGAACTGCCTGGCGCATCATGTTAGAACCCATCAACGCACGGTTGGCGTCGTCGTGCTCCAAGAACGGAATCAAAGATGCCGCGATAGATGCAATCTGCATAGGCGATACGTCCATCAACTGTACTTCTTCAGGTGCAACTACAGGGAAGTCGGCGTCAAGACGCGATTTAACCTTGTTGCGGATAAACGTACCGTCGTCGTTCAACGGAGCGTTACCCTGAGCGATAATCTGGCCTTCTTCGATTTCAGCAGTGAGGTAAGTCACATGGCTGTTGTCAAGGTCAACCTTACCGTTCTCAACCTTTCTATATGGAGTCTCGATAAATCCGAGATTGTTGATTTTAGCATAAACACACAGAGAAGAAATCAAACCGATGTTCGGACCTTCCGGTGTTTCAATCGGACAAAGACGACCGTAGTGAGTATAGTGCACGTCACGAACCTCGAAACCAGCACGGTCACGGGAAAGACCGCCAGGACCGAGGGCAGACATTCTTCGCTTGTGAGTGATTTCGGCAAGCGGGTTAGTCTGGTCCATGAACTGAGAAAGTGCGTTAGTTCCGAAGAATGTGTTGATAACTGAAGAAATAGTCTTCGCGTTGATCAAGTCAATCGGAGTAAACACTTCGTTGTCGCGGACATTCATACGTTCACGGATAGTGCGGGCCATACGAGCCAGACCGATGCCGAACTGGTTGTAGAGCTGCTCGCCTACCGTACGTACACGACGGTTGCTCAAGTGGTCGATATCGTCAACATCCGATTTGGAGTTGATAAGTTCAATCAAGTATCTGATGATGGCAATGATATCCTCCTTCGTCAACACCTTCACCTCTTCAGGCACGTCGAGCGTCAATTTCTTGTTGATACGGTAACGTCCTACCTCACCGAGGTCGTAACGTTTTTCCGAGAAGAACAAGTTAGTGATTACTTCGCGTGCGCTCGCATCATCGGGTGGTTCTGCGTTACGCAACTGACGATAGATATAGTGGATTGCCTCCTTTTCAGAGTTACTTGTATCTTTTTGGAGAGTATTGAAAATGATTGTGTAATCGCTCGTATTCACATCTTCCTTGTGCAGAAGCACTGTAGCTACGCCGGAATCAAGGATTTCCTGAATGTGTTCTTCCTCGATGATGGTTTCACGGTCGATAACTACGTCGTTACGCTCGATTGACACAACTTCGCCAGTATCCTCGTCTACAAAGTCTTCAACCCATGTTCTCAAAACACGGGCAGCGAGTTTTCTACCGACAATTTTTTTCAGGTTCGTCTTGTTAACCTTAATTTCCTCTGCCAGTCCGAAAATTTCGATGATGTCCTTATCGCTGTCAAGACCGATGGCACGCAACAATGTAGTTACGGG
The DNA here is from genome assembly GCA_900544305.1 of uncultured Porphyromonadaceae bacterium. Lineage (GTDB taxonomy): Bacteria > Bacteroidota > Bacteroidia > Bacteroidales > Muribaculaceae > Limisoma. The sequence goes on from UQUV01000041.1 coordinate 19,998, forward strand.
CAATTTTTTCTTACGGTCGATGTAAGCATACATCACGTTGTTGATGTCTGTAGCAAATTCAATCCAGGAACCTCTGAACGGAATGATACGTGCGGAATACAGCTTTGTTCCGTTAGCGTGAGTGCTTTGTCCGAAGAACACACCCGGTGAACGGTGAAGCTGGGAAACAACTACACGTTCTGCACCGTTGATGACGAAAGTACCCTTTTCAGTCATATACGGGATAGGGCCCAGATATACGTCTTGAATAACCGTGTCGAAGTCCTCGTGGTCCGGGTCAGTACAATAAAGCTTCAGCTTCGCCTTTAAAGGCACGCTGTAAGTAAGCCCTCTTTCAAGACATTCGTCAATAGTATAGCGTGGCGGATCGATATAATAATCTAAGAACTCGAGCACAAAATTGTTTCTTGTGTCGGCAATTGGAAAATTTTCCGCAAAAACCTTGTACAAACCTTCGTTCTTACGGCTCTCGAGAGCTGTGTCCAACTGAAGGAAGTCGCGGAACGACTTAAGCTGGACTTCCAAGAAGTCAGGATATGGCAACGGATTCTTTACGGATGCGAAATTTACGCGTGGTTTTGCTGTTGAAACTAACATGAAAATTAATATTAATTGAACCCGAAATTGAAAATAACACAAAAAGGTTAAGAATCGACGTAAGAGAGGATTCTTAACCTAATTACCTGAAATTCAGGCAATATTATTTAAGTTCAACTTCAGCGCCAGCTTCTTCGAGTTGCTTCTTCAAGCCTTCAGCGTCAGCCTTAGCCATGCCTTCTTTCAATACGCTAGGAGCACCGTCTACCATGTCCTTAGCTTCTTTCAAGCCAAGACCAGTCAACTCTTTAACGAGCTTAACGATAGCCAATTTGCTTGCACCAGCGCTCTTCAATACTACATCGAAAGAAGATTTTTCTTCAGCAGCAGGAGCACCAGCAGCTGGGCCAGCAGCAACAGCTACAGCTGCAGCAGCAGGTTCAATACCATATTCTTCTTTCAAAATTTGAGCAAGTTCGTTTACTTCCTTTACTGAGAGGTTAACTAATTGTTCTGCAAAAGCTTTTAAATCTGCCATTTTTGTATGATTTTTTTGTTGTTTTTGTAATTAAATTATTTGTTGGAAAGAGTTTCAAGAATACCATGCAACTTGTTGCCTGAAGATTGCAATGCAGAGATAACGTTCTTCGCCGGAGATTGAAGCAATGCAACAACATCTGCGATGAGTTCGTTCTTGCTCTTGATGCTTGCAAGTGTATCCAATTGATCAGCGCCTACGTAAGCTGTTTCCTCAACGTATGCAGCTTTCAATTCTGGCAACTTAACATCTCCTTTGCGGAATTCCTTCAGCGTTTTAGCCGGAGCGTTACCCACATTAGAGAACATCATTGCAGTAGTTCCGGTCAATACCGGGTACAATTCTGAGTAATCAACGTCTGATTTCTCCAACGCTTTCTTGAGAAGCGTATTCTTCACAACTACAAGCTTGATGTCAGCTTTGAAGCAGGCACGGCGCAATGCGCTAGTCTGCTCGGCATTCATGCCAGTTGTGTCAGTGAGATAAAAACATGCATACTCGTTGAGAGTAGATGCTATCTGATCTATAATAAGTGCTTTATCTTCCTTTCTCATGTTTCTCTAAATTAATTCGTTATTCAACAATTGATTTAGTGTCGATCTTAAGACCTGGACTCATAGTACTTGAAAGATAAATACTCTTCAGATATGTACCCTTAGCGGTAGCCGGTTTCAACTTAATCAACGTGTTGATAAATTCACGAGCATTATCTGCCATTTGATCAGGTGTGAATGAAACCTTACCGATAGAAGCGTGTACAATACCGTTCTTATCTACTTTGAAGTCAATCTTACCTTGTTTTACTTCTTTAACTGCTTTAGCAACGTCAGGAGTTACAGTACCGCTCTTTGGGTTCGGCATCAAGCCACGAGGACCTAACACACGACCGAGGGCACCAATCTTACCCATGATTGCAGGCTGAGTGATGATAACGTCAACGTCAGTCCAACCGCCTTTGATCTTTTCGATGTACTCGTCAAGACCTACATAATCGGCGCCGGCTTCCTTAGCAGCTGCTTCTGCATCTGCCGAACAAAGCACCAAAACTCGTACTTGCTTTCCGGTTCCGTGAGGGAGTGAAACCACACCACGCACCATTTGGTTCGCTTTACGAGGATCAACACCAAGACGTACGTCAATATCAAATGAAGAGTCGAACTTTGTAAAGGTGATTTCCTTTAATTTCTCGGCAGCTTCCTTAAGAGTGTAAATCTTCCCAGCTTCAATCTTCGCTAAAGCTAACTTTTGATTTTTTGTCAGTTTACCCATGTCAATTGAAGTTTTTAATTGTTTTCAGGGAATGAACCCTTAACAGTGATACCCATACTTCTCGCTGTTCCAGCGACCATTTTCATAGCCGAGTCTAAAGTAAAACAGTTCAAATCCGGCATTTTGTCCTCAGCAATTGCTTTTACCTGTTCCCAAGTGATTTCAGCAATCTTTGAACGGTTCGGTTGAGCTGAACCGCTCTTCTTCTTAGACACTTCCAACAACTGTACTGCTACAGGAGGAGTCTTAACGATAAAGTCAAAGCTCTTGTCAGTGTAGTAAGTGATTACTACCGGAAGTACCTTTCCTGCCTTGTCCTGAGTGCGGGCATTGAATTGCTTGCAAAACTCCATGATATTAATACCCTTAGAACCCAAAGCAGGTCCTACAGGAGGTGATGGGTTTGCTGCACCACCTTTAATCTGCAATTTGATCTGTCCAGCAATTTCTTTAGCCATTTCTAATTGATTTTTTTGATAAGTTAATTATCACGGTTTAAAATCCTTGTGCGCAACCACAAAAATCATTCCCGCTCTACTTGCGAATTCTCCAACTCAATAGGTGTTTTACGGCCGAAAATCTTCACCATGACTTTCAGCTTTTTCTTTTCGTTGTTCACTTCTTCGATGATTCCCGTAAACCCGCTAAATGGCCCGTAGTTGACTTTCACAGTCTCTCCTACCATATAGTCGTTCACTCCTGCCTCGTTTGCTTCTTGAAGCTCGTCGGCAGTACCCAACATACGCTTAACCTCAGCAGGACGCAACGGTTCCGGTTTTGTGTCCGAACCCTTGCCGCCCAAGAAGTCGATTACGTTTGTCGTATTCCGAAGAATATGAATAACCTCACCCTGCAAGTCAGCTTCTACAAAAACATAACCGGAATAAAGGGTGCGTTCTTTCACGACCTTCTTTCCTGCTTTTGTTGTTGAATAGATCTTTTCAGTAGGAATCAACACTTGGAAAACGTATTCTCCAAGAGAGGTGTTCTTGATTTGCGCATCGAGCAACTCTTTCACCTTAGCTTCTTTTCCTGATATGGCGCGAAGCACATACCATGCTTTTTTACTTTCAGCCATCGACATCTACTTTTAAATGCTGTAAATAGCGTGCATTGCCAAATCTATCAACTTGTCAACAGCAAAAATTACCAGCGACAGAATGATGGAAGCAACCATTACTATAACTGAGCTGTTAACCAACTGGCTTTTTGTTGGCCAAGAAACCTTATAAACCAATTCGTTATAAGATTCTTCTATATCCGTAAATAGTTTTTTAAATAGTTTCATTTCATTAATACTTGGCACAGGACGAGAGGCTCGAACTCCCGACACCCGGTTTTGGAGACCGGTGCTCTACCAACTGAGCTAGTCCTGTATAATAAGCCGGCTGTTGCCAGCCGGCTTGGATTATCATTAACTATATAAATTAGTCAAGAATTTCAGTGATCTGACCAGAACCTACTGTACGGCCACCTTCGCGGATAGCGAAACGAAGACCCTTATCGCAAGCTACCGGAGTGATCAACTTAACTTGGATAGTTACGTGGTCACCAGGCATAACCATTTCTACACCTTCCGGCAAAGTGATTTCGCCAGTTACGTCCAATGTACGGATGTAGAATTGAGGACGATAGTGGTTGTGGAACGGAGTGTGACGACCACCTTCTTCTTTCTTCAAGATATAAACCTGAGCCTTGAATTCGCTGTGAGGTTTAACCTGACCCGGGTGGCAGATTACCATACCACGTTTGATTTCGTTCTTGTCGATACCACGGAGCAACAAACCTACGTTGTCACCAGCTTCACCTTGATCCAACAGTTTGCGGAACATTTCAACGCCAGTTACAACAGACTTCTTGTCAGCACCCAAACCAAGGATTTGAACTTCGTCACCTACCTTGATAACACCAGCTTCGATACGACCTGTTGCTACAGTACCACGACCTGTGATAGAGAACACGTCTTCAACCGGCATCAAGAACGGTTTGTCGATGTCACGCGGAGGAAGTGGAATCCATGTGTCAACCGCATCCATCAATTCCATGATTTTTGCTTCCCATTTCGGTTCGCCGTTCAATGCACCAAGTGCAGAACCACGAATGATAGGAGTGTTGTCGCCGTCATATTCGTATGTTGAAAGAAGATCACGCATTTCCATTTCAACGAGTTCGAACATTTCTTCGTCGTCAACCATATCACACTTGTTCAAGAATACAACAAGACGCGGAACGTTTACTTGACGAGCAAGAAGGATGTGTTCACGAGTTTGAGGCATCGGACCGTCAGTTGCAGCAACTACGATGATAGCACCGTCCATCTGAGCAGCACCAGTTACCATGTTCTTAACGTAGTCAGCGTGACCCGGGCAGTCTACGTGTGCGTAGTGACGGTTAGCTGTTTCGTATTCTACGTGTGAAGTGTTGATTGTGATACCACGTTCTTTTTCTTCCGGAGCGTTGTCGATAGAATCGAATGAACGCAATTCAGAAAGACCTTGCTTTGCCAATACTGTTGTGATAGCAGCAGTCAAAGTTGTTTTACCGTGGTCAACGTGACCAATTGTACCGATGTTAACATGCGGTTTGGTTCTTTCAAATTTCTCTTTAGCCATAACTTTATGATTATTTATATGTTTAACTAATTCAAATATATATTTTTCCTGATTGAGCCGATGACGGGATTTGAACCCGTGACCTCTTCCTTACCAAGGAAGTGCTCTACCCCTGAGCTACATAGGCAAGTGTGTGGGCGAAGATGGATTCGAACCACCGAAGGCA
>UQUV01000042.1 GCA_900544305.1 uncultured Porphyromonadaceae bacterium
ACTCTCGTTATTTGGTGACATTTAAAACCAATGCGATTTTATCGCACCAGTAATAGTCTTTGAAAAACAATGAAGATGAAAGAGAAGAAAACAACTTTTTATGACCGTTGGTGGGAAAAAGCTGTGGCGTTCTATAATGCCAATCAGTTGCGTTGCGATTTGTTTTTTGTAGTGCTGATGTTTGCAGTGCTGCTTCTCGTGCGGGTCAACGATATCCGTATAAAGAATCAATTGCATAGCGATGAAGTTTTTTCCTTAATGCTCAGCACGTGCAATGAATATTACCATAATAATATTCCTGATGGCAGCTATTCCGGAAAGGAATTGAAAACGATGATTACGCTCGACGACAAGGGAGGTTTCTCGGGCGCTGTTGAGGATATAGGCCACTTGTGGGTAAACAATGGTGATGCTCCTCATGCCAGTCTTTATTATATGGTATTAAGGTTGGCTTTGATTGGATTTGATGAGTTTGATGTGCAGGAATTTTCCTGGCGGGGCGGTATTCTTAATCTGATTTTTTTCTCTTTGTCGTTTTTCTTGATGTATAAATTGTTGCGTCGCATTTTCGGAAGACGGAGTCTGTTGGTGTTTGTCGGCTTGGCTGTCGCTTTTGGAAATTTCATGTCGATACGCAATACATTGCTAATCCGTGAATACCAGATGGCCGAGACGGGTATCATTGCATTGACGCTGTTGGGTGTGTCCCTTGTGTTGAAATTACGGGAAAAACAGACTATAAACTGGCAAAAATTTGGCATCGGTTTTGCGTTGGTAATAGCTTATGTAATTTCTTTGGGATATTTCAATGCCGTATATGTTCTGCTGTTTGGTATGGGTATTATGTATACCGTATGGCATTATGGCGAACGGAAGGGCGTTTTGTTCCTGCTGCTTTCTGCTGTTGGAGCATTGGTGGTTGCATGGATAATGTATCCGGGATTCTTTAATTTTCTGTTGCATGAATCGGTGCATCGTGAACGTGCGTTCAGCAGTGTGCGCAACATTTTCCGATATGTATTTATTCGTGATATCGGTGCCATGTTTTTTACTCGTTACGGGCTTTTTGTTATGGCAGGACTGCTGCTGGTTGTCATTTTCACGAAAAACGTCAAGCAACTTTTCAAGTCTCCGAATTTTGCCTGGATACCGGTGATTGTCGTTTTGAGTATGCTGTTTATTCTGTATGCTTCCATTCTCAAAATGCCGAGATACTATTATCCGTTGATGCCGATGTTTGCACTGATTGTGCCCCACATAATATCTGCTGTGCCAAAATCGTGGAACGGATATTTTGAGATTCTGTTGTGTCTTTATTTCCCGATTATAGTGGTGTTGTATCCTATTCGTGAAAATTACAGATGGGCTCAGCTGAAACATGAACTGGACCATCCTGTGACATTCTACAAGCTGAATCCGAATGAGGTGGTACAATTGATACCCTGCACGGGCGACGGTCATACTTATAGAATCAATAATGCGGAAGCTATTGATATCAGCACAGTCAACGACACTTATATTGTGACGAAAAAGGAAATTGGAATGAACAATGATTCCATCCGTTCCGGTAGAAAACTGGTTTGGGGCAGAAATATTTATCAATACAAATTTACCTATTTGAAGAATAAGCATGAAGAAAAATAGATATTGGCTATGGGCTGTCTTTGCTGGCGGACTTTTGGCGGCTTGTTCGCAACAGCCGTCGGACAAGTTTAATCTTGAAGGCAGGCTTGTGAACGGTCGGAAGGCAAAATCCGTGGTGTTGTATGAATATCTGCCGGAATATGGGAAGCTTCGTTTTGTCGACAGTGCAAAGGTGGAGAACGGACAATTCCGTCTGTCGGGTATCTGCATGGATGAATCGGAAAGTTTTCTGCGGTTAGATAATGATTCTGTTGTCCTTCCTTTTCTGTTGTCACCTGCAGATTTGAAAATGGAAATCGGGCAGAACGGATATGCCGTAACAGGTACGGACAACAATGTCCGGTATACCAAGTTGCTGATGCAGCAGCGTCAGGGAATCAATTTAAAGAAAGAGTTGCAGGAGCAATATCGAAAGTTGGCAGACGACAGCGCTTTGACAAAGACGAAGGAAGATGAACTGGTTGGCAGATATCGGAATATTTCCGTAGAGTTGAATAAAGCTGTTTTCGATGCAGTTGAATCAAATAGGAAAACAGACCGAGAATTTTCTTCTTTGGTTTTTCGGGCTTTTTCTAACGAACTGACTTCGGCACAGGTCGATTCTTTGCAAAAGTTGATGAAGGCAGAATAGTTTTTTCAAAACAGTCTAATAGAAAAACAAACGGGCCCTTGCTTAATGCAAAGACCCGTTTGTCTTTTAGAAGCTGTGTAGCCATGAAGATAGGTTTTGTAGCATTTCCTTGTGATAGGGGAATGATTTGTTGTATCCGAATCCGTGTCCGCCTGAAGGATAAATATGAAGTGTGGCCGGAACCCCGTGTCGGGTTAGTGCCAGGTAATAGTTGACGCCGTTTTCAGTCGGTACTACATCATCCTTGTCGGCAAATAGGATAATGGCTCGTGAGGTTTTTTCAGTTACCTGTTTTTCGTTGGAGTATTTGTCCTCAAGTTCTTTTGTCGCATTTTTGCCAAGCAGGTTGTCGTGTGAGCCGATATGAGTGTAGCGCTTATCCATTGTGATGACCGGATAAAACAGAATTTGGAAAGCCGGAGCCAGTTCCGGTTTGCAATGGGTGGCATAGGTGGCTGCCAAATGTCCGCCGGCTGAAGACCCCATGATGCCAATGTCGTTTTTGTCGATGTTCCATTCGTCTGCATGCTGGCGAATGAGTTTCATGGCTTTCTCCACATCATTGAAAGGGAGCGAGCGATCGCCGTTGGGCATGGTATAGGATAGCACGGCGGTTGCTATTCCTTTAGCATTGAAATACTCGGCCCAGTCGTAGCCTTCATGATTGACGGCAAGTCCTACATATCCTCCGCCGGGAAGGATAAGCACGGCACGTCCGGTGCTTGTCCCTTTTTTAGGAAGAAATATTTTTAATTGTGGATTGTTGATGCTGATAGTATCTTGCGCAGAAAGCAGAATGGAAGAAACCATACAGGCAATTAAAAGAGAAACAAATTTTTTCATATAATGGAATTTTGAGGTTGCGAAACAGTTCAATCAAAAAGAACTGCACCACCGGGGTGATGCAGTTCCGTATTTAATAAAGAATTGAATTAATAAATTACATAAGAAGTTTCCGGTTCAAGTTTTGCAGTAATAGTTCCGTTCTTCACTGTAAATGCATTGTTGTGAACCTTGTCGGTGTATTCACCGTCTTCCAGCGTTGTAGCGAGTGAGATTTCAGCCGGCTGTTCTGAAAGGTTGACAATTGCCATACCGCTTGTTCCGCGGTTGATGGCAACAACGGTACTGTCGGCGGAGATGACAATCTTTTCAGCCTTTCCACTCATTGCTTTACGGAATTTGTTGACTGCCACTACTTCCGGATTTTTGAATTCGTCATTACCTTTTTCTCCAATGATGTTGTTACCCCAGAAATTTTCGCGGGTGCTTCCTGCAGGACGGGAATAGAAGAGAGGCGTGCCGTTTTGACGGGCTGTAATGATAACCCAACCCAGACGGATTTGTGTGTCTGTCAGTCCGGCTGATTCGTTGGCATTACAATATGTGTCGTGTGATTCCACCCATGTGGTCAGTTTCTCGGCAGAAACCGGGTGCTGCCAGTCGGAAACTTCTTTGTCTGTAGCTTTACGGTTGCCGATGATTGTACGGATGGCGTGGCCGTAATTGCTTGCACACATGCCGAAATATTCAGCATATTCCAGTTCCTTTACATTTTTGTCCTGCAATACTTCGCCGTAGATGAACAGGCTGTCCTTGTTGGCGAGAGTGATATCCTTGATTGGTTTGCGACCCATGGCAACATCCCAGAAATCGTTTTGCTGTCCGTTCGCTTTTGTCTTTTCATCAAGCGGGTCAGAAGGCAAACCGATATGTTTGGCAGTGTCATAGCGAAAACCGCTTGCACCACAGGCAATCAGATCGTTGATATATTGCATGAAGTAGCATTGGAATTCCGGGTTTTCTGTGTTTACATCAGGAAGTCCGCCCATGGCACCGGTTGTACATTGATAGCGGTCGTTGTAGTCTTGCACAACATTCAGACCGTTGGCATGATACAGGTTGTCGCGGCCACCTACGGCTTTGATGAAATCTTCTGTTACGGCTGTTGTGTCGAATGCTGTGTGATTGGGCAGTACGTCAACAAGAACTTTTACGCCGTATTTTTTCGCTTCGTCGCACATGGCTTTGAATTCTTCACGTGTGCCGAGCTGATAGTTTCCGATCTTCCAGTCAATCGGTTGGTAGTGGAAATACCATTTGCCGGAGTCATCAGTGCTGAAAATGTGTTTTCCGCCGTTGTCGCCGATAAAGCAGGTGTTTGCCGGGGATGTCTGTACATAAGTATAGCCTGCTTCGGCAATGTCCTTCATGTTTTCTTTGATCGTATTGAACGACCAGCACCACGCATGTAGAATAGTTTCATCATTAGTTTTTACTTTCGCTTCCTTTTTGTTGGATGAAGCGCATGACCAAAATACTCCTGTCAAAAGAAGTACAACAAGAGAGATAAGTGAATAGAAAAAATATTTCATAGTTATAAGGTTTAAATTACGGTTGTAAAGATAGTAATTTATAATGATATAAAAGCCGATGCAATGTAGATATGCAAAGGCTTTTTGATGATTGCATTATGCCTGTGGAATAAAAAATGTTATATAAAATAGTTTGATAAATCAAATATTCTGTATCTTTGTGCTGTCAAAGTTGGTTAATGTATGTCAAAATGTGAATCGTTGTCTGCTTTGGGCATGTTTTTGTTTTAGGTTTTGACACGGATTGGGCTTCCTTTGGTAGCTTTTTTACATTTTGAATCACTGCATATCGGCTTTTTGTTCGGATATTTTCCTCTGAACGTAAAGCGGAGATATGAAATTATTATAGTAACTTTGCAGCATCATTTTTGAATCAGATATATGTCAACATTAAGATTTAAAGTAGTAGAGGAGGCTTATAGCCGTCAGGCTGTGCCTGTTGATATTCCGAGCGAACGTCCGTCGGATTACTATGGCAAATATGTGTTCAACCGTCAGAAAATGTATCAGTACCTTGAACGTAAGACGTATGAGGCTTTGGTATATGCAATTGACAACAAGGAACCGTTGAGCCGTGAGTTGGCGGACAGTGTTGCTGCCGGAATGAAGAAATGGGCGATGGATAACGGTGCCCGCCATTATTCTCACTGGTTTCATCCGTTGACTGACGGAACAGCAGAGAAACATGATGGTTTCATCGAACATGATGGAAAGGGCGGAGTGTTGGAAGCATTTTCAGGAAAACTACTTGTCCAGCAGGAACCGGATGCATCAAGTTTCCCGAATGGCGGTATCCGCAATACTTTTGAAGCTCGCGGTTATTCAGCCTGGGATATTTCATCTCCTGCGTTTATTGTCGGACATACTCTCTGTATTCCAACTATCTTTATCTCTTATACGGGAGAATCGTTGGACTACAAGACACCGTTGCTTCGCGCGTTGAATGCTGTTGACGAAGCAGGTGCGGCAGTAGCACGCTACTTTGATGAAAATGTGAAACATGTAATTTCATATTTGGGATGGGAGCAGGAATATTTTCTGGTTGACAAGGCTCTCTTTTCAGCCCGTCCTGATTTGGTAATGACTGGCAGAACGCTGATGGGGCACGAAAGTGCAAAGAACCAGCAGTTGGAAGACCATTATTTCGGTTCTATTCCATCGCGTGTTGAAGCGTTCATGCTTGATTTGGAAATAGAATGTCACAAACTGGGTATTCCGGCAAAAACCCGTCATAATGAGGTTGCGCCCAACCAGTTTGAATTGGCCCCGATTTATGAGGAAACCAATTTGGCGAATGACCACAACTTGCTGTTGATGTCGTTGATCAGCGAGGTTGCAAAACGTCATAATTTCCAGGTGCTTTTGCACGAAAAACCATTCTCCGGCATTAATGGTTCCGGAAAACACAATAACTGGAGCTTGGGTACGGATACGGGAGAACAGTTGTTCAGCCCGGGCAAGACTCCGAAGGAAAATTTGCAGTTCATTACTTTCCTTGCCAATGTGATGGCAGCAGTTCATCGTCACAACGGATTGCTGAAAGCTTCCATCGTTTCTGCAACCAACGAACACCGTCTGGGTGCGAATGAAGCGCCTCCTGCAATTATTTCCATGTTCCTTGGCCAGCAGTTGTCGGAAGTTATCAATAATTTGATTGATGCGGATGTAGATGACAACATCAATTTTGCCAGCAAGGAAGGATTGAAGTTGAAGAATGTGGCTCAGATTCCGGAATTGTTAGTTGACAATACTGACCGAAACAGAACTTCTCCTTTTGCGTTCACTGGAAACCGCTTTGAATTCCGTGCTATCGGTTCTTCTGCAAACTGCGCTTCTGCAATGATTGCCCTGAATGCAGCTGTGGCTGACCAGTTGAAGAAGTTCAAGGAAGTTGTTGATGCCCGTATAGCTGCCGGAACTCCGAAAGAAAAAGCTATTCTGGACGAAGTTAAAAAGATATTTGTTGCTACACGTGCCATTCATTTTGATGGCAACGGCTACAGCGACGAATGGCGTGAAGAGGCGGCCCGCAGAGGTTTGGATTGCGAATCTTCTGTACCGAAGATTTTTGATTCTTACTTGTTGCCGGAAAGCGTTCAGATGTTCAAGAATACAGGTGTCTTCTCTGAAATCGAACTTAAGGCCCGCAATGAAGTGAAGTGGGAGATGTATACGAAGAAAGTTCAGATTGAAGCGCGTGTTTTGGGTGACCTTGCTATCAATCATATTATTCCGGTTGCAACACGCTATCAGTCATTGTTGCTTGACAATGTGATGAAGATTCAGAGCATTTTCAAAGAAGAAGGCAATATGATAGCTCAGCAGGAAATGGATACAATCCGGAAGATTTCGGAACACATGTATGTCATCAAGGAAGAGACTGAAAAAATGGTCAACGCCCGAAAGGTGGCAAACCGTATCGAATGCGAACGGGAGAAAGCCATTCAATATCACGACACGGTTCGGCCATGTATGGAAGTGATTCGCTACCACATTGACAAACTGGAACTGATGGTTGACAATGAAATGTGGCCACTTCCTAAATATCGCGAATTGTTGTTTATTCGATAAATGAAAATGAGTTATAGAATCTAATATAAAACGGAAAGGTTATGAACCGGATACGGTTGTAAACTTTTCCGTTTTTTTGTCTGAAGGATATTATGGAACAATTGAAACATGAATGTGGTGTTGCTATGATCCGGTTGTTGAAACCGTTGAGCTATTATCGGGAAAAGTATGGAGCCTATTCCTATGGCTTGAACAAACTCTACCTGATGATGGAAAAGCAGCACAACAGAGGACAGGAAGCTGCCGGAATTGGTTGTGTGAAGCTGAATGTCCGTCCCGGAAATGAGTATATCAACCGCGACAGGGCATTGGGTGCAGGTGCCATTCAAGAGATTTTCGAACGGGTCAATCACGAAATCGATGCGGCTGTGCAGGCCGGTGAGGAACTGGAAAATGTGCCGTACTTGGGAGAAATGTATATGGGACATCTACGTTACAGCACGACCGGGCGTTCGGGCATGTCGTATGTGCATCCTTTCTTGCGGCGGAACAACTGGCGTTCGCGAAACTTGATGCTCTGTGGAAATTTCAATATGACGAATGTCGATGAAATTTATAATTATGTGGTTTCACAGGGACAGCATCCGCGAATCTATTCGGATACGTTCATGATACTGGAGCAGCTTGGTCATGCTTTGGATGGTGAACACCAGCAGCTTTACGACAAGTTTAAGGACACATGTTCGGATGGCTGTGAATTGGCGGCTAAAATAGAAGACAATATTCAGCCCGGGAATATACTTCGTCGCGAAGCCGGTCTGTGGGACGGCGGATTTGTTATTTGTGGAATGACCGGTTCGGGCGATATGTTTGCTTTGCGTGACAGCAAGGGTATCCGTCCGGCGTTCTATTACTATGACGATGAAATTATCGTCCTGGCTTCCGAGCGGCCGGTAATTCAGACAGTCATGAATGTCAGTGTTGAAAAGGTAAAGGAACTTACACCCGGTTCTGCACTCATTGTCAGCAAAAGCGGTAAGATGCACATTGAAGATATTTTGGGTGAAACCGGAAATCAACGTTGCTCTTTTGAGCGCATCTATTTTTCCCGTGGTAGCGACAAGGATATTTATGTAGAACGGAAAGCATTGGGACAGAATGTTGTTCCTCGGGTGATGAAAGCTATAGGCAATGATTTGGACAACACTGTCTTTTCATTTATTCCCAATACGGCTGAAGTTGCTTTTTACGGCATGATGGAAGGTTTCGAAGCTTGTCTTTCCAAAAAGATGGCTGAAGAAATCAAGCAGTTGAATCCGTCGGAATCAGATTATGACGGAAAGTTGCAGGCAATTGTTTCCAGACGGTTGCGCCAAGAGAAAATAGCCATCAAGGATATCAAGTTGCGTACGTTTATCGCCGAAGGGTCGGCCCGAAATGATTTGGCGGCACACGTCTACGATGTGACGTATGGAGTGGTCCGTCCTACGGATAATTTGGTCGTTATAGATGACAGTATTGTTCGCGGAACTACGTTGAAGCAGTCCATCATACAGATGCTCGACCGTTTGAATCCTAAAAAAATTGTGATAGTTTCCTCGTCGCCTCAGGTCCGTTATCCAGACTGTTACGGTATCGATATGTCGAGAATGAGTGAATTCATTGCATTTAAAGCTGCTATCGAATTGTTGAAGGAGCGGGGAATGCAGAATGTAATTGACGAAGTATATCAGGAGTGTCTCCGTCAGCTGCAGTTGCCGAAAGAGCAGATGGTGAACGCTGTTCAGCAGATTTATGCACCGTTTACCGATGAGGAAATTTCTGCAAAGATGGTGGATATGCTGGTAACCGACAAGATTCACGCTCAAGTGGAAATTGTATATCTGTCGTTGGACGGTTTGCGGAAAGCCATACCTGAATGTCCCGGTGACTGGTATTTCTCCGGCAATTATCCTACGCCGGGTGGCGTGAGGGTGGTTAACCAGGCTTTCGTAAATTATTATGAAGGCAATGTTGATAAACGCTAATAAACAGATATGAATGCAATCGGCGTGGAATTTCCTGTTCCACGCCGATTTTCTTATTTATTGTTTATCCAGTTTTCAGCCTGATGCAATGTTTCAATTTTTCCGATGTCAAACCATTTGTAACCTTCGGGTGCGTATCCGTAAATGCTGAGTTTTTCGCAGACCGACAAATAAAATGGGATAATGGAGAACTTGTGTTCGTCCGTAAAGTTATCCAATGCCGGGAAAATGGACGGTGACAATATGTGGATTCCTCCAAATGCCATCTCCTTGTATTTGTCTGTTTCGTAGACAAAACCCTGCGGTTTGAGTTCGCCGGTATTTTTATTAATCCAGCCATGCAGTCGGTTGGTGTCATCCAACAAAAGGTAGCGGGCTGTGTTGCGGCTTGCTGTCAGAAGGCTAGCATCGGCATTGTTTCCCAAATGATAGTTATAAAACTCCTTCAAATTCAAGTCGGTGAGGATGTCGGCATTGTGAACGAGAAACGGTTCGTTTCCGTCCAGAAAATTCCGAGCCTTGAGAATACCTCCGCCGGTGTCAAGCAGTTCGTCCCGTTCGTCGCTGATATGGATAGTGACACCGAAATTATTGTTGGCCTTGAGGAAATCTATAATCTGTCCGCCAAAGTGGTGGATATTGATGGTGATGTCGTCGAATCCATATTTAATCAGTTTCAGAATCACTCGCTCTAGCATAGGCTTTCCACCGACCGGCACCAATGCTTTCGGCATATTGTAGGTCAACGGGCGTAGCCGTGTACCCAGACCGGCGGCAAATATCATTGCTTTCATTGTCGAAGTTATTGGGCTTTAAACGTTTGCTCTATATTCTGTTCGCGGTGAACCAATTCCACTTTGACATTGAATTTCTTGTGGATATGTTCTGCCATGTGTTGTGCTGAATATACGGAGCGGTGTTGTCCGCCAGTACATCCGAACGAAACCATCAGGTGTGTGAAACCACGTTCGATGTAGCGTTTGACGGAAGCATCGACAAGCGAATAGGCATGGTCAAGAAATTCTATAATTTCTCCGTCTTCTTCAAGGAATTTTATGACAGGTTCGTCCAGTCCGGTGAACGGTTTGTAGCGGTCGTATTTTCCGGGATTATTGACAGCTCGACAGTCGAAAACGAAACCGCCGCCGTTGCCGGTTGTGTCGTTGGGTATGCCTTTTTTGTAGGCAAAGCTCATCACTTTCACTGTCAGGCGTTTTTTCTCCAACTCGTCCGTAAACTGTTTCATGTTGACCAATTCATTCAGCAACTGGTTCAGATACGGATATTCGGTGAACGGCTCTTGCAGCAGCGCACGGAGATTTTCGATAGCGAACGGCACGCTTTGGATGAAATGCGGCTTTTTCTCGAAGTAGCCACGGAAGCCATATGCTCCCAGTACCTGAAGCGTGCGGAACAGAACGAAGTGGCGGAGTTGTGCATTGAAATAGTTTTCGTCAACAGGCTGGAACTTGCGTAATGCGTCGATATATTCCTTTATCAGTTCGCAGCGGAGACTGTGCGGTAATTTTGCTTTTGCCTGCCATAGGAAAGAGGCCACATCGTAGTAGACCGGTCCTTTGCGTCCGCCTTGGAAATCAATGAACCACGGTTCGCCGTCCTTAATCATCACGTTACGTGACTGGAAGTCGCGGTACATGAAAGTAGCCGAAGAACTTCTCATCAGCACTTCTGTCATTTTTTGGAAATCGTCTTCCAATTTGTCTTCAAGAAACTCCAGACCAATGGCCTTGAGGAAACAATATTTGAAATAATTCAAGTCCCAAAGAATGGCGCGTGAATTAAAGTCGGCCGTAGGGTAGCAGTAGCTGAAATCCATTCCGTCGGCTCCGGCAAACTGGATTTCCGGCAGCAGGCGGATTGTTTTGACAAGCAGTTGTTTTTCTTCTTCACTGAATACGCTTGTCAACCGACCTTTTTCGATAGCGTTAAACAGCAGTGTGTCGCCAAGATCTTCCTGCACATAAGCCATCTTGTCGTCGGATGCTGCAAATACTTTCGGAACAGGCAGCCCCTTGTTGGCGAAGTGGTATGCCATATAGAGGAAGGCACGGTTTTCTTCAAAGCATGTGCCGACTACACCGATTAGCGATTGCTCTCCACTCAATCGAAAATAACGGCGGTTGGAACCTGATGACGGGAGTTCGACGATTTGAGCCGGCTCAGTTCCTACTACTTGTTTATATAGTTGAATTAAAGTGTCTGTTATCATATTTGTCAAATTTGAATTGGGCTAAAATAACGAGGATAGCGGGGGTATACGTCGGTTGCAATTATATGACAGCTCCGGGCCGTATCCTATATTATACAAATATACCCTTATTTTTTCGAAACTCAAAAATTACAGCAGTTTGTTTGTCGCAAAATATTTCCACAATGGGGCCGCCATTAATGATTGCTTGATTTCATCGTTGAGCAGCAGTGTCTTCACTTCTTCTGCAGTGAGAATGTGGACTGTGATGTCTTCCGATGATTCCAAGTGCTGTGTGGATATTTTTTCCACTCCTTTTGCGACAAAGCAGTGGGTAAGGTTGTTGGTTGTGCTCGGATTTCCTGAAATGACGGAAATCTCTTCCCATTCGCCTTTTCCGTATCCGGTTTCTTCATAGAGTTCCCTCTTTGCTGCAGTCAGCGGATCTTCTCCGGGGTCAACAACACCGGCACACAATTCGTAGCGTGTTTCTCCCAATCCGTGACGGTATTGGCGAATCATGACAAACTTCTCATCGGTAGTTATGGCTATGACGTTTACCCAATCCGGATATTCCAGTACATAAAATTCCGGAATGATGTTTCCATTGGGCAGTTTGACGACATCTTTTCGTGCCGTAAGCCAAGGACGGCGGAACAGGTATTCCCTTTCCAGCACTTCCCATTTACGATTGTCTGTATCTTTTACGAGCATAGTTTAAAATGTTTGTCAATGCTTTTTCACACCACTGTATATGATGGTGTTGGAGTTAAGCATTCTTTCTTCCAAATATTTTCTTTGTGGAGAAATTTCTCCGTTTAAGTACATTTCCATCATCAGACTGCCGATTGGCACACCGTAGGTTGCACCGAAGCCGGCATTCTCAACATAGACGCAGATGGCAATCTTCGGGTTGTTCATAGGGGCGAAACCCATGAATGCGGAGTGGTCGCGTCCGTGGGGGTTTTGTGCCGTACCGGTTTTACCGCAAACCTCCACATCTCCGAATTGGGCTACACGGCAAGTACCGCCGACAACAGCCATTCTCATGCCTTCCGCTATTTCTTCATAGTATGCCTTGTTGATGCTCGGATGGTGTTGCACTTTGTATTCTTCTGCAATGACGGTATCGGCTATTTCCTTTACAACGTGAGGGGTTATATAATAGCCGCGGTTGGCAATTGTTGCGGCCAGGTTGGCGATTTGTAGAGGAGTGGCAAGAATTTCACCCTGTCCGATGGCAATGGAGATAATGGTGTTCGCACTCCAGCGGTTTTCTCCGTAAATCTTGTTGTAGAATTTACTGTTGGGAATAAATCCGCGGCTTTCACTCGGAAGGTCTATTCCAAGTTTGTAACCGTATCCCATTTCTACCATATAGTTTTTCCAAATCTCAAAAGCGTTGCTGCAGCTTCCGTATTTGGAACGGCGGTCTATCATGTTTTTTAGTCCCCAACAGAAATAGGCGTTGCACGATGTGCGGATAGCCGGTTTCAATGTGATGGGTGATTCATGTCCGTGGCATCCCACATGGAGTCCGCCATTGTTGTAACCTCCCGGACACGGGTAAGCCGTGCTTTCTGTCACAATGCCTTCCTGTCGGAAAATGAGACCTTGAGTCGGTTTGAATGTTGACCCCGGAGGGTAGGCGGCCATGATAGCTCGGTCGAACAGCGGCTTATATTTGTCGTTGACGAGTGCACGATAGTTTTTCCCGCGTTCACGACCGATGAGGATTGTAGGGTCGTAGGTTGGGCTGGACACCAGTGCAAGAATTTCGCCGGTTGCCGGTTCGATGGCTACGATTGCTCCGATTTTACCTTGCATCAGCCGTTCTCCATATTCCTGAAGTTTGATGTCGATGCCAAGTTTCAAGTTACGTCCGGAAATAGGGGCAATGTCGCGCGCTCCGTTTTCGTATCGGCCTTTAATACGGCCGTGTGCATCACGAATCAATATTTCCTGTCCTTTGACACCGCGTAGTACTTTTTCATAGCTTTTCTCTATACCCAAGTCGCCGGTGTAGTCGCCCGGACGGTAGTATTCGTCTTTTTCGATGTCGTTGGCATTTACTTCACGGATATTTCCCATAACGTTGGCTGCCGCTATGTAATTATATTGGCGCAAAATTCTTTTTTGAACAAAAAATCCGGGGAATCTGTAAAGCTTTTCCTGCAGACGACCATAATCCTGTGCAGAAATATGGGTGATGAGTGTCTGTTGTGTGTAGGATGAATAGCCGGGATTTTTCCGGGGATTGCGCATGTCGGCAAAATAGCCGCGCAATTCTTCCATTGACAGTTGCAGTGTATGACAAAAGTCGATGGAGTCGAAATCTTTTACTTCACGGGGAATAACCATTACGTCATAAGCAGGCTGGTTGTAGACAATCTGCTCACCGTTACGGTCGTATATGAGTCCGCGGGAGGGATATATGGTTTTTCTCAAAAAAGCATTGGAGTCAGCGTTTGCCTTGTATTTGTCTTCAAAAACCTGGAGTTCAAGCAAGCGAAACAGGTAAATCAGGACAATGACAATAAGCAGACCGGCAATGACATATTTGCGTTTTTCGAGATTATAGTCTTTTTTCATGTTTCGTGTTTACGATACTGTCAATTCCGAGTATAAGGACAAAAGTGAGCAGAGTGCTGCAAACGATTCGCAGAACTGAAAACAAGAGATTATGGAACGTAAATGCCTCGATTAATATGATAATGCTGCAATAGCATAGAATCATAGAAATAAGGTATTTCATGTATACGGCAATGCCAAGGCTTTTTATGGATGGCACTGTGTCCGTTATTTCGTCGTGTCGCGGAACATAAAGGCGGATAATAGGATTTCTTGCAACGGCAAGAAGAGTACAGGCAAGTGCATTCATGCCTTGCGTGTCGGAAAAAATATCGACAATCAGTCCGGACAGAAAAGAAAGAGTCAGCATCCAGTTGGTTGAAATGGTGATTGGAAGCCGAATCAGAAAATAGATGAAAATGAATGGTGTGGCAATGTTGAATATGCTGATGTTGTTGCACACCAGTACTTGAACAAATGTCAGAATGACAAATAAAATCGAAAACTGTATGATTTGTTTAGTCATTGTCTTTTGATTCGAGTTCTTTTAGTTCGTTGGCGATATTGCTTTTGATGGCGCGTACTACACTCAGGCGTGTAAAATCGGTCGACAGCTTGATTTTGAGTGTAAAGAAGTTGTCGTCCTTGGCCTTGCTGTTTCCCTCAATTGTTCCGACAATCAGTCCTTCGGGGAATACCGACGAGTAGCCGCTGGTTACAATCGTGTCACCTTTGCTGAACTGTACGTGGCGGGGCATTTCTTCAAGTGTGGCGTAATAAGGGCTTTCACCGTCCCATATCAGACTGCCGAAATAGTCGGAACCTTTTACTTTGCACGACAGACGGATATTAGGGTTGAGCAGTGAAATCACACGGGCGGCATGGTCGCTGACCACACTGACAATACCAACAACACCGTTTTGGTCGACAACTCCCATTTCCGGTTCAATTCCGTCAAGACGTCCTTTGTCCAGTGTAATGTAGTTCATCGGTTTTGACACGCTGTTGTTGATTACATGGGCAAAATGGTATTCGAAACTTTTTGCAACGGAGTCCGGCAGATTGATGGTGTCGTTCGACAAAAGCAGCTTGTAGTCCTGAATCTGGCTTTTCAGAGTAATGACTTCCATTTCCAGCAGGGCATTGCGTTGCTGCAGGTCATTGTTGATGGACTGCAGGTTGAAATAGGATGTCACGTTGCTGACTCCTTTATAAATAGAGGAGCTGACTTTGTTTGCCGATGTCAGATATACATATTGCTGATAGGGGTTATTCTGAAACAGCAATAGGCAGCTGATGATGACATAGAATAAAAACAGGAACCACGAGATGTGGCGTATAATAAAATTGATTAAGTTTTTCACAACTTAAAAGGGTGTTATTCCGTGTGAGTCCGTAGTGTAAAAACACGAAGCCTATAAAAACGGAAATAGAAGGTAAAGAAACTTTACCTTCATTTCCGGATTATAAAATACGATATACTATCGAATCAAGAAAGAGAAGCGGTTGATGTTCTTCAACGCGATGCCCGTTCCCTTAGCAACAGCGTGCAACGGGTCTTCAGCAATTGTGAACTTGATACCGATTTTCTCAGAAAGACGTTTGTCCAAACCACGCAGCAATGCACCACCGCCTGACAAATAGATACCGTTGTGAACAATGTCGGCATAAAGTTCAGGAGGAGTGTTTTCCAAAGCACTGAGGATAGCTGCCTCGATTTTTGAGATAGACTTTTCAATGCAGTGTGAAATTTCCTGATATGAAACAGGAACTTCCATTGGAAGGGCTGTCATTTGATTCGGGCCGTGGATAATGTAGTCTTCGGGCGGATTTTCGAGTTCTGTCAGAGCGGAACCTACATTAATTTTAATAAGTTCTGCCATACGTTCGCCCACCTTTACATTATGTGCGCGGCGCATGTGTTCTTGAATATCGTCCGTCAATACGTCACCGGCAATGCGGATACTCTTGTTCGTAACGATACCGCCTAAGGAGATGACTGCAATTTCCGTTGTACCACCACCTATGTCGACAATCATGTTGCCTTCCGGAGCTTCAACGTCAAGACCGATACCGAGAGCTGCTGCCATCGGTTCGTAAATCATATATACGTCACGACCTTCAGCATGTTCGCTGGAGTCGCGCACGGCACGGATTTCTACTTCCGTACTGCCGGAAGGGATGCAGACAACCATACGGTAAGACGGAGAGAACCAACGGCTCTTTGAACTTACCATTTTAATCAAACCGCGAATCATCAATTCTGCCGCATTGAAATCGGCAATTACACCGTCGCGGAGAGGACGTATGGTTTGGATGTTTGAGTGCTCTTTTCCCTGCATCTGCTTTGCCTGTTCACCAACGGCAACAAGTTTTCCGCGGGAATCGAGAGCGACAACCGACGGCTCATCAACCACAATTTTGTCATTGTGGATGATGATGGTGTTGGCTGTACCCAAATCCATTGCTATTTCTTGGGTGAATGAGAAAAATCCCATAGTTTGTTTCTGATAGTTTGAAAATTAGTGTTTAAAGTGACGAATGCCAGTCATGACCATGGCAATGCCGTTTTTGTTGCAGTATTCAACACTGTCGTTGTCGCGAATAGAACCACCAGGTTGGATAACTGCTGTAATGCCTGCCTTGTGGGCGATTTCCACACAGTCAGCAAATGGGAAGAACGCGTCAGAAGCCATTACAGCACCTTCCAAGTCGAAGTTGAAAGATTTAGCCTTTTCGATAGCTTGGCGCAATGCGTCAACGCGTGATGTCTGTCCGATACCGCTTGCATAGAGCTGTTTGCCTTTTGCCAATACGATAGCGTTGCTCTTGCTGTGTTTTACCACTTTGTTTGCAAAGAGCAAGTCTTCTGCCTGTTCCGGAGTAACAGCTTTTTCTGTCACTTGTTTCAGGTCAGCAATTGATTCCTTGTATAAGTCTTTGTCCTGTTTCAGCACGCCGTTAAGGATAGAACGGAATTGTACTGTAGGAAGTGTATTCTGTTTTTGAACGAGGATAATGCGGTTTTTCTTCTGTTCCAGAATGTCCAAAGCTTCTTTTGTGTATGAAGGAGCGATGACAACTTCGAAGAAAATCTTGTTAACCTCTTCGGCAGTAGCGGCGTCGATTTCGCCGTTTGTAATCAATACACCGCCGAATGCAGAAACCGGGTCGCCTGCAAGGGCATCTTTCCAAGCTTCGAGGATCGTGCCGCGAGTAGCGATACCGCATGCATTGTTGTGTTTCAGAATAGCGAATGTCGGTTCTGTAAATTCTGAAATCAAGTTTACGGCAGCATCGATGTCAAGCAGGTTGTTGTAAGAAATTTCCTTGCCGTGAAGCTGTGTAAACATGTCTTCGAACTTACCGAAGAATTTGCCTTTCTGGTGAGGGTTCTCACCGTAGCGCAAATGAGTTGCACCATTGAAAGAAATGCGTACAGCCGATTCGTTGTCCTTGTCGAAGTAATTGAAGATAGCGCTGTCGTATGCGCTTGATACGCCGAATGCTTCTTTAGCGAAGAAGCGGCGGTCTTCAAGAGAAGTGACAGCATCGTTGTTCTTTTTGATAACTTCGCAAAGAGGTGCATATTGATGTTTTGACGCAACGATTACAACATCGTTGAAGTTCTTCGCAGCAGCACGGATAAGTGAGATACCGCCTATGTCGATTTTTTCAATGATGTCGGCTTCCGGAGCGCCTGATGCAACTGTATCTTCAAAAGGATAGAGGTCAACGACAACGAGGTCGATTTCCGGAATTTCATATTGTGAGATTTGAGCCTGGTCGCCTTCGTTTTCGCGACGGTTCAAGATACCGCCGAACACTTTCGGGTGAAGCGTTTTAACGCGTCCGCCAAGGATGGAAGGATAGCCGGTCAAGTTTTCTACTGATTCGCAATTGTATCCAAGACTTTCGATAAATGTTTTAGTTCCTCCCGTAGAAAGGAATTTAACACCATGTTCGTTTAATAGAGAAAGCATCTCGTCCAAACCGTCTTTGTGGAAAACCGAGATGAGCGCAGTTTTAATTTTTTTGATATCAGCCATTTTGCTTGAATATAATGAATTAATGAGCTTATTGATTTTATCGTTTCTATATTGATGTGCAAAGATAGTGTAAAAGTGCGAGATATGAGGATTGTTTTATAAAATATTTATGGTTTTCGGGTGAATCTATTGTTTAAAAATGTTATTTGCTCTATAGGTTTGAAATTCACGGAATTTTTATTCCCGGATGAGATGAAATCGCAGAGTCGTTGTGCATATATGGCAAAAAGATTGTATATTCGTGAAATATTTTTACCCTTATGGATTTATTTGAAGCTGAAATTCGCCGGCTGCGTGAGGAATTGCATCGGCACAACTATAATTATTATGTATTGAACGCTCCGGTTATTTCTGACCGAGAGTATGATGAAATGATGCACCGTCTGCAGAAATTGGAGGCGGAACATAAGGAATTGTTCGATCCGCTGTCGCCGACACAACGTGTGGGTAGTGACTTGACTCCCGGCTTTGTGCAGGTGGAGCATGCACGTCCGATGCTGTCGTTGGGAAATACATACTCGATAGAGGAAGTGGAGGATTTTCTTCGCCGTACGAAATCGGCTGTAGAGGGAAATACGGTAGAAATCGTCGGTGAAATGAAGTTCGACGGAACATCCATTTCCATCGTGTATGAACATGGGCGCATGGTACGTGCCGTTACCCGTGGTGACGGTGTTCGTGGTGACGATGTTACCGTTAATGTGAAAACCATTCCGAGCGTGCCAATGCAGTTGCAGGGCAATGATTTTCCAGAATCGTTTGAGGTGCGCGGAGAAATTGTGATGCCTTGGAAATCGTTTGAGGCGTTGAATCAGGAGCGTGCATACAATGAAGAACCTCTGTTGGCAAATCCGCGGAATGCGGCAGCCGGCACATTGAAAACATTGAATCCGGCGGAAGTGTCACGCCGGGGATTGGATGCCTATTTCTATTATCTGGTTGGAGAAAATTTGCCTTTTTCTACTCATTCCGAATGTCTGGAGGCTTTGCGCCGATGGGGATTCAAGGTGTCGGATGCGACAAAGGTGATGTCTTCCATTGAAGAAGTGAAAGCCTTTATTGATTATTGGGACAATGAACGTAAAAAATTGGAGGTTGCCACTGACGGCCTTGTGTTTAAGGTAAACAATCTTCAGCAGCAACGTTTTTTAGGCAATACGGCAAAATCTCCCCGTTGGGCTATTGCCTATAAATTTCAGGCAGAAAGAGCTTTGACCAAGTTGAAGTTTGTATCGTTTGAAACCGGCCGTATGGGAGTTGTGACACCTGTTGCCAATTTGGAACCTGTCTTGTTGTCGGGTACAATAGTCAAACGTGCTTCTCTGCATAATGAGGATATTATCCGCCAGTTGGGCATTTACGACGGTGATATGGTCTATGTTGAAAAAGGCGGAGAAATTATTCCGAAAATAGTCGGGGTCGATGAGTCGCAACGGGTTGAGGGCTGCAAGCCTGTGGAATTTGTGAAGACCTGTCAGGTGTGTGGTGCAACATTGGTGCGTAACGAAGGTGAAGCGGCATGGTACTGCCCGAACCGCTATGGTTGCCGGCCTCAGATTACGGGTAAAATCGAACACTTCGTGGGGCGTCGCATGATGAACATCGACGGGATTGGCGAAGAAACTGCAGAACAGTTGTTCGCTGTCGGTTTGGTGAAAAATATAGCGGACATTTATGATTTGACTGACGACAAACTGACGATAGTAGGACGTGTGGGCGAACTGACTTCCCGGAGAATTCTTCGGGGTATTGAAGATTCCAAGAACGTTCCATTTGAACGTGTGGTTTATTCGTTGTCTATTCCTAATGTCGGTGAAACGGTGGCCAAAAAATTGGCTTATGCAACCGGCAGTATGGACAAGCTGATGACGGCAACTGTTGACGAACTCACGTCGATTGACGAGATTGGCGTTATTATTGCGGAAAATGTCGTGCAGTATTTTGCAGAGCCTCGTAACCGTGAAATAATCGAGCGATTGCGCGCAGCTGGATTGCAGATGGCGATTTCAGCGGATGTAAAAGCGGCTATGACTGATAAATTGGCAGGCAAATTGTTTGTCATCAGCGGTGTGTTCGAGCACCATTCCCGTGATGAATACAAAAAAATGATTGAGCAGAACGGCGGAAAGAACACTTCTTCCATTTCAAAAAAGACGGATTACGTATTTGCCGGAGCAAATATGGGTCCTGCAAAATTGGAGAAGGCTAAATCGCTGGGTATTCCAATCATAGGTGAAGATGAATTTTTAAAGATGATAGAATGATGCAGGGACAGAATATGCGTTTTGCCGATATTCGGCAGTTCCCGATGGGGAAAGCCATGCTGTTTTTGGGACTGTTTTTCATAGCCGGATTGTTTTTGACGGCGTTCCTTTCGGAATTGATGCCGATGATGTTTCCGGGTATGGAGACGGTTACTAATCTCAAACTGACGTTGGCACTTCAGAATGTTTTGGCTTTTATGCTTCCGGCATTTTTGATGGCGTTGGTTGTCGGCAAGCCGGTGCGATTCCTGCAGTTGAACAAAAAGCCGTCGGCCTTTGCCGTTGTTGGTGTTATTGTACTGTATTGCGTGATGACACCGGCAATGAACATGATTGTTCATTTGAATGAATCTGTTAAGTTTCCGGAATCAATGGCGGCATTGGAGCAATGGTTGAAGGCAAGCGAGGAAGCCGCTTTGGCGGTAACCAATCAGGTGGTTGATGTGTCATCCATACCTGCCATGTTGCTGTCAATTTTATATATAGGAGTGTTGACCGGTTTGGGTGAAGAAATGTTTTTCCGTGGTGCATTGCAGAACGTGTTGCACAAAGGAACAGCACGGCAGCATTTTGCAGTGTGGACTGCAGCTGTTATTTTCAGTCTGCTGCACTTCCAGTTCTACGGCTTCGTTCCTCGTGTGCTATTAGGGGCATTTTTCGGCTATGCTTTTTTGTGGAGTGGTTCGCTGTGGGTGCCTGTAATAGGACATGCGCTGAACAACTCGGCGGTAGTGGTTAGCACCTATTTGGAGAAAAATGGAATCGTAGATACAGATTTGTCAGCAGTAGGAGCGGAAATGAACACTATTCCTTGGTTGGCAATTTTGAGTCTGGTGTTGACGATTGTTCTGATGATGTTTTATCGTGAAGTGTTGAAGCATAAAAGATACGAATAATGGAATCGCAGTTAGTTGAATCTCATCCTTTCGAGCCGTTTGTTCCTGCCGGAGCAAAGGTGTTGATGTTGGGTTCTTTTCCCCCTCCGTCTCAACGTTGGTCAATGAATTTCTATTACCCGAACAAGACTAATGACATGTGGAGGATAATGGGATTGATTTTCTTTGGTGACAAAAATCGGTTTATCCGTCCCGATGGTTATGATTTGCCATCCATCATTGATTTTCTTAATGAAAAGGGGATTGCCATGTATGATGCAGCTGTGAGGGTGATACGTCAAAAAGGTAACGCTTCTGATAAATTTCTGGAAATAGTTGAGCCAATCGGATTGGAAGCGATGTTGGCGAGGATGCCGCAATGTCGTACAATTGTGACTGCGGGTGAAAAGTCTGCTTCCATAATCGCTGATTTGACTCATACAAAAACACCTGCGACAGGGGAGACCGTTGAGTTTCTTTTGGATGGAACAGTTTATATGCATTGTCGTATGGTTTCTTCTTCAAGGGCGTATCCAATGCCGGTTGAGCAGAAGGCTGAGAAGTATGCAGCTCTGTTTTCCAAAATAGGACTGTTGTGATATAGCATAGTCAAATTAGAAAAACTTGCGTTTTTCATTTGTCTCTGCGCTTACCATGCATTGTCTTTGAATAAGATAAGCTGCGGTTCGGCATAGCCAAATTAGAAAAATTTGCGTTTTTCATTTGTCTCTGCGCTCACCTTGCATTATCTTTGCACACGTATTGCCGTAAAAGGCAGAAAATTACATAAATTTAATCGAAACATTAATTTAAAGAATGGAAATTACAGAGTTGTTTTTGTGGGTGGAAGCCCATCTGAATTATTTTTGGATTACAGTGTTGATGGCTATTGAGAGTTCATTTATTCCGTTTCCTTCTGAGGTAGTTGTTCCTCCGGCTGCCTATTTTGCTTGTACGGAAGGCTCAAATCTGAACATTTATCTTGTTGTGGTATTTGCTACGCTGGGTGCTTTGATTGGAGCTTTGGTGAACTATTACCTTGCTGTTTGGATTGGTCGTCCGTTGGTTTACAAGTTTGCAAACAGTCGTTTTGGCCATATGTGTTTGATTGATGAGGCAAAAGTGGTAAAAGCAGAGCAGTACTTTGACAAACATGGTGCTATTTCAACGTTTATCGGTCGTCTTATTCCGGCTGTCCGTCAGCTTATCTCCATTCCTGCCGGATTGGCTCGCATGAATTTGGCTAAGTTTGTGCTTTATACATCTTTGGGGGCCGGCGTTTGGAATATCGTATTGGCAAGCCTTGGCTATTGGTTGAGTACGTTTATTCCGAAAGATCAGCTTTATGTACAGATTGAACACTATAACCAATATCTGACATATTTCGGTTATGGAATAGGTGTGGTCGTTGTTCTGTTTATTCTTTACAACGCATTCAAGAAAAAGAAATAATTACTTTCAAAAATATAGGTAAAATGTTAGTTTCTCCATCGCTACTGTCGGCAGATTTTTTGAATCTGACGAAGGATATTGAAATGATTAACCGCAGTGAGGCTGATCTTCTTCACTTGGATATTATGGACGGCGTGTTCGTTCCGAATATTTCATTCGGTTTTCCGGTTATTCAAAATCTGAAAAAGGTTTGTACGAAGCCTTTGGATGTGCATTTGATGATTGTTGAGCCGCAGAAATTTATCAAGGAAGTTAAGGAAATCGGCGCAGAGTATATGAATGTGCACTATGAAGCATGTTTGCATCTGTCGCGCGTTATTCAGCAGATTAAAGAAGCCGGAATGAAGGCTGGTGTAACGATTAATCCGGCAACTCCAGTTTCCGTATTGGAAGATATCATTTGCGATGTGGATATGGTTCTGATTATGTCGGTTAATCCGGGTTTTGGCGGACAAAAGTTTATTGGCAATGCTGTAAAGAAAGTTCGTCAACTGAAGGAAATGATTCAGACCAGCGGTTCAAAGGCTTTGATTGAGGTTGACGGTGGTGTGAATGAAGAAACCAGTCGTCTGCTCAAGGAAGCCGGTGCTGACATTGTTGTGGCCGGCAATTATGTGTTTAAGGCGGAAGACCCGTTGAAAAATATTTCTATCCTGAAAAATCTGTAAGATTTAGAGTGACGGATAGAGAAGTGTTGAGTCCCGTTTGCTTCAAGATTAATGAGAGCAGACGGGACTCAGTATTTTTTAAATTATTACTGTCCGCTAAAGACGTGCATTCCCTCCCAACTTGCTGAAATAGATA
>UQUV01000043.1 GCA_900544305.1 uncultured Porphyromonadaceae bacterium
TATCCGTAAATCCATTCAGATTGTCGGTACAGGTAATCAGTATATCCTGTACTCCACGCGCCTTTAAATCAGTCAGGACACCCATCCAGAAAGAAGAACTCTCCGATTTTCCGACCCACATGCCAAGAACCTCTTTCAGGCCGTTCTGCTTCAGACCGACACAAAGATAGACGGTCTTGTTTATGATCTTCCCGTTATCCCGTACCTTGAAGACGATACCGTCCATCCAGACTATCAGATAAACCGGGTCCAGAGGACGGTTCTGCCATTCTTGGGCCGCTTGATTTACCTTGTTTGTAATGATGGAAATGGCAGACGTGGAGAGTTCAATTTCATAAATCTCACGCATCTCTTCTTCTATGTCAGAAACGCTCATTCCTTTGGCATATAGGGAGATAACAAGCTTTTCTATCGAAAGTCCACGGCTTTCATGCTTGGGCACTGCTATCGGCTCAAACTGACCATTGCGATCACGGGGGATAGAGATGACGGCTTCTCCATGTTCGGTCTGGATTTTCTTCGGATAGCTACCATTGCGTGAATTGCCACTGTTATTACCGGCCACGGAATTCTTTTCATAACCCAAATGGGCATCCATTTCACCTTCAAGCATCTTCTCTAAGACTTGCGCATGCAACTGCTTCAGGAACCTGCTTACATCGGCTTCTGTCTTGAACTGACTAATAAACTCCTTGCTTAAAACCTCATCAGGCACTACTTGATTCTTTTCTTTCATGTTCTTCTTCATTTTGCAAATGTATAAAATTAAAAATACGAGACTCATTTCTGAATCCCGTATTTCCATTTACACAAAATATTTTATAGTGCCTTTGTTTAGAATTTTTTGTTATTTAGTTGTTCTTTTGTTTCAAATAGTTCTGTTCGATAATTTCTCCAATGATTTTGCAGCATCCGTCCACTCCGAAAAGACTGCTGTCGAGGCAGAGGTCGTAGTGCGAAGCGTCGTTCCAAATGGCACCGGTGTATGTCCGGTAATGGTTGGCGCGACCGTGGTCGGTGTGCTTCAGCTTTTCGACTGCCTTGTCTTCCGGCTCGTGGTATTCCACGGTGGCGCGCTTCAGCTTGCTGTCGTAGTCGGCGTGGATAAACACCTTGAAGCAGTTCTTGAAATCGCGCAGCACGTAGTCGGCACAACGTCCGATAATGATGCACGACTGTTCGGATGCCAGCTTGCGGATGATGCGGCTTTGTGTCACGAACAGTGCATCGTCCTTCGAAAGGCTGTTTTCCAACGGAACGGAATAGTCCTGCATAATCATTTCGTAGAGCAGGCTGCTCGGAATGTTCTGTTCGCGCGACTCAACAAAATCGGGGCTCAGGCCTTCGCTTTTTGCCGCCATGTCGATGAGTTCGCGGTCGTAGAACGGAATGCCGAAATGCTGTGCCAACTACTTTCCGATTTCCCGTCCGCCACTGCCGTATTCGCGTGCAATGGTGATGACGAAATGTCCGTTGTCGGCCGGGACGGCTTCCGTTTCGCTTCCGGCAGGTGTATCAGCGGTCAGATAGCGGTTGACGAATGCCAGACGGCGGTTGAAATAGCGGGCAAACATTCCCACGATGACAGCCGCAACGATGGTGCCTTCGCGCACTCCCATGACTTCGCCGTAGAGCAGCAGCGACACGATGACGGCCGCTACCATCAATGACGAGTCGAAGAATATTTTCACCATGCCGAACTCTTTTTTCTTTTTCAGGCTGATAGCCTGCACAAAAGCCTCGCCCGAGAGCATGACCACGTTGGCGATAACCTCCATGCTGACACCCAGTCCGAGAATGGCGCAACCGACAACCAATACGACGAGCTGAAGGGTGTAGCTGTCGGGATTTACCCAGGACAGCAGTATCATCGAGAAATCGATGAACACGCCGAAAAGCACCGAAATCGGCAGCTGTAGCCATTCGCGCTGCTTGAAATCCTTTTTCAAAATCAGCATTTGTCCGGCAATGAGGAAAAGGTTGAGGATGAACGTGAGCGTTCCCAATGAAATAGGACAGTTAAGGCTTATTGTATAAGGAAGGCTGGATATGGGCGATGAGCCTAAATTTGCCTTGATGATGCAACAAATGCCTAAAGAGTTGACAAAAAGTCCGATAATGAACAATATGTACCTTCTAACTAATTCCTTTATTTTCATTCAAACCTAAACCTATTGAAAAAATTCTATGCAAAATTACATTCTTCTCTTTTGGGATGATTTGTCTGTAGAAGTCAATTTTTGTTGTCTGTAAGCGTCAAAAAGTGTATTTTTGTAGTCGGTGAAGGTTTGGAAATATCGTTAGTTAAGCTAAATAGCGGTTCTGTATGTGGTTCAGCCAGATCCATTTTTTCGGCCTTCGTGTTTGCTGTTTGGATGACATGAGAAAAGAGAAAGGTATAATATTAAGTTCGGAAGCTCCCTTTTTTGCTTCGATATACGATAGTGTGACACAGCGTGAACTGTATGAACGCCATTTTAAACTGATGCGTGTTGTGTCGGGAAAAGCGGTGTTGAGAGCCGGTCGGCAAACGATTGTGTTGAGAGCCGGCGACTATGCGTTTGTCACTCCCGGTGGATTTTCGAAAATCCGTATGTCGCCCGAAGGCGGCAAGCTTTTCCGGCTGGTGGGTTTGAACTTTACAGACAAATTTCTGTCTGACTATCAACGGCGGAATGCCGTTGCCGTGCGCAGCACTTCGGGAAAGCTCCGGTGTTTTGAAAAACTGAAGTCCGAACCGTGGCTTGAGGCGCTGTTTCTCTCGCTTAATTATTGTCTTGAAGCCGCCGACTTGCCCGATAAGGAACTGGTGGAAATGAAGCTGTGCGAGTGCATGCACATTCTTTCCGAACGGTATCTCGAAGAATTTTCCGTCTTTTTTGTCGGCACGGGCCGTCAGCGGATGGATTTGGAAACATTCTTGAACGAGAACTACATGTATAATGCGCCGCTTGTGCGCTTTGCCGAACTGTCGGGAAGAAGTCTTTCGACGTTTCGTCGCGAATGTCAGGAACGTTTCGGCATGTCGCCCGGCGAATGGATACAGCGGAAAAGGCTTGAGCGGGCCTATGCCCGTTTGCAGGCAGGCGAACGCCCGTCCGACATTTATTGGGAACTCGGCTTTGTCACGCTTGCCCATTTCTCCCGAAAATTCAAGGAACGCTACGGATTCCCTCCCTCGCAAGCCGCAGAAAAAGACAGATAAGCCAGTCTGGGATGTCGCCACTGGAATTCCGTAAAATAAACAAGGCGAAAACGGCGGGGGAATGATTTTTGGCAGAAAAATTGTAACTTTGCGGACTAATTAATTTGAACGATGGCAAACGTACAGGACATAAGAATTGAGGATTACAACTATCCGCTGCCGGATGAACGCATTGCGAAACATCCGATTGAAGAACGCGACAAATGCAAGCTGCTTTACTATAAGGGCGGCAAGATTGAGGAGCATGTTTTCAACGAGATTACGGATTTGTTGCCGGAAAATTCTACGTTGGTCTACAACAATACGCGTGTAATCAATGCCCGCCTGCGTTTCCGCAAGCCGGGCGGAGGTGCGCTGATTGAGATTTTCTGTCTGGAACCGCTGATGCCGCGAGACTATGCACAGGTTTTTGCCACTACTTCTGAATGTACGTGGCTGTGCTTCGTGGGCAATTCAAAACGCTGGAAAACGGGTGCGCTTACCCTGCCGTTGACTGTCGACGGCGAAACGGTGACGCTCAGTGCCGAACGCGACGGACAGAGCGGCAATGCCTTTAAAATCCGTTTCTCCTGGGATAATCCACAGGTAACGTTTGCATCGATTCTCGACGCTGTCGGCGAAATTCCTATTCCTCCATATCTGAACCGCAGTACGGAACCCAGCGATTCGCAGGACTATCAGACCGTGTATTCGCATATCGAAGGTTCGGTGGCTGCTCCTACGGCAGGGCTGCATTTCACGCAGGAAGTGCTCGATGCCATCAGCCGTCGCGGCATTGCCCGAAAGGAACTGACGCTGCACGTCGGGGCTGGCACATTCCAGCCGGTGAAATCCGACGTTATCGGTGGACACGAAATGCACACGGAATTTATTTCCGTGACGCGCGAGTTGATTGACAGCCTGATCAACGCTCCCGGCAAAATTATCGCTGTCGGCACGACTTCCGTGCGTACGCTTGAAAGTCTTTACTATATTGGTGTGGAACTGCATCGTCATCCCGAAGATCCGCAGACGGCACTGCATGTGCGCCAGTGGATACCTTATGAGTACGACAACAGCCTGTCGACGCGCGAATCGCTTCAGGCAATTGCCGACTACATGGACCGTAACGGAATGGAACACCTGGTGGGTAGCACGCAGGTAATCATCGCGCCGGGTTATACGTTCCATGTGGTGGATGGAATTGTCACCAACTTCCACCAGCCGCAGTCAACGCTCCTGCTGCTTGTTTCGGCATTCGTGGATGGCGACTGGAAAAACATCTACGACTACGCTCTCGCCCATGACTTCCGCTTCCTCAGCTACGGCGACAGCTCCCTGCTGATGCGGGATTAATAAAGTTTGGCTCAAAATATACGTTTAAGGCTGCGATCCACGAGTGGAAAGCAGCCTTAATTGTTTGTGTGATAATGGAAAAGAAATGTAATAATGTTATTAGTAATAAAGTTATTACATGATGGTGGGGTAAGGGATTTTTATATCATTGAACATTTTTTCTGCTCTCATTGAACATTTAGCAGGATTTGAGGTATTCCTCTCGATGGAGCTTGAACTTCTTTTCCGATAAACGGGTTATACTGTAAAAACGGTAGCTATGATAAAGATATATGGAATGGAGACGTGTCCGGACTGCACGTATGTGGAAGAACAGGTGAAGGGCAACGACAATTATCAGATTGTCGATATTGGCCGTCATGTGAAATACCTGAAAGAGTTTTTGCGGTTGCGCGACCGCCTGCCTGTGTTCGACGAGGCGAAGAAGGCGGGTGCAGCCGGTATTCCCTGTTTTGTGCTGGACGACGGTACGGTAACGCTTACGCCTGAGGATGCAGGACTCCGTTCGCGCCCAGCCGGTGAAGGCGTGTTCTGCCGGATTGACGGAACGGGCTGTTAGTTATTCTTTAAGGAGCCGGCGGATGACTTCCGGCAGATGGCGGTGTTCGAGTGCGTGGATACGTGCCACGAGCGTCTCAGGCGTGTCGTCGGGCGTAACTTCGCAGCGGAACCGTGCGATGATTTCTCCTCCGTCCACTTCCTCGGAAACGTAGTGGATGGTGATTCCGCTTTCCTTTTCTCCGGCTTCGATTACAGCACGGTGCACGTTCATGCCCCACATTCCCTTGCCTCCGAATTTCGGAAGCAGCGACGGGTGGAGGTTGATGATGCGGCGTTCGTAGGCCTTGACGATGCAGTCAGGGATGAAACTGGTGAATCCGGCAAGCACGATGAGGTCGATGTTGCGGTTTTGCAGCAGTTCCAATATGGGTTGCGGATTGCTTCGCCAGTCGGTACGCGGAAATATCTGCGTCGGAATGCCGAAGCGTTTCATTTTTTCAAGTACGGGTGCTTCTTCACGGTCGCAAAGCAATATATCGACGGCAATATGCTTGTCGCCTTCAAATTGGCGTGCGATGTTTTCGGCGTTTGAGCCGGTGCCTGAAGCTAAAATTGCAATGCGTTTCATAGTAATAAGGGCTTTATTTTAAGTTTTTAGAATTTCTGCATGTCAACCAATCGCTTGTAGTAGCGGTTGAGGGCTATCAGTTCGTCGTGCGTACCGCGTTCCACGATTTTGCCTTCGTGCATTACGCAGATAAGGTCGGCATTCTTGATGGTGGAAAGGCGGTGGGCAATGACAAGCGTCGTACGGTTCTTCATCAGTCGATCGAGCGCTTCCTGCACGAGACGTTCGCTTTCCGTGTCGAGAGCCGATGTCGCTTCGTCGAGAATCAGCAGCGGCGGGTTCTTCAGAATGGCGCGTGCAATGCTGATGCGCTGGCGTTGCCCGCCCGAAAGTTTGCAGCCGCGGTCGCCGATGTTGGAATCGTAGCCGTCCTCCGTAGCCATGATGAAGTCGTGGGCGTTTGCTATTTTTGCGGCTTCGATTACCTGTTCCATGGTAGCGTTTTCCACTCCGAACGTGATGTTGTTGTAGAAACTGTCGTTAAACAGGATGGCTTCCTGGTTCACGTTGCCCATCAGGGCGCGCAGGTCTTTCACGCGAATGTCGCGGATGTCGACGCCGTCAATGCTGATTTGTCCTTCGTTCACATCGTAGAAGCGCGGAAGCAGGTCGGCGAGTGTCGATTTTCCCGAACCCGACTGGCCCACGAGTGCAACCGTCTTGCCGAACGGGATTTCCAGAGAAACATCGTTGATTACCCATTCCGTGTTATATTTGAACCGCACATGGTCGTAGCGGATACAGCCTTCGCGCGTAGAAACCGTTTTCGGGTTTACCGGATCCTTGATAGGATTGTCGGAGCCGAGAATCTTGTCGACACGTTCCATGGAGGCCATACCTTTCTGGATGGCGTAGGCGGCTTTCGACAGGTCCTTCGCCGGGTTGATGATGCTGTAGAAAATCACCATATAGTAGATGAACGTCGGCGCGTCGATGATGTTTTCGCCCGAAAGAATCAGTGTACCTCCGAACCAAAGTACGATGGCAATGGTCAGTGTGCCGAGAAATTCGCTCATCGGGTGGGCGAGTGACTGGCGGCGGGCAATGCGTACGGAGGTTTTGTAGAACTGGTAGTTTTCCGTGTGGAAACGTTCCTGCATTTTCTTTTCGGCATTGAATGCCTTGATGATACGCAGGCCGCCGAGGGTTTCCTCGATGGTAGCCATCAGCGCACCCCACTGGTTTTGCGCTTCAAGCGAAGTGCGTTTCAATCGCTTTCCTACACGTCCCATGATAAGACCCGCAATCGGAAGCAGGATGAACACGAAGAGCGTCAGCTCCCAACTGATGGTAATCATCATGACAAGGCACACGATAATCATAATCGGGTTCTTGAACATCATGTCGAGGGAAGCCATAATCGAGTTTTCGATTTCGGCAACGTCGCCTGACATGCGCGCCATCACATCACCTTTGCGTTCGCTGGTGAAAAATCCGATAGGCAGTCCTACGATTTTGTCGTAGACATAGTTGCGGATATCGCGCACGATACCGGCGCGTATAGGAATCAGGAAGTGCGAGCTGAGATAGGTGGCGCCCGTTTTCAGTCCGGTCATGAAAACAAGTATGACCGACAGGCCCATCAGTGTCATTGACGCGCCGAAACGGGTTTTGCAATAGTATGCTGCGTAGTAGAAGTTGTTGATTGCTACATCTTTAAGCGAAGCTGAATCCCATTCCATGAAATGATATACCACACCTTTGTCGCCCATGAAGAGCATTTCGAGGATAGGGATAATCAGTGCAAAAGAAAAGAGGGTAAGAAACGCTGCCAGAATGTTGAAGAAAATATTGAGAAACAAATATTTCTTGTAGGGTGGAACAAAGCGTTTCAGTACCTGGAAAAAGTCGTTCATTATTAATATTGTTTAAAACTTTTGCAAATATACGCACAAATAACCGTTTTGTCTATTTTGCGTCACAAATTCAAGTTAATTTAATTACTTTTGAAGTCAAATTAACATTCAGATGATACAGAAGATGGATTGGAAAAAGAAACTATTATTGGCTGCAATCTGTTTTTCATATTTAGCGGTATCGGCGGGAGACATTAGAGGTGTAATAGTGGACAGTACGGATAAATCGTCAATGATAAATGCCACGGTGAGAGTGCTTCGTGAACGCGACAGCAGTTATGTGGCAGGAGGAATGAGCGACATTGACGGACGTTTTGTGATGAAAGGGCTGCCACGTGGCAAGTACATTGTCGAGGCTTCCTATTTGGGTTATCGGAATGCCTGGCGCAATGTGACGCTTGCCAATTCATCGTCGAAGGTAACTGTCGATTCTCTACAGTTGGTGCCGAGTGGAATTATGCTGAAAGAAGCGGAAGTGGTCGGTGTGAAAACAGAAGTGAAAGTAATGGAGGATACGGTAGAATACAATGCCGGTTCCTATAAGACACAACCGAGTGCCGTGGTTGAGGACTTGCTGAAACGTCTGCCGGGTGTGGAAGTCGACAGCGAGGGTAAGATTACGGCCCAAGGAAAAGAAATCACTAAAATTCTTATCGACGGCAAGGAGTTTTTCT
This sequence comes from uncultured Porphyromonadaceae bacterium, assembly GCA_900544305.1. GTDB lineage: Bacteria > Bacteroidota > Bacteroidia > Bacteroidales > Muribaculaceae > Limisoma. The sequence continues at coordinate 8,200 of UQUV01000043.1, forward strand.
CCGATGATGCACAGGTGGCTTCGAAAAACATTCCTGCCGACATTGTCGACAAGTTGCAGGTGATAGACCGCAAGAGCGACTTGGCCCGCCTGACGGGAGTGGACGACGGTGAGGATGAAACCGTCATCAACCTGACAATCAAGAAGGGCATGAAACGCGGGTGGTTTGGCAACGCGACCGCCGGTTACGGTACGGACGACCGCTACAGTGCCAATTTCATGGTCAATCATTTTATTAACGACAACCAGATAAGTATTCTCGGCAATGCCAACAATATTAACGAGCTTGGTTTTTCCGACCCCGGGTCGGGGCGTTTCCGTCGTTTTGGCGGTGTGAACGGTGTGAATACCTCGCAAAGCATAGGTGTGAATTTCAATGTCGGCAAGGGCGAGGAGTTCCGTGTCGGCGGTGACCTGATGTATTCGCATTCCGACCAGCTTACTTTGCAGAAGGCTTCCAAGCAATATCTGTTTGTTGACTCTACATCGTATGAAAACTCGGAAAGTAATGCTCGTGACCGCAATCACAGCGTTCGCGGTAATTTCCGGATGAAATGGGAAGTTGACTCGTTCAATACTCTGGAGTTCCGACCGCGGTTCACGGTGAGCTTCAACAATTCGGAAAAGACGGATACCTCTTTCCTGCGTGCCGGTGATGCCGACCTTACTCCTATCAACCGTGCGAAAACCATCGTGGAAAGTGAGGGAACAAGCTATGATTTGGAAGGTCGGATTGTGTACAACCATAAGATGAAAAGTCATCCGGGACGTTCGTTCAGTACGCAGGTAACCTACAAATACAGCAATACGAAAGAGGATGAGACTTCATACGCCATCAATGAGTTCTTCCTTGTGCCTGACGACAACGAAGAGCGCGACCAGTTTACGGATTCCCGGGAATGGTCGAACCGTGTGGGAGCGCGTGTGACCTGGATGGAGCCGTTGGGCGATATCAAGAAAGCGCGGTTCCTATCGTTTGCCTATAACATGAACTACTACTTCAACAATGCCGACAAGCTGGTTTACGACCGCAACCGGGAGTTTGATGCCTATGAGGCTGTGGATGCCCTTGAAAACCAGTACGGAATATTGACAAATCCGATGGTGGCCTATCAGATTGCCGATGCGACGGGCGTGCTCGACGAAGACTTGAGCAACCGTTTCCGCAATGACCAGTTTTCTCAACAGGTGCGTATCGGTTATCAGCAGAACCGCAAGACTTACCGCCTGAACGGTGGTGTGTCCATCAATCCTACAATGATGCAGAGCGAGGACATCATCAACAGTGCCCGCAACATTCCCCGTCAGTGGGTTTGGAACTTTGCGCCGTTCATGCGTTTCCGCTATTCTTTTTCCAAGACCAAAAACCTGGCTATCGACTATCGTGGCTCTACCCAGTCGCCTACCATGTCGCAGTTGCAGCCGGTGGCCGACGTTTCCGACCCGTTGCGGGTTGTTGTCGGTAACCCGTCGCTTTTGCCGGCATTCCAGCATCGCTTCAATATCCGTTACAACGATTTCAATCAGGAGAAACAGCGCAGTTTGATGGCCTTTGTCGGTGCTTCGACAACGATGAACAGCATTATTTCGAAAACCATCTACGACCAGTCGACCGGTGGACAGACAACGACTTATACCAACGTCGACGGTGTTTGGTCGGCCAACGGTATGGTGATGTTCACTACTCCGTTCGGCAACCGTAACTGGCATTTTTCCAATCATGCCTTTCTGCGCTTTTCGCGTACGGTGGGTTTCAACAATGAATTGCTGAACCGAAGCAGTTCGTACACTGTCAGCGAGACGCCGAGTCTTGCTTATCGTACGGATCTTATAGACTTTGAGTTGCGCCCGTATTACAATTTGCAGATGACGCGCAACTCCATTCAGCAGAATTCCGACCGCAATGTGCATTCCTATGGCGCACGTTTCGATGCCAATTATTATGCACCGTTCGGACTGGTTTTGGGCAGTGACTTTTCTTATGGCAATACAAGCGGATACTCTGAAGGTTTCGACAACGAGCAGTGGCTTTGGAATGCAAGCATTTCCTATCAGTTCCTGCGCAACCGTCAGGCTACGATTACGCTGAAGGCTTACGACCTTTTGCAACAGAAGCAGAACATTTCCCGTTCCGTAACGGCCAACTATATCCAGGACCGCGAGTTCAACACCGTGACACGCTATTTCATGCTGTCGTTCTCCTATAAGTTCCAGTCGTTTGCCAACGGCTCGTCGGAGAAGGACTTTGATTATTGGGGTCATGGACCGGGCCGTCGTCCGATGGGGCCTCCTCCCGGACATCCTCGCCGCCCGATGTAGCAGTGATGACAATATAAAAAACAACAGGCTGGACTTCCAATTCGGAATCCAGCCTGTTGTCGTTTTATATCTTGTTCTAAAAGAATGCGGCGATGAATTCGTAGGTGAAATAGATGCACACGATGAATTTCAGGAGTGTGCCTACGAGGAAGCCGATAAATGAGCCGAAACCGGCGCGGAGGGCTTCGTTGAAGGGGCGGTTGGCGATGAGTTCGCCGATGACGGCACCGGCAAACGGGCCGACAATGATGCCGAACGGCATGAAGAACATGCCGACAACCGTACCGATGACACAGCCCCAGTTTCCATACTTGCTGCCGCCGAATTTTTTAGCACCGATTAGCGGTGTGAAATAGTCGAGGAGCAGTACAATCAGAACGACAACTGCCCACACGACAAGCTGCGTAATGGTAAACTGGTAGCGTTCGGTGAAATGAAGGAGCAGGAGTCCGACATAGGAAATCGGCGGTCCCGGGAGCATCGGAGCGATGCAGCCGGCAAGGCCCACAAGCAGGCAGACGGCTCCCAGGCATATTAGAGTGATGTCGAGTGCTGACAATAGTTCCATATTATAGGTATATCTTTAACGTGTTTCCTTGATTTTATCTTTTAAGCGTGTCGGGCAGTTCGGGTGTCGCTCCATGTTGAGTGCAGACATAGGCGGAAACTTCAACAGCTCTTGCGTGAGCCGAAATCTGGTCGCGGCCTTTCAAGATGGATGCGACAAATGCGGCTGTAAACGAGTCGCCGGCACCGACAGTGTCGACAACCTCCACTTTGGGTGTCGGGAAGAAGCTCTGCTCTTCTTTCGAGAACACGTAGCTGCCATTTGTTCCGCAAGTGAGCACAAGGTTGCGGAGCGAGAATCGGTCAACCATGTGGCGGCAACATTCTTCGGCATCCTCAATTTCGATTTGGAACAGTTGCTTTACAATTTCCAGTTCCTCGTCGTTGATTTTGAAAATGTCGCAGCGTTTCAGGGAATTGGATATGATTTCCTTGCTGTAGTAGTTTTGTCGCAGGTTGATGTCGAAAATCTTCAGAGAGTCGGCCGGCATGGCATCAAGAAAGTGTTCAATCGTGTTTCGGCTGACTGATGAGCGTTGTGCGAGCGACCCGAAGCATACGGCGCGTGTCTGGCGGGCGATTTCTTCCAGTTCGGGTGTGAACGGAATGTTGTCCCACGCTGTGTTTTCGCAGATTTCATAGCTGGGAATGCCGTTCCCGTCGAGGTGAACGTTGACGGTATCGGTCGGGTATGTTGTTTGTGCAACGGCGAGTTTTGCCTTGCTGCTCTTGAGTGAGTCGAGTATTTCATTACCAAGCGAGTCGTTGCCGACTGCGCTGACAATTAGTCCGTTCAAGCCTAAATTGGCAATGTGGTTGGCGAAATTGGCAGGTGCACCGCCGACTTTTTTGCCGTCGGGCAGCATGTCCCACAGCAGTTCGCCCATCCCGACGATATAAGATAAGCTGTTTGTAGTGTGCATATTCTTCGTTTTATTCTGTTTTCCCGAAATTACGATTTTTTTGTTTGAAATGTAACAAATTTGTTCATAAGAAAGTTGACAGTTCCAAAAATGAACAGTCCGAGGAACTGCGCAAGGTATTCGTTAAGGCCGATAAGTTCATACATGAAGAAAACAAACAGTACCTGAAGCAGATAGGCGCAGCCAAAGGCGGTCAGAAACAGCGTGATTTCGCGCTTCACGTTCCCTCCTTTCGACTGAAATACCCACCGTTTGTTCCAATAGAAACTGCTGCAAATGGCCAGCGTATAGGCACACACGTTTGACACGTACAGCCCTTGCTGCAGTAGTGACATCATGATCCACACGGTCAGTGAGATAATGACAAAATTGCTGAATCCGACTATGGCGAAGCGAATCAGTCGTCTGTTGTTGAGCAATAGTTTCTTGAGGAAAGACATAATGGGAACAAAGTTACGTTTATTTCCCCAAAATGCAAAATATGAGCCAAACAGAACTTTATTTGAGCCTTGACGGCGAGCCGTGCCAGGAGCAGCCGAGACAGAATACTTCGTCCAGACAGAAACCTTCGAGGGATTCGTCGGGATATTTTGCCGTTACGGTTCCGTCGGAGAGAACGTAGACCAGTCGTCGGTTACCGCTCTCGTTCTTGACATAAAATGCCGCAATCTGGCATTGGGGGCAAATACGTTTACGCATAGGCTATGAGGCAAAAGGTGCGGTTGTCTTGAATTTACGGATTTGATAGAACAGCATGAGAATAGCGGCTGCCGCTGCAAAAAAGTCGGAAGTCGGCATGCTGTACCACACACCATTCACTCCCCAGTGCAGCGGGAGGATTGCCAGTCCCGGAAGCAGGAACAGCAATTGGCGTGAGAGGGAGAGGAAGATGGCTATGCCGGCTTTTCCTATGGACTGGAAGAACTGGCAGATAATGATTTGTGCTCCGACCAGCGGGAACATGAGGATGCCAATGCGCAGAGCCGTTTCCGATTGCGCCGTGAGTTCGTGGTTGTCGGTAAACATTCCTACAAAAACATTCGGGAACAGTTCGCCGACAATGAATCCGAATGTTGTGACCGCCATACCTGCAATGATGCCTAATTTCAAAGTCAACTTCACACGGTCGGGACGCTCGGCTCCGAAGTTGTAACCGGTTATCGGCTGCATGCCTTGTGCGATACCCATTACAATCATGACAAACAGCATCTGGATACGGTTGAGAATGCCGAATGCACCGATTGACAGGTCGTTGCCGAATGTGAGCAGGCGGTTGTTGATGAAAATGACAATGCAGCAGGCACATACGTTCATGATGAAGGGCGACATGCCGATGCTGAAAATGTTTTTGACGATGCGTTTGCGCAACTTCATCCGCTGTTTGTTGAAGCGGACAAAACTTTTCTTGCTGAAAAAATGGGAGAGTACCCATATCATTCCGACAAACTGGGAGGCTATTGTGGCTGTAGCCGCTCCCCGGATACCCCAGTCCAGCACAAAAATGAAAATTGGGGCGAGAATGACGTTGCAACCCACTGTAAACATGGATGAAATCATGGCTTTTTTCGGGTAGCCCGTAGCACGCATGATATTGTTGAGGCCAATCATGACATACGATATGGGGCTGCCGAGCAGAATGATCTGCATGAAGTCGCGGGCGTAGGGAAGGGTGTCGTTGCTTGCTCCGAAGAATCGCAATATCGGGTCAAGGAACAGCAGTGTCAGTCCGCCATAGAAAATGGCGCTTATCACACTGAGTATCGTTACGTTACCCAAAATTTCCTCAGCCCCTTTCTGGTCTTTTTGTCCGAGGCGGATAGATGAAATGGTGGCACCGCCTACACCTACAAGCGTACAGAAAGCAACCAGCAGGTTCATAAGCGGGAAAGTGATGGCAAGTCCGGAAATGGCAAGCGCTCCAACACCATGACCGATGAAAATACTGTCGATAATGTTGTAGAGTGACGTCAGCGTCATGCCGATGATGGCCGGCAACGAATATTGCAGAAGGAGTTTCCCGATGGGAGCTTCGCCCAGAATGTGTGGATTATTTGTTGTCATGCTCAAACCTAATTAAAAACCTATTTACACGACAAAATTACACATTTGTTTGTTGACAAAACGGTTTGTACTCCCGTGTGTTTTGAAATTTTTTGAAAAATTATACTATTTCATGTCTATTATATATAATAAATTAAGGTGTCTGGGAGATTGGGATGTGGGGGACGTTCCGGCAGGTTTTGGGGCTGTTTCGAGGGCTGTTTTTGGGTAATTTGGGCTTAAATGGGAATTATATGTGTTAAAATTCACATTGTTAAAACGTTGGAGCGGAGAAAAAGAATAAAAAAAGCGGTTTTTTGACAAGAAAATCGGATTTTTTTATCGGGAAAACGAGAAATTTATGTTTTAAAACATAAGAATGAAACATGTTTATAAGTGTCTGTATTTTAGTGTGTTATGTGAGTATTTGGCCCACTTTTTCCCGTAATCGGCTCATGCTTAGAAAGAAAAAAATGCGTGTAGTCGTAATTTTTTTGAGAAAAATGCTTGTAGTATTTTTTTTTGTTATAACTTTGTATCGTTTTTGAAGCATAAAAATTGTTTTATTATTAAAATTTAAACGAAATGAAAAAGTTAGTTTTATTACTTGCTGTTGTATTTAGCGCATCTTTGTTCTCTTGTGGTAACAAGGCAGAAAACGCTGCTGCTACTGACTCTGTAGCTGCTGACACTGTTGCAACTGTTGATACTGTAGTTGCTGACACTGTAGCTGCTGACACTGTAGCTGCTGACACTCTTGCAAAATAATTTGAGCTAATACAGATTAAAGCATAAAAGCTGCTTCACCGGGTGTGAGGCAGCTTTTTTTTATGTCTATCTCGGTGTGAAAAAAGCTGATACGTTTGTCTCTCCGCTTTGCTTGCATTATATTTGTAGGTAAATAATAACCTAATTTGATATTATGAATAAATTCGGAAATTTTTTGGTGGGATTGGCAGCCGTTTCCGGCTTGTATTCCTGTTCCGACGGTTCGGTAGACATCTATATGCCGGCGCGTTTGAATGAATCGGATATGTGGAGCATTGTCAATGCCCGAAACGGTGAAGTGGTGGCGCAGGACGCTTTTTCCAGAGCTCCTTCTGCAATTGGACAAGGTAATATTTTCTATGTAGAAACTTCCGACGGACTTTTTGAATATTACAAAGTGTCGGATGTCAATAATCCGATATCTTCCGAACGGTTCAGCCAGGCTGGCGATTTTAATACGGATGTCGCATTTGCCGTCAAGCCGGATGAAACCATTTCGCTGATCAACAGTTCGATAGTGGTGGTCAAGCAGTTGCCGGCATCCGTGAAGTCGGTGTATGGATTTAGCGGTGAACTTGCCCGGTTTAAAAATGAGAAGGGATTGTACGGCTATCTTAATAAGAAGGGCGAAGTGGCCATCGAGGCGAAATATGCGGAGGCTACCAATTTTTCCGGCGATTATGCCTTTGTCTTTGAGTTGGGTGAGAACAGCAAAATCCTTCTTATAGACAAACAGGGTAAGACTGTGACACAGTTTGCTCCCGACCGTTATGACTGGATTTATTTCCCGTTTTTTAACGGCTATTTTGCAGCATCGACCAACGGAAAGGTTACTCTCTACAATGACAGAAATGAAAAAGTGCTGTCAAACAATATGATGGAATATGACGGGACAGGCGACGGTCTGTATCTGGTGCACGAAGGAAAATTCATTTTCAGCAATGACGATATGTACGGCTTGATGGATATGGATGGAAAAGTGCTGGTCCGTCCTAAATATAAGTCGTTGCGCTATTTCGGCAATGACCGTTATGTGGCGTTGCGCAACGATGTATACGGTGTGGTGGACGGTGCCGGCGAAGAAATCATACCGTTTGAATATGAGTTTATTCGAGGCTTGGGGAAAAACCGTTATCTGGTGAGCGAGGCAAATTTCAACTGCTATATTGTGGATGAAGATTTGAAAGAGATTCTGCCTATGGAGGTGTCCGATTTCGTGTTGGATCCGAGTGGAAGAATTGATTCGGAATATGTTGATGTGTCGGCTATGGTCGACAAACTGGCATCCAAGATAACACCGGCAGCGGCGTTTGGCGTCGACAAATCGAAAACTGCCGACCAGGTGGCTGCTATGTTGGGATTTACGGATCCTTTGCAATACAGGTGGAACAACGAATTCCGACAGGAATTCAAGGAAAGCGACATTGATGCAGTTGTGGTCTATTCCTTCGCGGGGACAGTTGCATCTTACGACTATGATTTCTCGCTGGGCGATTATGTAGACCGGTTCACATCGGCTCCGATTGAGGACGTGACCGTTTTCCTGACAAAATCATCGCTGGAGTATCGTGCCGTCCAACGTCAGTTGGCTCCGATATTCGAAAAGAGCGGCTTCCGGAAAGACGGCGACAACTATGTGGCTGCCAACGGTATGACCGTATCGATGGACCTGCAGAACGGCAGTCTGGCTATCCGTTGCCGGTTCTAACGAAATGTGCCGGCAGAGGTATGCGGTCAACAAAATCGGCGTGTGGATTGTTATTGAAAATCTGGAGGCAGGATGCGGCGACAGCCGGTTTCCTGTCAAATATCCGTGATTTTTACTAACTTTGTACAGGATAGAATGCGGTTAGTTGCAGTCAGACTTGAAAGCTCTGCTTTCGTTTGTCTCTGTACGTATCTTACCTTTAATTTGTAAGAAATTTTTCAAGAACGAACAATGATTGACAATACTACTTTCGGAAATATGACCGTGGAGTTCCACACGTTGGGGTGCAAGCTGAACTTTTCGGAAACGTCGACAATCGGTAAGATGTTGGCAGAAAGGGGAGTGCGCAGTGCGCGTGCCGGTGAGGTGCCCGACATTTGTGTGGTGAATACCTGTACGGTGACAGAACTTGCCAACAAGAAATGCCGCCAGGAAATCCGCCGGCTGGCAACGAAATATCCGGAGGCTGTGATTGTCGTCACCGGCTGCTATGCTCAGCTGAAAAGCGAGGAAGTGGCGGGAATCGACGGTGTTGACATTGTGGTGGGCAATGACCAGAAAGAGGAGATTGTCGACTATCTCGACCGCTGGTTTGCCGAGCGTCAGCCGGTGGTGAAGGTTACGCCGCTGAAGGACATGAAGCGGTTTATCCCTTCCTGTTCGCGGGGCGACCGTACCCGTTATTTCCTGAAAGTGCAGGACGGCTGCGACTACTATTGCAGCTACTGTACCATTCCCCGGGCACGCGGCCGTAGCCGTAGCGGAAGTATTGCCGACCTTGTGGAGCAGGCACGCGGAGCGGCAGCCGAAGGCGGTAAGGAAATCGTAATTACCGGTGTCAATATCGGTGACTTCGGTAAGGGAACTAATGAAACTTTCTTTGATTTGGTAAAAGCTCTCGATGAGGTGGAAGGCATTGAACGCTACCGTATTTCGTCGATTGAGCCCGACTTGCTGACCGGCGAAATCATTTCGTTCGTTGCGGGGTCGAAGCGTTTTATGCCGCATTTCCATATTCCGTTGCAGTCGGGCAGCGACGCCATGCTCAAGCTGATGCGCCGTCATTACGACCGCCAGCTGTTTGCCGACAAGATTGCCAAAATCCGCCGCGAGATTCCCGATGCGTTTATCGGGGTGGACCTGATTACGGGCATGAGAGGGGAAACCGACGAAATTTTTGAGGATTCGAAGGAATTTATTGCTTCGCTCGACATTTCTCGCCTTCATGTGTTTACTTATTCCGAACGTCCCGGAACGATGGCGCTGAACATCACTCCGGTTGTCGACCAGCAGACCAAGCATTTGCGTACGCGCAAGATGATGGCTTTGTCCGACAAAAAGCTCGATGCCTTTACCCGCCGTTATCTGGGCACAGTGCGTCCGGTGCTTTTTGAGCATACTACCGACGGAGGAACAATGAAGGGATTTACCGACAATTATTTGAGAATCGAAGTGCCGGCCGACGAGTCGCTTGTCAACCGCGTAGCGATGGTCCGTCTGGTGGAACCGACCGGTGAGGACGACCTGATTAAGGGAGAATTGGCATGAACGGAACTGTAAGAAATATCCTGTATTCGCCTTTGTGGCTGTTTCTTCACGGAGCGGCATTCCTGCCGTTGCCCGTGCTTTATGTCATTTCCGATGTGCTGGCGTTCCTGACCTATCATGTGGTGCGCTACCGCAGGGAACTGGTGAAAAAGAATATCTATGCTTCGTTTCCGGAAAAGAGTGACGAGGAAAAGAACCGTATCATCCGCCGGTTCTATCGCAATTTCACTGATATATTCGTAGAAACCGTCAAGTTGCTTCACGTCAGCGACAAGGAAATGCGTCGCCGCATTGTGTTTGAAGGCTGTGAGCAGGTTGATGCCTATACCCGCGAGGGCAAGTCGGTGGCTATCTATGCTGCCCATTTCTGCAATTGGGAATGGCTCTCGGCCATCACGATGTGGGTGGACAACGACGAGAAAATCCACTATTCGCAGGTCTACCGTCCGTTGCGCAACCAGTGGTTCGACCGTTTTTATTTCGAACTCCGCAAGCGGTTCAACTCCGAATCAATTCCCAAAAACGGGGTGCTTCGCCAGCTGTTGCAGTATCGCCGCGACGGCGGACGTTTTGTGACCGGATTTATCTCCGACCAGAAACCCAGCCATAACGACGGGCTTCATCATATCTGTTTTCTCAATCAGGACACGCCGTTTATCAGTGGTACGGAACTGTTGGTGAAGAAGATGAAGGCTGCCGTGATGTATTTCGACATTCACCGCGTAAGCCGTGGATATTATAAGGTGACCATGCGCAAGATTGCCGACGATGCTTCGCAATGCGGAGAGTTTGAACTCACCGATCGCTTTGCCCAAATTCTTGAAGAGGCTATCCGCAAGGAACCCGACGCCTGGCTGTGGTCGCACAACCGCTGGCGCAGATAATAAAGTCAGGTTATAAAAATTAGGACTACTAAATCTTTTATAGGAAATGAATTTATTTCGGTCGCTTTTTGATTTTATCGGTGCCTTTTTGTCAAGCCTTATCGGTCGTATAGCCCGCTATACTTCCTCTGCGGCTTACAAAAATCCATCCGCTAAAATTCAAAAAACAACTCGACCTAATTTTTAAAACCAGCCTTAATAGAAACTTTTAGAACACTGTTTATATGAAAAAGCCGATTGGAGTAATTATTCTGAACTGGAACGGAGCTGAATTGCTGCGCCGTTACCTGCCTTCGGTGATTGCTGACAACAATGATGAGATTGCCGACGTGGTGGTTGTCGACAACGGAAGTACCGACAACTCGCGTGAACTCCTTGCTTCGGAATTTCCCGGAGTCAAAACCTTGTTTTTCAGTGAGAATTATGGCTATGCCGAGGGCTACAACCGCGCGATAGCCGAATTGGGCTATGAATACAGCCTGCTGTTGAACTCCGACGTGGCTGTTTCACCCGACTGGCTTACTCCGCTTTACTCCTATATGCAGGCACATCCCGAAGTGGCGGCCTGTCAGCCGAAAATCCTTGCCGACACCGACCGCACGCGTTTTGAATATGCCGGTGCTTCGGGCGGCCATATCGACAAGCACGGCTATCCCTATTGCCGCGGCCGCATTTTTGATGCCGTAGAAAAGGACAACGGCCAGTATGACGATGTGGCGGAGGTGTTCTGGGCTACGGGTGCCGCCTTGTTGGTGCGCACGGAAGTGTATCTGAAAACCGGCGGACTCGACAGCTTTTTCTTTGCCCACATGGAGGAAATAGACCTTTGCTGGCGCATTCATCAGGCGGGCCACAGTATCAAGGTTGTGCCGCAGAGCCATGTATATCATCTTGGAGGCGGCAGCCTGCCGGCTTCCAATCCGCGGAAAACGTATCTGAATTTCCGCAACAATCTTTTCCTGCTTTATAAAAACCTGCCTCGCCGCGAGGGACGGAAAATGCTCTTCGTGCGTCGTCTTTACGACACGCTTGCCTTTTTCGTATTTGTGGCGAAAATGGATTTTGCCAATGCACGGGCCGTGCTGAAGGCGCACAACGACTATCGGCGCATGAAGTCGCGCTATGACGGCATTCAGCCCGACCGCAATATTATGGCCGATTTCCCCACCTGCCGCATCAACATCATCCTTGCCTATCATCTTCGCGGCAAGCGCACGTTCAGCAGACTTTAGAAGGATCGGCCTAAATAGTCTCGTAGTGTAGCGCTGTTATTAGGATCTGTTCTGTCATAGATTACAGTGATAGTATCACCTGCTGAAATAGTATCGTTTTCAGAGAAATATCTTCCCTCTCCTTGGTATTCATTTTCGCCAACAGAAAATTTATAACTGAAATAATGTGTATATCTAATTCGGAAAAAATGGTCCATGACCACAGCCTCTGCATATTCCCAATTTTTATTTAATGATTGTCTCTTCATGAGACCTCCTATTATTAAATAAGCGAGGATTGCCCAAAGGCCTATGATATACGACCAAGCAATGACGTCTTTTAATTTTACTTTCATAAATAAATTCTTCGTTTTAAGGTTTGAAAAGCCGGTTAAATAGTTGGTTGGCTGATTCCTTTGTTCTCAAAATTAGCTATAATAAAATTTTCTGACAAGTTTGTAGGACTCAGATGTTGCTGTTTTAGGGTTTACGGCATTTTGGCGGACGCGGAATTTTTTGTGTCGCTCAAGTCATATAACTCGATTTTAATGGCAGACAAGCTGATAAGGTAATTTATCAGGTTCTTAACCTCGTCAGGTGGCAGTTCAAAAGAAAAAGGTGAAGCTTCATAGACCACTTTTCCGTCTATTGCGAGAATGAGTTCCCAGGCATCCCAAGTTTTCTGCTTGTGCAGATATCGCATCTTTATGGCAGAAGCCAATGAATCAATTGCGTTGATTTGATTCTCTGACAACTGTTTGACATAGTCTTTCCCAGAATCATGGTTTTTGGCAATCAAGCTGTCATTGTCGACTGTAATAGAATATCTGACATCCCATTGGTTTGCTATGGGATATAGAACCAATGATATGGATGTCTTCGGAGAATCGGATTCCTGTGCCCTCTTATCGTTCTCCTGTTGAAAGCAGGAAGACAGACAGAAGAATATCGGCAGAAGCAGTGCGATGTATATTGTTTTCATAATCGGTAGGTCGTTTGATTGTTTAAGGTAATCATTTTTATTATGCAAATCCATATAATTCAATTTTCATTGCAGATAAATTGATAAGATAGTATAATAGATCCTTGATTTCATTCGGTGGAAAAATTCCAAAAGGAAAGTCGACAACTTCAAAAACCACTTTGCCATTGATTATCATTTGCACTTCCCAAGCATCCTCTAAATCATCTCTGTAAATGTATTGCATATTGATGTTAGACGCCAGTGTGTTAATTATATCGATTTGATGTTTAGACAGCTTAATGGCATGTTCTTCTCCGGTGTCATAATTTTGGGCAATCAAACTGTCGTTATTGACCGTGATGGAATATCTTATGTCTGAAAGACCATGTATAGGATAGAACTTTAGTGATATTGATACTGGGGCTTGTGCCTCATTCTTGTTTTCCCGTTGACTACAGGCTGCCAAACATAGGAACAACGATAAAAGCAGTGTGACAAATGTTTTTTTCATGACGGATATGTTATTTTTCAATTAATAGAATACTCGGTAATTTGGAGAAACAAAATTCCTTGAGAGGGAATCTTAAATATTGTTCAACTTCACTTCGTTTCATGATGACAATCCTGTCGTTGTAGACAGTTGATTCTTTTTCAACATCGGTTTGTGTATATGAAAAAGTACTGCCGACCATTGTATTTTTGTTGTCCGTTTCTTTGCCTGTTCCGGCAATGAAATATGAAAACGAACCCCCTGCCGGAATCTTTTTTATAAATGTGTATCCTATGTTGCACGGCAGTTCTTCCACTAACGGTTCTAATTCATACATTAAAGTGATAAACCCCAGTTCGGACGGGCCTAATCCTTTGCTTTTCTTGAAAAAATCGTGCACCAATTCTTTGTTTGATTTGTTGCCTTTTGGGAAAAATGCTACCCATGTCAGATAGTCTTCGTCGGAAAGATTCGTTATCCGATATTCATCTACTATTTGAATTTGTTGGGTAATTCCGTTGAAATAGTTGACTGACAGGGTGTCAATCTGTATTTCGCTCTGTGCATTCAACTTTGCGGTACAGCATAGAAAAAGCGATAAAAATATATAAATTGTTGTTTTCATAGCCAATCTGTTTCCTGTTGGTATTATAGTAATTAGCTTATGGGTAAAGAATATTCAGAAAGAGAATGTTCCTCCCGTTTATTTACGGGTGTTTTTTTATTTTCTTGAATAGCCATACAATTAAAAAGATCGTATTTATGGCTATTCCTAAATACAGTATAAAATACTGTTCTTCAGATAGGCAGGGTGGGCATTCCACTCCTTCCAAACAGGGCTCACACAGGGGTTGATAATATTTAAATAATAAATACAAAATCAAATCCACAAGAATGAGCTTGAACCACGGATTTCTAAAAATTCTGATTATTAGGGATTTTTGTGCTGGTTTCATGTCGTTCCCTTTATTGTGGGGTGAAAAGCCTGTGTAAATGGTAAATTGTTGGACAACTGCCATTTCCAAAATTAGCAATTATTACTGGTGCGATAAAATCGCATTGGTTTTAAATGTCACCAAATAACGAGA
>UQUV01000044.1 GCA_900544305.1 uncultured Porphyromonadaceae bacterium
ACCCAGGACCCCAACATTAAAAGTGTTGTGCTCTACCTGCTGAGCTAGCGAATCGAATTGTTAAAGTGATGCAAAGGTATGCTTAATTTTTTTATTGTGCAACAATTTTGCTGAAATTTTGTCAATTCTTTGGCCTTTTCTTATAAACATAAGGTTGGGCTATGCTTTTTTTATTACCTTTGCATAAAGCTGAGTATGTGTTTTTCGATGCTTATGGAAATGCTTGAATGTGACGATGAAAACATGCTTCCGTGAGTTTTAAAACCTGCTTTTGCTGTGTACTAACATATTTGCGGCATTGGTATGCCATAAAAATACAATGATATGTCAACGATTTTAAATATTGAAACATCAACTGATGTCTGTTCTGTATGTTTGTCGCAGGACGGAGAAATGAAATTCCATAATGCGGACTATAAAGGCCGTAACCATGCGACGGTATTGAGTGGATTTGTTAAGGATGCGTTGGATTATGCTGCGCAATGTGAGATGAAACTTGATGCTGTGGCTGTTAGTATTGGTCCCGGGTCTTATACCGGATTAAGAATTGGTCTTTCCGAAGCAAAAGGTTTGTGTTTTGGCTTGGGAATTCCTTTGATTGGCGTCAATACGTTGAAGATTTTAAGCGTAGCTGTGATGTTTTCTCACCACATTGGTCCCAACGATTTGTTCGTTCCGATGATTGATGCCCGCCGTATGGAAGTTTTTACAGCCGTCTATGATTTGGCATTGAATGAAGTTCTTCCCAATCAGGCTATGATTATTGATGAGAATTCGTTTTATGAATTGCTCTCCAGCCATAAAATGTTTTTTATGGGTAATGGTGCTGACAAGGTGAAGGATGTCATTGTCAATGACAATGCTGAATTTGTCTATGGAGTACAGTTGAATGCCGTTGATATGATTGCGTTGTCGGAAAAAGCTTATCGTGAGGGTGATTTCCTTGATTTGGCTTACTCTACGCCAAATTATATTAAGAAATTCCAGACAACTGTTCCTAAAAAGAATGCATTGAAGTAGGTTGCTTTTGGGAATGTAACAGTTTTATAAATTCTATTATGTTGGAATATAATACACAAAAGGAAAAGCTGGTTTTGCCGGAATATGGCCGAAATGTCCAGCAGATGGTTGATCATTGTATGTCGATTGAAGACCGTGAGGAGCGGACTCGTTGTGCATATGCGATTATAGACATAATGAGCAACTTGTTTTCAAATCTTCGCGATGTGGATGATTTTAATAAAATGCTCTGGAATCAGTTGGCTATTATTTCGGATTTTAAGCTTGACATTGATTATCCTTGCGAAGTGTTGAAGCCTGAAAACTTGCATTCGCGTCCGGAACCTGTGGAGTATGAGTTGCGTCCAATCAAATTTCGTCATTATGGAAAAATCCTGGAAGAATTGATTGATATCGCTGCCGATATGCCGGAAGGGGAGGAACGCACCCAATTGGTTATGTTGCTGGCGCATCATATGAAAAAAATGATGTTGGCTGTCAATAAAGATGGCGTTGATGATGACAAGATTTTTAAAGATCTTGCCTATTATTCAAAAGGTAAAATCCTGTTGGATTCGTCTACATGCCAGTTGCGTGATTTTAAGGAGTTGACTCAACAGCCGGCTGCCAATGCCAAGAAATCAAAAAAACGGAAATAACAGAACTGATGATTACAAACGACGAAATATCAAAAGTCGGGGTATATAACAAGCCTCATGGAGTAGCGGGTGAAATATCTGCTACCTTTGTCTGCGACATTGATGATTTGGAACATTTTTCAACACTTATTTCGTGTATTGACGGTATTAATGTTCCTTTTTTCATCGAAAAATACAGGCAGAAGAATGATCATACAATCCTTGTGAAATTGGAAGGAATTGATTCGGAGGCTGATGTCAAGATGTTTGTCAATAAGCCGATTTATGTATTGAAGCATGAAATGGTAGAAGCCGATGATGAAGTTTATTGTGACTTCTTTATTGGATTTGACATCGTTGCCGCCGATGGTTCGTTGATTGGTTATATTGAGGATGTTGATGATTCTACCGAGAACGCTCTTTTTGTTGTCCAAAAAGGTGAGGATGAATTTTTGATTCCGATTGCAGAGGAGTTTATTCTGGAAGTGGATGAAGAAAACAGTCGCCTGGTGATGGATTTGCCGGAGGGAATTATTGCAAGTCAATTTTGATTTTCAGGAATGGGGAGATTTCAGTCGGAGTGATTAAATTGCAAAGCAGAATTTAAGAAAGAAATACTAATTAATAAAATCCAAAAGATATGGGTGAAATGAAAACATACGAAGAAAATGATGCCGTAAAATATATTCTTTCAAATTTGCCTTCAGATGTTGCTGAAAAATATTCGGATGACGATATTTTGCTGGTTATTGATATCATTTTTGAATTTTACGAAAACAAAGGCTATTTCGACTTGAATGATATAGATGAGTCGGATGATGAGTTTGATGAATCTGAATTGTTTGAATTCGTGAAAAAGTCTTTGAAAAAGGACAAGGACAATCCGATAGACTTGGATGATGTTGAAAATATCGTGCATTTAGAATTGGAATACGAGGATTCGATTGACGATTTTGATTTCTAAAACGCGGAAGTATGAGACGAGGTAGCTTAGTTCTTGTTCTTTGCTTGGCCTTGGGGGTGATTCCGGTGGAAAGTGTTTCTCAAAATATTTTCCAGAAGGGACTCAACACTATCCGAGGTTTATTTAAATCGGAACAGGTCGAACAACAGGTGGAGACAGATACGGTGGCGGTTGTTGCCGAGCCGGTTGTGAAAAGTCTGAAAAGTCAGAAAGACACCGTGCCTGCCACGCGCAATAATACAGCGTATACGTTGGAACAACTGTATGAAATGTCGCTCGATGAAAATTTGTCGATACCGGAATTGGGCTCGCAAAAGGATGCCATTAAAGAGTATCAGCTGACTGTGGCAAAAAAGATGATTGTAGCCGGATATACGGTTGAAACAATGCGTTCGGGAGAAGTGGTTATTATTACAATTCCATCTGACGAATTGTTTTTGCCGAATGAGGTAGAACTGAGTCCAAGGGCTGCAAAGGCATTGAAACCATGTTTGCAGTTTCTGAATACGACAGATTTTTATCGGGTATTGTTGGTGATGCATAGCGACAATACGGGTACGACAAAATACACGGACCGCCTGACCGAAAGTCGTGTGCTTGCGGTGTTGGACTGGTTTCAGATGAATGCCGGAACCAGTGATTATGTGATACCATACGCGATGGGGGCATCAGAACCGCTGTTGCCGAATAATTCGATTGACAATCGTGCGGCAAACCGCAGGCTTGAAATATATCTTGTGCCAGGTTTGGAAATGATAAAATTGTCAAAAAAAGGTATGCTAAATTAATAGCGTGATTTGTTGGAAGCTAATGATATACGAATTGCCGATGCTGTACCTTGGTGCATTATTGGCAATTTCTGTTGTTTAATAGAAGGTAGTGATTTGGAGTTGTTGTAAAATTGAGAGGAAATCTTTTGCACTCAGCATAACTTCCACTATCTTTGCAAAAAAAATAAAATAATGGCAAAGGAGCTAAAAGATTTGACAAAACGTAGCGAAAATTATTCGCAGTGGTATAATGACTTGGTTGTTAAGGCTGATTTGGCAGAACAATCAGCAGTCCGCGGTTGTATGGTTATCAAGCCTTATGGATATGCAATCTGGGAAAAGATGCAGCAACAGCTGGATAAAATGTTTAAAGAAACAGGCCATGTCAATGCATATTTCCCACTTCTGATTCCAAAATCATTCTTGAGTAGAGAAGCAGAGCATGTGGAAGGTTTTGCAAAAGAATGTGCGGTTGTAACACACTATCGTTTGAAAAATGCAGAAGACGGCAGTGGTGTCGTTGTAGACCCTGAAGCACGTTTGGAAGAAGAACTTATTATTCGTCCTACTTCGGAAACAATTATTTGGAACACATATAAAAACTGGATTCAATCATATCGTGACCTTCCTATCCTTTGTAACCAATGGGCTAATGTATTCCGTTGGGAAATGAGAACGCGTATGTTCTTGAGAACTGCCGAGTTCTTGTGGCAAGAAGGTCATACGGCTCATGCTACTAAAGAAGAGGCTTTAGCAGAAGCAACGAAGATGTTGAACGTCTATGCTGATTTCGCAGAACGTTATATGGCTGTTCCGGTTGTAAAAGGTGTCAAGACCGCTAATGAACGTTTTGCAGGTGCTTTGGATACGTTCACTATTGAAGCAATGATGCAGGACGGAAAGGCTTTGCAGGCTGGTACATCACACTTCCTTGGCCAGAATTTTGCAAAGGCATTCGATGTTAAGTTCATCAATAAAGAAAACAAACTTGAATATGTTTGGGCTACATCTTGGGGCGTTTCTACTCGTTTGATGGGTGCGTTGATTATGACTCACTCTGATGACAACGGTTTGGTTTTGCCTCCGCATTTGGCTCCAATTCAGGTTGTGATTATTCCGATTTATAAGAATGCAGAACAATTGGCTGCCGTTACTGCACGCGTTGAGCCTATTGTGGCTGAACTCCGTGCTAAGGGCATTAGCGTGAAATACGATGATGCTGACAATAAGCGTCCGGGCTTTAAGTTTGCTGACTATGAACTGAAGGGTGTTCCTGTTCGTCTGGCTATCGGTGCCCGCGATTTGGAAAACAATACAGTGGAAGTGATGCGTCGCGATACATTGGAAAAATCTTCGGCGTCGTTGGACGGTATTGTTGATTATGTTGCTGGATTATTGGAAGAAATCCAGAGCAATATCTATACAAAGGCGTTGAACTACCGTAACTCTCGAATGATTGAAGTTGACACTTACAAAGAGTTTAAGGAAAAGATCGAAGAAGGTGGCTTTATCCTTGCTCACTGGGATGGTACAACAGAAACCGAAGAGAGAATTAAGGAAGAAACAAAAGCCACAATCCGTTGTATTCCATTGGACGGCGACAAGACTCCGGGCAAGTGTATGGTGACCGGAAAACCATCTGCACAGCGAGTGATTTTCGCCCGAAACTATTGATTTCTCTGAAACTGTGATATAAAGAAAGTCCAGGCCAAAGGTCTGGACTTTCTTTATATCACCTCGGTGAATCATTATTCATGTTTGCCCATATGTTTTAAAACTTTGGCATTGAGGTAGAAGATGATGTCTTCCATTGTGTTGTTAATGTGATCTCCTGTTCGTTCAAGCTTTCGGAATACACCGTTTAACTCCAGGCACAGTCTCATTTTGTCGGGATGTTGTTCTGCATAATCTACTAAGAAGCGTAGTGCATCTGCATTTATTTCATCCAAAAGGTTGTCCTCTTCAAGTACGACGTTGGCAAGTTCGATGTTTTCTTCTTTCATTGCTCGTTTGGCTGTTTCTACCATGAAAAGTACATGCTCGAACATTTCATCCAGCCGTAGCGCTTCCAGCAGAGGACGTTCAATTGTTTCTCTATTTCTGCGGATTACAAAGCGTGCAATGCTTTCTGCATAATCGCCGATTCGCTCAAGATTGTTGTTGATGTTGAGCATGGCAAGAACAAAGCGAAGATCGACGGCAACCGGAGTGTAAAGTGCTATGAAGTCTTCAATAAGACTGTCAATTTTCAAATCGTAGGAGTTTACCAGTTTTTCTTGAACCATGATTTTGTTGGCAATATCGGTGTTCATGGTTGTCATAGCTTGGTTTGCTCTGGAAAGCTGATTGTAAACCAAGTCCCACATGTCAAGAATTTCCTTCTTGATGGAAAGCAGTTCGTTGTCTATAAATTTTACCATATGTTTAGATTTTATGTTGATTGCCGCTAACCGAAACGACCAGTGATATAATTCTGTGTCGCTTCTTTTTCCGGCTGTGTGAATATTTTCTTAGTATTTCCGTATTCTATAAGTTCACCCAAATAAAAGAAGGCTGTTTTGTCACTGACACGTGATGCCTGTTGCATGTTGTGGGTGACAATAACGACTGTTGTCTGGTCCTTCAGTTCTCGAATAAGTTCTTCTACCTTTGTTGTAGATATCGGGTCCAATGCAGATGCCGGTTCGTCCATGAGCAGGACAGACGGTTTGACAGCCATGGCCCTTGCTATGCAGAGACGTTGTTGCTGTCCTCCAGAAAGTGCCAAGGCGGACTGTTTCAGCTTGTCTTTGACTTCGTCCCATAGAGCAGCTCCTCTCAATGTTTCCTCTACCCGTTGCTCAATAAAATGCTTGTCTTTGATTCCGTTCACTTTCAAACCATAGGCCACATTCTCAAAAATGCTTTTAGGAAAAGGGTTTGGGCTTTGGAACACCATGCCGACGTTGCATCTGAGTTTGTCAATGTCGGTAGCTTTGTCATAGATGTCAGCGCCATCGATTTTGATGGAGCCTTCCAAGCGTGTGGAGGGTATTAAATCGTTCATGCGGTTGAATAGCCGGAGAAACGTAGACTTTCCACAACCGGACGGTCCGATGAATGCTACCACTTCGTTTGTTTCAACAGTGAGGGAAATATTTTTCAATGCGTGGAAATCGCCATAATAAAAATTTACATTACACGCTTCAATCTTGTTCATGTTGTTATTTGTTTTTGTTTTCGAAATATTTGCGCAATCCTGTTGCAAGGAGATTGATAATTAAGATGATAAGAATCAGTACAAGTGCCGTGCCGTATGCGATCGGCTGTTGTGCTTCCAAGTCAGTGCCGCTGGTCGAAACGACGTAAAGATGATAAGGAAGAGCCATACACTGATCGAATATGCTGGAAGGCAATTGTGGTAGGAAGTAGGCGGCACATGTGAAAAGAATCGGTGCTGTTTCTCCGGAAACTCTTCCTAACGATAGGATAAGTCCGGTAATGATACGCGGCATACCCATTGGAAGGATTACGTGCCAGATTGTTTGGAATTTAGTTGCTCCTAATGCAAGGCTACCTTCACGATAGGTGTTCGGAATGTCCTTAAGTGCTTCTTCCGTAGTTCTGATTACAACCGGTAGAGACAGTAGTCCCAGTGTCAGAGAACCGGCCAAAATACTGTCGCCGAAATCGAGGTAGGAAACGAATAGTGCCATACCGAACAAGCCAAAGACTATTGACGGTATGCCGCTAAGATTGTTGGTCATAAAGCGGATGAATTGGACTAATTTTCCGTTTGACGCATACTCATTCATATAAATGCCGCTCATAATTCCAATAGGGAAAGAAAAGAGGGCACTGCCAAGCATAAGATAAAGTGTTCCGACAATGGCCGGAAAAATGCCGCCCTTTGTCATTCCGTCGGTGGGGGATTCGGTAAAAAAATCCCAGCTCAACACACTGGCACCTTTAACTATCAGGAAGCCAAGAATTCCGAACAATATCAGAACAATGGAGAAACTGAAGATACGGAATATGCCAAAAACAATTATCTGCTGTAATTTTTTTCTGCTTCTATATTTTTCTGAGAAAATTGAATCCATCGGATTATCGTTTTTTAGAGTTTGAGATATAGTCAACACAAGTGTTGATGAGTACTGTTATAATGAAAAGTATAACTCCGAGCAAGAACAATGACTGGTAGTGTGCGCTGCCGGCCGGAGCCTCGCCAAGTTCTGCGGCAATGGTGGCCGGAATTGTTCTTAACGGTTCAAAAAGTGATGTCGGCATAACGGCTGCATTTCCGGTCACCATCAGTACAGCCATTGTTTCGCCTACGGCGCGGCCGATGCCCAAAACTACTCCGGATGCAATCCCTGAAGACGAGTAGGGCATTACCACATTTTTTATTGTCTGCCATTTTGTGGCTCCAAGTGCCAAACTTGCTTCGCGCATACTGCGCGGACAGTTTCTCATCGCATCTTCGGAAACCGAGATAATGGTTGGTAGTGCCATGATGGCTAAAACCACACTGCCGGCTATCCCAGATTCGCCTACGGGAAGGTCAAAAACTTTCTGAAGGAAAGGAACAATGACAACAAGGCCAAAAAAGCCAAATACAACAGAGGGGATACCGTTGAGCAGTTCAATGACCGGTTTTAGAAAATTGCGAACTCGTTCACTCGCTACTTCAGACATATACATTGCCACAGAAATGCCAAAGGGCAAAGCAATAAGAATGGCGAAGAAGCTAACCCAAAGTGTGCCAAGTATGAGGGGGACAATGCCGAATATTGGTGACGGGGTAGCCGTAGGAAACCATTCTGTTCCTAATAAAACGTCTTTAAGAGGAATCGTGTTGTTTTGGATAAACTTCAAGCTCTCTTGTCCTGCTACCAGAGATTCCGGTACGAAAGCAATCATTCCCGGTCGTGCAGTGATAAGGGAGTCGAGCAACAGGCCGGCATTTTCATATTCTTTGCCCAATTGTTCTTCTGTAAACATTTTGTCGAGATGCTCCAGGCGGAATACTTCAATGTTGCGGTTGTCACCTCCAGCTTTTTCCCAATTTGTAATATCCCCATCAAAAATTTCTTTGATTTGAACAGCATTGAGTTCATTTACAGGGTTTTCTTTGTTGATAGCAAGGACGTATCCATCTTCGATGATTCTTGCATTAAACAATCCGGCACCTTCGGAGAACAAGAATACTATGATAAGCAGAATTACAGCACTTGTTGCAAAACCGCTGATAGTGAAAATACGTTTGAAAACAGAATCGATGATTTTTCGAATGTTCATTTTTTGCATAGTTA
Organism: uncultured Porphyromonadaceae bacterium; assembly: GCA_900544305.1. GTDB lineage: Bacteria > Bacteroidota > Bacteroidia > Bacteroidales > Muribaculaceae > Limisoma. Next base: position 8,666 of record UQUV01000044.1, read on the forward strand.
GTTGATATTGGGTATAAATCCGCAGTCAAGCGCAATTTTTCTTCCTTTATCTGAATTGATGAAATCCAGAAACGCTCGAACTGTGCTTTCTTTGTCAGCATCATAATAGTAATACAATGGGCGGACTACTGGATAGGTCTTGTTTATTGCCGATTCTACAGATGGTTTGACATACGACTTGTTGTCGTAGGAAATGTCAAGGGCCTTTACGCGTGGATTCAAGTATGCCAGTCCTACGTAGCCGATGGCACCTTTGGTTTGGCTGATAGATTGAATAATGGCTCCTGTGGCAGGCATAGACAATACGCTGCTCATGTAGTTTTTGTTGGCTAATACGCTTTCTTTGAAGAATTCGTAAGTACCGGATGATGTTTCTCGTGAATATACGACAATGCGCATATCAGGTCCGCCAACGTCTTTCCAGTTTTTTATTTTTCCTCTGAAAATTAGTTCCAGCTGTTCGCGTGTAAGGCATTTGACTGGATTTGCCGGGTTGACAATTACCGCCAATGCGTCAAATGCGACAATAACTTCTTTGTATTGTTTTCCAGCTTTTTTCAATTTCATCTTTTCGCTGAACTTGATGGCTCTGGATGACATGGCTATGTCTGTTGTGCCGTCAAGTAACGCAGAAATCCCTACACCGGATCCACCTCCGGTGACCGTTATGCTTTGGGTTGGATTTTCATTTAAATAATGCTCGGATAATTCTTGTGTAAGAGGAAGTACAGTATCGCTACCTTTGATTCTTTGGCCATAAATGCAACACGGAGGAATAGACAATGCAAACAGCATTGCAATAATCAATCTTTTTTTCATTATGGATTTTTTTTGCAAAAGTATTGCCAAAGATTTGTGGAGATATAACAATATTGTTACTTTAATTATTTTAACTAAATCAAGATTGGGAGCGTTTTTCTTCTTGTTTGTAATGGTTGGAACGGTAAAATGCAAACGACGGATGGGAAACAAATCCCACCCGCCGTTTGTGTTTTTATGAATGAGTCTGTCTTATTTGATGACGCCATATTTGCGGAAAATCTTTCCGATTTTGTCCAATGCGATGTCAACATGCTCGATAGTGTGTGTGGCCATCAGGCTGAAACGGATAAGGGTGTCGTGTGATGGAACAGCTGGAGATACTACCGGATTGACAAAAATGCCTTCTTCGAGAAGGTCGCGTGTGATGGCGAATGTTTTGTCATTGTCGCGGATGTAAAGCGGAATGATAGGAGTGGATGTGTTGCCTATCTCACAACCAATGTTGCGGAAACCATCCAACGCATAATTGGTTACTTTCCAAAGGTTTTCGATGCGTTCAGGTTCGCTTTCCATAATGTCAAGTGCGGCACTGGCAGCAGCGGTTGATGCCGGAGTGATACTTGCGCTGAAAATGTATGAACGGGAATTGTGGCGGAGGTAGTTCGCAGTGATGGAGTCGGTAGCAATAAAGCCTCCCAATGATGCAAATGACTTGCTGAATGTTCCCATAATCAAGTCAACATCCTTAGTAACACCAAAATGGTCGCAAGTACCGCGGCCGTTTCTTCCGAATACGCCAACACCGTGAGCTTCGTCAACATATACTGCTGCATTGTATTGCTTTGCAAGACGAACGATTTCTGGCAGGTTGGCTACGTCGCCTTCCATTGAGAATACACCGTCGGTAATGATGAGTTTCACTTTGTCCGGGTCGCACATCTTTAATTTTTCTTCCAAACTCTCCATGTTGTTGTGTTTGTATTTGATTTTTTGAGAGAATGAAAGGCGGCATCCTTCGATGATTGAAGCATGGTTCAGCTCATCCCAGAGAATGTAGTCTTCACGACCAGTAAGACAAGAAGCAACACCTAAATTTACTTGGAAACCGGTAGAGTAGATAATGGCTTCTTCTTTGCCTACAAATTTTGCAAGTCGGTTTTCAAGTGCAACGTGAATATCGAGTGTTCCATTTAAAAAACGAGAACCCGCACAGCCTGTTCCGTATTTCTTTGTCGCTTCAACAGCGGCTTCAATAACTTTCGGGTGGTTTGTGAGTCCTAAATAACTGTTGGAACCGAACATTAATACTTTGCGACCGTTAATATAGACTTCAGTATCCTGTTCGCTTTCAATTTTTCTGAAATATGGATATACGCCTGCAGCCTTAGCTTTTTGCGGTGCATCGTATTTAGCCAATTTTGCTTGTAGTAGCTTCATACGCTTATGGATGTTAAAGTTAAATTCACGAAAATATTTCTGTAATAGCATGCAAAAGTAGTCATTTAATTGATTAATGGATAAAAAAGAATGTGAAAAATTGCACAAAGGGCTTCTTTTGTGCAATATGGCGGTCTAAATTTGAATCTTTCTTTATAGAAATTTGAGTTAAACATAAAAAAGTAATAACTTTGCAGATAAAATTGTAGAAAAAATAGATGAAACTAACAGCTTTACAGTTGGCTGACATTGTTAAAGGAGATGTGGTTGGTGACCCGTCGGTAATTGTCAGTACATACTCGAAGATTGAGGAAGCAGAGCAAGGATCGTTGACTTTTCTTGCGAATCCTAAATATACACATTATATCTATGAGACACGGGCTTCTGTTGTATTAGTTCGGCGTGATTTTGAACCGGAGCGGGAAATACATGCTACGCTCATTAAAGTTGATGATCCCTATGCAACATTGGCTTTTTTGTTAGATTTGGCAAGCAAGACAACTCCTGAAAAGAAAGGTATGGAACAGCCGGTTTACATAGCGGAAGGTGTAGAAATTCCTGAAGATGCCTATGTTGGTGCATTTGCTTATATTGGCAAAAATGTCCGGTTGGGAAAAGGTGTTAAGATTTATCCTCAATGTTATGTGGGGGATAATGTTACAATTGGAGAAAACACTTGCTTGTATGCCGGTGTAAAGATATATCAGGGTTGTGTAGTTGGCAATCATTGTATCCTGCATTCAGGTGTAGTGGTTGGCAGCGATGGTTTTGGGTTTGCTCCTCATAACGGAAGTTACGACAAGATTGCGCAGATTGGTAATGTTGTAATTGAAGATAATGTTGAGATTGGCGCCAATACAGTAGTCGACCGTGCGACAATGGGGTCTACTTTCATCCGTCAGGGTGTTAAATTGGACAATCTGATACAAATAGCTCACAATGTAGAAATCGGTGAAAATACTGTAATTGCCGCTCAAACTGGTGTGGCCGGTTCTACGAAGATCGGAAAGCATAATATGATTGGCGGTCAAGTCGGTTTTGCTGGCCATTTGAAAATCGGTGACTTTAATCAGTTCGGAGCGCAGTCCGGTGTGCAGTCGAACATCGCTTCCGGAAAAGTGCTTATGGGATACCCTGCTGTTGAAGGTCGGGGCTTTATGAAGCAGACCGCTTATTTGCGAAAATTGGGTGATTTCTATGCTGAATTCGGCCAGTTGAAAAAAGAAGTTGACAATATAAAAAATAATAAATAATATTGATATATGAAACAGTGTACGTTAAAAGACGCATTTGTAGTTAAAGGAAAAGGGTTACATACGGGTTTGGAAATTGAAGCAACCTTTAAACCTGCACCTGAAAACTTCGGCCGCAAGTTTCTGAGAACAGATATTGAAGGAGCTGAACCTATCGAAGCGGTTGCTGAAAATGTTGTTGATACTTGCCGTGGTACGGTTATTGCGGCTGGTGACGTTAAGGTCTGTACAGTGGAACACTCTTTGGCGGCTCTTTTTGCTGCAGGAGTTGACAACTGCTTGATTGAAGTGAATGGTCCGGAAGTTCCTATACTTGATGGCAGTGCGAAAATATTCTGTGAAAAGATTGAAGAAGTCGGTGTTGTAGAACAGAATGAAGAAGCACAGGTCTATGTGGTTAGACAACGTACAATTGTCAAGGATGAAGAAACGGGTGCTTCAATCTGTGTTATTCCCGACAATGATTTCTGTGTCGACGTAATGATTGAATTCAATTCAGTTGTTTTGGCAAACCAGTTTGCAACATTGGATTCGTTGGATGATTTCAAATCACAGATTGCATCCAGCAGAACATTCGTCTTTGTTCGTGAAATTGAAGAGTTGGTAAAGCATAACCTTATTAAGGGTGGTGACTTAGATAATGCAATTGTCATTTACGATACTCCGATTGCTCAGACAGAGCTTGACCGCATTGCCGATATGATGAATGTTCCAAGAAAGAAAGTTACGGAATTCGGCTTTATCAATAATAGTGAATTGACTTATAAGAATGAGCCGGCTCGTCATAAGTTGCTGGACGTTGTTGGTGACGTGGCATTGATTGGCCGTCGTGTTCAGGGACGTATTATCGCAAATTGTCCAGGTCATAAGATCAACACGACATTCTCGAAAAAAGTACGTCGTGAGTTGAAGCGTCAGGATGTTCAACCGCCTATTTATGACCCGAACAAAGAACCGTTGATGGATGTAAACCGTATCCGCGAGCTTCTTCCGCACCGTTATCCGTTCTTGTTGGTTGATAAGATTATTGAAAAAACTGACAAACATATTGTAGGTGTAAAGAATGTGTCAGGAAACGAGCCGTTCTTCCAGGGACACTTCCCATCAGAACCGGTAATGCCGGGTGTGCTTCAGGTAGAGGCTATGGCGCAGACTGCCGGTCTGTTGGTATTGAGTGCAGTTGATGAACCTGAGCGTTATTCTACATATTTTATGAAGATTGACAATGTCAAATTCCGTCAAAAAGTAGTTCCTGGTGATACATTGATTTTCCATGTGTCGTTTATGACAGAACTTCGCCGAGGCTGTGCCAATATGAAGGGTTATGCTTTCGTTGGCGACAAGATTGTTTCGGAAGCAGAATTCATGGCTCAGATTATTAAAAACAAGTAAAAAATGAAACAACCATTAGCATACATACATCCAGACGCCAAGATTCATCCCAGCGTCGTGATTGATCCGTTTGTCACTATTGACAGAAATGTAGAGATTGGTGAAGGTACAAGAATTGCAAGCAACGTAACTATTCTTGAAGGCGCACGTATCGGCAAGAATTGTAACATATTTCCGGGTGCGGTTATTGGTGCGATTCCTCAAGATTTGAAGTTTAGAGGCGAAGATACACTTGCGATTGTAGGTGACAATACGACACTGAGAGAATGTGTCACAATCAATAGAGGTACAGCGGCAAAGGGTAAAACTGTTGTCGGTAGCAACTGTTTGATTATGGCTTATTCGCATATTGCTCATGACTGTGTAGTCGGTGACAATGTTATTATTTCGAATGCTACACAAGTTGCTGGCGAGGTGCAGATTGATAATTTTGCCGTAATTGGTGGTGGTACTTTGATCCATCAGTTCTGTCACATTGGACCTCATGTGATGATTCAAGGCGGTGCGCTGGTAAACAAGGATATTCCTCCTTATGTAAAGGCTGGTCGTGAACCGATTGCTTACGCCGGAATCAATTCAATTGGTTTGCGTCGTCGCAATTTTACAAATGAGCAGATTCGCGATATTCAGGAAATTTACAGATACCTGTATCTGTCAGGATACAATAATAGCGATGCTGTAGAACGTATTGAGGCTGAATTGCCTGCTACTAAGGAACGCGATGAAATCATACTGTTTGTCCGCAATTCACAGCGAGGCATTATCAAAGGTTACATGTAGTCGTTTCATTCAATGAAATAAAGAGAAGAGGCGTATAGGTGGGAAACCATCATGTACGCCTCTTCTTTTTATGCTTGTAGATTTTTATTTAGCGTCTCCTTTGATATTTGTAGCTGTTTGCCGTGACTGTTTGCGTGTGATTTGCAATTTACGCATGTAATAAAGCTTCAAGTCTTCTGCTTTCTTCAATTGTGCTTTATGTGTGGCAAATGTGTATGTCTCGGCAATCAAATTTTTCGTTTTTGAAGGGAGCGGTAACGAATATTTTTTGCTTCCTACAAATTCCACTTTTATGTCTTTGGCAACATTGTCGGCTATGAACTGGCAAAGGGTGTCGCAGTCAGCTTTTCTGAAAGTTACCATTTCAACGGGTGTCCCTCCGTCCTTGAAGCGGTAGTTCCGTGCGTTGTCGTAGGGGACTGCTTCTGTTTCGACAGTTGAATCACCGGCTACGGCACGAAGTTTTGTATGTTTGATACTTTTTCCGTAGAGGGATGATACAAGGTAGATTTCGCCCATTTCGTTGATCCGTGCTTCAATATTGGTGCGTTTTGTCAAGTTGTCGCCGCTGACATTCTTTGAAACATAATAGCCTTCCACCATATCGGCTGTCTTCACATATTTGAAATTGTTGGCGAGAGAGTCTACTATCTGTTTGTTGGCAACAATAGCACTGTCGTTTGCAATGCTGTCCAGTATTGTCTGCTTTTCCACGACGAGCGTTTTGAGGTGCATGGCCTGACGCTGCACATCAATAATGCCCGGATGCTTTTTCATCAAGGAATCAATGGTGCCGATAGCTTCCATATATTTTCCGCTGTCATAAAGGCTTTGTGCTTCAGACAGAATATTTTCAGCGTTAACCTGGCTCTCTGATTTGCTGTTTCCGCATGATGTTACGGATATCGCCGCTGCAAGAAGCAGAATTGCGTATGTATTAGTTAATCCTTTGAACATTTTTTACTCCTTTAACGTTAGTGATTTTTTTGATGATATTATTTAATGTTTGAGTATCATTGATGCCAATGACAAGCCGGCCTTGGAAAAGTCCGTCGTCGGAGTTGACATTAATGTTTCGTAAAGTTACATTTTTTTCTTTAGAAATAATAGATGTAATGTTATTAACAATACCGATATCGTCATTTCCAATAATGCTGAGCGTTACGGCAAATTGGTTTGTACCCACTTTGTCGGACCATACGGCTTTAATGATACGGTATGGATATTTAGTCGATAGATGGTGGGCATTCGGGCATTCTGCTTTATGGATTTTTATGGCTCCGTCGCTTGAAATAAAGCCACAGATGTCGTCACCCTGAATAGGGTTGCAGCAACGCGAAAGCTTGTAGTTGATACCTTTGATTCCATCTCCGATTATGATGAAGTCGGATGAAGAACCTTCCTGTTCTGTCGTAGGCTGCATGATGTAGCCTTGTGCGGAACGATTGGTTATGACAGCCTCTTCCTCCTTGTTCTCTATGCTGATATACAGGTCAATGACTTGAGAAATTTCGATCTTTTCCTGTTCAAGGTCGCTGAAAAATTCTGTTGCAGTTTTGTAGCCCATCTTCTTCACGACCTTTGTCATGATAGATTCGTCAAGAACAATTTTTCTGTTCTTGAATCGTCTTTGCAGCAGTTCTTTCGCAAACTCGGTAGAACGGTTGTTCTGTTCGTTCAGTGTCTGGCGTATTTTGTTTCGTGCTTTGGAGGTGGTGACAAAATTAAGCCATTGCTGTTTGGGCTGTTGGGTATTGGAGGTCTGGATTTCAACAGTGTCTCCGTTTGCCAGCTTGTAATTGATTTTCTGGTTGCGGCCATTGACTTTTCCTCCGATGCAGGTGCATCCGAGTTTAGAATGGATTTCAAAAGCAAAGTCCAGCAGGGTTGCCCCCATGGGCAATTTGTGCAAATCGCCTTTAGGAGTAAAGACGAAAACCTCTTTGTCGTAAATGTTCAGGTTCATTTTCTTCATGAGTTCCGATGTGTCGGACCCCGAAGTTTCAAGCATGTCCCTCACATTGGCCATCCATTCGTCAAGGCTTTTTTCACTTTTGACTCCTTTGTATTTCCAGTGTGCAGCCAGACCTTTTTCCGCTATTTCGTCCATACGCTGGGTGCGGATTTGAATTTCTACCCATCGCTTGTCAGGCCCATAGACTGTGGTATGCAGTGATTCGTAACCATTGGATTTCGGAATGGTTATCCAGTCCTTCATTCGTGAAGGGTTGGCTGTGAACATGTCGGTGACAATGGCAAATGCTGCCCAGCAGTCTTTGCGTTCGTTCTCCTTAGGCGTGTCGATGATGATGCGAATGGCGAAGAGGTCATACATGTCGTAGACATCTGCATTCTGCTTTTTCATCTTATTCCAGATGGAGTATATGGATTTAGTCCGGCCTTTGATTTCAAAATTCAGTCCCGCTTCTGTCAGTCGCTTTTTAACGGGAGCGATGAAGTTTGCAATATATTGGTCGCGCTTCTCTTTCGTTTCATTCAGCTTACGGGCAATTTGGATGTAGATTTCCCGATTCGTATATTTTAAGGACATATCCTCCAGTTCGGACTTGATTTTATAAAGTCCGAGCCGGTGGGCGAGTGGTGCATACAGGTATTGTGCTTCACTTGCTATATCGAATACAAACTTTTGATTCGGATGATGATTGATCATCTTCATGAGGCCAAGTCGGTCAATAATCATGATTATGATTACTCTAAGGTTCTCGGCAAATGCCATCATCAGTTTGCTGAAGTTCTCGTCGCGTAGAGCTGTCTGCTTTTTATATAATTCGGAAACTTTTAAAAGCCCGTTAACAATGGATTGGATATCATCGCCAAATTCATTCTTTATATCGTCCAATGATATGTATTCACTTCTGCAAAGATGATACAGCAAAACAGAAATGACCATATTCTTATCAGGACCGATGTGCTCAATCAGCAATAATGCTGTGTTGAGATGGCGGACAGTGGGGTTTATGCCATATTTATCGCGTTGGGCATATCCAAAATCAATTCCTTGTGTAATAATTTCCCGTAGACGCTTTACTTCTTTGTCGCTCATCTCCTCCTTGAAGGATTTGCGCAAAGAACGGTAGGCGCTTTTGACAAATTCGGACTCCTGATATGTGTAATAGTTGTTTATATCCATAACTGTCGCGGTTTTATTACTTCAAATATATATTTTTTTTGTGGAAAACATGTGAAGTATTAAATAAAAATTACTAAGTTTGGCGTACCTAATATGAGACTTAAATTAAATACATATGTTTAACGACCAAGATTTGAAATTGTTTAAAGAGAGAAATGTGACAGTTGAGCAAATTGAAGCTCAATTGAATGCTTTCAAGACAGGATTTCCTTATTTGAAGATTGTATCGGCTGCTACCGTTGATAATGGTATAATGAAACTATCGGCTGAAGAAGAAGCACACTATGTGTCTGTTTGGAATCAATACCTTGAAGGTGATGCAGAAATTTTGAAATTTGTTCCTGCTTCTGGTGCTGCCAGCAGAATGTTCAAGGATTTGTTCTCATTTTTGGATTCTGAATCAGCAACGCCTGACAATGATTTTATGAAAAAATTCTTTGGAAATATTCATAATTTCGCATTCTACGGCGACTTGAACAAAGCAGTAGAGGCTAAATATGGCGTAGGTATTGATGCACTGATGGAACGTGGTGAATATAAGCCAATTGTAGCATGCCTTTTAAAGTCGGATGGACTGAATTACGGCAGTCTGCCGAAAGCACTTTTGGAATTCCATAAAATTGGTGGTGAAATTCATACGGCATTAGCAGAACATTTGGAAGAGGGTGCACAATATGCATCGAACAAAGAAAATAAAGTAAACGTACACTTTACTGTTTCAGGTGAACACCGTGCATTGTTTGAAAAGGAAATAGAAAAGCTGAAACCTGAATTCTCAAAAGCTTATGGTGTCAGCTATGAAATTGGTATGTCAGAACAGAAGGCTTCTACGGATACAATTGCTGTAAACATGGATAACACGCCATTTAGAGAAGATGGCAAATTGTTGTTCCGTCCGGGCGGTCACGGTGCCCTCATTGAAAATTTGAATGATGTGGATGCCAATGTCGTGTTTATTAAGAATATTGACAATGTTGTGCCTAAGACACTCCGTGAAACTACTGTGAAATATAAGAAAATCATTGGTGGTATTCTTGTGGATGTGCAGAAGAAAATTGCTGAATACTTGCAATTGCTTGAAAGCGGAAACTATAACCATGACCAGGTGTTGGAAATTGTTCGTTTCGTACAACGTACGTTGTGTGTGAGAAATGAAAACACCAAAAATATGGAAGATTCTGAATTGGTTCTGTATCTGAAGGGTAAACTGAATCGTCCGATTCGTGTCTGTGGTGTTGTAAGAAACGAAGGAGAACCCGGCGGTGGCCCTTACATTGCATATAATCAGGATGGCTCAATGTCATTGCAAATTCTTGAAAGCACACAAATTGACAAGAATAACGCAGAAGCTGTCAAGTTGATGAAAGAGGCTACTCACTTTAATCCGGTAGACTTGGTTTGCTATATCAAGAATTATAAGGGTGAGAAATTTGATTTGCCGAAATATGTGGATAAGAACACAGGCTTTATTTCGGAAAAATCTAAATCCGGCCATGAAATCAAGGCTTTGGAACTTCCGGGTTTGTGGAATGGCGCGATGAGTGACTGGAACACAATATTTGTGGAAGTGCCGATTGAAACATTTAATCCTGTGAAGACAGTCAACGACTTGTTGCGTCCGGCTCACCAAGGTTAGAAATGTATTATTATAAATAGGAACGCGCGCGTATTTATATATGTGCGCGTTTTTTTTGCTGTTTCTTGGCATGAATTGTTTTTGCATATTGTGTTAGTTTTGCATTGTTATGTTATAAAGCATAGTAAAATATGACGGATAAAATTTGGCATTCATGAAAAAAGTGACTAAATTTATCAACATCATAATTAACCGAATTACTAACTATAAAAACTATAGTATCATGACAAAAACAATTTCATTTAACGAGCTTCGTAGAATTAAAGACAGTTTGCCAGACGGTTCAATGCATAAAATTGCTGATCGTCTGAATGTCAACGTACAAACAGTTAGAAATTACTTCGGAGGAGCAAATTACGCCTTTGGTAAGAATTGTGGTTTGCACATTGAACCGGGTCCTGATGGCGGAATTGTAGTGCTTGATGATACCTTAATATATGACATGGCTCTGGAAATCTTAAAAGAACAAGGCGAATAAAAAAGAAAAACAGTATTAACCATTAAATTTTTTAGAACAATGACTACTCCTAAATATGTTACATTAGCTATTCATACTTACGATAAAGCCATCGTTCTGAAAAATCTTTTGGAAAAGGAAGGCATCGATGTTGTCTTGGATAATGTCGATTTGCAGAAACCGAAAATTTCGTCTGGGGTGAGGGTGCGCATAAAAGAAAAGGACCTCCCCCAGGCGTTAACTTTAATAGATGAGTCCACAACTACGTTTGTGACGGATTCATTTGTCGGAGAGTCTATACGGGTTGTCCTTATTCCGGTGGATTTCTCCGAATATTCCATAAAAACGTGTCACATTGGTTTTAAATTTGCCAAAGAGCATAATTGCGGTGTTGTGATACTGCATTCATATATCAGCCAGTATTTCTCCGGTACATTACCATTGGGTGAAACCTTAAGGGCGGAAAAGAAAATGCTTGAATATATGAAGGAAAAAGGCCGGAAAGCAAATGAAACAATGCGGCAGTTCAAATCAGAAATATACAAAAACATAGAAGCCGGGGAATTGCCTGACGTTCCGTTTAAATGTGAGGTTGTTGAGGGTATTCCTGAAGATGCAATTATTGAGTATGCCAAAACTGTCAACCCTGTGTTGATTGTGATGGGGACAAGGGGAAAGCACAAGAAAGAGCAGGATTTGATAGGCAGTGTAACGGCTGAAGTTTTGGATTCAGTCAAATATCCCATGCTTGTCGTTCCGGAGGGGACTTCCTTTATGGGGATTGATGCAGTGAATAGTTTTGTCTTTTATACAAATCTTGAACAGCCGGATTTGCTTTCCATGGATATTTTTATGAGAAAGTTTAACGGTAAGGGAAAGAATATCTTTTTGGTTCATGTTGCATCTAAACGGGAGAAAATGGTTTCCGAGCGAATGAATGCCATTTATGATTATTGTGTACAGCAATATGAAGGAAATTGTTTCTCCAATAGAATTTTTACTGAGGATAATTTTCTTGATGAATTCGAAATCTTTTTACAGGAAAACAAGATTGGAGTGGTTGTAATTCCTAATAAAAAAAGAAACATTTTTGCTCGATTGTTCAATCCCAGTCTTGCCCATCGGATACTGTTTCATACGGACATCCCGATGATTGTAGTCCCAACCAAGTAAGGAGTATGTTGTCCATAAAAGACAATAATGATATCGGTGGGATACCATTATTGTCGTCAATGTTTAAATTGTCCAAATTTAAATATATAGTTTTCTATTTTAGGACATGGTTTTCTATAAACATTTATATCGTAGCCAAACGACATCATTTTGAAGTTTCTCTATATGTTGCAAGTGTAGTGGTGTTGGAATGCGGTTTGTATTTGACACTCCATCAAACAATGAAGTCGCTCCTTCTCTGCCGTCAATCCCCGGAGCTAATAGTAAACTTACTTCATCTATAAGTCCAGCCTCGAGAAATCCACCATTGATATGTCCTTCGCCTAAAAGTCCAATGCGTTTGATTCCAAATTCAGTGTAGAGGATTTCTGTAGCTTTTTTTAAGTTGATTCGATCAGCCCCGATGGCGACCCATGAAATATTTTGTTCTTTCAATGTTTCCAAATATTCTTTCGATGCTTTTTCGCTGACAATGCAGATTAAAGGAACGCCGTCAATTGTATTGGACAGCCATCTCAATCGGCCGTAAGTGTCAATAGCAACCATATAAGCATCGGATTTTTCAGCAATGTGTGTGGATGGCTTTCCTATTGGAATATTTTCGACCGGGATGAATGGTTCTTTAGCTGCGCTATAATGCTCTAACGTAACGCGTCCCTCTAAAAGGGTAGGACAATTCAACTGTTCAAGTGTTGTGTAATACTCATTCCCGCTAATTTTTTCGACCACATTGCAGTCAATGCGTCCGTCAATAGATGCGACCATATGGCAAATAATATAAGGCCTCATAATATGTTATTTCCCGAGTTGTGTTAACCATTTAACGATTTCTGGATCATAATGTGAAAAGAAAAGACTCTCTCCTTTGTCAAGATTTGAGATTGCAGCCATGTCTGTTTCTGTCAGTTGAAAATCAAAGACATCCAGATTTTCCTCCATACGATGTTTGTGAATCGATTTTGGAATGACAACAACACCTCGTTGGATTAAAAATCTCAAGGCAATCTGGGCAATAGTTTTTTTATGTGCCTGTGCTATGGATTCTAGTGTCGGATTAGTGAAAAAATTATTTCGTCCTTCAGCAAATGGAGCCCATGACATTATTTGTGTTCCATAATGCTTCATTATTTCCTGTGCTTTGTTTTGTTGGTTGAACACATGGGTCTCAACTTGATTTACCATTGGCTTGATTTCACTGAATTCTGCTAAATCGACAAAACGGTCAGGATAAAAATTGCTGACACCAATGGCACGGGCTTTACCTGATTTATAGGCATTTTCCATTGCACGATAAGACCCGTAATAGTCATTGAACGGTTGGTGTATGAGCAGTAAATCTATATAGTCAGTCTGAAGTTTGTTCAGAGATTCATCAATGGAAATTTTAGCTTTTTCATATCCGGCATTGTTGATCCATATTTTGGTGATAAGAAATAATTCGTCGCGAGGAATACCGCTTTTCTTAACAGCAATGCCAACATTTTCTTCATTCCCATAGGCTTGAGCGGTGTCAATCATCCGATAACCAATGGATAAGGCTTCAGAAACACATTGTTCACACTCCTTAGGTGGAATTTGATAAACTCCAAAACCGATTATTGGCATTTCTATGCCATTGCTCAATATAATTGTCTGTTTCATTGTCTTGATTATTTGTTAGGTTGTAGTGGTCCGTAAAAGTAAGATGCTGTTGCACCTCCATCAATGAGAAAGTCAGAGCCTGATATGAATGAGCCTTTTTCTGATAGCAGTAGTTCTGCTATGTGTGCAACTTCGTCAGGTGTGCCGGGACGTCCAGCTGGACATTTGGAGATCATATTTTTATAGAAATCTCTTAAGTACATGACAAAAAAATGCCGTTATGATTAATTAGCTAATTATCAACTTGTTATATTTTGAAAAGCCCTTGAAATTCAGTAACTTTAAAG
>UQUV01000045.1 GCA_900544305.1 uncultured Porphyromonadaceae bacterium
TTTTCGTTTTGCGAGTGCAAAGGTAGGCACTTTTTCAATACACTCCAAATATTTTACAAACTTTCTTTGAAGAATTTTTACATAAACCAAACATATATTTAATAACCAACAGATTACATGCAGAACATTTTTATGCACTTCCAGAACACGCGTAAACATGCCTCATTTTACCACATAATTATATATAGAAAAGCGGAGCTAACTAAAAAAATTGTATTAAATTTGTCTTTATATTTACATCTAAACAATGAACGAAGCAAAACTTAGCCAACTATATCTACGCGATACGGCGTTTCAAAACCTCATGCAGAAGCGAGTATACAATGTACTCCTTATTGCATCGCCCTACGATGCCTTCATGATGGAAGAAGACGGACGCGTGGAAGAACAGCTCTATTTCGAATACACCTCGCTGAATTTGAGTTCTCCACCCCGTGTGGCACAGGTGAGAAGTTTCGAAGAAGCCTACGAGTCACTTGAAGCAAAAGCCTACGACCTTATCATCGCCATGCCGGGCGTTGACATAGGCGAACCTTTCCGGGAAGCAAAAGTAATCAAGGAAAAATATCCGAATATTCCTGTCGTAGTGCTGACACCTTTCTCCCACGAAGTGTCGCGCCGTCTTGCCAAGGAAGACTTTTCGGGTGTTGACTACGTGTTCAGTTGGCTGGGAAACGTGGAACTGCTGCTTGCTATCATAAAACTGATGGAAGACAAGCTGAACGGTGACAACGACATTCTGGAAGTGGGCGTTCAAACCATTCTTCTCGTTGAAGACTCGGTGCGCTTCTACTCTTCCGTTCTTCCTCACCTCTACAAGTTCCTGCTGAAACAATCACTGATATTCTCAACCGAAGCCCTCAATGAGCACGAACAGATGCTCCGTATGCGTGGACGTCCAAAAGTGATGCTTGCCCGCACCTACGAAGAAGCGGAAGAGCTTTATGAAAAATATAAGGGACAGATTTTAGGAATCATTTCCGACGTGTCGTTTACCCATAACGGAGAAAAAGACAAGACTGCCGGCATAAAATTGGCAAAAGAATTAAAGAAACGCAACCCGTATATTCCTATTATACTGGAATCGTCGGAAGTTGAAAATGCCTTTTATGCGGAAAAACTCGGCGTATCGTTCATCGACAAGAATTCAAAGAAATTCCCACAGGATCTCCGCAAGACGATTTACGACAATTTCGGTTTCGGCGACTTTATTATAAAAAATCCGCAAACAGGTGAAGAGGTGATGCGCATCACCGACTTGAAGGACCTTCAAAACAAACTGTTTGACATACCGGCCGAATCGCTTCTCTACCACGCACAGCGCAACGACATTTCCCGCTGGCTTTATTCGCGTGCGATGTTCCCTATTGCTGAAATCATCCAGGAACACCGTTTCCGCGACATTAATGAAGCTCCTGTTGTCAAACAACTGTTCTTCAATCTTATCGTCAAATACCGTAAGATGAAGAACCGTGGTGTCGTAGCCATTTTCAAAAAGGACCGCTTCGACTACTATTCCAACTTTGCCCGTATCGGCCAAGGTTCATTGGGAGGAAAAGGCCGCGGTCTGGCGTTTATCGACTCCATTATAAAAAAATATCCAATCTGTGACAATTTCGACGGAGTAACGCTGACCATTCCGCGCACCATTGTTCTCTGTACGGACATCTTCGACGAGTTCATGGACAAGAACAATCTTTATCCGTTTGCCCTCACAGAAGAATCCGACGAAGAAATACTGAAGAAATTCCTCGAAGCCGAACTGCCGGCACGACTGGAAGAGGATTTCTATGCACTTTTCGAAGTAGTGGACAAGCCGCTTGCCATCCGTAGCTCGAGTCTTTTGGAAGACTCCCACTACCAACCTTTTGCCGGAGTCTACTCTACTTATATGATTCCGCACCTCAACGACAAGGACGAGATGTACAAATTGCTGTGCTCCGCCATCAAAGGCGTATATGCATCCGTATTCTTTGCCGAAAGCAAGGCTTACATGACGGCGACACGCAATCTTATCGACCAGGAAAAAATGGCGATTATCATACAGGAAGTAGTCGGCAAGCAATACGATACAAGCTACTACCCTTCTTTCTCCGGCGTAGGACGCTCACTGAACTACTACCCTATCAACGACGAACAGCCGGAAGACGGCGTGGCTGAAATAGCCGTCGGATTGGGCAAATATATCGTGGACGGCGGATTGGCTTTGCGCTTTTCTCCCCGCCACCCCGACAATGTGCTCCAGACAAGCACACTCGACCTTGCCCTGCGCGACACCCAAACGCAATTCTACGCTCTCGACATGACGGATGTGGACACCAATTTCAGTGTCGACGACGGATTCAATATCCAAAAACTTCGCATTCAGGATGCAGCAAAGAACGGCTCGTTGAAATACATGGTTTCCACTTACGACCACCTGGACCAGATTATCCGCGACAACGACTGCGGAAACGGCCGGAAAGTCGTGACATTCGCCAACGTGCTCCAGCATAAAGTGTTCCCATTGGCAGAAATCGTCGATTTCATGCTCTCGCAGGGTGCTTCTGAAATGCGTCGCCCCGTGGAAATAGAATTTGCCGGCAACATCGACAAAACCAACTACTCGAAAGGCGTAGTCTATTGGCTGCAAATTCGCCCGATAGTCGACCGTAAAGAGATGCTCGACGAGAAGATAATGGACACACCCGACGAATCCCTGATTCTCAAGAGCAATACAGCACTGGGTCACGGCATGATGGACAACGTGAAGGACATTATATATGTAAAACCGGAACATTTCTCGTCGTTCAACAATTCGCTCATTGCCCGCGAGATTGAAAAAATCAACAGGAAATACAACGAAAGCGGCGAAAATTACATATTGATAGGTCCCGGACGCTGGGGTTCGAGCGACACGGCACTGGGAATACCTGTCAAATGGCCGCATATTTCGGCGGCAAGACTCATCGTCGAATCGTCGCTGCCCAACTACCGCATTGAGCCAAGCCAGGGAACGCACTTTTTCCAGAACCTCACATCGTTCGGTGTCGGATATTTCACTATCGACAAAAGTGCAAAAAGCGGCATCTGCGACACGGATTACCTCAACAGCCAACCGGCTGTCTATGAATCGGAATTCCTTCGCATCGTGCATTTCGATGAGCCGCTCACCATTGGCATCAACGGCAGAACCGGTTTAGGCATTGTAATCAAACCCAATCACTCAAACAACTAAAACAAAAAGCTATGGCTTTCCTGAAGAATATAAAACAAATGTTCGGATTTGACGACAACAGCATCTACGAAGATGAAAAGAACAACGTCAATACTGAATACAAGCCCTATATCAACCCTTTCAAAAACGAAAAGCAGGAAACGGCAAATACAGCCGTGGCCGAAGATAAAAAATCGGAACAGACAGAAGCTGATTTCGACAAGGCTATCCACGATGAAATCAAGGATAAAATCATTGACATCATTAATGCAAGCCTGCCCGAATTCATCAAAGGATGCGTAGACAGAGATGCCGAACTGAAATATATCAACGAGGAATTCGGCACCACTTTCAGCACCTATACCCAAAACATCCGACAGGCAATCGAGGAAAGGGCAAAGAGCGAGTGGATTTCAGAAAGGATGAATCTGGAAAAACGGCTTCAGGAATCCGGCAAAAAAGCGGAAGAATCAACCGCCAAAATGGAGGAACTGCGCGCCCGCATCACCAGCCTCGACCGCCAAAAAATTGCCCTCAACGAGCGCATCAACCAATACGAAAACAAAGTGGCCACAGCCGAAGCCGAGCGCGAGCAATACCATCTTGAATGCAAGAGTCTGATGAACAAGTTGAAGGTAGCTTCTGTAAACGAAGAAGAAATCAACAAGCTCAGAGAGGAAAACACCCAAATGCTTCAGGAGTGCACCTCGCTGCGCAACGACGTCATCATGCTCCGCAAAGAGGCGTTAAATGCCAAAAACAACCCTGCAACTTCGGCTGAAGATGCAGAAAAAATGGCAGCACTGCAACAGCAGCTGGAAACGGCCAACGCCGAAAAAGTTCAGTTGGAACAACGCATTACGGAACTGGAAAACGCAGCCGATAATACGCCACAACCCGAAATAGCACAACAATTGCAGGCTGAAATACAAAAGATTTCTGACGAACTATATGCTGCACAAGTGCAACTTATAGAAGCACAGGAAAAGAACCAGCCGCTGGAACAGGAGGTTGCTTCTTTAAAAGAAAGCCTTGCCGTTGCAGCCCATAGTTCGCAAGAAACGACAACTGCATTGGCAGCAAAAGATGCCGAAATAACATTATTGAAAGAACAAATAAACCAAGCCGGAGAAACTGCCAAACTCAACGATGAATTTGCAGTTGAATTCGACCAAATGAAGACTGATTTGGCCGCTGCACAGCAAGCCGTAACCGAATCCGCAACAGTTCTCTCAACAAAGGACAACGAAATCGAAGCATTGAAGGCGCAACTCGAAAACGCCAACAAGGCTATTGCCGAAAAGGATGCAGAAGCGGAAAATATCCAAGAATTGAAAGCACTGCTGCAACAGGCTGACGAGATTAATACAAAATCGTCAACACAACTTTCCGCAAAGGACAGCGAAATCGAAGCACTGAAAGCGCACCTCGAAAATGCCAACAAGACCATTGCAGAAAAGGAGGCAGAAGCGGAAAATATCCAGGAATTGAAAGCACTGCTGCAACAGGCTGACGAGATTAATACAAAATCGTCGACTCAGCTTTCTGCCAAGGACAGCGAAATCGAAGCGCTGAAAGCGCAACTTGAAAACGCCAACAAGGCTATTGCCGAAAAGGATGCAGAAGCGGAAAACATTCAAGAATTGAAAGCGTTGCTACAACAGGCTGACGAAATTAACACAAAATCGTCGACTCAGCTTTCCGCCAAGGACAGCGAAATTGAAGCATTGAAAGCGCAACTCGAAAACGCCAACAAGGCCATTGCAGAAAAGGAAACCGCAGTTGCCGAAATTGAACAGCTCAGACTGCAATTCCGTCAGGCAAGCGACAAGGCTTCGCAATCAGCAGCCCAACTCTTTGCCAAAACTAACGAAGTTGATGTTCTGAAAGCTGAACTCAAAAAGTTGGAAGAGGAAAAGGACAGCACCGAATCCTTGAAAGAAGAAATAGAAGCGTTGAAATCGGAGCGCAATATTCAATGGCAAAAAATAAACGAGTACACACAGGCATTGGCAGCTAAGGACAACGAAATCGAATCACTCAGCTCCAGCCTTAACGACACGCGCAATTTTGCCAACCAACTGAAAGGAGTTATCGACAATTCCAACTCCATTCAGAAAGCGAGCGAAGAAAAGTTCCTGCACGAAATAGAACGCCTTCGCAACCACAACGAACAGCTGCAATCCGAGCTCGACAGCCACAAGGAAAAACAAGGCGTACAGGTTCTGTTTACGGATTTGGAAGAAGTTGCACCCCGCAAGACCGCCAAAAAGGAACGCTCAAAGAAGAAGGACAATATGTTCTCGGCCATCGACTATACAACCGATTACTCCGACTGGCTGATGGAGACCATCACGACACCGACCGATGTTCCCATCATTCCTATCAGCAGCAACGAGAAAGAGGAACGTCCAACCGACGAACCGGCCAAGAAAAAGAAAGAAGGGCCAACACAAATGGAACTTTTCTAAACATACACGCGAAGGACTGCATTCTCTATACGACATTGCAGCCCTTCGCTTTTAAACTCCACTGATGAAATATATTTACATTCTCTTCGGTTCCATCTTCGTATTCTTAGGAGTAGTAGGAATTTTTCTGCCGCTCCTGCCCACTACGCCGTTTCTTCTGCTTGCGGCAGCCCTCTATGTGCGCAGTTCCGAACGCCTCTACAGTTGGCTGCTCCACCAACGGCTGCTCGGCCCTTATCTCCGTAATTTCATGGAACGCAAAGCCATACCGCTTCATGCCAAAATAATAGCCATCAGTATGATGTGGGCCACCATGCTCTACTGCATTTTCTTTCTCATTCCGCTGGTTTGGGTAAAAATCCTGATGGCAGCCATAGCCTGCGGCGTTACCATCTATATTCTTTCATTCAAGACACTCCGAAAAAGCGACTACGACAAATAATCAGAACGGATAACCGATAGCCAGGTTGAATGCCAAACTGTTTCCAAAGCTTTTCATGTTGTAATAGCCCGACTTGCCGGTGTCGTAAGGCAAGTGAATGCCTACACCCAAATCGCCGCGCACGACAATCATACCCATATCGAAACGAAGGCCAAGTCCCGTTCCCAATGCCAAATCCCTAAAAAAGTTTTTGCCGTTCAACTGTCCGCCCGGACGTGTCGGGTCATTTTCCAACAACCAGATATTGCCGGCATCGACAAACAGGGCACCTTTCAGCATGCCCAACAACGGGAAACGGTATTCCATGTTCATTTCAAAACGGAAGTTACCCGTCTGGTCGTAATAGTCCTTGTTTGTCAAATTGGTAGAATGATAGCTGCCCGGTCCGATAGAACGCACGGCAAACGCACGGATTGAGTTGGCACCACCGATATAGAACTGTTCGTTGTAAGGCACCACCTCCGAGTTGCCGTAAGCATAAGCCGCTCCCGTATAGACACGGGTAACAAGTTTATGATCACCCATCAGCTTGTGGGTATAGACAACCTGAAGCGTACCTTTGAAAAACTGTGAGAACGGTGTACCGAAAAGCTGCTTGTTACTGCCGGCTCCGGCAAGCGACCAAATGCCAGAAAACAGGTTGCCGGCTTCCGTCAGCGTTGCCTGCAACGACAGGCGATACTTGTCATTGCCCGGACCGAATCCTCGGTCGTAGCTGTACGAATAGCCGAATTGCGGAATAAACTGGTCGGCAAAACTCATGGCAATAGCCGGATTGGCCTCCATCGTGGCATCGAAGTCAGCCGTAGTTTTCAGCAATTTGTTGTATTTAAGTTCAAACAGTTTCACCTGATTGCGCGAATAGCGCGACGACATCCAATCGTAGTTAAGTCCCGTATTAAACTGCACAATCCGGAAGAAATGCGGACGGTTCATAATATCGCCGCCCAGCGACACCCGCGTCCAGCTCATTTCCCTTTTTATGGCAGGGATGAACCACGGAGCCAACAGACGGGGAAACGCCAGTTCGCCGTTCAATCCGACCTCATAGGAATTAAAGTCCGAACGCTTTCCGCTCGACACTTTACCCACCTGCCATTCATAAGCGCCCGTCAGTTTCACCGTCAACCGTTCGCCACCGCCAAAAATGTTGCGGTTTGTCACTGAATAGGAAAGTCCCGGGCCCAAATAACTGTTAGATTTGGAAGTTACGTTCGCTTCCAACTGTGTTTCCAACTGTGTATCAAAACGGCAAAGAATGTCGATATCCAACGAATCCGACTTAACGGAATCGATAGGCGTGACAGTCAGCGAAATGGCACTAAAAATGCCCAGACGTGACAGATAGGACTGCGTAGTGCTCAACTGCCTTACCCGCAAAACCTTTCCCTTTTCCAGCGTAATGCAGGACGGTATTGTAGTGCTGCGCAGGTTCGACGGCTGCATCTGCACTATCATTCCGTTTTCCGTGTAGGTAGTATCGGGATATCCCCCACCCTTATTGAGCAAAATGCGCGTATTCACATTTCCCACCTTATATTTCCGTTTGGCAGCATCAGGCATATTGTCGCTGTAACGCATCTGCACAACCACGCCACCTTCGACGATAGTCGTGTCCGCCCAATACATCAGATATTCCGGCCGGAAGAAGTAATATCCCCGGTTTCGCAGACGGTCGGTAATCTTGTTTCTTACATTGGCCAATGAGTCCGTACAGTAGACCGTTCCCGGCTGAAGATAGCTGTCGGTCTTGGCAAAACGGTTGACAAGCTGCGAAAGTTCCGTCGTGTCATTCAGATAGCGCACCTCCGACAGCACTTTCGGAACAGCAAGGTTGACCGTATAATTCACCCTTGCCTTTTTAGGATTTTTCTTATCGTACAGCAGTTCGTAGCTGGCAGCCGACCCGAAAAATCCGTTTTTGTCCAGCATATCGTCAATCATCTTCACACGCAGGTCAGGACGGACATCGGACATCAGCACCGGCTCTTCCACAAACTTACGGTAAATCCAGCCCTTCACCCCCTTCGAATTCGGCGACCAGTGGTTATAGAGCCACAGCCCGACAGGGAACGGCGTACGGATATAAGGAGAATACAGCGAATTGTTCGCCGGAACGTCAATCAGCGTACTGATGTTTGACTCCACACCCGAAGGCACTTCCACATCTTTCGGCGCATTGACCTTCAGCTTTTTCACGCCCGTATAGAGCACTTCTCCCTCAGCCAGTTTTTCAGTAGTGGAGCAAGCCGCCAGTCCGCAGGCGGAACCCAATGCCAATATGTAATATATATATTTTCTCATTCCTTTGTCTCTATAATCGGGTTAGTTATCGTTGCCGAATCGGCAGGCTGTTCCGGAACTGGAGCAGGAGTTGGTGCCGGCACCTTCTTTGTCCGGCGGAGCAGACGGAAAATACGGAACATGTCGCGCCACGAAGATATTTTCCGTTTCCACACCAGACCGGCACCCGTTTCCGTAATCTCACCTTCCAGAATACTTTCATATTCCGTGTGGTGGAACAGCTTGACATAGGCCGTTCCCGTCTTGTTCAACTTGTATTCGAACGATATGTCGTTAATCAGGTTCTGCGACAGGTTGTCCTCCGCCGAAGCGTCTGTAGAATAGCTTCCGCCCACCACAATCTTGAAGCGGTCGTCGAACACGGTTTTCGAAACCTGATAAGAATAGTTGGTGGTCGTCGATGTTGCACCATCAACCGTCTTGTCATATTGGTTGATACCAAACGAAAGGTCGACTCCTGAAATATTGTCGGCCGCCCACTTGTTGAGCGAAGACTCAAGGAAGGAGTTCACCACATTGCCGGAAAGGTTGGCCGACGCTTTCGAAGTGGAAGAGCCGGTATAAGTGTTATACAGCAACAGGTTCATGGCCTGCGACGAACGTTGTTCCTTGGTCATCGAGCTGAGTTCATTGGCAATCGAAACATCGCCGTCCGTACTCAAGTCAAATGACAGGTCGAGCTGTTCGAGCGTATTTCCCACGTTCAGCGACACTTCAAACGGCACAATGCGCGAATCCTGATTTTCGCTCGTCACATTTGCCTTGATTGTCTGTATTGCCTTAATGTTCAGCAACGGATTCAGCAGGTCGCCGTTCCACGTCACACTGCTGCCTTCCACAAACTTAAACAGTTTTTCGGAAAGCATCGGCGGCGTGTAGCGGGCAAAACCGCCGTTGATGACATAGCGTCCGGTCATGTTCATATCACCCTGGTAGGTCTGCGAATAGTTCAACGTACCGTCGCCGTTGATTTGCACCTTGTTTTTACCGTCCGGCGAAAGATTGACCGTAAACAACGCATTCGGCTGAATGGCCAATACGGCATTGATACGCATCGCAAACGGGCGGGCGGCAAGTGTGTCAACTGGCTGCTTCTTCACCGTATCGTTGAGAGCGACAAATGTCACCATGTCGTCGGTTGTCGATTCCGCTACCGCCACGGCATCCGACTGCATGACGTACGTCAGGTCCGTACCCGAAAGCACCGACAACGATGCACTCATGTCCAGTTCATCCATGTAGCCTCTCACACTTGCCATCACGTCGATGAAGCCCTTACCATAGAGTTCCGACTTGCTCGTCTTGTTTCCTTGCACAATCTGCACGTTCCGACCGTTGATTTTCAAGTCGGCATACATTCTGTCGAAAGGCTGCAAACGGACTTCGCCGTCAAAGTTGATGGCGTTCTTGTTCTGTCCAAAAATGCCGAAGCGATTGAATTTCACCGTTCCCTGTTCTACCGGAATGCGCACCGTGTCGAACGCCAGGCTACTACCGAACACAGGCATGTTCACCCGAGCGGAATCAAACTGCACGTACCCGTCGATTTCCGGCGCGTTCAAAGTACCCTTCACGGCCATAGAACCATTCAGATAACCGGCCATATTGCCAACCACATCAGGCAGGAAGGCGTTGACCGAAGCAAACGGGAAACGCTTGATGTCCAACTTCAAATCGTAGGTCGATTCGTCGAGCGAATCATTACGGTAGCCGGTCACGTTCACCACCTCGCGGCCGTCGACGTTCATGGCTGCCTTAGCCATCAGGCGATTGTCCTGTCCGAGATAGGCCACCCGCGTAATGAGACCGATGTCACCGACACGCCGTTTGCCGTAGCGCAAGTTACTGATGCCCACATTGCCATCGCCCCACACATATTTGTCGTAATAGAACAGTTTGAATTCCGAAGCAAGCGTACCTTCCACCGGAGGCGCAAACGGAGAGAAGGTCAGCCATTCTCCCAATTCGATACCGGCAAGGTCGACATTCAGCCCGTGATATTCGGCGTTCGTTTCTGCCGTATAGATATTGAGATAGTTGTGGTCACCGCTCTTGATTTTCATGTCGGCAAGCAACGAACGGTTCCGCAGGTCAAGCGACAGATAATTACCGTCGTTTATTTCCCAGTTGCGGAATGCGATGACCGGCTTCTGCGGGAACAGACTCAAGGTCACCACCGAATCGGCAACCGACAGGAGTGTACCGAAGTCAAAGCCCGTCGTGCCGGTTTTGTCTACCTGTTTCAGTGCCAACGACAGTTTGTTGTCGGTTACATATCCACCTGCATCCACTCGTTTGAAAAGCACATTGTTCTGCTTGCTGTTCCGCACATTGACGGCATAATGCAGGCTGTCGGCTTCCGTATAGCTGTCGAGCATCAGCGTATCAAGCGCCAGCCCGCCGGCCAGCAGTCCCCGCATATCGGAGTTGATGCGCAGACGGTCGGAATTTTCCATTTCCGCATGCATCGCGTCGTATGTCACACCCATATTCGACAAATACGTATAGAGGATATTGCGTTTTCCCGATTTCATTTCAAACGTAAAGTCAGGCAGCGTACGTTGCAGTTCGTCGACTTTCAGACGCTGTGCAAGGAGCATGGTGTCCAATGCCGCCCCCGTTTTCGCCAACGTATCGAGCATCGGGAACATGGCCAGCGGAGAATGGAACGACAACAGCAAGTCATTGTTGCGCAGGCGCAGGTTCGTGCTGGCCGAATCGGCACGGAACCCGACATTCAGACTGTCGGTCGAAAACGTCGACTCCGCCATTTGCAGCCGCAATTCCGACAGCCGCACCAGCCCGGCATAATAGTCGCGCTTCAAATCGGCGTCGACAAAGGCATGCACGTTCATGCCGCCGCCAAGCCTGTCGGCAGAAAGATTCATCCGGTTCAGGTCTATATTGTTGACGTTACCCACAATGCGCGCCATATAGCGGTCGGGAGTCATTCGTCCTTTCAGGTTCAATGTAACATCGGCAAACTCGTTCAGCGAGCTGAAATCTACCTGATAGTCGCCCTTGTCGAGCGAAGCGTCGAGAAGCAGGTCGCGATAAGTCACGCCGTCATAATTGGCTTCGTTGATAACTGCGCTGCACACGGTCTGCATTTTATAAGGATTGTACCCGCGGCCGTCGACAGAAATGTCGCCGTCAACAATGCCAATAGTGCCGCGCGGCATAAAGGAGCGCACATCGAAGCCCGTCAGCGACAGAGATCCACGATAACGCTCGCGTTCCACTGCCCAGTTTCCGTCGAGCACCACACGGCTCGTATCCACCAGTGCCCTCAGATGGGCTGCCAGTCGGGAGTTCCGGTAATCGGCACGACAGCGGAGATTCACATTCGGTACACGCAACGTTGAGTCAAGCCGCATGACGCGGTGCAAATATTCGCCGCCGGTCAGCCGTCCTGTCATGGTGATGTCGCCCGAAAGTTTTTTCGGATCGGTCAGCTTCTCCACCGCCCCTTTTGCATCCAACGTGACGATGCCCGGCACTTTCAGTGCCACAGCTTCCACATCCAGTTTCTCCGCCGTACCGTGCAACTGCACTTTGGCTTCTGCGTTTTTCACACGCGATATACCACGAGTCAGCGGACGAATGGCAGGCATTGCCGTTCCCACCTCTTCCAGCGAAATGCTCGACTCCAGCGCCACATCCACCCGGGCGGTCGAATCGTTCGCCAACAACCCGTTTTCCACCCGAGCATTGAGGGATAGCGACGACAAAAGGGTTTCTATGCGGAAATCACTGGCCTGTATGGCAGAATCGCCCATTTCAAAGGTACCCGACAAGCGGCGCAGGTCCAACCCGCTCCGTTCGCGAAGACGGATGTCACGAATGGGAACACGGATTTTTGCTCCGCGGTTATAGAAATTGTCGATGGCGATATTCACATTCTCCACCGACAGGCAGTTCATGTCTAGTCCTTCGGCCGGCGTTGCCCCTCTCACGGCATAAACAGCAGTAGAATTGCTGATACGAAGGCTGTCGGCAAGAATCGCCCACGGTTCGGACGGCACCACCGTATCAACGACCACCGTGTCGGCAGGAACATAGCCGAACGCCTCGACGGCCTCCGTTGTGGGCAGGATATAGGCAGCCGCCAACTTGTCGACGGTCAGACCTCCCACCTTCACCATCGAGGTGCTCATGTTTAATGCCAGATTTTGCAGCTCCGCCTGAGGAATATGAGCATCCAGGCTATCGATAGTTGGCATCATCGCCATACGATAGCGTATATCATTCAGTTTCAACCGTTTCAAGTTAATCAGCCACGGAGAAGCAGCCGAAGTGTCGGGAGGCGTAGGTTGCGACTTGCGCACATCCATGGCTATCGTCACGTCAGCGCCGTCGAGTTCAGCTTCCGACAAATCTATTTGGCTTGCCAGCAGTCCGACACTGCTCCGCCCCAACTCAAAATGCCGCAATCGGGCAGAAAGCACCATCGACGAATCGGAACTGACCATCCGATAGGCAGCATTGCCAAGCGCAAGTTTCCCGACTACAACCTTTCCACGAAAAACAGGCAGAATCTTTACGTGCAATTCCAGAGCCTTGCCTGCCACCATCGTGTCGGCATGCTCGTCGAGCACCAGAAAATCGTCGACTGCCACCCGTAACGGAAATTTCAGCATAAAGCGGCCAATGGAAATGTCGAGTCCTGTCGCTTCCGACACCTTTTCGGACACGATGTCCTTCACTGCATTCTGAATCGGAGGCACATAAAGCAGCAGTGGAAGCAATATCACCACTACCAGTACTATCCCTATCCATTTCAGCACTTTCCGAAAGCGGAAACGCTTGCGGGGCTTTTTCTTTATTTCTTCTTTTTTGTGTTCTTCTTCCATTCTAAGTGTTCTTGTCGTCCTTAAACAACAGCATGCGGGCAGTCAGCAAACCGACCACAATACCCGCACAGTCGGCCAGCAAATCATAGATATCGCCGGTACGGCCAAATTTCATCATCGTCTGCAATTCTTCTGTCAGGCAACCCAAAGCCAACGACAGTCCGAAACAGATAAACAGCAATGCCTGACGGTTGGAATACTTTTCAGAGCGTCCAAAATCCAGATAGTAGCAAAACGCCACGGCAAAAAACATCAGCCCATGAACTACCTTGTCGGCACCGGGAAACGAAAACAGACCGCTTCCTGCCCCAATATTTGGCGACAACGTCAGATAAAGCACAGCAGCCGTCACCACAATACTCAACAGATTACGGGGTATTTTATATAAAAATTTCATTCTCTTCTATTTTACTTGTAAAGTAACAAAAATAATTGAGAATAATCAAACTTTCCGCCCAATAAATAGTCATTTAACAAATCAGTCTGCTGAATGGTTTACAAATTAATCCGAAAACACATACCGCCAGCCCACAATATCACAAAAAGAAACTAATAATGGCATTTTTCCGAAAATATTAAATTTTTCATAGAAAAAGAGTTTAAAATTTCAATCTGACAAGTATTTTGTGTAATTTTGCAGCAAAATTGAATAAATAACATAATGAGTTCGAAGACAACGTTTACTTCCAAGTTGGGAGTAATTGCCGCAACTGTCGGTTCGGCTGTAGGGTTAGGAACGGTATGGAGATTCCCTTATGAAGTTCAGAACAACGGAGGTTCAATATTTCTGGTCACATATCTGGTTTGTGTATTGCTGATGGGTATCCCCGTCATGCTGGCAGAATTTTCACTGGGTCGCGGCAGCGGTTCCGATTCTGTGGGCGCATTCCGTCGTCTCACTCCGGGCAAGCCCTGGTGGATCATCGGTGCAACGGCCGTCCTTGCCTCCTATCTGATTTTGATTTACTACATGGTAGTGGCAGGATGGACATTGGAATATCTATGGATGTCAATCACCAACCAACTCTATGCTGGTATTGATACGGCTCCGAACCGCACTGCCGTCTTTTCGTCCATTATGAACGAATCATTGTCGACCGGCTGGCGGCCTGCCTTCTGGACTTCGGTCATGATTCTGCTCAATATTCTTGTGTTGCTGCGCGGTGTAAAGAAAGGCATCGAGCGAATGGCCAACACACTGATGCCGTTGCTGTTCGTCATCCTCGTCGTGTTCTGCTGCGTTGCGCTGTCACTGCCCAACGCAATGGAAGGTGTGGACTTTTTCCTCCGCCCCGACTTTTCGAAAATGAACCCGCAAGTGCTTATCAGTGCTGTAGGTCAGGCATTCTTTTCGCTTAGTCTCGGTATGGGGATTCTGATTACCTACTCTTCCTATTATCCGAAAACGACAAAACTGGCGCGCACTTCAGTCACCGTTTCCGGCCTGGTCTTTCTGGTTGCCGTACTGATGGGCCTCATCATCTTCCCGGCTGTTAAGTCGTTCGGAATCACAAGCGACACTCAGGGCGTCACGCTGATTTTCGTCACGCTTCCTGAAATTTTCACACAGATGCCCGCCACACAGCTATGGTCCATTCTGTTTTTCTTCCTGCTCGTGGTAGCGGCGCTGACTTCCACCGTTTCGGTAGCTGAGGTGACAATCGCCTTCCTTGCCGCCAAATTCCGGATGCACAGGAAAAAAGCCTGCTATGTGACACTCGTTCCCCTGTTCCTGCTTAGCAGCATCTGCGCCATGTCGCTCGGCCCGTTGTCGCATCTGCAAATTTTAGGCAAGACCATTTTCGACGCGCTCGACTATCTGACATCAAACATCATGCTGCCCGTAGTGGCGATATTCGTGTGCATCTACGTCGGCCATGTGCTTCCAAAATCTTTCCTGCGCGACGAAATGACCAACCGCGGAACCATGCGCTCTGCCGTCATGCCGGCTATACTGTTCATAATCCGCTACATTGCGCCTCTGCTGATTGCCGCCGTGCTTATCAACAAACTTTTGCGCTAAGCCGTCACGAACAATGCTCCGACTCACGAAAAAAGAACGTATCGGAATCCTTCTGCTCGCCGCAATTCTGGCGATTGTTTCGGCCGTGACAGCGCTATGCGTCCCGGACGGAAAAAAGCCGGTGACGATTCCCGACAGCTTGTCGGAAACCGTTGCCGACACACTTACTCCTCCGACTGAATCTACAATTAATGAATTAAATAATCATCCGGCGGAACACATCAATCCGCTGAAACAAAAAATGAAAAGACAATGAGTAAACCACGCGCACAATTTGCCACCCGCATCGGGGTGATTGCCGCAAGTGTAGGATCGGCCATCGGACTGGGCAACATCTGGAGATTTCCCTATGAAGCCGGACAACACGGCGGAGGGGCTTTCCTGCTGATATATATTCTCTTCGTATTTGCCATCGGCGTACCCATCATCTGTTCGGAATTTCTAATCGGACGTTCGTCACACAGCAATGTGCTGGGAGCGTTCCAGAAACTGGAACGGAAAGGAAGCAAATGGCATCTGATTTCCTATGTCGGCATCCTGTCGTCGCTGATGATTCTCAGCTTCTATTCGGTGGTGGCCGGATGGACGCTGGAATACACGATACAGTCAGTGGCCGGCGGACTGAAAGACAGTTCGCCCGACTATCTGGCCAATTATTTCCATGAATTTACCACACAGTCGAACCGCTCGCTGATGTGGACCATCGTTTTTCTGCTGCTCAATTACCTGATTATCCGCAAAGGGCTGAAAAACGGCATCGAACGTATGTCGAACATCATGACGCCGCTGCTGTTTGTCATTCTGCTCGTGTTCTGCGTCAACTCGCTGATGATGCCGGGAGCAGCCGACGGACTGAAGTTCCTCTTTGTTCCCGATTTTTCGAAAATCACACCGAAAGTGATGCTCGGAGCACTCGGACAGGCGTTCTTCTCGCTCAGTCTGGGTGTCAGCACGCTCATCACCTACGCCTCCTATTTCAAGAAGGATGTGCCGCTGGTACGCAGTGCCTCGATTATTGCCGGACTCGACACGCTGTTTGCCATCGTGGCCGGCCTCATCATCTTTCCCGCCCTTTTCACCTACGGCATCGAGCCGACCGAAGGGCCGAAACTGGTGTTTGAAGTGCTGCCCTACATCTTCTCGCAAACTCCCGGCGGACAAATATGGGCGGCTGCCTTCTTCTTCCTGCTTTTCCTTGCATCGATAACGTCGACCATTTCCATGAGCGAGATTTCCATCTCCTTCTTCTGCGAAGAATGGAAAATGACCCGCGAAAAGGCCTCGATGCTCAACACCGTCATCGCCATCGTTTTCGGCTCGCTCTGCGCGCTGTCGTTCGGCGCGGCTGCCGACTGGAAAATTTTCGGCATGACCGTATTCGACCTGTTCAACTTTACGACAGCCAACCTGCTGATGCCGGTCTGTGGCATCGTGTTCGCCATTTTTGCCGGCTGGTTTATGGACAAGAAACTGGTAAGAAGCCAGCTTACCAACGACGAAACGCTGAAGGTGCGCACCTACAAAAGTATCGTTTTCAGTCTCCGCTACATCGCTCCGCTGGCCATTCTTTCCATTTTCCTGTACCAACTGCTGGGATAAAGGCGGAATTTCACCGAAATGTTTTGTAATGGCAAATTATTGCATTAATTTCGCATGGAAGGAACAGAACATTTTGCACACATGACAAAATTCAAGCCATATACCCTCAACATTGGCGGCAGCCTGCTGGAAATCAGCCGTCCGCAAGTGATGGGGATACTGAATGCGACTCCCGACTCTTTCTTTGAAGGGAGCCGCTGCAACACCAACGACCTGATTCGGCAACGGGTGGAACAGCTCCTGTCGGAGGGTGCCGACATGATTGACGTGGGAGGATACTCTTCCCGCTCGATGGCCGACGACATTTCGCCCGACGAAGAATATGCGCGGCTTGCCAACGCGCTGGAAATTCTGCGCGGCATTGCTCCGGAAGCCGTCGTGTCGGTCGACACGTTCCGTGCCGGCGTAGCCCGCCGCTGTGTGGAAAATTTCGGAGTCCAGATTGTCAACGACATCTCCGCCGGCGAACTCGACAGGGATATGCTGGCGACGGTGGCGAAACTGAAAGTGCCCTACATCATGATGCACATGCGCGGCAATCCGCACACCATGATGCAGCTGACCGACTACGACAATCTCACGGCCGACATTCTGAAATATTTCTCTGAAAAAATCAAGGCTGCGGAACTGGCCGGCATCACCGACATCATCGTCGACCCCGGTTTCGGCTTCAGCAAGACCCTCGAGCAAAACTACCGGCTGATGGCGGAACTCAACGTGTTCCACACGCTGGAAATGCCGCTGCTGGTAGGAATTTCGCGAAAATCGATGATATACAAGCTATTGAACACCACTCCCGCTGAATCGCTCAACGGCACGACCGCCCTCAACACGATGGCACTGCTGCAAGGCGCATCGATTCTCCGCGTTCACGACGTAAAGGAAGCCGTGGAAACAGTGAAAATAGTAAACAAATTGCAGGACTATCAAGAACAGCAATATGGCATTAACGATTAAAGATATCATAGACATTCTGATTGTTGCGACAATCCTCTACTATGTCTACAAAATAATGAAGGAATCGGGCACACTGAGCATCTTCCTCGGCGTACTGGCGTTCATCTTGATTTGGGTGGTGGCTTCCGTTTTCCTTCAGATGGAGATGACCGGGCGTATTCTCGACAAGTTCATGAACATCGGCCTGCTCATTCTTGTCATCATTTTCCAGGAACAAATCAAGCGTTTTCTGGTGGACATCGGCTCACACAAGCGCTGGAGGTTTATCCACAAACTTTTCAAGCGCAAGAAAGACGGTGCCGACCTCGCACAGAAACCATGGGTACAGGCCATTGTCTACGCCTGCAAGAACATGTCGAAAAGCAAGACGGGCGCGCTGATTATCATCAAGCAAAGCGTGCCTCTCGACACGTACGAACACTCCGGCGACATCATCAATGCGGAAATCAACCAGCGGCTCATTGAAAACATATTTTTCAAAAACAGCCCTCTCCACGACGGTGCGATGATTATTGCCAACGACCGTATCAGCGCCGCCGGCTGTATACTACCTGTTTCGCATGACGAAGACGTGCCCAAACAGTTGGGCCTTCGCCACCGTGCGGCATTGGGTATGTCGCAGGCCACCGATGCCATCGCCATCATCGTGTCGGAAGAAACGGGCAACATTTCCATGGCATACAAGGGCAAACTCTCCCTACGCCTTTCGACTGCCGACCTCGAAGCACGACTGACAGAATTTACCCAGAATATCTAGTCAAAGGACTCAGTCCTTACTGCAAAGGCTGCCTTCCCTTTCGGAACGGCAGCCTTTGTTCTTCGTATTCAGAATAGAACTATTGCATTTTGGCGGCGTCGTTGACGAATATCTCCAGCCCTTTGTCGGTCAACGGATGGTTGAGCAGGCCTTCGATGGCCTTGAGCGGACAGGTTGCCACATCGGCTCCGATTTCCAGACAGCGGAGAATGTGGTTCGTATGGCGGATGGAAGCCGCCAGCACCTGTGTCTTGAAGCCGTAGGTGCGGAACACCTTCACAATCTGTCCCACCATGGCGATGCCATCCTCGGAGATATCGTCAAGACGGCCGATAAACGGGCTCACATAAGTGGCACCCGCCTTGGCTGCCAGCAGTGCCTGTCCTACGGAAAAGACGAGCGTACAGTTGGTTGGAATGTTTTTCGACGAGAAATATTTCACAGCGCGGATACCGTCCTTCGTGCAAGGCAGCTTTACGGTGATTTTCGAGTCGATGAAGGCCAGTTCCTCGCCTTCGCGAATCATGCCTTCATAGTCCGTGGCAAACACTTCCGCGCTCACCGGTCCGTCCACAATGCTGCAAATCTGACGATAGTGGTTGAAAATCTGCTCTTTTCCCTTGACTCCCTCTTTTGCCATCAGGCTCGGATTGGTTGTCACTCCGTCGAGGATGCCCATGTTCTGGGCCTGACGAATCTGTTCGAGATTGGCTGTGTCGATAAAGAATTTCATTTTGATTAGATTTTAGTGTTATATGTTAAAAGCAAATTCGAATTGGATGCTGTTGCCTAAAATGGCTTGCGGTACTTGTCGTCGGCGCTGTCCTCGATAATGCTCAAATAACTCGTGTAGCGCGACTCGCTGATGCGGTGTTCCTCCAGCGCCTCTTTCACGGCACAGCCGGGTTCGTGGATGTGCGTACAATTGTTGTAGCGGCAGTTTTCCGACTCTTTGAAAATTTCAGGGAAATAATGCGCCACCTCCTCCGTGTTAAAATCGATTGTCCCGAAACCCTTCACGCCCGGAGTGTCGATAATATAGCCGTTGCCGTCGGGCAGCGGATACATTTCGGAGAACGTAGTGGTGTGCATGCCCGTATGGTGAACCGACGAAACGCTGGCCGTCTTCACTTCGAGTCCGGGAATCAGACGGTTGATGAGCGTCGACTTGCCCACGCCGGAATTGCCGGAAAGCAGGGTCACCTTTTCCGCCAGCATTGAGCGAAGTTCATCGATGCCTGCTCCTGTTTCGGCCGATACCTTCATCACGCGGTAGCCTATCGTCTCATACAGATAGCGCAACGCATCGCAGTATTCACGGCCCTCCTCGTCGAGAAGGTCAATTTTGTTGATTACCAGCACCGCCGGCACACGATAGGCCTCGGCTGTGGCAAGAAAACGGTCGATGAACACGGTGGCTGTCATAGGGTTGACCAACGAAATGACAAGAAACGCCTGATCGAGATTGGAAGCAATAATGTGCGACTCCTTCGACAGATTGGAAGCACGACGGATAATGTAGTTAGTGCGCGGCTCGATAGCTGTGATATAGGCTGTGCCGTCGGCATTTTCGGCTATCGTCACCTTGTCGCCTACCGATACGGGATTGGTTGTCCGGATACCTTTCAGACGAAAGTTTCCTTTGATTTTGCAATTCACCAAGCGGTTGTCGTCAGTTTTGACCACATACCAGCTACCCGTATTTTTTACCACAAGTCCGTTCATATTCGTTCTTTTCGCGTTTTCTGTTACAAAATTAAGCAGAAAAACACAGACCTATGGGGATAAATCGCCTTTTTTTGCAACCGTCATTTTTCGGCAGCCATATCCACCCCTTCACGCCCGTCACCATTATACGACTAAAAATCAAGCTTTTACGCACAATTTTCTATAATAAACGAAAATATTTTATGTTATAAAACATAAAAATAATAAATTTTCGCAAGCAGAATTAAATATTTTTAGTAACTTTGCCGCCGAAACAAACATATATTAATCAATTTAAGTAAGTATGAACGTTGAACTTATCGGCTCTTGGGCAGGCAAAGTGTGGACAGCACTTGATGCAGTTGAGTCTATGGATTTGAAGCAATTGAGAAAAGTAACCAAGCTGAAAGAA
Organism: uncultured Porphyromonadaceae bacterium; assembly: GCA_900544305.1. GTDB lineage: Bacteria > Bacteroidota > Bacteroidia > Bacteroidales > Muribaculaceae > Limisoma. The sequence continues at coordinate 20,722 of UQUV01000045.1, forward strand.
AAAGAAGTTTACGCAGCAATTGGCTGGCTTGGCCGCGAAGGTAAATTGAACATCACTGAAAACGAAGGCGAATTGGTTGCCTCTTTGGTAAAATAAAAACCCTTCGGTGAACGATAAAGAAAAAGGGCAGATGCACAGACATCTGCCCTTTTTTGTTCTATCAAAAAAATTCCGACATAAGAACATAAAGGCATAATTTTGAGGGAGTTATTATCTGCTTTTTTTGTTCTTCTGTTCTTTTGTCAAAAGAATCCGACATAAGGGCATTGTTTTGAGGGCGTTATTATCAGCTTTTTGTTCTTCTATCGAAAATAATATCTGGCAATCAAAGGAAAAGAATCACTTTTTATTCGTACTTTTGTCTATCCATAACATAAAAACTCTGTAAATATGACTAAAATAGGTTCTGTAATGACTCCGGTCGGCAAAAAGGCGCTGCTTCTGGGTAGCGGTGAATTGGGTAAAGAAGTGGCCATCGAACTGCAACGCTACGGTGTGGAAGTGGTGGCATGCGACAAATATGCCAATGCGCCAGCCATGCAGGTGGCTCACCGCAGCCATGTGTTCAGCATGCTCGATGCCGAAACGCTGGAAAAGGTGGTTCGCGAAGAAAAGCCCGACCACATCATTCCGGAAGTGGAGGCAATTGCCACTCCTACCCTCGTCGAACTTGAAAAACAAGGTTTCCATGTGACGCCTACGGCCCACGCTGCCTGGCTGACCATGAACCGCGAAGGCATCCGCCGTCTGGCAGCCGAAGAGCTGGGCGTAACCACTTCGCCCTACCGCTTCGCCAACACGGAAGAAGAATTCCGTCAGGCAGTGGCTGAAATCAGAATGCCGTGCGTGGTGAAACCGATTATGAGTTCGTCGGGACACGGACAAAGCGTCATCAAGTCGGAACAGGACATCGACAAGGCCTGGCACATCGCCCAGGAAGGCGGCCGTGCAGGAGCCGGACGCGTGATTGTGGAAGGATTTGTGAAATTCGACTACGAAATCACGCTGCTCACCGTGCGCAGCTGTTCGGGAACGACTTTCTGCGAGCCTATCGGACACATTCAGGTGGACGGCGACTACCGTTTCTCCTGGCAGCCGCAGGCCATGACGGCTTCGGCTCTGGCAAAGGCTCAGGAAATAGCCAAGAAAGTAACCGACGCACTGGGCGGCTACGGCATTTTCGGTGTGGAAATGTTTGTCAAGGGCGATGAAGTGATATTCAGCGAGGTTTCGCCACGTCCGCACGACACAGGCATGGTGACCATGATTTCACAGGACCTCAGCGAATTTGCTCTCCATGCACGCGCCCTGCTCGGAATGCCGGTTCCGGGAATCCGTTTCTACGGACCGTCGGCATCCATGGCCATCGTGGTGGAAGGCGACACCGACAAAGTGGTGTTCGACAACTTGGAGAACGCTCTCAGCGAACCGGGCGTACAGCTCCGCATTTTTGGCAAGCCGGAAGTAGTGGGACACCGCCGCATGGGGGTAATCCTTGCTACAGCCGAATCGACCGACGAGGCGGTGAAAAAAGCACAGCGCGCCTACGACAAGCTGAAAATTGAAGTCTGCAAACGTTAGTTCCAACCGATACGTCTATCGCACAAAAGCATATCACCGCCAGCCGGATGATATGCTTTTTCTTTTTATTACTGTCCGCTAAAGACGTGCATTCCCTCCCAACTTGCTGAAATAGAT
>UQUV01000046.1 GCA_900544305.1 uncultured Porphyromonadaceae bacterium
GGTCACCGCCCCCTTAGAGCCTCGAAGGAGAAATCTTTCGAGGCTTTTTTTATGTCCGAACGGAAGCGGAAATATGTCGGACGGAAACCTCCTGTCGCTCTTTGGCGGACACACCTGGGGTGTGTCCCTACGGCTTGGGATTGTTTGTGTGTTATTGTGTGGTGATGTCGGAGTATAAAATTGAAAAATGGGTATCTGTACCGTGTCTGACGTAGGGACGTACCCCAGGTACGTCCGCATTATCAACGATGTGTTAATTCGCTATTTCTTTTCGGACACACCACGGTGCGTCTAGAAATGTGTTCTCTACAATTTGAGAGGAGAAAAGGATTATTCCAGCGAAAGGGTTACGGTAACGCTGCCAGAGCCGCCAAGGAGATCAAGCATTTGCTGGCGGGTTGTCACTCCGTCTACTTTGCCCAAACGTGTCAGACTCCATACGTTTGTGTCATAGTATATGACAAAAGAGCTGCCCTGATAGAGAATAAGGTCGCCGGGTGCTGTTGTTATCCGTGAGTTGTTCTGTGGTAAGGTAAATCCTAATGAGCCGACTTTCTCCATACCGCCGTAGTCGTCCATGCGAACACTTATGCTGCCTTGTGCAAGGCGTTCCTTCAGTGCTTTGGTTGATGAGTTGTCGATGAGTGTAGCCGTGAATGTACGGCCGTTTACCGTAAGTTTTAGAGTGTTTGTTTCCATATTTTCATTGTCATTATCATGTATACTGTCGTTCTCCGAATGTTCGGGCGTTTCTGGTACGAACGGCTCTTCCTGATTAGGCGAACAGGCTGTCATCGACAGAAAGGCAAAGAATAGGAAAGGAAGAATCAAGAAGTTTCTCATAGCGTTACGTTTTAAAATGATTGTTATCTGCAATGACAAAATTAGGCGAAACAGGTTGATATACAGGTATACAAATTCTTGTAAGATTAACCACAATTACGGATTTTGCGGAAAGTGGCGGAATGCTCTTTCCGATTTCGGAGGTTTTTGTATTTTTGCTTGAAACATTTAGTATATGGATTTGCGAGAAAGGATATCCGGCCGATTGAGCAAGGCGAGAATTGAGGCACTTTGTGAGGAAATGCGGGATAATGTTTCCTGTCGGGAACGTTTGTTTGAATTGACTGACGATGCCGACAGGCGGATTGCCTATAATGCTTATTGGGTGCTGTCGCATTTCGCTGCTGTCGACAATTCTTGGCTGTCGGATAAACGCGAAATACTGATTGACCGCGTCATGGTAGAGCAGAACGACGGAATACGTCGGCTGATATTGGCTGTGCTGTTGCGCTTACCTTTCGACAAAGAGCATTTGCGGTCGGATTTTGTGGATTACTGTTTGGAAAAAATATCGTTGAATCGGGAAACGTGCGCTGTCAGAGTGTATTGCCTGAGGCTGGCATTTGAGCAGTGTAAATTCTATCCGGAGCTGTTGCAGGAACTTCAGGCCGTACTTGCCATGCTTGACGGTGAATCGCTTCCTGCGGGACTGTATGCGGCCCGGGCTGATATAAGAAAGAAATGGAAACGATGTCAGAACTGCTGATTGTTTATGTGGTGGCGGTGAATGCCGTCGCTTTTGTGGTCTATGGTGTGGATAAGTACAAGGCGCAGAAAGCGAAATGGCGTATCCGTGAATCTACGTTGCTGCTGTTGGCTGTCATCGGCGGGAGTGCGGGTGCATGGTTGGGCATGAAGATATGGAGGCACAAGACGTGTCACGCAAAGTTTCGCTACGGTGTGCCGGCTATTTTGTTGATACAGTTTGCCGGTGTGCTTTGCTTCTTATGGAACTGAAATATTAAGCCGGAACCAGGAAATTTTCCCGATTCCGGCTGTGTGATCTGTTTCTGTCCGTTGTGTTGTTATAGCACGTTCAGATGTTCCAACAAAATTTTTACCCCAAGGCAGATAAGAACGATACCTCCCACTGGCTCCATACGGAACTTGAATTTCCGTCCGGCGTATGCCCCTATAAGGCTACCGACGAGCGAAAGTACGAACGAGGTGATGCCGATAGCCACGACCGGATAGGTCAGCGACGCAATGCTGCGGATACCCACAAAGGCAAATGAAATGCCGATGGCAAGAGCGTCGATACTTGTTGCAACGGCAAGCGTAAGCAGTACCTTCAGTTGTGTGGGGTCGAAATTGGCTTCTTCCTCGCTCTTGCAGCCCTCAATAATCATTCTTATGCCCAGAAAAGCCAAAAGCGCGAAGGCAATCCAATGGTCGTAGGCTTCAATCAAGCCGCTGAAATAGCTTGCACCCAGCCAGCCTATAATGGGCATGACGGCTTGAAACAATCCGAAGAAAAAGGCCATTTTAAAGAACAGCCGCCAGTCGAAGCGGCGTACGATGATGCTGCTTGCTACGGAGATGGAAAAGCAGTCCATAGCGAGGCTGACAGCCAGCAGCCATATTTCAATGTTACTCATAACCGATGGAAAAGACTAATGTGGGCGGACTATGCGTTGCGCACTTGTCCGTCCCCGTTGATGATGTATTTGTAGGTGGTCAGTTCGGCAAGTGCCATCGGACCCCGTGCATGAAGTTTCTGTGTGGAAATGCCGATTTCGGCTCCAAAACCGAATTGTCCGCCGTCGGTGAATGACGTCGGCAGGTTGGTGTAGACACAGGCGGCATCGACGTCGCGCGTAAACATGCGGCATGCCGTTTCGTCTTCGGCCACGATGCTTTCGCTGTGTTTCGATGTGTAGCGGTTGATGTGGGCGATGGCTTCCTCGATGTTTCCGACGGTTTTTACCGACATTTTATAGTCGAGGTATTCATATCCCCAACTTCCGTCGTTGGAACGCTCCAGCGGGCTGTAATGACCTTCCAGAGCGACGTAGGCTTCTTCGTCGGCATATACGGTCACCTTTCCGTTCATGGGAGCCACGAGTTCGGGCAGGTCGGTAAGGCGGCTGCGGTCGATGACAAGACAGTCGAGCGCATTGCATACGCTCACGCGGCGTGTCTTGGCATTGTTGACAATGGCTTTTCCCTTTTCCAGATTACCGGACGAATGGAAATAGCAGTGGCATATGCCTGCACCCGTTTCGATGACCGGCACGCGCGAATTTTCGCGGACAAACTGAATCAGGCGGCTGCTTCCGCGCGGTATCACCAGGTCGATATAGCCTACGGCTTGAAGCATTTCGCGTGTCAGCTCGTGGTCGGGCGGCAGAAGGGTAGCACAGGCTTCGTCGAAACCTTCCTCACGCAATACGGAATGAATGACTTCCATAATGGCTCGGTTGGAGCAATCGGCGTCCGTACCGCCTTTCAGCACACAGGCGTTGCCGCTTTTCAGACAGAGCGAGAATACGTCGAACGTTACGTTGGGGCGTGCTTCGTAAATGATGCCGATAACACCGAAAGGCACGCTCACCTTATGGATTTCCATACCGTTTGGCTGCGTCCATTCCTTCAGTGTCTTGCCTTGGGGCGAGTCGAGAGTTGCCACCTTGCGCATGTCGTCGGCAATTCCTTTCAGCCGTTCCGGAGTCAGGCGCAGACGGTCGTATTTCGGGTCGGCAGGGTCCATTTTTGCCAGGTCGTCGGCATTGGCTGCCAATATTTTTTCCATGTTCGCTTCCGCAGCGTCCGCCACATGACGGAGTGTGCGGTCAATCTCTTCCCTTGTTGCGCGGTTCAGGCTTCTTGATGCCGTGCGCGCATTCACCAATAGGGTTTTCAATGCTTCGTTCATAGTCGTAGTTTATTCGATGCAAAGGTAGTTATAATGAATGACAGGGCGTGCCCCCTGTTCGCCGATTTTCTCCCGTGCCTCGTTGCTGCTGTAGGCCGTACGCCCTACGGCAAAGGCCGTTCCGTCGGGAGCTACGATGCGGACAATGTCGTCCTTTTCGAAGTCGCCTTCCACTTTTACGACACCCACGGGCAGCAGGCTTGTTGCCTGTGAGGATGTCAGTGCGCGATAGGCCCCTTCGTTGATATGGATTCTGCCTTTTGCGAAGCCTTCGCTGTGGGCAATCCATTTCTTCACGCTGGAAACCGGGTGGCTGTCGGCCACAAATTCCGTGTGCGGCACATCCGCCCGATGGAGCAGGATGTCGGTAAGAATATTTTCGCGTTTGCCGTTGGCGATGATGACGGAGATACCTTCGGCCGCAACCTTGCGCGCAATGCGGAATTTTGTGCCCATACCTCCTCTGCCGAACGACGATTTAGAGGTTTGTACAATGGCTTCCGCATCCAACTGCGCTTCCGGGCGGATTTCGCGCAGCAGACTTGAGCCTTCGAGCGACGGGTCGCCGTCGTAGACACCGTCGATGTTCGACAGAATCACCAGTACGTCCATTCCCATCATCGTGGCAATCAGTCCGGAGAGTTCGTCGTTGTCGGTAAACATCAGTTCCGTGACCGAAACCGTGTCGTTTTCGTTCACAATGGGAATCACTCCGTTTTCGAGCATCACCTCCATGCAGTGCTTTTGGTTCAGGTAATGCAGACGGGTGGAGAAGTTTTCCTTCATCGTCAGTACCTGGCCGCAAATCATGCCGTGGTCGCGGAAAAATTCGTAGTAGCGGTTGATGAGCTTTGCCTGTCCCACCGCTGAAAACAACTGGCGTGCCGATACGGAGTCGAGTTTCGGCCCGCCTTTCATTTCGCTTCGTCCTGAAGCCACCGCTCCCGAAGTGATGAGAATCACGTCCATTCCGTTGCGGCGCAGTTCCGCCACCTGGTCGACCAGCGCCGACATCCGTGTGATGTCGAGCGTGCCGTCGCGCCGTGCCAGCACATTGCTGCCTATCTTGATAGCTATTCGCTTGTATTCTTTCATCTTTTCTACCTTTTGAGAATTACAAAAATAGCAGATTCGCATGAGAATTGAAACCCCCTGCCGGTAAAATTGAGAATATTAGCTGCGGAAAGTCGGAAAAGTGTGTAAAACAGGAATATTCTGCTATCTTTCTACTTTATTGTATGAAAGTCGACCGATGTTTTACCATGTGTTGGTTTGGTTGTAAATGTTGTATAGTATATGATCAATAATATACCATTCACCGCCTTGTGTTCCATGTACCAATGGTTGAGAACTTATTCTATCAATTTGATATATTAATCGACTCTTGATTTCTATTTGTTTGGCTTCATTTCTAATAGAAGTTGTAACCAGTAATGATATTTCGGATATAGCCGGAGCACTATCCTTAATTTCTACTATTTGATAACTTATACATCTTATTTCTCCAATCCATGTGCGTATTTTTCCAGCCATAACTCCGACAGATTTACCCGAATAATCGATTAGCATTTCTGCCATCTTCCCATAATTCCCACTTTTATAGAACTCCATAAATTGAACTATTTTATATTCGGGTGTTCCTTCAATTGGTTTATAAGTGGAAAAATCTGTATAGCTAAAGTCTCGAGGTTTCCATTCATTAAGCATTTTCTTCTCGATTTCTATTTCTTTTGCTTTCTTACAGCAGGCTTTAAGATCTTCATATATTTCCTTTATACTTTGGGGTTTCTCTTTTGTAGGTTCTGTATGTTTATTATCACAAAAGTGTTTAACCCATTCAGCAACAGCCAATAATGTTGACAAAGCCTTTGTTGCAACTGTTACATTATCATAACAGACATCCATTCCATGTAATATACCATTACGATATGGAATATCAATAGGAGTGACTGTTGTTTTTTTTCTTGTTTTTGACATTAATTGAATTAATGATGACAGTCCTTCTTCATGGCCAATTATAGAATCAAAAAGTGTCAAATCCACATCTTGTGCAAACAATCCTTGGTTTTTCTTTAAAACTTGGTTTACAGCTCCGTCTATAATCATTAAAAATATAGGGACACATGCATGGTAGCGGTTATTGGCATAATCATCCAATGCTTTTTGTAATAAATCATACCGTTCTTTGAATCCACATAGATTACGAAGAGGATATACTAAGTGACGAATATTTCCTTGATAATAATCGATTAGTTCCTGCTCTCCTTTTTCTATATTTCCATTCTCGCCTAACGTAACGCATCGCTTGATAAGGTCGGCATTCATACTGTCAAAACAAACCCATCCGCGTTGTAAATAGATTGAGTTGAAACGGTCAGGCAGAGTTCTTAATTCACATAGTTCCTCTGTTGTCTGTGTGAGTTTTTGTCTATCTTCTTTGTTTAATAGCCAGGGCATTAATTTGGAGATACCCTTTAAATCATTTAGTTGATTTTCAAGTTTCTTAAATGATGGATTCTCTGCAATTTTATCGCTCATTTTTGAATCTCAAAGGTCTTTCTTTATATACTTGTTCTATTTTTTATTTAATTTCTTGATTTCTTTATCAAAGTCACTTTCCAGCATATCCATTTCCCGTTTGCGATATATTTCAAATTCCTTTTCAGCTTTTTCTATGGCTTGTTTATGTGAAATATTTCCTTTGCCGATTAAGATTTTTCGTTTGTGAGCAATAATTTGATTGTCGAGAGCTTCGATCCAGTCGTTCATAGTCATCGGATTCATTTCCAATGCTTGGAATTCAGCAAAATCGAGAAATCCTGAAACGAGCAGATTCAAGCGTTGAAGTTCGATTTCTGACAAATAGTTTTTCGCTATCTTCACATCATCACGAGTTACATAGTTGCCTTTAAAATTGGTCATTCCGACAAACGGTTTTTCATTGTCCACACGGTTGTATATTACCTCAGCAGCTGTATTCTCATGAACCGCATAGTGCAACTTGTTTTGTACGGTTGAAAAAAAAGTTTTAGTCATTTCGCTACGAGGGTCATAGTCGGTGGCTGTGGCATAGATATCTGTAACTTGTTGATAAAAGTTGCGTTCGCTGCTGCGAATATCTCTGATGCGTTGCAGTAACTCTCGGAAATATCGGTTTCCTCCTTGCTTCAACCGTTCATCATCCATGGCGAATCCTTTTTGAATATATTCGTGCAAACGTTGTGTCGCCCAGCGACGGAAGCGTGTGGCGACTTGCGACTGGACACGATATCCCAAGGCTATGACCATATCGAGATTGTAATGGTCAATATTGCGTTTTACTTGCCGATTGCCTTCCTGACGAACTGATAAGAATTTCTTATAAGTTTGATTTTCGTCAAGTTCTTGGTCTGCATATATGTTTTTTATATGCATAGATATATTCTCTTGGGTGGTACAATAAATCTCCGCCAACTGATTTTGTGTAAGCCATAAATCTTCGTCGGCAAAGCGGACAGAAACGCGTGTTATTTCGTTATCGTCTTGGTAAAGGATTATTTTGTTGTCTTCAGTCATGTTGTATATATCCTGTATTATACAAATATAAGAAATAGAAAGAATTGAAACAATTTATACAATCAATTCCTTTTCATTTATTTGCTGTGGTCGGATTGATGTAAGGTGAGAAAAACATTACAAATTAATATTAAATCCAGCCATGACGGTGGCGCGGGGCATGGGGTAGCCGGCGTTGATTTCGTATTTCTGTGCCAAAAGGTTTTCGCCTCTTACCCAAATGTCAATCCATTTGGCTGCGCGGAACTGGCCGCGTGCGTTCCATAGCACGAAATCCTCGGTGACAGGATTTTCGCCGACTGCCGTGTACAGACCGCCGATGTATTGCAGTCCGGTAGAAACGCTCCAGCGTCCTTTCGCGAAGCTCGCTCCTGCGTAGAACTTATGTTCGGGCGCGGCTACAACCGGATTTTCCATGTGCAGAAAACTGTAGTTGCCGTCCACCGACCACATTCGGTTGATGCGGTATGTCGCCTGGAGTTCGATTCCTGCGTTCTTGATTGTGCCGGAATTCTGGTTGAGCATTCCGCTTCCGTTTGGATTCGGCAGGGTCATTATCAGGTTTTTGCCGTCGATATAAAAAACATTGATGCCATAGCGGAAACGGCCGTCGAGCAGCGTTTGCGACAGGGCGATTTCGTAGTTCCACATCGATTCCGGCTGCAAGTCGGGATTCTGCGGCGGGAACATATACATTTCGCGGAGAATCGGATAGCGGAACCCTTTGGTGGCCGAGGCTTTCAGTTCGATAGCGTGGGGGAGGTGGAATGCCATGCCCGCCTGCGGCACCCATTCAGTGCCCACCCGTGAGTGGTGGTCGACGCGGAGTCCGGCATTCAGTGTCAGCCAGCTGCTGAAATCCTGACGAAAATCAACGTATCCGGCTATTTCATCTTCGTGCTTGTCCACCAAGTCGCTGGACGTTCCGGCCTTCTCTCCTGCCACATACTCCGTCCATGCCTTGCCACCATAGCGGAACCAGTCGAAGCCCAGCGTGATGCGGTTGCCGGTAAAGAAACGGGTACTCTGATAAAGCGATATGCCCATCATGTTGTCGCGCGAATGGAAACGTCCGTCCTGCGACGTTTCGCCGGCGCTTGGCGTGTAGCCGTCGTTAATCCAATGCTTGCCCCAGTTGTAGAAGAAACTCAATGCGCCGGACGTATTGTCATATTTGTTGTTCAGAGAGAAAGAAGTCATGCCTCGTGTGATGCGCTGATCGCCGTCCACCAGCGGGGCCGATACGGGTCCCGGATAGGAGGCGTTGAAATGCGTCACATTCACATCGCCATACATGTTCCAGTTGTCCGCCACTTCATAGCCCAATTTTGCATAACCGCCATATTGTTCGAAGCCCATGTCCGTACGGTGGCCGTCGGTCCGGTTGTAGGAGCCGCTCTCCACACTGTTGAACCTGCCTTTGCGGATGCGGTTTGTAAGTTCGGTTTCCAGCGTGTTGAATGAGCCGTAGCCGGCACGGAGATTCGTGCGGATTCCGTCGTCCTGCATTTTGCGGGTGACAATATTGATGACGCCGCCCATCGCGTTGGAGCCGTAGAGTACGGAAGCCGGACCGCGCAGCACTTCCACCTTGTCGGCAAGCAGCGACTGGTAGGCATCGGCAATCGGGTGTCCGAAAATTCCGGCATATTGCGGATGTCCGTCGATGAGTACCATCAGACGCGCATTTCCGCCGCTCAGTCCGCGCAGGGAAATGCCTCCCGCTGCACCGCCGGAAACGCCGTATCCCATCATGCCGCGCTCGGTGACAAAAAGTCCCGGCACCTGTTCCGACAATATCGGCAGAAGCGAAGGCTGCATGCTCTGTTCAATCGTCGGGCGGCCAACCACGGATACCGTTTGCGACAGATGCCGTATGTCCGTTTCATGGCGTACACCCGTAACCACCACTTCGTTCAGTGGATAGTTGCGGTCAGTGCGAGTCGTATCCCTTTGTGCGTTCACAGTTCCCGCCGACATCAGGCAGCCTGCCAGTACAATCCAAAAAATTTTAGCTTTCATATATTGTTTACCCATTTTCAGTTCTTGTTGTATTTCTCAGAGTGTTTTAAATCATGCATCTTTCCAGTTTCATTTTCCATTTTTTCCAATCCGGCATTTCCTGAGTCAGTAACTCATAAAAGGCTTTGGTATGGTTACGGTGGACAAGGTGGCAGAGTTCGTGCATGATGACATACTCAATGCAAATACGCGGAGCGCCGATTAACTGTGGATTCAGTAGAATTTTCCCGGAAGCGGTGCAGCTTCCCCAGCGGGTTTCCATTTCTTTCAGTTCAATTCCCGAAGGTTTTACCTGATGGCGGCTGAAACGTGATATTAATGGTTCTGCATACTCCATGAATTTGATTTCAGCGCGTTTTCTGTACCAGGTCATGAGTAGGGCGCGTGCATCCTTGCGGTGTCTGCACTCTATTTCGATGATATTTCCTTTGTAGTGCACTTCGTTTCGTTCGCTGTCAATAATGCGCAGCATATATTGCCGGCCTAAATACAAGTGCGACTCTCCGCTGACATATTTTCGCTCCGGCGTATGTATGCCGAAAGAGTTAAAATAGCGCTGTTGCTTGTAAATCCAAGGAGCACGCCGATGAACGTGTTTCCTGATTTGCTCCAATGGAGCGTCCAATGGAGCCTTTACTTCCACACTGCCATCCGGATGCACACAAATGCCCAATGTTTTTCGGGCCCGGTATTCGACGGCATATTCCATTACAATGGAACCAAACTCGAAACTGTCCTTTATTTGATCCATAGTTTTGCCACATCTACACAGCCGTCAATAATTGTATCCATATCGTCGAAAGAAAAGGCCAGTTCATATTTCCTTTTTACTTCATCGATAAGATAGTCCTCCAGATCTATTTTCATGCGACCGATAATGTCTGATTTCTGTTGCCAGTCAACCAGCACATTATCATCCACAATCAATGTGCTGTCTATAATCTGGTCAAAGGCTCGGGCTGTTTCCAATGCCAGTTGTTTTAGATCAATGGCGGCATTGTTGCCAAATACCCGTTGATAGGTTTCCAACGCCAATCCGTAATAAGCTTTCGCCGCATTGTTCTGTTGCAGCTCTTCCGGCAATTCATTGTCGGTGTGTGATAATATGTCGTCCTTATATTTCTGCACCCGTTTCAAGTATTCCAATTCATCAATTCTTCCCTGCTCATAAGCGGCAATGGTTTCCTTTAGCAATTGGGAGAATTTTTTGTAGAATGCGGGGTCGCTGTCCATATTTTCCGTAATAAACTTGCTGGTGCGCGAGGCAATGGTATCCGCTTTTGCGGCTGTACCTACAACCTTTTCCACCTCCCGTTCGAAGGCTTCCGTATCAAAGATGTTCACCAACTCGGTAATGGGCTTTACAGCACCGCTTTCCACATGACGGTTAATCAGTTTCTGTATCTGGCCTTCATATTGCTTGTAATCTATCGTGTCCGAATAGCGCAGTTGGACAGCCGATCTCAGCTTGACGAACATGTTCAGGTCGTCTTTGTATTGCTTGATTTTTTCATCCGGAGTTTGCAGGTGGAAATCACGTGTTGAAAGTGCAATCTTCAGGCAGGATGCATAGGCTGTCAGTCTTTCGTAAAATTCCTGTCGGCGGTCTTCGTCACGTAACGACTGGGCGTATGCTTCCAAATCCCGTTTGTTCGGTATGGATTTGAACAGATCCCACAACTCGGAATATTTCTGGGGAAGTTTTGCGATTTCACCGTCGACTGATTCCAATGTTTCGCGGAATACATCCAGGTCTTCCTCGTCATATTGGGAGTATAGGTCAAGCGCAAAGTTCAATTCATTCAATACGCCATAATAGTCTATGATATAGCCGAATTCCTTGTCGTCGCAAACGCGGTTGACGCGTGCCACGGCCTGTAATAGCGTGTGTCCGTTCAGCTTGCGGTCCAGATACATGACTACTACTTTCGGCTCGTCAAATCCGGTCAGCAATTTGTCCACCACAATCATGATTTCCGGCTGTTCCTGATTTTTGAAGCGGGAAATCAGGTTAGCCTGATATTTTGTGGATGTTCCGTGTTCATCCATCATTTTTTTCCAGTATGCCTTTACTTCTTCCGTTGTGTCACCGAAGGATGAATCTTCCCCTTCACGAGTGTCGGGGGGCGTGATAAGCACTTCGGAAGAAACCATACCGATTTCGTCCAGATATTTTTTATACAGTACGGCAATCGCTTTCCGTGGGGTAACCAGCATTCCCTTGAATTTTGTACCCTGCCAGTTGTCGTGGAAATGCTCGGAAATGTTCCAGGCAATGGAATATATCCGTTGGTCTGTCTGATTGATAAAGTCGGTGCGCGAATACTTTTTCTTTAAGTCGGAGGTTTGGTATTCATTCAGCCCCTCGCAAACCTTGTTAAAGAAATCGTCAATAGGGCCCTCCTGTACATATTGGGGCACAATGCGCCCTTCGTAAAGCAAAGGTACAACGGCGCCGTCTTCCACTGCCTGACGCACGGTATACACCGGGCGGATAATACCGCCAAAAGTTCTGGCCGTATTTTTCTCTGACTTCATCAATGGTGTGCCTGTAAACGCTATTTTGCAGGCATTGGGCAGCACCTTGTCCATCTTTATCGCCATTTCCTTGTATTGGCTGCGGTGCGCTTCGTCAATCAGGATAAAGATATTGGGGCTGGTGAGCGGTCGTTTCATCCGCTTGACTGCCGTTTCAAACTTGTTGATGATTGTTGTGATGATGGCATCCGTATTGCTTTCCAGCAGTTCCACCAAATGTGTTCCGGTGGTGGCATTCACCACTTCCCGTCCGCATTTCTTGAATGTACCTGTAATCTGGCTGTCCAAATCCGTGCGGTCGGTCACCATTACGATTCTCGGGTTGGGTATTTCTTTGGCTTGGGCGATGGCTTGTGCCAGCAGTACCATTGTAAGCGATTTGCCGCTGCCCTGTGTGTGCCAAACCGCACCTCCCCGACGTTTGCCATGTTCCAGCGGTTTTACCCGTTCCATTATCTTTTTTACCGCAAAGTATTGCTGATAGCGGGCCAGTTTTTTGATACCGCCGTCATAGAGGGTAAAGTTGTGGATAAGGTCAAGCAGCCGTTCCGGTCGGCACAAGCCGAACAGATACCGGTCCTGTTCGGTTGGCAGTACCGTTTCCTGTTCCATGGCATCGAAATGTGCCCGAACATAGCGGAAACGGTCGCCGAACAGATGTGCTTTCTGTTTCTCGTCCAGCGGAGTGTTGACAAGTTTGTCCAGTTGTTCTTTGTATTCTTTTTCTTCTGTTTCCGTGGCGAACATCTCTTTCCACTTGGTCCAGAATTTGGTCGGTGTTCCCGTTGTGGCATACGCTCCGTAGCTGTTTCCAATGCAGAGCAGCAGGGCGCTGTAGAGATAGAGCGAGCGGATGCCGTCGTCCTTCTGGTTGCGCAGGTGTTGGGAGATGGCTTGGTCGAGCGCACCTTTGATGTCCGGTCGCTTGCATTCAATCACCACCAATGGAATGCCGTTGACAAACAGCACAATGTCCGGGCGGTAAGTGTCGGCCATTCCGGTACGGGTCACCGCAAATTCTTCCGTCACATGAAACACATTCCTTTCCGGCCGTTCCCAGTCGATAAAGCGCATGGTGTAGCTTTTCTTGTCGCCGTCGATGCTTTGCTCAAAAGCCTTGCCCAGTGTCAGCAGGTTGTAAACGGCTTCATTACCGCTCATGTAGCCATTCTCCATCGGGATGTTGCGCATGGCCAGCACCCCGTTCTCGATGTTCTGTTCCGAAAACAGTTCCTCCTTGTTGCGGTTCACCCGAATCGAGTTGATGCGGCGCAACTGGCTGCGCAGTACGTCTTCCAGCAGCACGTTCGATGTCTTCCCACCCCGCATTGCCAATGCCTCGTCGGGGGTAAGATACGTATATCCCAACTTTTGCAACAGCTGCAAAGCGGGTATCTGGCTGATATGGTCTTCTTTGAATGATATTCCTTGCATACGGATTCTGTGTAAATATTATGAATTGGTTATTATTTCTGGGCTTTATTGTGATGCCAATCTAACAGGCGTTGAAATTCATAATCTGCCTTTATCTTGTCCAGAATTCTTTTAACCACCATGTTGATTTCTTTCCCTGCACGATAGTCGGCAGGACATACAAAGTTAACACGATTGTCCTTTACCAATTGAAGCGCAGTCGCTTTTTTGGCACTATTACCGTTGGCATAGACAGCAATGGAATGTCCTCCATGTTCCTTTATCATCTTCATGCAGGGAATGTCTGTATCGCCGTCTCCGAAATAAATCATGCGCTCGAATGGAATAGGACGTTCTTTTTCCGGTATGTATTGATTGATTTTTTTGTTGTCGCTGACTTCTTTAATACCCTTATTGATTTTAAACAGAAATTGAGTCTTCGCCGTATAGTCAATGGCGACAGCCGGCCAATAAGCAATGCCGTCTACGTCGTAAAGGAAAGAGCAGGCATAGATATTTTCAAATTCTTTTGCAATAGATGTGCCTTCTATCATTTCTTTCAGTCCGGAAGAGTTTATATAATGTCTGATATCCAGCCCTATGCTTCTGCCATAGTCGTTGACCAATGCAAACCATTCCTTTACTCCGTCAAACAATTCTACGTTTTCTCCGAATCGTTTAAACGATTCCCTTCGTAAAGATATACCATTGCTCTTTGCGGCTTGTATCATCAAATACATATAGGTTAGGATGCCGTTGGCATCATTCTCTTCTGATAATTTTTTATTCTTTGCCCAAAATTCAGCTTTGTCTTTTCCTATAGCTTGTATAAAGCCGAATTCCTGCATATTGCCGGGAGAAAGAGTCCCGTCAAAATCGTATATAAGTGCTACAATCGGTCTTTTTTTTGTCATAAATTAATTATTTGATGTTTAAATAAATAGTATGCAATACAGACGACTATATATAACAATGGTAAACCATATACACAAAAATAGTATGTAAAACGGACTATGAAAAAAAACCTTACAATACAGCATATTTTCGAAAAGAAACCGATTTTAAAATATGCCTTCTTCTGTAATTGGAACATAGCTAAATCTATGGGTAAATGGTTGTCATATTTATCTAGTACTTTTTCATAGTCGTTCTTTATTGATTCTATTTCTGATATGTTATGCTCAGGACGTGTTTTCAGAAGTCTTAATTTGTTATAGAGTTTAGATATTTCCAATGCGCATTCATGATAATTTCTTGCACGAACAGAGTAATTTTTGGCATATGCAAATTGGCTAAAAACCAAAATCAGAATAGATAGTGAAATAGATATGAATGTACTACAGTTGTCTGGTAAAGTGAGAAATGGTATTTTGCAAAGGGTAAGCACACTAAAAATAATCAGATAGGATGAAACCCATCCTACAACTCTATTATATCTAGCATCTAATTCTTCACACCTTTCACTTGCTTTAAATCGAGCTCCTTTTGTTATCCATAATTTATAATTCAATTCAATTTCAAAATTATTATCTTTCAGATATTCGGGAATACGTTTCGCCTTTTGGGCTATATTTTTTGTCCGTCTTATTTTTGTATAACATTTTTTTAAGGGACAGTTGTTTGGCAATAGATCTATAATACAACGTAACATAATATTCAATTAAATATTTATTCTTTTTTTACCTGTTAATAATACTTGCATCAATCCTTTCTTTTGCTGAAGTAGGGAATTTAATTTTTGTGTACAAAGTTCTATTTCATGATTTATTCCTTTAAAAAATTGAGAAATGGCATTTTGTTCCTCAAAATTTGGTATAGTAACTTTGATTTGACTAAAATCAGGAAACTTACAATTTAGAGTATCATTGACTAAACCTTGTGAATGTGTCCAAAAACAATATATGGTAAAAGGTTGTTTAAAAAGCATTTCCATGAAATAGGGATTTATATCCTTATTAGGAGTTATGATAGTGTATGCGGGGCTCACAATGCCTTCTAATGAAGACAATGCACACCGTCCTTGCCACATTCGCATTGTATTGTAACCAATATCATTTGGACAAATATGTTTGTATTTGGATTTATCATCATTGGAAATATCGCGTTTGTCCGATTCTGATTGAAATATAACGCCACGATCTGCTGTTATGGACAACAATGGTAAATGGGCTTTATTTATTTCATTTCTTTCAATAAACAATTTTCCCAATTTTACTTTCCTCCATTCTCCACTAAACCCCGGCAAGCGTTTCTTTCCAGTGAGTAAATGCTGCATCAAGCCTTTTTTGCGCAATTCAAGTTTCTTAATAAGTTGCGTTTGCTTTTCTATGGCCTTGTCCCATATGCCTAATATCTCAGCAATCTTCTTTTGCTCGGCCAACGGGGGAACAAGTATCTTAAATCGAGAAAAATCTTTTTTCGATACCTCTAAAAATGTACTACCACAACCAAGCCGCACTAATCTCGGTTTTGAGTATATAATCATATAGTAAAGCCATTCCGAATTAGTTTCTTTGTTTGGAATAATATTTTTAAATCCTTGATTGGTAGCGATGTCTGTTGTACATATTGCAGCATTTCCAATGGTAGCACGTGTACATACAACGATACTTTGGGGTGGAAGTAAAGTTACTGAACTCTCTTTTAACCCTCTGCCGGTAATCTTAACATCTGTACATTCTATATACTTTGTAGTAAGTTTCGTTATATCGGAAGGAGTACACCACGCAATGTCTCCATTCCAATATTCCTCAACTTCGGTATCTGGAGTACCTCCAGAATATATTTGGCCTAAATAATGAAGAGGTTCCACCTCCCACTCTTGGGGAATAATCCCTAGCGGAGTGGTTTTGTAGCCTTGCGGTATGTTATTCTTGTTCTGAGGATTCATTAGTTTTGCAGGTGTTTTGCTTGCGAAATGTCTCCAAATCAGCAAGACGGAGTTGTTTATATTGTTCTTTTTGTTCGAGGTCTGATGTGTTTTCTAGCATTTTTTGATAAAGTGCAGCTCGATTCTCGTATGCCACCCAGAGGTTGGGGTTCAATACTATTGCCTTATTAAAATCATTCAATGCTAAGTTATAGTAATCTGGCCCCATTTCCATATATATACAAGCCCGTGTATCAAGGGCACCTGATTTGCACAAATTATCATCATTGTCCATGGACAATGATTCATTTGCATCTGCCAATGCTATTTCAAGTTTGCCTAATTTATAATATGCGTAAGCCCTATCGTTGTAATTCATTGCTGTTAGTTGATCTTTTTGTGCTATGATATTAAATGTATCTATCGAATTTTGCCATTGTTCACAACCTAAATATACAGAAGATAAAGTGCGATATCCTCGTATGTCTTGAGGATCTTTATTTATCGCTATCTTGCAATATTCGATAGCTTTTGAATAATCTTTTTGTTCTAAATAGATTAACCCGATTATAGCGTAACCATTAGGAGAATCTGGTTTTAGTTTCATATATTGTTCAGCATCTTGTATGGCAAGTTGATATTGTTTAGTATCAGAATATACAATACTTCGATTGTTTAGGGCTTCTGTATTTTGTGGGTCCAATTTTAAAATTCTTGTATATAGCTCAATAGCTCTATTGGTATCCTCCTCCTTCAAGGCTTGTGAGAATAAACTACTAATCATTGCTCTTTGTTGAGACTCCCGTGCGTTGTTTTCAGAGGTTTTTATTTTATCCTGTATTTTATCTGTTTGTTCCTTTATTTTCTTTATATCAAGCAATTGGTTGGCGATTATTTCTCTATCTTTATCAATCTGAGCCGCAACATTATTAATTCTATTTTGTGTATTCATTATTCCTTTATTGATGCGATCAACATTTTTGGTTAAAGTCTGAACAGCAGCATGTGCTTCTTCTGATTTTTTCTTTGCTTGATGATTTGAAATCATCGGGAATGCCACGCCAAAGGCTGCTACTATCAGCGATATAATACCAAGTGTCCAATTACGAGTTTCATATGAGTCTGTTAAATAGTTCGTATAATCTTCACGCGTCTCTGCCATACGAACGGCAAGCATCTCCTGCGTCTCTGTGATTGTTTGGATATTCTGAGATAAGGCATCAATTACAGAAGTTAATGAATCTACTTTCTCAGAGAGCTTCGCAGTCTCACTGGGTTGAGGCTTGACTACGGAGGCTTCCGCTACCATTGTGGCACTTAGGGCCAATAAAAAGATTAGAATGGTTTTCATTTTTATTTGCTTGATTATTTAATATCCTAACTCCTTCAAGTAATCTCTCATTTTTGCCTGCACTTCTGCCAATTCGACTTCGAGCGCGTCAATTTCTTTCTGTACAGCAGGAATGTCGACTTCGGCTTCTTCCTCGAATGTGTCGACATAGCGGGGAATGTTCAGGTTGTAGTCGTTTTCCTGTATATCAGCAGGGGTGGCTACAAATGCATATTTTTCTTCTACTACACCGGGTTCGAGTTCTCCTGATGTGAATTGTTGATAAACAGAAACGATATGGTTGATGTCCTCGGGGCGCAGCTTGTTCTGATTTTTTCCATTCTCAAATTCTCGGCTGGCATCGATAAACAATACGTTGTCGGTCTTTTTCCCTTTGTTGAAAATGGCGATGGCTGCCGGAATACCTGTACCGAAAAACAGATTGGCAGGCAATCCGATAACGGCTTCCAGCAGATTCTCGTCAATCACCTGTTGGCGGATTTTGCCTTCGCCTGCTCCGCGGAACAGCACGCCGTGAGGAATAACCACGCCTACCTTGCCGCTGCCTTCCTGAGCCACCTCTATCATGTGGGAGATAAAAGCCCAGTCGCCTTTACTTTTGGGTGGAATGCCTCGCCAAAAACGTTTGAAAGTGTCGTGTGCGGCTTCTTCGGCTCCCCATTTGTCCAGTGAGAAAGGCGGATTTGCCACGACGGTGTCGAATGTCATCAGCTTGTCGTTCTCTTTCAGCTTCGGATTGCGCAAGGTGTCGCCCCAGCGAATTACGGCATTGTCGAAACCATGAAGGAACATGTTCATCATGGCCAGCGCCCAAGTGCTGCCGTTTACCTCTTGTCCGTAGAGCGAGAAATTGTTGCTTCCCACCTCTTTGCCGGCTTTAATGAGCAGAGAGCCGGAACCGCAGGTCGGGTCGCAGATACGTGCTCCCGGTTTGCTTTTTGTCAGCTTGGCCAGCAGTGTAGAAACCTCGGCCGGTGTGAAAAAATCGCCCGCCTTTTTCCCGGCCTCGCTGGCAAAGGTGGATACGAGATACATATAGGCATCTCCGATGATGTCGTTGTTTTCCAAGTGGGATTCGTCCAGTTGCAGTTCGCTGAAATCGACCAGCAGGTTTTTCAATCGTGCATTCTTTTCTTTCGCTTCGCCCAGATTGGCTGAATTAAAGCTGATGTTGCGGAAAATGCTGCTGCCGTCTTCGCTGCTCATTTTCTCCCGATTGGCATCTTCAAGGTCGGCCAATGCCATATCGATCAGCTCGCCGATATTGTCGGCCGAACGGTTTTCATACAAATAATCGAATGTGCTCGTTTCTGGAACAACGAAGCGTTCGTGGCGCATGGAGCGGGCTGCCCGTTCCTTGTCGCCTTCGTATCTTTTCAGATACTCGGCATATTTTGATTTGTAAACGTCGCTGACATACTTAAGGAAAAGCATTGTCAGGATGTAGTCCTTGTATTGGCTTGGGTCTATCACTCCACGGAAAGTGTCACAGGCTTTCCATACGACACGATTGATTTGTGACTGGTCTGTTTTGTTTTGAATTTCCATATCTTAATTTACTTTATTTTGTTCATTAATAATTGTTGTGTGATGCTCTGTTTCTTTTCGATGATTGCCAGCTGCAGATCCATTTCTCTTTTGGATAGGTGGGCTATCGCTACAATTATCTTTTGCTCTTCCAGCGAAGGAACAGGTATCTCCAAATTCTCCACCGCAGGCTTATGGATAAGCGGTGTGGCGCTGCCTGCTTGGTGGGTTTTAAAGTATGTTATTACGGAAGGTTGGCGCAGAAACCAACAAAGGTAGTCGGGCATAACTGTCGATGTTTTCAACCGAATTACGAAAAATGAAGTGGAAGCCACTGCTTTTTCTTGTCCGCGAAATACGACGCTTGAAAGATTCCCGCCTTTGGCGGCGAAAAGAATATCACCTTCCTGCAACAAATTTTTTTGTATCTTTGGAGCGAGTGATACTCGGGAGGCATACCTCGTGTTTACCGAGTCGGTGCAATCTTTTGTCTGTATATAAGCAACTTCTCCATCTGGAGTCGTTTTCTCGTATACGCCAGATAGGATTTCCGCAAGTTCTTTTATGTTTGTTTTTTCAGTAGTAATCATTTTACTATTGTTGATGATATTGCAAATATACACACTATTTTTTACTTTCCAAATAAAATCGCATGTTTTTTATTGAGTAATTTGATTACTATTTACGAAAGTAAAAGCGGATGTGCCTGCTGATTTGAGGATTTTAGAATAAATATAATGTGCTAATATGTTGATATGTATTGTGCTTTGTTGAAAAGTGGGGCGGCTTCGGCAGTTGGGGGTGATGGATAAGAATTTTCAAAGAATAAAAGGCAACAAGTTGTTTCACGCTATCAGCACGCATTTTTTGCGTGTCATTCTCTTTTTCCAGTTCACCTTCGGAAAAGACATTATTGATATGTTTTCTTATAGAAAGCTTCTGGCTGATTGCCGGGAATGTGTGAGCAAGTAAAATCCGAGGGGCGTAAAAACAAAAAAGAGCTACATCGCTGTAACTCTCTTTTTGTGTGGTGCCACCAGGAATCGTAATCTAACGATAAATGGCTGAATATCTTTGATGTATCTTTTAGCTAAAGAAGTAATCTCCCGCTATTGCTCCACCGGATGCTTGCTATATTTTGCAGTGTCTTGCGGAGTCGATTTCCTATTACTCTACAAAGATAACGCTTTATTTTGAAATACAAGCAGATGCCTTGTGCTTTTGCTCCACCTCATTGGAGAACTTCAATTTAAGTGGATAATATTACAGAATATACTTACTAAATGATATTTCGATTTTTACAAATAATCACCAATCTTTAATGACTTAGAATAACTATCAACTTCTTTATCTGAAGATAATTTCTCTACATGCTCAATAGATATACCTTTCCACCCTCTTATATTTGAAAACATAGGCCATATTGTACATTCTCCTATTTCGGGCTCATATTCATAATCTATATCCTCAAGTTCCTGCATAGAGCATAAGTTCTTTACTTCATCGTCTGTTTTAGCTATTATAATTATATCTTCTGGCGATATTGAGGAAAAATCAAATTCATGTCTTATTCTCCATTCTCTCAACCAAGTGAAATCATGGGTCAGAACATTTAGTTTCTCAAATCTCCAATCCATATCTATTTTCTTAAGGTTTTCTTCGTCCTTTTTATCACCATAAATTACAGATTTGGCTCCAAAGTCTTTAATTAACAAATTTCTTCTAAAACCTATACCGTAAAAAGATAACATAGGTTTATAGAAACGATTCATATATAAAAGATTTTCTCTAAAATGCGTTATAGGAGTCTCTGTAAAACAAATATAATCATGAGTGTTAGAAATCAATTTCAATTGATTCAAAATATTTACCAATTTATCATACGCATCTTCCCCTTTTGTGAAATGAAAGAGATAAGGTGAAAGATCATTCCTATTTTTTACTAAATTTTCAGATGGATTCATAATTTAATAGTCCGTTAAAAATTCAACATATCGGCTAAGCGGCTTCCGCCACAAA
>UQUV01000047.1 GCA_900544305.1 uncultured Porphyromonadaceae bacterium
TTATTTAGTAATTATAATTTTTAACTCGTCCTCTAATTTTTAGTGGACACTAGTGTGTGGCAATAGTTTCACAGGCTTTTTTATCAAATTTGAAACAAGTGTTCCCCGTCAATATTGTTACTCGCTGAGAATGCATAAATACAGATTTAAAACCAATGCCTTTGTATCCAATTTTTTTTGCATCAGAAACCTTGTTTCCATTACCAATATCACATAATCCTTCAATATCCCTTTCGGAAAAGGGGGTACCATTGTGCATAAAGATTAGTAAATTATCAATAAATGAAATCTGGATTGATAATGTTGCTTGAAGTTGTGGGTCGAAGCTGTCAACAGCATTTTGTAATAACTCAAAAATAAATCTCTCTTCCTCTGTATATATGCCAGAAGATAGTAAATCTAATGCATTCGCGGTTGTTGTTGCTTGTGAAGGATGTGAATATTCTGTAGTGCGTTTATGTATACGTTCTATTATATTTTTCATAGTTTAATAGTATTGATTTTCAAAAAACTATTGTAATTTTATAGTATGCTGCAAAATTACATCTTTTATGGAATTTTACATTTATGAATACCCCCTAATTTCGTTTCCCTTCAAATTATTAGAACGTAAATCTTTAGGTTGGTTGTGACTTTTGTATTAATTGTGTAAGTATAGAAGATGAAGTCTACAATCCTTCCCATTCGGTGATTTTGCCGGTGGTGAGGGTGGGGCGGACGGCGATGAGGCGTTGGTTGGTGCTGCCTTTGAAACGTAGTCCGAGCTGCTTGTTTTCGAGTTGGAAAGGGCCGTCGACTACTATGTCGATGTAGTCGAGCAGGGAGCGTAGTGTGGGTGATGCCACGATTTGCTCCCATGTGAAGCCTGTGTAGCACCAGATGTTTTTTCCGTACCGTTGTTTGATCTGCCGGCACAGTTCCAGTGTTTCTGTGGGATGGTAGAGCGGGTCGCCGCCCGATAGCGTCACGTTGAAGTCGTTTTCTTTAACGACGGACAGGATTTCTTCCAGGTCCATAGCTGTGCCACCGTCGAAAGCCCATGATTTCGGATTGTGGCAACCCGGGCAACAGTGGTGGCAGCCTGCCATATAGATGGAGGTACGCAGGCCGGGACCGTCGACTGTCGTGCCTTCGACGATGTCAAGGATGTTGATTTTCATTTCCGTAAGGGCTTATTTGTGGATAACGCGGTCGTTCAGTTCCGCCAATTTCGCCTTGTTCCAGCGGTCGGTAGTTCCTACCAGATAGCCGGTGATGCGTTGCAGCTTGTCGATGTTTTTGCTTCCGCATACAGGGCAAGTCTCCAGATTGTCGGTTGCATCCTCATATCCGCAGTCCATACAGCGGTTGCGGTTGTGGTTCACCGAACCGTAGCCGATGTTGTATTTATCGATAAGCGCAACGATGTCGGCAATGGCTTGCGGGTTGTGGGTAGCGTCACCGTCGATTTCCACATAGAAGATGTGGCCGCCGCGTGTCAGGTCGTGGTAAGGAGCTTCCACTTCCGCCTTGTGGCGCGGGCTGCATTTATACCATACGGGAACGTGGTTGGAGTTAGTGTAATAGTCCTTGTCGGTTACGCCCTTGATGATGCCGAACGTGCGTTTGTCCTTTTTCGTGAACTTGCCCGACAGACCTTCGGCCGGTGTGGCAAGAATACTGAAATTGTGCAGATAGCGTTCCGAGAATTCGTTGGCACGGTCGCGCATGTGGGTAACGATTTTCAAGCCCAATTGCTGGCTTTCTTCGCTTTCTCCGTGGTGTTTGCCCGTAAGTGCCACCAGACATTCTGCCAGTCCGATGAAGCCGATACCCAGCGTGCCCTGATTGATGACGCTTTCTATCGTGTCGTTAGGCTGAAGTTTTTCCGCACCGTTCCACAGCTTCGACATCAGGAGCGGGAACTGTTTTGCCAACGCTGTTTTCTGGAAGTCGTAGCGTTCGCACAATTGTTTGGCGGTAGTTTCCAGCATGACGTCGAGTTTTTTGAAGAACGTTTCGATGCGTTCCTCGCGGCTTTCGATGTTCATGCACTCGATGGCAAGGCGTACGATGTTGATGGTCGAGAACGAAAGGTTACCGCGGCCGATAGACGTCTTTTCGCCGAAACGGTTTTCAAATACACGGGTGCGGCATCCCATTGTTGCTACCTCATACTGATAGCGCTGTGGGTCGTTGGCATCCCATTTCTCGTGGGTGTTGAACGTAGCGTCGAGGTTGAGGAAGTTCGGGAAGAAACGGCGTGCCGACACCTTGCAGGCGAGCTGGAACAGGTCGTAGTTGCGGTCTTCGGGCAGATAGTTCACGCCGCGTTTCTTTTTCCATATCTGAATCGGGAAAATAGCCGTAGAGCCGTTGCCCACACCTTCATAGGTGGAGTTGAGCAGTTCGCGCATCACGCAGCGTCCTTCCGCCGAGGTATCCGTTCCGTAGTTGATGGAGCTGAACACCACCTGATTGCCGCCGCGCGAGTGGATGGTGTTCATATTGTGGATAAACGCTTCCATGGCCTGGTGTACGCGTTCCACAGTCTTGTTGATGGCATGTTGCAGTGAGCGTTGTTCGCCTGTCAGTCCGTCGAGGGGCTTCTTGATGAAGTCGTCGAGCTCGATGTTGTAAAGGTGGGCGTAGTTTTCGCCGGTAAGCGATTCCGTGTTCTTCACCTCTTCAATGAACGAGCGGCGAACAAACGGTGCAAGGTAGAAGTCGAATGCCGGAATGGCCTGTCCGCCGTGCATTTCGTTCTGTGCCGTTTCCATGGAAATACAGCCGATGATGCTTGCCGTTTCGATGCGTTTTGCCGGGCGTGATTCCCCGTGTCCGGCATAGAAGCCGTCGTTCAGAATCTTGTCGAGCGGATGCTGCACGCAGGTAAGGCTCTTCGTCGGATAATAGTCCTTGTCGTGTACGTGCAGATAGCCGTTTCGGATGGCTTCCACGGTTTCCGGCGACAGGAGATAGTCGTCGACGAACGGTTTGGTAGTTTCGCTGGCAAACTTCATCATCATGCCCGCCGGTGAGTCGGCGTTCATGTTGGCGTTTTCGCGCGTGATGTCGTTCGATTTCGCTTCAATGATTTCCAAAAATACGTCGCGCGTCTTTGCCTTGCGGGCAATGCTGCGCTGGTCGCGGTAGGCAATGTAGCGTTTAGCCACTTCCTTGCGCGAACTTTTCATCAGTTCCATTTCCACGCGGTCCTGAATGTCTTCTACTGACATCTGCTCTTCGCCGCACATTCCGATGCGGTCGGCTATTTTCTGAATCAGAGCGTCGTCTTCGCCCTTTTCAGTTTGGAGCATTGCTTTGCGGATAGCGGCCTTGATTTTTTCTTCATTGTAACCCACTATTCTTCCGTCACGTTTTAGAACTGTCTGTATCATAGAAATATTGAAATATATCGTTAATTTTCGAGGTGATTTTCTGGTTGCAAAGTTATGCTGAATATCTCGAAAGAAAAATAGTGAATTTCTATTTTGGAAAACTTTTTAGGTGGCGTCGAAAATTAAATTGCTGAAAATTAATGTGTTGTAAAAAGTTTTGGAAAACTTTGTTTTGCTTATTTGTAATTGTTGTTTTCTAAAACGCTGAAATCCAGTGACTAAAAAACCGGAGCGAAAAATCACTCCGGCGTAACTCGTTTTTTGCAAGCGGTTTGGGCTATTTCCCAAACAGGATGAGGGCAATCAGCGCTAACATTCCGGCAATGAAGAAGGCGCCCGAAATGGTGTAGAGCATGCGTTTGTTGGGCAATGATTTCTGTCGGTTGCCCATGAAAAATGTGTAGCCGGCCATGAATACGAAAAAGTCGTCTATGTAGCCGGTCCAGCCATTGTCGTAGTCAAACGGAACGGCCACATAGGCAATGGCGGCAATCAGGACAAGGATGCCAAGCGGTTTTATTCTGTTCATTTTTACAGATTATTTTTCGTTGAGCTGTTGCCAGCCGATTTGGAAATAATGTTGATTGTAGTCTGTTTCCCTGATAATTTCATCGTTCCAGATGATAATGTCAAGGTCCATCGGAATGTCGCCTTTCTTCTTGCTCATGGGCGTGCGTCCGCAAACAGTCTCGTATTTTTTCAGCATGTCAGTGATTTCGGGTAGTTCCTCCCGGCACTTTGCCTTCATCACTGCGTTGAGATAGTCGGGGTCGACACCGTTGGCGGCTTTTGAGTTGTAAATGTCCGAAACCGTCACACCGTGTAGTTTGTCTTTCAGCCATGCGATGCAGTTTTTCACTTGCCATTCACGATCTTTGCTGTTACTTCCGATTGATAAAACTAAGCTATTCATTGTTGTGGAATTTGTTTCATTGTTAATGCAATACGTCGTCGTTCCCTGTCGATTGATTTCACCTTCACGGTCACTTGCTGGTGGATTTTCACCACTTCCGAAGCCGACGACACAAACTTGTCGGAAAGTTCCGATATGTGGACGAGACCGTTTTCCTTGATGCCGATGTCGACAAATACGCCGAATTGCGTGATATTGGTGACGATGCCTTTCAGCACCAGCCCTTCCGTCAGATCGTCGAACGTCTTGATGCTGTCGTCAAACTTCATGACCGCCACGCCTTTCCGGGGGTCGCGTCCGGGCTTTTCCAGCTCTGCCATGATGTCGGTCAGTGTCGGCAGTCCCGTTTCGGCGGTCACATAACGGCTGATGTCGATTTTCTCCCGTTTTTCCTTGTTCTTGATAAGGTCGGTCACGGTGCATTTGCAGTCTTTCGCCATCTGTTCCACGATGCGGTAGTTTTCCGGGTGTACGGCTGTGTTGTCGAGCGGATTTTCCCCGTCGGGGATGCGCAGGAAGCCTGCACACTGCTCAAATGCTTTCGGGCCAAGCTTTGGCACTTTCATCAATTGTTTACGGGTAGTGAAATCGCCGTTGTCGGCTCGGTAGCTGACAATGTTCTGTGCCAGTTGCGGGCCGAGACCGGAAACGTAGGTGAGCAGTTCTTTAGAAGCCGTGTTTAGATTCACGCCCACGCTGTTCACGCAGCTTTCTACGGTAAATTCCAGTGATTTTTTCAATTTCGTCTGGTCGACATCGTGCTGATATTGTCCGACACCGATGGATTTCGGGTCGATTTTCACCAGTTCCGCCAGCGGGTCGAGCAGGCGGCGGCCGATGGAAACCGCTCCGCGCACCGTCACGTCCTTGTCCGGAAATTCTTCTCTTGCCAGTTTGGATGCCGAATAAATCGATGCGCCGTCTTCGCTGACCACGAACACCTTCACGTCGCGGTTATAGCGCAGCGACGAAAGGAAATGCTCCGTTTCGCGGCTTGCCGTACCGTTGCCGAGGGCGATGGCATCGATTTTGTAGACTTCAATCAGGTGGGTTATCTTTTTTGCTGCCAAAGCCGT
Source organism: uncultured Porphyromonadaceae bacterium (assembly GCA_900544305.1). Taxonomy (GTDB): domain Bacteria; phylum Bacteroidota; class Bacteroidia; order Bacteroidales; family Muribaculaceae; genus Limisoma. The sequence goes on from UQUV01000047.1 coordinate 5,370, forward strand.
TTCGCTTTTTGGCGGAGTAGGGTATATCGTATCGTTGTGCAGGAGGTTGCCCTGTTCGTCGAGGCATACCACCTTGCAGCCTGTGCGGTAGCCGGGATCGATGGCGAGAATGCGTTTCCGTCCCAACGGCGGAGCGAAAAGCAGCTGGCGCGCGTTCTGTGCGAAAAGACTGATGGCCTGGTCGTCGGCTTCCGCTTTCGAAAGAGAAGCGAACTCGTTTTCAATCGAAGGTTTGATAAGTCGCTTGTAGCTGTCGGTAAGGGCCTTTTCTACCACCTGTGCGCTTTCCGTGTCGTTTTTCACCAGGCGTTCGGAAAGGCGGTCGAGAATCTTTTCTTCCGGGATGCTGATGTCCACCCGCAGAAGGCCTTCGCGTTCACCGCGGCGCATGGCGAGAATGCGGTGGGAGCTGCATCGTTTGAGCGGTGCGCTGAAGTCGAAGTAGTTCTGATAGTTGGCCGCTTCCTCTTCCTTGCCTTTTGCCACCTTGCAGGTGACTGTGGCTTCGCGGCTGAACATGTTTCTGACGGTATTTCTCACGCCCTGATTTTCCGAAATCCATTCGGCAATGATGTCGGCGGCACCTTCAATCGCTTCTTCGGTGTCGGCAACGTTGTCGTTCACAAACCGCATGGCCGAGCGTTTCACGTCGTCGGAGTTTTGCGCCATGATGATTCGTGCCAGCGGCTCAAGGCCTTTTTCACGCGCAATTTCCGCTTTCGTGCGGCGTTTCGGTTTGAAAGGCAGGTAAATGTCCTCAAGTGTCTGTGCGTCGAAGCATTCGGCTATTTTCTTTTCCAGTTCCGGTGTCAGTTTGTCCTGCGCCGCAATGGTTTCCGTGATATGCTTTTTCCGTTTTTCCAGTTCCTGCGCCTTTTCGTAGGCGGTGGCGATGGCCTGAATCTGTGTTTCGTCGAGTCCGCCCGTCGCTTCCTTGCGATAGCGGCTGATGAAGGGGATGGTTGCTCCTTCGTCAAGCAGCTTGATGGTTGCTGAAGTCTGTTTCAGGGAAATGCCGGTGTCGCCGGCAACGAACGCCAATATCTTTTCCATAGAATGATTCTCTGAATTAGTTGCAATGAAGGGTGATGAGTGTCAGTTCGGGAGTGGCTCCCAGTCGCATCGGTACACCCACTTCTCCGATGCCGATGTTCACATACAGGTATTTCCCGTTTTCCGATGTGAGTCCTGCCCAATTCGGATATTTTTTCGCAGCCAGCGAATATTTCTTTCCGCCGATTTCGAGCATCGACTGCATGGCATGGGTGTGTCCCGAAAGTGTCAGGTCGATGTTGGTTTTTTTCACCACTTCCAAGTCCCAATGGCGGGGATTGTGGCTCACAAGAATTTTGAACACGCTGTCGTTGAGGTTGTCGTAGGCCAGTTGCAGGTTCCCGTAGGTCTTGAAAGGCGGTTCGCCCCAGTTGTCCACGCCGATGATGGCAATTTTCTGCTTGTCGGGGCCTGCGTAGATGTCGAACGACTGGTCGCGAAGCAACCGCCATCCGAGTGAATCGTTCTGCAATGTGACCAATTCCTCGATATTTGCCGCGTAGGCTTCTTCCGAATCCCATTTCATGTAGTCGCCGTAGTCATGGTTACCCAGAACGGAAACAACGCCGTAGCGCGCCTTTATTTGCTTCAGAGCGGGAATGAAGGGGTAGAGTTCCGAAGTGCTGCGGTTTACGATGTCGCCGGCAAAGATTACCATGTCGGCGTTCTGCCGGTTGATTTCCTCCACAAGATTCTCGACAATGCCCGTGTTGTTGCCGAAAGTTCCGGTGTGCAGGTCGGAGAACAGGGCAATGGTGAACCCGTCAAAATTTTTCGGAAGCCGTTCCGACCGTATATCCACTTTCTCTATGTTCACTTGTCGGGGAGTGACAAGCGCGCCCCACCACATTGTACCGAAAAGCAGGAAGCCGATTATGGCGCCGGCTGTCGAAACGAAATTCCAGCGCTTCCGTTTGAAAAGTCGTGGGATGTTGGCAATAATGGCGGAAATGGCATATAGATATTTCGGAAGATAGGTGGAAATGTAGGTGAACAGTGTCCACATAATCCATTGCATTCCGACGGTGCTTGCAGTGCGGAAAGGAGCCGCTGCGATTGCAACCAGCGAAATACAAAGAATGGCTGAGAAGGCGATGTGCGCCTTCTTCAGCCATTTATGTTTTTGTGTTGCCTGTTTCAGGCGGAAATAGATATATCCGTCGGTCAGCAGATTTACTGCCAATAATATGAACAGCGCAACATAGGAAATTTTCATGACTACAAACTGTCGGTTGCTTTCAATTTGTTGCAGAGCGGGTTGGAGTACATAACCAGCATCATTTCAAGCATGTATTCGCGGTCGTCGGCAGTGATTTCGAAATCCACTTCTTTCTTCACTTTTTCAAGCTGACCGTTCAGGTAAGTTGTGAAGCTTTCGATGTCGGCTTCCGTATATTCGTTTTTGAAACGGTCTGTCTTGAAGCGGCGGTCGTACGCGATATAGTTGCAAGGATAGATGCGGTAGTGACAGTGAATGTTGCTGTCGATGATTTTGCAGATTCTTTCCACTTGCTCCGTCTTTTCAAGTCCGCGCAACTCTTCAAGCTGGTCGTTGATACACGGCGTGAAGGAGAAGTGTACGCGTCCTTTGTTTTGAAGGAGTCCGGTTTCCATACTGAACAAATCGTCGCGCTGGGTCTTTTTGAAATCCGGGAATTTCTTTTTCAAAAGAAACTCGCGGGCTTTCAAATAGTCATTCGGGTCGAACTCGTAGCTGATGGCCACCGGGAGCAGGTTCACTTCCATAATGTTGTCAATGTAGTCCTTGCCTCCGGCTATTCCGAGCATCTTGATGAGGCTCTCCTGAGTTCCGTCGCTACTGTCTTTTGCGCGGCCCTGGCGTTGTGCGATCCATACGGATTCATGTTTCTGGGTCAGTGCAAAATGGATATATCCCGAAAGCTGCTCGGCTGCTTCCAATGCCTGGCGCATACCGACGTCGCGTTTCACGACGATACTTTTGTTAAGGCGAACCAAGTCCTCTATCCACGGATAGAGGAGGAGGTTGTTGCCGATTGCCACTTCGGTTGTCTTGTAGTTGCGGCGAAGCAACGACAAGTTCATGAACGAAGCGTCGAGCACAATGTCACGGTGGTTGGTGATCATTGTGTATGATTTGTTAATGTCAATATTTTCAATGCCAGTGTCCGATATGCCGTTGGTGGTTTTCTTTGCCAGCATTTCGAGGAACGGGTACATGATGTTGACCTGGAAGTCGCGTTTGTTGTCAATGGCAAGAAGTCCTTGACAGAAAGCCTCGAAATCAATGTCCGGCAGCACCCAAGTTACGGCGTGCTTGAATCCCGGTTCCTTTACCAGTTCTTCCATCTTTTCGTGGAATTCACTGTCGGAAAAGGGGCATATGTCGCTATATTCATTCGGTGTCACTATTTCATTCATAGCGGTAAATTTTTCGGTATAATTTTAATGAGCTTATATTTCTTCAAAGATAGCATAAATTACTGAAAAAACGAAATAAAATGCAGGGGAATTATACATTTGTATAGTATTCTTCCCACTTTTTGATCAGTGCGCTCATGTCCTCCGGAATTTCGGAGTTGAAAAACATTTCTTCGCCTGTCGTAGGGTGCACGAAACCAAGAGTTTTTGCATGCAGAGCCTGTCGCGGACATGTCTTGAAACAGTTTTGCACGAACTGCGTGTACTTGGCTGTCGAGATGCCGCGCAGAATTTTGTCGCCTCCGTAACGTGCGTCGTTGAAGAGCGGGTGTCCGATATGTTTCATGTGCACGCGAATCTGGTGGGTGCGTCCCGTTTCAAGCTGGCATTGCACTACGGCAACGTGACCGAGGTTTTCCAGCACCTTGTAGTGGGTAACGGCATGTTTTCCGTAGTCGCCGTTGGGGAATACGGCCATCTGCAGGCGGTCCTTGAGGCTTCGTCCGATATTGCCTTCCACGGTGCCGCTTTCTTCGTCAAATTTACCCCATACTACGGCAACGTATTGACGGTGAGTGGTTTTGTTGAAGAACTGCTTCCCGAGACAGGTCTTTGCGTCGGGTGTCTTGGCTATGACCAGCAATCCGGATGTGTCCTTGTCGATGCGGTGTACCAGTCCGAGGCGAGGGTCGCTTACGTCGTAGTCGGGGTTGTCCTTGAAATGGTAGGCGAGGGCATTGACCAGTGTGCCCGAGTAGTTGCCATGTCCCGGGTGCACGACAAGTCCAGCCGGCTTGTTGACTACCAGCAGGTCGGCGTCTTCATAAACGATGTCGAGGGGAATGTCCTCCGGAATGATTTCCAGTTCATATTTCGGGCGGTCCATCACCAGCGAAACCACGTCGAACGGCTTGACACGGTAGTTCGACTTTACGGGTTTTCCGTTGACGAGGATGCAGCCGGCTTCGGCAGCCTGCTGAATGCGGTTGCGCGATGTCTTGTCGATATGGCATACGAGGAACTTGTCGACTCTCAGCAGTGTCTGTCCCTTTTCAGCCACAAACCGATAGTGTTCCCACAACTCTTGTCCGCCGCTTTCGACGGTTGAATCCGACAATTCTTCATCAAAATCGTCGGTCATGAAATTATCGGGTTCTTGGGTCATTATTCGAATATGTCTGTGTCGTTTTCCGAACTGTCGCCTGATTGAAGCTCGTTTACAGTTTCGTTGTATTCATTGAGTAGTGCTTCGTCGTTGATGCCCAGCGAACCGTCGCCCACAATGAGCGTGAGGCGGGCGTCAACCGGAATCTTGTCGCCTGCATGGAGCGGCAGTCCGTTCATTTTCAGTTCATAAATCAGGTCGCTGTATTCCGACGGAATCTTTTCGATGTTTATGTTCTTGATGCCCAGTCCGTTCAGCGTGCTCATGCCCTGGCGTACCGACATGTCGACTACTTGGGGAACGGTCACTATCTGTGCCGAGAAGCAGCGGATTGTGGCATAGACGGCCCGGTTGTTCTTGATTTTTGAGCCGGCCTTTGGCACTTGCTCGATGACCATGCCGGGTTGTACTGATGTGGTGTAGATGGAGTCCGTGATTTCGAACTTCAGGTCCTTTGTTGCAAGGGCGCGTGTCGCTTCGTCAACCGTCATGCCTTTCAGGTCGGGCACGATTTCATACTGGTTATGGTTGGTGAACCACGCCAGTCCCTGGTAGGCGATTACGAGGAGCACGAAGTCAACAACGGCTATCAGCAGGATATTGAACAGTATAGGATGTTTTTTTATGAATCCTTTCGGACTCTTTTCCGATTTGTTTGCCACAATTAATTAATGTATTATTAATCCGTAAATGTTGTTTCTTTTGCAAATTTACTAAAAAAAGCGTAGCCACCTATTTATATAAAGAAAAAATCTTGCGCCCCGCATGGGATGCAAGATTCTATCTTCTGTCAATTCGGTTTCGTAAAGGGTTTTAGAAATCGAGTTTGGCCTTTTCTTTGGCCGGGTTGCGGTATTCAATCTTACCTTCGATGTATTCCTGGGTAGCGATGAGCACCGGTTTCGGCAATTTTTCGTAGTAGCGAGAAATTTCGATTTGCTCTCTGTTTTCAGAAACTTCTTCAAGATTGTCGTTCAAGGTTGCAAATTCCTGAAGTTTCTTTTCAAGATCATGTTTCATCTCCACGGCAATCTGGTTTGCACGTTTGGCGATGATGCAGACTGTTTCGTAAACATTACCGGTATCTTCCGATAACTTAATTACATCGCGTGTCACCGTATTAATCGGCGCGTTTGATCTCTTATAATCCATTCTCGATAAAAAGTTTATAAAAAGTAATTTTTGTTGTTTCTTTTAATCATGTACAAATCGGCTGGCGATTTTGAAAATGTTGTCGGCCTCTTTGCGGTTCGGGCCTTCCGGATAGTCGTTGATGAAGGAGTAGTACTCGTCGATAACTACTCTGAAGCGTTCTTCCTTCTTTTCGTCGACACTCTGGCGGGCTTCCTGATATCTTGCTTTCAGGATAATCATCTGAAGCTGTTCCTTATATTTTGTGTAAGGATAGTTTTTCAGAGCGTTCTGGGCAACGATGACTGCGCTCTCGTAGTTGTTGCCGAGATAGTTTCCGAGGTTGTAGTAGAGCTGTGCATTGTCAATTTCCTTTTGCACCAGCTTGTCCTGTAGCTCGAATATGGCGTTTTGTGCGATAGTCGCCTTGTCGCTGTGCGGGAAATAGTCAAGAAACTTCTGAAGCTCTTCAATAGCCTTGTAGGTTTCTGTCTGGTCGAGCTGTGGTTCCGGCGAATCGAGGTAGCAGCCGTATCCTGCATAGAAGCGTGTCAGCTCGGCGTATTTCCCTTTCGGGTAGTGGGTGTAGTAGGTCTTGAAATAGGAACTTGCCGTCATGTAATCCTTGTTTTCGTAGTAGCTGAGGCCGAGCAGGTAGAGCGACTCTTCCGCCTTGTCAGTACCTTTCAGGATTTTGACTACGTCTTCCAAAATAGTGGCTGCCTGCACAAACCTTCTTTCTTCAAACGCCTTTTTGGCATATTCATATTTATATTCTACATCCGTGCTTTTTAGCACCTTGTTGTATTCTCCGCAACTTGTCATCGCCAGAGACGCCAACAAGGCATATATTATATGTTTTCGCATTGCCGTATAGTATTATAAATTTAGCATGCAAATTTACACTTTTCTTGCGGTAATTCAAAGCATTATGCGAGTTAAATTGACAAAAAAGGATTTTAATTCTATTATTTTTGTGTTTTAATCGAAGAAATGGATGTTTTTCAGTGTCGGGCGGAAAGGGGCGAAAAATATGTTTTATAGCAAATTGTCAGTATTTAGGTGATTTTTTAACGGTTTTTGGTAGGTAGTTCGAAACTTTTTTCATTATATTTGTTGTGTAAAAAAACAAAACTAATGCCTTAATCAAATTAACTATGAATGTAGAAAAGATTTTATCCGATCTTGAGGCTAAACACCCCGGTGAAAAGGAGTATTTACAAGCCGTTAAGGAAGTGCTGCTCTCCGTAAAGGACGTTTACGAAGAACACCCGGAATTTGAAAATGCAAAAATTATCGAACGTATGGTTGAACCAGACCGTATTTTCACGTTCCGCGTTCTTTGGACCGACGACAAGGGTGAGGTTCAGACAAACATCGGCTATCGCGTGCAGTTCAACAACGCTATCGGCCCGTACAAGGGAGGTATCCGTTTCCACGCTTCTGTGAATTTGTCTATCCTCAAGTTCTTAGGATTTGAACAAACTTTCAAAAATGCACTGACAACATTGCCGATGGGCGGCGGAAAAGGCGGTTCAGACTTCAGCCCGCGCGGCAAATCAGATAAGGAAATCATGCGTTTCTGCCAGGCGTTTATCCTCGAATTGTGGCGTAACCTCGGTCCTGACCGCGACGTGCCGGCAGGCGATATCGGCGTAGGTGGTCGCGAAGTGGGATACATGTACGGCATGTATAAGAAACTCGCTCAAGAACATACAGGTACGTTTACAGGCAAGGGCCTTGACTTCGGCGGTTCTCGTATCCGTCCGGAAGCAACAGGCTTCGGCGCACTCTATTTCGTACAGAACATGTTGCACCGTGTAGGCGACGACATCAAGGGCAAGACAGTGGCTATTTCCGGCTTCGGTAACGTGGCTTGGGGTGCTGCTTTGAAGGCTACTGAACTCGGTGCCAAGGTAGTGACAATTTCCGGTCCTGACGGTTATGTTTATGACCCGGACGGTATTTGCGGTGACAAGATTGACTATATGCTCGAACTTCGTGCTTCAGGCAACGACATCGTTGAACCGTACGTTGAAAAATATCCGAACGCTACATTCTTCCCGGGCAAGAAACCTTGGGAACAGAAAGTGGACATCGCTCTTCCTTGCGCAACTCAGAACGAATTGGCAAAAGAAGATGCCGACATGCTTGTAGCCAACAAGGTACAGATTGTAGCTGAAGTATCCAACATGGGATGTACGCCGGAAGCTATCGATACGTTCATCGAAAACAAGGTTACTTACGCTCCTGGTAAGGCTGTAAATGCCGGTGGTGTAGCAACTTCAGGTTTGGAAATGACTCAGAACGCTATGCACATCACTTGGACAGAAAAAGAAGTGGACGACCGCTTGCACCAGATTATGCGCGACATTCACGAACAATGCGTGAAATACGGTACACAGCCTGACGGTTTCGTCAACTACATGAAGGGTGCCAACATTGCCGGCTTCATGAAGGTGGCTCACGCTATGATGGGACAAGGCTACGTTTAATAATACGAAATACAAGGTCTATGTGGGAAACGGAATTGCCGCGAAGGCAGTTCCGTTTTTTGTGACTTTTTCACGCTGTGATTGGCGTATTTTTTGATAAGTTTGCAGCGTGATAATCGAAAAAACGGAATCAGCGATGAAACGGAAAAAGATAGTATTTTTCACAGGGGCGGGAATCAGCCGTGAAAGCGGACTGCCTACCTTTCGCGGCGACGGCGGACTTTGGGACACGCTGGACGTGGAGGCCGTTGCCGATGCGCGTTCCTGGTATTCGGGGCGGCGGAGCGACTGCCGGCAGCGAAGGCAGGTGATGCTCGATTTTTTCAATCCTCTGCGGCGTGCCATTCTCGACAGGGAGCCGAACGAGGCCCATCGTCTGATTGCCGCACTGGAAAAGGACTACGATGTGGCGGTCATTACGCAGAACGGCGATGATTTCCATACCCGTGCCGGAAGTTCCGAAGTCGTTTATCTTCACGGCGAGGCTCTGAAAAATGCCAGTACGCTCCATCCCTATGAGCCGATAGAAATCGACCGCAGTCACCCTGACATACATATCGGCGACAAGGCTCCCGACGGTTCGCAGATACGCCCGTTTGTCATCTTTTTTAATGAGGATATCGACCGGCGGCTGTGGAAACGTGCCGTGGCCCTTACCCGCGAGGCCGACTATTTTGTGGTGGTCGGTTCCACGATGCTTGTCTTTCCGGCTGCCGATTTGTTGGGAATGTTGCCGCCCGCGTGCCGACTGTTTGTTGTCGACCCGTCGGATGTCAGTCTGCCCGACGACAGTCCCCGCAGTTTTGTCCACTACCGTTGCGGCGGCATGGAAGGAGTGAAGCGTTTTTGCGAACAGCTCCGTAGCGAAACGGCGGAATAGTCAGGCAAACCGACTGAAAGCTAATCTCGGAATTCTCGGTTATTCTCTCCAGTCGGACAGAACCGACTATTTCGACTGGCTTTGCCGTACTGCGGCCATTGACGGCATTGAATTCTGGAACCATGGTTTCCGTAATCGGACGAGCGGTGATGAAACGGGCGAATTTGAACAAGATTTTGCTTCGCAGCAGCAGGCCCTCCGTCTTACCGATTCTCTCTGTGTCGCCAAAACAGGCATCACGCTTCATGCCTGGGGACCTCATTGGACGAGTTGTAACGAAGTGACCGACAGTGCGCTTTCGACCGTGCCCAACATTCGTCTTGTCATGGCCGACCGCTCTTTTCCGGAACTGCATCATTACAAGGGGTTGGTAATTCGCGAAACTTTAGAGATGGAATATCCATACCACAATCCGGATTACCACAAATTTCTCGTCAATTATCTTGGCCGTTGGCGTAATTGCAGTACGTTTTATCTGCAAGGGCATCCCAACAGTTGGGACGATGCCCGATGGAATGAGTTTGAACAGATCATAGGACGATTGAAAGCCGACGGCGTTCAGTTTATCAACTTGTCGGAATACATTGCAAATCCTGCCGACAATTGCCGATGAAAAGATGTCGGCTTTGGGGGTCGCGGAGATTTGCTTGAATGTATGTTTTTCGCTATATTTTGATAATATAAGTTGCGGTTCGGCATAGCCAAACTTGAAAACTGCGTTTTCGTTTGTTTCTGCGCTCACCTTTCGCTATATTTAGATAATATAGGATGCGGCTCGGGATAAAAAATAATTGAAACAAGTTTCATTATTTTATTCTCCGCTCACCTTTCCGTATATTTGAAATCAATAGGATGCAGTTCCGACTGCAATCATTTTAATAATAGAAAAATGGCGTGCTATAATATTTATTTCAGTCCAACTGGAGGAATAAAGAAAGTTGCCGCATTGGTGGCAAACGGATTAGCGGATACGGTTTCTGATGTCGATTTGACTGACAATCGGACAGACTTTCAATTGCCTGAGTTGTCGGCCGACGATGTGGCGGTGATTGCCGTGCCGTCGTATAGCGGACGAGTGCCTTCGCCCGCGGTTGATCGCATTGCCCGGTTGCAGGGTAATGGGGCAAAGGCCGTTTTGGTGTGTGTCTATGGCAATCGTGCCTATGAGGATACGTTGGTCGAGCTTCGCGATGTGGTGGTGAACGGTGGCTTTCGTGTAGTGGCGGCTGTTGCTGCCGTGGCGGAACATTCCATTGCCCGACGCTATGCCGCAGGGCGCCCCGATGCCGACGATTGTCGTCAGCTTACGGCTTTTGCCGTCAAGATTCGCGAGCGGCTTTCTTCCGGTAGTGTTGGAGAACCGGCTATTCCCGGCAACCGTCCTTATCGGAAGGCCGGTAAAGTTGGCTTTGTGCCGAAACCCACCCGAAAATGCAACAAGTGCGGAGCTTGCGCACGCAAGTGCCCTGTCGGAGCTATCGATGCCGCCGACTATGGAAAAGTGGACCGCGACAAGTGTATCTCCTGTATGCGTTGCGTAGCCGTTTGTCCTCACAAAGGCAGAAAAGTCAGCCCCGTGATGCTCTTCGCCGCCAACCTTATGCTGAAAAAAGCCTGCTCCATTCGCAAAGAGAATGAATTGTTTTTGTAGAGCGTGGACAAAATTACATCACATAAAGACTGTGCTTGAGAGTGGAGAGTTATAGGCGGATTCAGTTGTTGCATTTTTTGCAACAACCACTCAACTTTAAAATAGAGAACTCAAATCGAAACCGAAACTATTCTTTGTTTCCATTGTCCTGCACATACCTTTTCAATTTAATCAGAATTATTTTACCAAACTGGTAAAATATCTCAAATGCAGGAAATCTTTGCCTTAGCCCAATGGCGACTTTGGGTATTAGTTGAATCTGCAAAATTTTAGTAGTCCTGTGGGATGATTGTAAAAATATCCCAAATCTAATCGAAACATTGGAAATATACAGCAATATATTGTTAGATACAGAATTTTATTTATTTTTGTTAGAAGAATAAATGAATATTAAAAAGTTGAAAATATGATTCTCGATAATAAAAATCAATTAAATAAAAAAAGCCAGATTACAACTGTTTGGGAGTATTTGAAAAAATATACTAAGGGAGAGTGTTTAAATATCGTATCGGGCTTTTTTACAATTTCTGCATTGTCTTTATTGAAACAGTTTGATGAAGAACCAAAAAAATTTAGATTGATTTTAAGTGAAATAGCAGGTAGGGATGACCAAAAGGAAAGATTGCTTGATATACTGCAAGGAACTAGTGATTTGACTAATGCGTTTGCTTTGCAAGAAACGGCTCAACAAGCAATAAAAATTTTAGGGCAAGGTAATATTGAACTACGACGGATTGATAGTGCCTTTTGCCATGCTAAAACCTATATTTATGAGGCTGATGAAGCTGATGATTGTTTTTTTATTGCAGGCTCGTCAAATTTTACAGAAAAGGGGCTTGGTTGCTATAAGGATTCTGGAAATATTGAGTTTAATGTGGCTCGTAAAGGTTTCGATGGAGATGACTTTCAGGGTACTTTAAAATGGTTTGAAGATATATGGAAAAATATAGCAAAAGATACAATTGAAGTTTTTGAGAATGATAAGAAAATCAGAAAAACGGTAAAACAATATTTTATAGATTGTATTGAGAATTTTTGTAAGGAGTATATGCCTCGTGATATATATTATAAAATTCTCTTCGAACTATTTCATGATGATATAGAGTTGTCTCTATCTGATGGTACAAATCGAAGTATCACACGGTTAGAAGATTCAGTGATATGGAATACTCTTTTTGATTATCAGAGAAAAGGTGTTCGTTCTTTGATTTCAATGTTGTCTAAATATAATGGTGCTATTTTGGCTGATGCAGTTGGTTTGGGTAAAACCTTTTCTGCTCTTGCAGTGATCAAATATTTTCAGGGTGAAGGTTATTTTACGTTAGTGTTGTGTCCTAAAAAATTACAGGCAAATTGGGAACAGTATCTTTCGCATCAAGGTTCTCGTTTCGAACGAGATGAATTTGATTATGAGGTGCGTTTTCATACAGATTTGCAGGCTGACAGATTGGATTCTTATAATAGAGCACCGCTCTCATTTTTAAAAACTAGAGCAAAAATGCTTATTGTGATTGATGAGAGCCATAATTTACGAAATGATAAATCTGGGCGGTATAAATTTTTGGTGGAAGAATTGTTAAAGGGACGTCCACATGATGATATTAAAATCTTGGAATTATCGGCAACGCCTGTAAATAATCATTTAATGGATGTTCGTAACCAGTTTAAATTAATGGTGCGAGATGCAGATAATGGTTTTAATATTGATGGGTTTAATATTCCAAGTTTGATGGATTTGTTTCGTCGTGCGCAGGTAGCTTTTGAAAAATGGAGTAAGCAGGATAGGGAACGGCATATTAAGGATTTGGTAGATGCCTTGCCTGATGCCTTTTTCAATCTGACGGATCGTTTGGTTGTCGCTCGTACTCGAAAAATGATAGAAAAGGCAACAGGGACTGATTTGCGTTTCCCAAAGCAAAATAAACCTGTAAATATATTTAAAGCATTATCTGAAATTGGAGATCTTGCTACGTTTGAAGATATATATAATGCATTGATGGCACCTAATATGGTAGCTTATCAGCCATCTGCGTATACAGAAAAGCCTCAGGGAAAAGTGACCGCTATTAACGATCAGCGTCAACGTGAGTTTTTCCTTTGTAAAATGATGTTGATCCTTTTTTTGAAACGATTGGAAAGTAGTTGGGTTGCATGTAAAAAAACAGTGGAGAATGTTTTGATCCATCATGAAAATGCATTGGCAAAAGTTAATGCATACATTGAAAGCAAACAGGATTGTACGATTGATGATATAAACATTGATGAAGATGATTTTGACGATGATATTGATTCTACCGAGTTTATGCTTGGAAAGAAAAATCCCATTCGTTTATCCGAAATAAAAGATATTGTTGGTTTTAAGCGGGATTTGGAAGAAGATATTCGCCGTTTTCATGTATTTGTAGATAACATGCTTATTTATGACAAGCAATTTAAAGAAGGAAAAGTCAAGGATAGTAAACTTGAAAGATTGAAAGAAATATTAGCAGATAAAGTTAATAAAAGTCATAAAAGAGTAATAGTTTTTACATCGTATTCAGATACAGCTCAATATTTGTACAGCCAGTTAAGTTTGGAATTTCCGGGTGTCGTTGCTGTTGTTGATGGTGATGGCGCAACATTTAATGGAGTTCATGAAAAAAAATTTCAATCCATTTTATGTCGTTTTTCTCCAATGAGCAAACTATATAGAGAAATGGATTGGGTTGCATTGTATAAACAATATTTTAAGTACGGTGATAATCATTATGACTATGAAAAACGGAAATGGAATGTTTCTTATTCTGAATGGAAAAAAATAATAGAGCATTTTCAAGATTCAAATGAAATGGCACGAAAAGCGAAACAAGCACTTGACGAGCCGATTCGTATTCTTATAGCAACTGATTGTTTAAGTGAAGGTCAAAATTTACAAGATGCTCAGACAGTTGTTAATTATGATATACATTGGAATCCGACTCGTTTAATTCAGCGTCAGGGCCGTATTGATCGTATTGGATCGATAAATAAGGAAATTGATTGTGTTAATTTTTGGCCAGCAAAGAATTATGATGGATATTTGAAACTTTTTAATCGGGTAAACAATCGCTTGGCAGCAATGGCTGTAATGGGAACAGAGATTCCTGAAGTTAGTGAGGAGCTTGCAAAAACAATAAAAGATAATCCTATCTTAGACCGAAATGATAAAAAGTTGCTTGATACTGTTATGGAAACTGGTCAAGACCAAGGTAGTCAGACGTTCGGCTTGCATGATTTATCATTGGAAACATTTAGACAAGACCTCGTGGATATGCTTAAAGAAAATGAAACATATTACAGAGAAATGCCTAATGGTGTGTATAGCGGATTTCGTACAGAAGATGATTTGTTTGAATGTGTGCCTGAATCTATTGTTGCTCTTATTCGCCAAAAGGATACAGGGGAAATGCATCTTATTTTACGACAAGTAGAAGATGACCGTGACGAAATTCAGGCAAAGGAATATAATAAACAGGAAATACTATCTTTGCTTCGTAGTAAACTTAATATCAATCGTTATGTCCCTTCTGCTATTGATAAAGCAAATCCTGAAGCAATAGCCAAATTGCGATCTATTATGGATTTATGGATGAAAGAGAAAGCTCCAAAAGCAGCAGTTTCAGCCGTTAAAGACCTATTTGGAGGTGTGAAAAAGACAAAGGAACAATCCAATAAATTAGTTGAAGATCACTACCGACCGGAAAACTTGGAATTACTTGTTTGGGAGTACATTAGTAAAAAATAAAATGGTATGAATATGAATATAAATAAAATCGTGGAACGGTTTTCAACGGATAATATCCAGGCAGCAACTCTTGGCTTACTTTCATATTTGGGAATCGTAACGGATGTTATTACTGAAGAGCAAATAAAGATAACTGACATTATAGAACAGCCCTCAAAGGCAGTTATACAAATATGTAACAAAATAGATGAGAGTTATTTAGTTTGTTCGATTTCTGACAGAACTTTTGAACAGAATACAATTGTTGAGAGTTTTAAGGATGTTCATGATAGATTGGAACGATATGAACAATTGCTTGTTTTTGCCATTGATTTGCAGTACAATGTAAAGGTTACACGTTCTGAAATGGCGAATCTGACTCGTGCCTTAAACCGTGCTTCTAAGGCGTCTCCTGTTGTTGTTGTCTATCGGTATACAGATTGTGGAAAAATTAAATTTGCACTTTCTTTATGTGAGCGCACTGCTTATACGCAAGGAGGACATACTGGAGAAAAGGCTGGAAAAGTTAATATTTTAAGGGGTATTGATCCAAAAAATCCGCATGCCGGCCATTTGCGGATTTTGGAGGATTTGCGACTTGAAAAGAAAGAAAATACATTTGAAGCAGTTTATTCTAAATGGTTGAAGGTCTTTGATAATGATGTGTTGACCAATAAATTCTATGAAGAATTACAGAACTGGTATTTTTGGGCTCTTAAGCCGGAGAGTGGTATTTCTTTCCCTAATGATATTGATGATGAGGAGGACGATAAAAAATATAATCCGCAGAATGTCATTCGCTTGATAACGCGTTTGATATTTGTCTGGTTTTTAAAACAGAAAGGGCTTGTTCCAAAAGCATTGTTTGAAGAAGAAGATTTGAAAGGTATTATAAAAGATTTTGAACCGGAAAATCAGAAATCAAATACTTATTATCGTGCTATTTTGCAGAATCTCTTTTTCGCTACGTTGAATAAAAAGATTGAAGAACGGGCATTTGTAAGTGATAATTTTGTAGAAAACCGTAATCAGGGTATACATAAGTTACTATGTTTGCAATTGGAACGCCGACATTTAGAAAAAAGAGGCGGC
>UQUV01000048.1 GCA_900544305.1 uncultured Porphyromonadaceae bacterium
CCAAAGTTGTAACAGTTTTTAACTCTCCAACTTTTTGGGTGCAGTTCATCTTAGGGGAGCACATCCCGCCATGCTTCCCCTCCAGAAAATAGCAAACTGTCAAAAAAATGGACAAAAGGACATAAAGACATACTTTTGAGAATATTCTTATCAGCTGTTTTTGTTCTTTTGTTCTTCTGTCAAAAGACTCAGACATAAGAACATAAGGACATAATTTTGATGACATTATTATCCGTTTTTTTTGTTCTTTTGTTTTTCTGTCAAAAAAATAATATCAGAAAAAAACTGTCCGTAGGTTTTTCTGCCTGAAAAATTCTGTTCTGATTAGAATATAAAAAACAGAAGAAACCCCATTGTGTGGAAGTTTCTTCTGTCTGTGGTTTATCTCGGAGTGTCCGAATTAACGTAGAGCCAATGCTGCGCCGTTGATGGCTTCCTGATAAGCGAGTACGCCGGCTTGTGAAAGTTCTACAATCTGGTAGTCGCCGTTGGCTGCCGGTACTTTCACATGGTTGTCGTCAACGAATGTGAGGAATGTCACTTCGCCTTCCGGAGTTGAAACTGACCATGAGTTGTCTTCTTCGTGGAAGTTGAGTTTCACTGTAGAAAGGTCCTGTTCGTTAGTGATGGTATATCCGTCCTTGTTCCATTCAACAAGGTAGCGGCCGTCCTGACCGTTCACCACTTTGCTGCCGTCGGCAATCGGGTTGCTTCCCGACCAGAATTCAACTGTGTTGAGGATTACGATGTCGGCCAACATGGTGATTTCATAAACCGGAAGAATCCAGAAACCGAAGAATACGATTTCGTTTACAAATTTATTTCCGATTTGTTGGTTCCATGACAATACTTTGTTTGACAGGGCAAAACTGCCGATGCATGACGAGAAAAGGAAAGAGCCCGCCAGCATAATTGCGCAAACTGATAAAGTTAATTTCTTCATAATTGTGGGTGTTAAGTATAGTTTGTAACAAATTTATGTAAAAGAAATAAGTTTTGCAAGCAAAAATGAGCTTTTGCTGTGAATTTTCTTAGCGGTAACGGCGAGACGGTGAATTTTGTTCTGAAGATTGGTGGCCCGAAAACGGGTTCTGCATTGGCGGTGGCTAATATTTTTTGTAAAGATGGTACATTTTGAATACTTCCTGCACATAGCTGACGGTCTGCTTGCCGCGGAAGTAACCGTATTTGCACACTTCGTCGTTGTAGTATTCCGGATAGCCTTTCATGAGCAGGGCGTCGCTCACGTTGTTTTCCCATAATTGAGGATTCTTTCCGTATTTTGTGGCAAGGGCAATGGCATCGTAAATGTGCGCAATGCCTGAATTGTAGGCGGCGATAATAAACTTTTTACGCTCTTCGGGGTCGCTTACGTACTTGTTGAGGCTTTTGTCGAGGTCGGCAATGACTTTTACTGCCGTCTCGATGTTTCTTTGCGGATCGGTGATGTTTTCTTCGCAGAGTCCGTAGCGGCGTGCCGTAGCCGGCATCAGTTGCATGACGCCTCTTGCGCCTACCCACGAGGTGGCTTGCGGGTCAAATTTGGATTCGGCATAACCTTGTGCGGCAAGGAGCTTCCAATCCCAGTTGATGTTTTTGGCGTAGGTCTTGAAAAATTCGTCGTAGCGCGACACAATGCCTTTTTTCAGCAATTTGATGTCGATGGCTGCGCTGCGTGTTGCCTTGTTCGTTTCAAAATAGTGGTGGAAAAGGCTTCTTCCGGTGTTGACGATACGCGGGTCCTGTGCCCAGGCATTAATGCTGTCGGCGAGCCATTGCTCCGATTTCCTCACAGCCCATGACGAACGTTGTGCGAAACTCACTTCGAGGTTAATGTCAATGTTGCTGTAATAGGTGTGGTCGAGCTTGGCGATATCGCTGTCGACAATGGTGAGCGGAATTTCGCCTTCGGCCACCATTTCAATCAGGTCCTCCGACATGATGGTGTCGCGGGAAATGGAGTGGATGATGATGCCGCCGCCCACTTCGTTGTTCAGGTTGCGCAGCCGTGACTCGTATTTGGAGTCGCGTTCCACATAGATTTCCTTTCCAACCAGTTCCGTAACATCGGAAATAAGCGGTTCGCCTTTTTTTATCGGTTGGATAAGCACCTGGTGTGTGATATTCTCCAGACCGCAGTGGGCCACCCGTTCGTTGTATTCGGCCGTGACAGGGGTGTTGTAGGCGATGAGGTCGATTTTTCCCGAGTCGAGCATGGCTTCCAACGCCGAAAGGCTTCGCATCACTTCAAACTGCACGGCAATCTTCTTGTCGCGTGCAAATTGTTTGGCCAGATCGTAATCGTAGCCCATCGTGTCGCCTTTCACGAGGAAGAAGGATGTCGGGCTGTAGAGCGTACCGACAACCAGCGTGTCGGGGAGAGCATAGGTGTCCGGGTTTTCGCTGCCGGAAGTCTTTTTCCCGCACGAGAAAAAACAAAAAATGCCACATAGCAATAGTAGCGTTATTGCGATATGTGGCATTCTGTTCATTTTTGTATGGATGAGGGATTAATATTCGAATGTGCCGTATTCCGACTTGATAGTCAGGCGGTTTTCTTCGGCATCCTCAACGCGGCCTACGATGCGGGCCTCAATTCCGAA
Source organism: uncultured Porphyromonadaceae bacterium (assembly GCA_900544305.1). GTDB lineage: Bacteria > Bacteroidota > Bacteroidia > Bacteroidales > Muribaculaceae > Limisoma. The sequence goes on from UQUV01000048.1 coordinate 2,604, forward strand.
GGATTCGGAAATTTCAATGATGCGCTGGGCGTTTTCCGGAGAAACATAGATTTCCATGCGGTGTCCCATATTGAACACTTTGTACATTTCTTTCCAGTCTGTTCCCGACTGTTCCTTGATGACGCGGAACAATGGAGGAATGGGGAAGAGGTTGTCTTTCACGACATGCTTGTTCTGAACGAAGTGCATGACTTTTGTCTGTGCGCCGCCTGAACAGTGTACCATACCGTGGATTTCCGGACGCATTTCGTCGAGAATGCGCTTGATTACAGGCGCATAGGTACGTGTCGGAGAAAGAACGAGCTTGCCGGCAGTTACGTTTGCATCCGGCACGATGTCGGTCAGCTTGAGGTTGCCGGAATATATAAGTTCTTCCGGAACGTTTTTGTCGTAGCTTTCCGGATATTTCTCTGCGATGTATTTTGCAAAGACGTCGTGGCGTGCCGATGTGAGTCCGTTGCTGCCCATACCGCCGTTGTATTCAGTTTCGTAAGTGGCAGTGCCGAATGACGAAAGACCTACAATCACGTCGCCGCCCTTGATGTTGGCATTGTTGATGACATCGGCGCGCTTCATGCGGCAGGTCACGGTGCTGTCCACGATGATGGTGCGTACAAGGTCGCCCACGTCGGCTGTTTCACCGCCTGTGCTGTAGATGCCTACACCCAGTTTGCGGAGTTCGGCAAGCAGTTCTTCCGTACCGTTGATGATGGCGGCAATGACTTCGCCTGGAATCAGCAGCTTGTTGCGTCCGATAGTGGATGAAAGCAGGATATTGTCGGTAGCTCCCACGCAAAGGAGGTCGTCGATGTTCATGATGAGGGCATCCTGGGCAATGCCTTTCCACACGCTCAGGTCGCCGGTTTCTTTCCAATAGACATAAGCGAGCGATGATTTCGTACCTGCCCCGTCGGCGTGCATGATGTTGCAATATTCTTCGTCACCTCCCAGAATGTCGGGAATGATTTTGCAGAATGCTTTCGGATATAGTCCCTTGTCCACATTCTTGATGGCGTTGTGGACATCTTCTTTTGAAGCGGATACTCCGCGAAGGTCGTAACGTTGGTTACTCATGTCGATTGAAATTTTTTATAGTTGTATTATATATAGGTATAACAGAATAGCCGGAGAGACGAGTAGCAGGCTGTCGATACGGTCGAGAATGCCGCCGTGGCCGGGTAATATGTGGCTGGAGTCTTTGGCTCCGACGTTTCGTTTGATAAGCGATTCAATGAGGTCGCCCCAAGTGGCGAATGCCGTCACGACGGCTGAAAGTCCAATCCATTCGTAAAGGTTCAGCCCAGTGAAATAGTGGGGGAAATAGACTCCGACAACGATGCCGGAAACGATGGTGAAAAACAGTCCGCCGAAAAAGCCTTCCCATGATTTCTTGGGGGATATGCGTTCAAAAAGCCGGCGGTTGCCTATCATTGACCCGACGCAGTAGGCACCGGTGTCGTTCATCCAGATGAAAATCAGGCACGCAAGAACGGTGGTGTTGGTACCGTAGACGAAATATGTGTAGTTGAGCAGCGTCAGCGGCAGGGCTACAATTACTTGTGAGAGAAACGAAGTCGACAGCAGGCGGATGGAGTTGGAATCCTTGATATACAACTGCGAAATCAGGCGGACAATGACATAGGGGAGATAGGCGATAAGGAAGGGAACTTTCCACTCGCTGTCGTACAGGCTGAGGAATGTGCTTGCGAAAAGGGAGACGCCTCCGAGCACGTCCAGCGTGGTAAGCAGCTTGTAGGATTTGATGCCCTTGTTGCACAGGTTTGATAGCTCGATGATTCCTAAAATGAGCAACAAGCCGAAAACACCGGCAAAGTAGCCTGCGCCGCACGTTGTTGCCATGACAAGTAAGGCAACATATATGATGCCTGTTATGGTCCGTTTGAGTATTTTTCTCACAGTTTCTTTATTTTTTGATAAAATAGAATGCGGTTCGGCACAGCCTTGGCTGAAAACTGTGTTTTCGCCAGCCTTTGCGCTCACCTTTCACTATTTTTGATAAATAGGATGCGGTTCGGCTCAGCCTTGGCTGAAATCTGTGTTTTCGCCGGTCTTTGCGCTCACCTTTCGCTATTTTGTGCAAAAATACGCATTTTGTCGCGATTGTGGAAGTTTGAAGTGTGAAATTTTTCGGATAACGGTTAATTTGTGATTGGCGAAAAGTGGGGAACAGCGTGTTTTGAATAGAATAAAATCCGTAAATTTGCGGCGTTAAATTTTGAGTAGAGAATGGAAAAGTATGTCTATGAGTTGGAAATGAGTGTCCGTGACTACGAATTGGATTCGGAGGGCATCGTGAACAATGCCAACTATCTGCATTATCTGGAGCATACACGTCATGAGTTTTGTTCTGCCAACGGAATTTCTTTTGCCGAGATGCAGAACCGTGGTATTATCCCTGTGTTGAACCGTGTGGAAATCGACTATAAGACACCGTTGCGCAGCGGTGACTGTTTTGTCAGCAAGCTGTGGCTGGAACGCCGCGGCGTGCGTTTCGTTTTTCATCAGGATTTGTTCAAACTGTCGGGCGAAACGGTGGTTTCGGCTGTCGTAAGCTGTGTTTGTCTGGAAAATGGCAAGCTCGACAGGGGGGACATGCTGGCAGAAATTTTCAAGGATTTTCTATAATTTCAGCGTATGATTCCGACAGTTTCCCAACTTGCTTTTTCAATGATTCGAGGCATGACGCCCGATGTCGCTTCCGAGATTCTGGAGGCGGTCGGCTCGGAGGATGCCTTTTTTCGGATGAGCGAGAAGGAACTGCGCGATTTCGCTCAGTTGTCAAGCCGTATTTTTGACGATGGCTATCGAAGCGGACTGCTGGAGAAGGCAGAACGCGAATTGGCTTTTATCAGCGAGAAGGGGGTGCGCACGGTGTATTTTACCGACAAGGACTATCCGGTGCGGTTTCTTACGGTGCCCGATGCTCCGCTGATGCTTTTTGCGGCCGGAAGTTGCGAACTGAATGCCAAGAAACTGGTGAGCATTGTCGGTACGCGCCATGCCACGAACTATGGAGTGGGGCTGTGTCGCGACTTGGTGGCTGGGTTGGCTGAACAAGTGGGCAGCGATGTGGTGATTGTGAGCGGTTTGGCTTATGGAATTGACATCGCGGCGCATCTGGCGGCTTTGGATGCCGGACTTCCGACGATAGCTGTGGTGGCTCACGGGCTGGACATGATTTATCCGGCACAGCACCGCGCGACGGCTGCGGAAATTGTCCGTCATGGCGGTGCGGTGGTGACGGAGTATCCGTCATCGACAAGGGTTCACCGTTCGAATTTTCTTGCCCGCAACCGGATAGTGGCGGCATTGGCCGACTGTACGGTAGTTGTCGAGTCGGCGGAAAAGGGCGGCGCTTTGGTGACGGCAAATGTTGCCCAAAGTTATGGTCGCGAGGTGTTTGCCTTTCCCGGAAAGGTGTCGGACGAGTATTCGGCCGGCTGCAACAGGCTGATTCGCAAGAATGTCGCTTCGCTGTTGCTCTCTGCCGCAGATTTGGCCGATGCTATGGGATGGGAGCGGAAGGAACCGGTGGTCGTTCAGCAGGAACTTTTTGTGGAATTGACGGCTGAGGAACAGCGAATTGTGGATTTGCTCGCCGAAAAGGGCGAACTTCATGTCAACGAACTTGGTGTTGCGCTTAACGTTCCGATTCATAGGCTGTTAAGCCTTCTTGTGGATATGGAATTCCGCGGTCTGATTGATGTGTTGCCGGGCAATCGTTATGCTGCCCGAAAAAAAATCTGAATTAAATTTTGTCTGTTTCATAGAAAAGCAGTATTTTTGTGTTTAAAAGCATACTTATATAGCAATTTAGAATTCTGAATAATGATTTCGAGAGACGCATTAGAGAAAGTAATCAAGGAAGATTTGGCCGGGATTTGGAATGTACTGACCCCTGAAGACAAGAGAGTTGTGATTGAAAACTTCACGCTTCACAACTACAAACGTAACCAAATCATCTATGCCGAAAAAGAGACACCGGAATACCTGTGGTGCCTGATTAAAGGTAAGGTAAAAAAATACAAGGAAGGTATTGGCGGACGCCAGCAGATTATCCGTTTGATTCGTCCGATTCAATATTTCGGTCACCGTGCCTATTTTGCCAACGAACCGTATGTGTCGGGGGCAATTGCAATGGAAGCCTCAGTTGTCGGTACGATTCCTATGGAAATCGTACCGAAGCTGATTGATGGCAACCGTCAGCTGGCATGGTTTTTCATTCACGAACTGTCGCACAACCTGGGCCGTTCGGATACAAAAATTGTCAACCTCACGCAAAAGCATATCCGCGGTCGTCTGGCCGAAGCATTGGCACTGCTGATTGACAACTATGGCTTTGAGGAAGACGGCGAAACGCTGAACATCTACATGTCGCGTGAAGACTTGGCCAACCTCTCGAACATGACAACATCCAACGCTATCCGCACGCTGTCGGCATTTGTCAACGAACACATCATTGTGGTTGACGGTCGCCGTGTGAAGGTGCTCAACGAACAAATGTTGCGGAAAATCAGCAAATTCGGTTAGTATTAAGTATGTTTACTGCTCAAAAGCTCCGTAAGGAAAACATTGCTGAATATCTGCTGTATATGTGGCAGATAGAGGATTTGATACGGGCAAACGGACTCGAAATCGAAAACATAAAGAAAAATATCGTCGACCGCTATCCTCTCGATGAGGCTTCCCGCGGGGAATTGCTGAAATGGTATGAGGAGCTTGTCGACATGATGCGTCTCGAAGGAAAGCGCGAAAACGGACATTTGCAAATCAACGACAACGTCCTGATACAGCTTACCGACTTGCACCACATGCTGCTGAAAAGCACAAAGTATCCGGAATACGGTGCGGAATTCTATCGCACGCTGCCGATTATTGTGGAACTGCGTGCCAAGGCCGGTGAAAACAAGTCGGGCGAACTGGAAACCTGTTTTAATGCTCTCTATGGTGTGCTGTTGATGCGTTTGCAGCAGAAACCGGTGACGGAAGACACGCGAAAGGCAATGGCTCAGGTGACCCGTTTCATTTCGATGCTTGCTTCCTTCTATCATAAGGATAAGCTGAAACCTTTATTTGACAAAGAAGATTACGACCAACTATAATATTTCAAAAAACTTAGATTTGTGGCAAGTTTAGAATCAGAAATTCAACGCAGGCGCACATTCGCCATTATTAGTCACCCGGATGCCGGTAAAACGACTTTGACGGAAAAGTTGCTTTTGTTCGGTGGTGCTATCCATGTGGCGGGTGCCGTTAAATCAAACAAAATCAAGAAAACCGCAACTTCCGACTGGATGGAAATCGAAAAGCAGCGTGGTATCTCCGTAGCGACTTCCGTGATGGGATTCAACTATGGCGACTATAAAATCAACATCCTTGACACTCCCGGTCACCAGGACTTTGCGGAAGACACTTACCGCACGCTGACGGCTGTCGACAGCGTTATCATCGTGGTCGATGTGGCAAAGGGTGTGGAGCAGCAGACCCGCAAGCTGATGGAAGTGTGCCGCATGCGCAAGACGCCAGTGATTATTTTCGTCAACAAACTTGACCGCGAAGGTCGTGACCCGTTTGACATTCTCGACGAACTGGAAAGCGAATTGAAAATCAAGGTACGCCCGTTGAGCTGGCCGATTAATATCGGTGCGCATTTCAAAGGTGTGTACAATATATATGAAAAGAGTCTTGACCTGTTTACTCCGAACAAGCAGCGCGTGACGGAACGTGTGGAGATTTCGGATGTGAACGACAAGGCGATTGACGAGAACGTGGGCGACGCTGACGCAAAACGCCTGCGTGACGATTTGGAACTTATCGACGGCGTATATCCGGAATTCAACGAGGCCGACTATTTGAAGGGCGAGGTTGCTCCTGTGTTCTTCGGTTCGGCGTTGAATACGTTCGGTGTGAAAGAGCTTCTCGACTGTTTCGTGAAGATTGCTCCGGCTCCGCGTCCGGTGGTAGCCGAAGAGCGTGAGGTGCATCCGGAAGAACCGGGATTTACGGGATTCGTGTTCAAGATTCACGCGAATATGGACCCGAACCACCGCAGCTGTATCGCTTTCGTGAAGGTATGTTCCGGCAAGTTTGAACGCAATGCCAACTACAAGCATATCCGTTCCGGAAAGATGATGCGCTTTGCCGCTCCGACTGCGTTTATGGCGCAAAAGAAATCGGTGGTCGACGAGGCTTATCCGGGCGACATTGTCGGTATTCCTGACACGGGCAACTTTAAAATCGGCGATACGCTGACTTCGGGCGAAGAACTCCACTTCAAGGGCTTGCCGAGCTTCTCTCCGGAAATGTTCAAGTATATTGAAAACACCGACCCGATGAAGACGAAGCAACTCAACAAGGGTATCGAGCAGTTGATGGACGAAGGCGTGGCGCAATTGTTTATCAACCAGTTCAACGGCCGCAAGCTGATTGGTACAGTCGGCCAGTTGCAGTTTGAGGTTATCCAGTACCGTTTGCTCAACGAGTACGGCGCACAGTGCCGTTGGGAACCGATTAACCTTTATAAGGCATGTTGGATTGAAAGCGACGATGCCGAAGCATTGGCGGCATTCAAGAAGCGCAAACACCAGTTTATGGCAGTAGACCGCGAAGGCCGCGACGTGTTCCTTGCCGATTCCGGCTACGTGCTGCAAATGGCACAGAGCGACTTCCCGAAAATCCGCTTCCATTTCACTTCCGAATTCTAAAGCAACTAAATCTACATTAATATATCCAAAGGCTGTCGCATGTGCGACAGCTTTTTTTATGAATGCACTGCATCTTAACAAAATTGCTCAAACAAGTTTGGCACTTTTGTCTTCGATTTGCACTATCTTTGCAGACGGATTAAACAAGGAATTGCTATGAAAAAAATTATACTTTCACTGGCGTTGGCTTTGACGGGATTTGTCGGGGCGTATGCCTGTACTTCTGCCATTATTTCCGGACGATTGACGGAAAATGGACGACCTTTGTTGTGGAAAAACCGTGACACTTCGGACTTGAACAACAAAGTGGAGAAAATCGAGTCGAAGGACGGCAGCTATGAGTATGTGGCTGTCTATAACGGGCGTGATACGGACTGCAAGGAGGCATGGGTAGGCTTCAACAGTGTGGGCTTTGCCATTATGAACACGGCTTCCTACAACCTGAAGGACGACGATGTGAAGGAAATGGATAAGGAAGGCTTGGTAATGAGCCGGGCGTTGGCATTGTGTCGCACGGTCGACGATTTCGAACGTCTGTTGGCGGAGTTGCCGAAACCGTTGGGCGTGGAGGCCAATTTCGGGGTAATCGATGCGGAAGGCAATGCCGCCTATTTTGAAACGGACAACTGGAAGTGCAAGCGTTTTGATGTCGACGATACGGAAGAGGGCTACATCGTGCGTACCAACTATTCGAAGTCGGGTCGCAAGGATGAGGGCTACGGATATATCCGTGAGGAAAATGCGGAAACGCTGCTCGCTCCCTATATCGCTGCCCGAAACGTGACTCCGGCAGTGTTTACGGAGGGGCTTTCCCGTTCGTTCTACCATTCGTTGATGGGCAAGGACATGGCTACGTTGGGATTGGAATGGGTGGTGGACCGTGATTTCATTCCGCGTATGAGCACATCGGCTTCGGTGGTTGTCGAAGGTGTGCTGCCGGGTGAACCTGCCGAACTGACTACGATGTGGACCGTATTGGGCTATCCTCCTTGCGGAGTGGTGGAGCCGGTATGGATGTGGGATGTTCCTGCCTACCTTCGTGCCGACAAGACAACGGGGCGTGCGCCGGCCTGCGAGCGTGCCAACGAACGGAAAGCACAGGTTTTCTCCCTCACGCGCGACCGTGGCGAAAACTATCTGAACATCGGCGTGCTGTTCCGTGCCGACGGAAAGGGCATCAGCCAACTGACTACGAAACAAAGCATTGAAAACTATAAAAAAGGATACGAAAAATTAGAACAGAAAAGAAAGGAAGTTAAGAAATGAGTGCTTCGATTATGACAATCATTATGTTGGTGATTTCCAACATTTTTATGACATTGGCCTGGTACGGCCACTTGCGTTTGGGCGAAATGGGCATCAGCAAGAACTGGCCTTTGTGGGGCGTAATTCTGTTTTCATGGATGATAGCTCTTGCCGAATATGCGTTTCAGGTACCGGCCAACCGTATGGGCTATATTGGCAACGGCGGTCCGTTTACGCTCGTACAGCTGAAGGTGCTTCAGGAAGCCATTACATTGGTGGTGTTTACGCTGGTGGCAACCTTCCTGTTTCAGGGACAGTCCATCAAATGGAACCATGCCGTAGCGTTTCTTTTGCTGATTGGTGCAGTGTACTTCTCGTTCCTTGACACATCGAAGTCTTGATGGAAAACGTCGTCACGCAGGCATATAAAATTTCGGCGTCCGACTACATGAAAGTGCTGTTTCCGGCCTATCTGTCGGACAAGTGGTACGTTTTTGTGCTGCTTCTTGCGCCGTTCGTCGCGTTGACGTTTGTCAATGTGAATTTCATATATGTCGCGTTGATGGTGCTTTTTTTCATCTTCCCGATGATGCTTTCGTTCGTCTATTTCTTCTATGCGTTCAGCGAAGAATGTGTTGACTCTATCCGCCGCTGTCGGGTAACGCTTGACGATAACGGCATGCGGCGCACGTTTCTCGACGACGAGGATGCGCCCAAGGCGGAAAAGCATTACGGTTGGAATGAGTTTGGCGGCTTTGTGGCCGATAGCCGACAGTTGCGTCTGCTGGCAAAAGGAAAGAAATACCGCTACCAGTTGGTGCCGTTCGAGGCTTTTGAATCGGCCGACGACTATCGCCGGGCGGTGGAGATACTGACAAAATATTTACCAGACAACTAATAAATCAATTCTATTATGAGAAAAAACATTTACACATTTCTGGCAATGATTGCCATGGGCACGGCTGTGGCCGGGGCCGAAGTGCTGTTGGAAGAAAATTTCGATTATCCACAGGGAGAATTCCCGTTGGAAGAAAGCGGTTGGTACACGCAATGGGGCGAAGCCTCGTCGCTTTCAATCGGCGAAGGGCTGACCTTTGATGGCTATGCCTGCTCGGGAGTGGGCAGCGGTGTAGTGATTGACGCTGACGACAGCAATAATCCTCACCGTGCATTCAAGCAGGTGACCGAGGGTAACGTGTATGTGGCATTTATGCTTCGTCCGTTCACTGTTTACAAGAAAGGTTATTTCCTGACTTTGCGTGATAGCGATAGCTATTCATTCAATTTCAACGGCCGTGTGTCGGTCAACGAGAGCGGACAGCTCGGACTGACTTTTGCCAACAATCAGAACGCTGTGTATGCCGATGAAGTGCTCGACGGCAATACGACTTATCTCGTTGTGTTGAAATACGCCATCGTTGAAGGAAAGAACAACGACAACGTGTCGCTCTACTGCTTCGACAAGATGCCGGACGCTGAACCGGCTACTCCGCTTGTCGGTCCGCTGTCCGATGCCGCCAAGGTGGACATCAATCCTGCCAACATAGCGTTGCGCGGCTATGCCGATGCCGAAAAAGTAGAACTGATGCTCGACGGTATCCGAGTGGCGACAACATGGGACGAAGCTCTTGGCAAACAGGCTTCAGCCGAAACGGTGAAGGCCGACGGCGTGTCGGTTGTCGGACTGAAAGGCGCATTGCAACTGACTGCCGGCAAGGCGGACGATTGCGCGGTCTATACCCTCGACGGTCGTCAGGTCGGACGCTACGAAGTGGCTGCCGGAACAACTTCCGTAGCACTGCCTCAAGGGTTGTATGTCGTTAAATTTGGCACTCAGACCTTTAAGGCCGTGGTGCGATAAAATTCCAACTTTTTTGCTTTTACACAACCCGAAATCAGATTTTTTTGTGTAAGTTTGTAGACTTGAAAATTAAGCATTAAAGATATATATGGAAGTAATTGGAAAAATCATTCATGTGTTGCCGTTGCAAAGCGGAACATCGCAAGCCGGAAACCAGTGGAAAAAGCAGGAATATGTGTTGGAAACGGAAGACGCATATCCTAAGAAAGTTTGTTTTGACTTCTTTGGTGATCGCGTAGACCAGTTCCCGTTGGCTATCGGCGACCGTGTTCGTTTGAATTTCGATATCGAAAGTCGCGAATATCAAGGCCGTTGGTACACAAGCATCCGTGGTTGGAAGGCTGAAAAAATCGATGCACAGGCTATGGTGGCCGCTCCTGCACCGATGGCTGCTCCTCAGCAGGCTGTACCGGCACCTCCTCCTGCAATGACCGACTTTACACAAACATCGGACAACGACGACCTCCCGTTCTAATCCTCGCGAGGCCAAAATACACGGCAACTCTCTGACTGTAAAATGTCGGGGAGTTGCTGTTTTATGTATAAAAGAAATGGTATATGGTTATTGTTTGTGAATAATTGGCCTTTGTAAGAAAATAAGTGTCATATTATTAGGTAGACTGGTTTTATTCGTCTATATTTGTTGCATAAGGAAAAAGAACAACCCGATTAGCTTTGGGTACAAGTCTTTTCCGATGGATGACTTATGCGGTGTATAGTTTTTTTCAGAAACCTATACACCGCATTTTTTATACACATTTTAATACATATCATTATGAAAAATTTGTTTTTAGGAGCATTGGTTCTGTTACTGGGCGCTACATCATGTGCCGACGATGAAAGAAACGAACCGCAACAGCCGGAAGAAAATTTCGCAACCCCGGAAGTGAGAGCAAGAATCACCGAACAGGTAGGAGAGGATCTTCCATTCACTGGAATTCTTGAGATATATCCGTGTTATGCAGGCGGGTCTGGTTATTTCGGAAATTACATCAACGGAGAACTGACCATATTCAATGGGTTCTATACGATTGTAAAAGGCGATGTTTTTGGAAACACTAACCGTCGTATCCACCTTCCGATAGGTACTTACAATATGGTTTACTGGGGAACTCCCAAGCATGAGGAGCCCATTCACAACTCTCCCGAGATGCAGCAGTCAGGATTGACAAAGGGTGCCGACCTGTCAGAGATGTACTTCAGTCTTCGCCCTTACGGCGACGGCACCTACAAGCCGGTTTATGATCTTGTGCATGCCGTTCAGGAAACTCAAGTGGGAGTGGAAGACCTTCAGACGGATCTTGTCCGTGTAAGCGCAGGGTTGGTTGTCAACCTCAGACAGAAAAACAATGCCGTGTTCAACGAACATGTGAAGGACGTGAAGGTGCATATAGGAAGCATCGCTGAAAAGTTGAACTTCTATACTGCGGAACCGGTTAATCAGACAAAAACTGTTCGCTTTGACCTTACCCGTTCCGACGACGACAGACTGATGAGCAATGCAACGGTGATGTTGTTCCCTTCCGGTCCGAATCCGAAATTGGAACTGATAATCACACTGGCCGACAATTCCGTTCACCGGTTGTCACAAACCTTGAACTCTTCGCTTTCGGCGAACACGCTGCTGACTCTGGATGTCGTTATCGGCGAAATCCTACCCGAAGGCAACCCCGGCGACTTTACGATTTCCGATTGGGACGAGAAAAACGAAACAATCGAATTCCCGGTAGTCGAATAGGCCACAGAGAGCAAGTTGTAAAAACGAAGAGGATGGTATAACGGGCCTTATCATAGTCTTGAAAGGTGTTGAATAAGGCCCATTTATGTTTCTAAGGTGATTTACTTTTAAGTTACTCTCTTTAAAATGTTGTATTTTTACAAATATTTTATAAGCATAAGATACTTTTATTGTAGCAAAATGCTTTGTGTATTTATTTTGTCTGGGATATATACACATGATTCTTTGCTTAACTTTTTAAGAAATGTTTTTACATCAGAAGGTATTTTTGTATAGTTCAATATATTTTTATCTGCAATGATTATTGTATGGCTTTTTGCTCTACTTGTAGCAACATTGAATAATCTCGATTCAAGACTTCTATTTAATGAAGTATTGGGAATGAATAAAATTGTTATATCAGAAGTTAGTCCTTGGACTCTTGCTATTGTTTCTATTATAACTTTGTTTCCAAGATTTAGTCTAAGGGCTATTGCTTTCTGAAGGCTTCTTGTTGTCTTACGCAAACATGTTAAGACGGCTATGTCTGTTTTGGGTTGTTCTTTTAATATGGTGTATACAAAATAAGTAGCCATGTCGATTGCATATTTGGGTGAGGCATTTCCAATTTCCATATCTGTTAACACCAAAGTTGGCCCCCCCTTCATATGTAAAATTTTTGAAAAAGCATTCAGTTTATACGGTTTTTCTTTTGATTTAGAGACAAGATTCCCATTATAAAATATCCCTGTGTAGTTTGCACTTCTTTGTGTAAGCCTAAAAGTTGTTGTGAGTTGATAAGTTGGATATATGCGCTTTGTTGTCAATGTTTGAAGTCCATTTTTAAAATCCTCAAAAGAGTTTGATTTAATTCATCTTCATTAAGTGATAGAATTGGACCAAGTTGTGCGGTATCTCCTACCCATAATTGTTTTTTCCCAATTTTGTTGGATGCTGCAAACATTGCAAGCAATGCTTGACTTGCTTCGTCCATTATAACAACATCAAAAACATTTTCATTCGTTAAATTAGCAGCAAAATTGCTTGTGATATAATATGTAGCCATCACTAAAGCTCCATTTATAGGTAATAGTTGTTTAAGTGGCATTAGTTGTGGTAATTCTTTTTGTTCATCTATTGTTAAGTTTGATTTATATAAATTTCCATGTTCTAATAATTCTGATGAGGCTTTCTTTGATGCTACTTCCATTAAAGCTTTATTTGTCAATGCTGTTATAAGGACTGATTTATTTTCAGAACACAATTTTGCACACAATTCTGCGATAATTTGTGTTTTCCCTGTTCCAGGGGGGCTTGCAATATTGTGATATCTGATGAATTAATCTGATTATAGAAAAACGTAGATGGTTGTCCAGTTTTAATTAGAATGGGTGGATTTGTAATTGGAGAATAGTTATAATCAATCACATCACTTACTGCAAAACTAAAAGAATCCTGCATTAATCGATAAAGATTGACAAGATAATCAATTGGAGGAATATTGGGGCCAAAGACTATAAGTGCACCTGGAGCTTGAGATATGTATTGAGCAAAATCTATGTCAATACCTCTAAATCCCAATAATACAAAACCTTCCTCATTTGATTGAACGTGCCAGATACAGACTGCTTCTGTACCTTTTAAACGACTTTTAAAAAGGTCTTCATATGTTAGATCACCCCATAAGCGATAATCTTGCATTTTAGATGGTAGATACATAGCTTGGATATATTCTCCTTTTCGGGGGAATGATCTGGTTACACGAAATTTGACTATCATTTCTCCGTTTTCAAACTTTATAAATTGCCCTAAAAATAATTCTTCCATTTCATTAAGAAGGTATAGGGCCTTAGCAGAGAACTTCTTGTCGAATTCCTCTGTTTCAGCTATGAGCTCCATCTTCAGGAACCTTTGATGTTTTTCTCGATTGTTCATTATTCAGGCAAGGCAAAAGACGATGTGGCAATTGGCAGTTCATCACTAGATTGTTCGTGAGTCATAAATCTCTCCCATTGATTAATAGTAGGATGAATATAGTTATCAAAATCAAACTGTATACCCTTGAAATAAGCAAATACATGAGCAAGTTCTTGGGTATGTTTGAAATCATCAATATTTTCAGAGGAAAACTTTATTGATATTCTTTCTTTGGATTTCAATATTTCACGGAGACTTATTGTTCCAACTCCATTACTTGTTACTACTGCGAACATTGCATTTGGTTTCATAAGTTGATTCCAATCACTTGGTGATAGACATGTGCTTCGTTGGCTTTTATTGCTTCTGATTACAAGTGGATATTCTATTCCATTCTTTTCAACTCCATCAATACATGTCCAACCATCCCATCTTTTCTTAGTAATATTAAATCCATCGTTGGATAGTTTCTCGAGTATACATTCTTTCGCTTCTTCAAGAGCATGTCTCATTTCTGATTGGGTGAGTCCTCCCCAAGGAGCATTTTCTCCACTCATAATTGGATTTTTATGATTTCCTATTGTTATCTCATTAAAATCTTCAATAAATGAAGTATCATATCCCTTTTGCTTAATATATTCCTTAAGTTCTGATATGTCATTCATCTGAAGAATTGTCAAGAATATTGTTCGAACTTTTTTCGGAAAGTTTAGTATTTCCATAATAGTTTCATGTAAAAGTTCTTGGTTTGCCAAGCCAAATTGGCCCACAAAATAAAATTTATTCTCTTTCGAAAAAGTTGTTTTTGAAAATCCTTGGAGACCATAATAGATAACGATTGAATCAACTTGATAGAATTCTAAGCTTTCAATAGCATTATACATTTTGCTTCTTTCCTCTCTCCAAGTTTCCTCTGTAAAAGAATCGCCTACAGCAACAGATGTGAAAAAACTTACTTTGCGAATTAAACTTTCATTTATTTCAAGAATACGTTGTGCATTTTCTATACCATCTACATGATAATTATCAATTATGTTGACTCCCAGAGCATTCATGAATGATGCAAATCTTTCATTTTCCAAATGTTTTCCATGAAAAACTTGATTGTCAATATCAACTCCTGACAAACGTGAAGAAAGTAAAAACAAGGAACTAGGGTATTCAAAAGTACCTTCCTTTGAAAGGATTTTATGAGATTTTCCCCATTGTTTTGTTAATGTGAAATCAGATCCTTCTTCTGAAAAATCAAAAGTATCAGCAATTTGCTCATAAATTCGATTGATTTTTTCTTTATTGGCTGAAATTTGTTCCTTGGCTTCATCTTGTGATATACGAGATAAAACAATGAGATATTCAGTCAATGAAAGAGATTTTTTGAATGGTAATCTACTTGCCCATTCATTTGTTAACGTTCCCTCAATCTTCAAAACGGGGAAATAGGCTCCAAATGTTTTTATGTTGTAGTCACTATTGATTAATAATTTGTCGACATAATGCAATTCTCCATCAGATGCAGGTATTACTTTCAGTGATTTCACGAACCATTCTATAAACGATTTGCCAAGGTAAGTTCTGAGTGGAGCGTCTTTCCCATATGGATATCCACTCCAATCATATCCAGTCGTTCCATAAATAGACTCGTCATAAATTGGAATTGTTGAGGAGAAAATTCTACCCCAAAAATGTGTATAAAATTCATGCGTTCGATTAGATGGATGATTTGTTAGCATAGGTGATGACATTGCATAAATACATATTCCACCTGCGCATCCAAGATGAAATTTACGGCCATCATAAGCCTCATTATATTCGTGTATTTTGGCTTTTCGGACACATTCCTTAATTGACGGCATTTGCATAACCCAAGAATCTTCACTATATTTAATAAGAGAGAGTTTGATGTCATCATTGCATCCAAGTTTTTTAAAAAAGAGAGACCATTCTGCATATTCAGACTCGTTTTCTGGATATTCTTCAGATACAAAAATATCATCAAAGTATGTGTCTTGGATTTTACAAACAGGATTGTAACAGTTAGAGAGGTATAACTCTGAAGCATTTTTTAAAGTCCCGTTAGTTGTCAAGACTTTAATGTTGCTCAAATATATGCTACTAATATTCGTAAATACATTTTCTTTTTTGTTTGTCTCAAAAATGAAACGTAGTATATCTATTGCATTTTCTTTATTAATATAGCCATTTTTACATAGTACTTTTTCAATAACTGAAAGATTAGACATTTCTTGTACGCCTAACTCAGCAAACCAATTTGTCATTTCATCACTTAATAGACTTGTAAGGCTTTTACGAATGATTTTAGCATCTGCAGAAATGTCAGGGTTTTCATCTGAATAATTGGAAGGGAAGAATGAATTCTTTGGCTCTATTAGGTTATTTTTTTCACTCGGAAGTATTTTGGAGTATGATACCATTCTTTTGAAATCATTGTTCTGATTTTGAGCAAAATTTTTTAGCCAATTCAGAAAAATTATTGATTCCTCGTCTGATAATCTTTTTAAATATCTGTCAGCATTTTCCAAAATAGTATAAGCGTGATTAATGTTAACGTTTGCTATACCATATACTTGTTGTAATGCTTGCCCAACTTCAGAAGAAACTAAAGAGCGAGATGATACATTTGGGGATATTTCTGCTTTTGTGAAAATGTTAAATATTTTATTGGGAATAGCTGTGTTTAATCCGATATTGTCTACTAATGCGTTTTTGAGCAGTATCTTTTTATGTTTGATTGTTTTTACAAATGAAATAGTTTCTAATGCATTTGTAAGTGATTTTGCATAAGCTTCGGAAAGCTCATCATCATTTTGTATGCAAATTGGAAGTACTTTATACCATCCTGAGTATTTTGTTGCTACATAATTAGCAATCCAATTTAAGTAGTTACCAGGTATTTGAGCAAATATGAATTCATTCCATGCGCAGTCTTTGACTATTTGTTGACGGCCAGCATCTGTAATAAAGTTTGCATTGACAATAAAGTTCAATCCAAAAGAAAAAGAAGTAGGGAGGTATGTGTACATTACAGCATTCTGAATTGGAATGATGTTTTTATCTTTATCAAGTGCAATTGCAAAAGAAATTTCTACAGATTCAGATTCCTTGAGTTTTGTAGGTGTTTTATTATCATGTATGAGGGATTCTTTTATCTCTGGTGTCAATTTAACGTCGGTTGAGTGTATAAGCCAATTGCTTTGTATTTCTCCATTTTTTGAAAGTTGGAGGATTTCATTATCTTGTTGTTTGGATAGGCATAATATTTCTGGTTCATCCGACATTTCGCGTGATAGTTGTTAATTAACGAAGAAAACCGCTGAACAAATTGTATATTTGAATCACCACAAACAAATGTACAGCAATGAACAGCAGTTTTCTATATCATGCTTGGGGGTTATATAACCACAAATGCACTCGTGAGGAATACAAAGGTAATACAATTATCTTACATATTGAAGCAAAAGAGCGGAAGAAAGACTGTCCTAAGTGCGGGCATCGCCAATTGGTCAAGAACGGTTTTCGAGTTCGTGACTTTATAGGACTCCCGATAGGCGGCAAAAAGGTGATAATCCGCATGAAAGTCCAACGCTATAAGTGCAAGAATCAGGATTGTGATTATGACCGTCAGGAGAGCATACCCTTTGCCACGGGTAGTTGCGGTTACACCCATCGTTTCGCAAAATATGTAGTCGACCTGTTAAGGAGCATGACCTTGAAAGACGCAGCCAATCTCCTGGGCGTATCCTGGGATACCGTCAAGGATATCCATACGCGTCATCTTGAATACCATTACGCGCCTCCTTCCCTTGAAGGAGTAGACAGCATCGGCATAGATGAATTTGCGGTCAGGAAAGGACATGTGTACAAGACAATCGTGGTTGACCTGAAGAGTGGCCGTATTCTCTATGTCGGTAACGGCAAAGGAGCAGACGCCCTGGATGGCTTTTGGAAACGGATCAGAAGAAAAGGCGTTGACATCAAGTATATTGCAACAGATCTCTCCGCCGCCTTCATCTCCTCTGTATATGAAAATTGCCCGAATGCGGTGCACGTGTTTGACCATTTCCATGTGGTAAAGCTTATGAACGAGAAGCTGGATGAAATACGCAGGGTGCAATACCACATGGAAAAAGACATCAACAAACGCAAGGTGTTGAAAGGTACGCGATACCTGTAACTGAGTAATGGGGCGGATATCTTCGACAAGGAGTATAAGACACGGCTTGACAACGCGCTGGATATGAACAAGCCCCTGTCGCAGGCATACTACCTGAAAGAACAGCTCAGGGAAATCTGGATGCAGGTCAATAAGGACGATGCCGAAAGGGTTATGTCGGATTGGGTAAAGCAAGCCCGGGAGAGCAAAGTGCCGCAATTGGTGAAGATGGCAGCTACGGTAACGGCACACAGGACAGGCATACTCGCATGGTATGACTGCCATATATCGACCGGAAAGGTAGAAGGCATCAACAACAAGATAAAGGTCATGAAGAGAACGGCATATGGATTTAGGGATGAACGATACTTTGAATTGAGGCTATATGCACTGCATGATTGCCGCATCACGCGAAATGTCGGATGAACCATATTTCTTCCTGTTCATCCCAAAATGAGATATTGAGGTTTGGCACTTTTAGAAATAAAAGGAAGCGAGTCTCATTCAAAAGTTTTTCAACTTTTCGTTTTAGTGATTGTTTGTTAGTGGTTTCAATATATGTAATTACATTGAAACCATTGGTGTTAATATTAGAAGGTACATCTGCTGGTATTGGAATGATTTGCCATGGCATTTTTACATTCTCATATTCTATTCCTTTTGTTGTGGCAATCATTACTGTCCACTAAAAATCGCAAATAGTTCTTTGAAATAATTGAATTACAG
>UQUV01000049.1 GCA_900544305.1 uncultured Porphyromonadaceae bacterium
CGTAAAACCCTGCTGTCCCTGCTCACAAGAGCAAACTTCAGGGTTATTGTTTTTTTATAGACGTTAACCTAACCGTTCAGACGATAATAATTTGTATTCTGCAATAAGCGCAGGGCTTTTAAGCAGATAATAACACCCTCAAAATTATGTCTTTCTGTTCTTGTGTCTAAGTCTTCATATGAGTTTGCGGTCTACAGACGCTAACCCATAACCCAAATTATGTCTGAAAATAAATTCCATTAGCGGTTATGGGCTCTGTAAACCGTAAACTGTAAACCGTAAACTAACCTATTAATGCGCTTCGAGCCAGTTGGCGCCGCTGCCGTAGTCGGCTACTAAAGGTACTGTACCCTTATAGGCATTCTCCATTTCTTCCTTCACAACACGGGTGACAAGCTCCAGTTCTTCAGGCAATACATCGAAATTCAATTCGTCGTGCACCTGTATAATCATCTTCGAACGGATACCTTCCGCCTTAAACCGGCGGGAAATGCGCACCATGGCAATCTTTATGATGTCGGCCGCAGTACCCTGAATCGGGGCGTTGATGGCATTTCGCTCGGCATAGCCGCGCACCACGGCGTTGCGCGAATTAATGTCGGGCAGCAGGCGGTGGCGTCCGAAGAGCGTCGTCACATAGCCGAGTTCACGCGTACGGGCAATGCTGTCGTCCATAAACCGGCGCACACCGGGGAACGTGCGGAAATAGCCCTCGATGATTTCCTTCGCTTCGGAGCGCGGAATTTGCAGGCGTTCCGACAGTCCGAACGTCGAAATGCCGTAAATCATGCCGAAATTCGCCGTCTTTGCCTTCCGACGCTGGTCGGGAGTGACATCCTCAATGTTCTCATGGAAAATCTTCGCCGCCGTAGCCTTGTGAATGTCCTGGCCTTCGAGGAACGCCTCCACCATCGCAGGGTCCCGGCTGATGTTCGCCACAATGCGCAGTTCAATCTGCGAATAGTCGGCAGAGAAGAACACATGCCCCTCGTCGGGGATAAACGCCTTGCGGATTTCCCGTCCGTCGTCGTTGCGGATAGGAATGTTCTGCAGGTTTGGCGCCGTAGACGAAAGCCGTCCCGTGGCGGTCACCGTCTGGTTGAACGTCGTATGGATTTTTCCCGTTTCAGGATTTATCAGTTCGGGAAGGGCATTGACATAAGTGGAAAGCAATTTCTTCAGTTTGCGCACCTCGAGAATCTTGCCAACAACAGGATGCTTGCTGCGCAGTTTTTCGAGAATTTCCTCCGTGGTGGAATACTGTCCGCGGCCGGTTTTCTTCGCCTTCGGGTCAAGTTTCAGATGCTCGAACAAGACCTCACCCACCTGCATCGGCGAGCTGACATTGAAATCGACACCCGCCAGTTCGCGGCACTCCTTCTCGATGGCCTCCATGCGTTCCGTCAGCACCAGCGAATAGGCGTTGAGCGTAGGCACGTCAATCCGCACGCCCGCCATTTCCATATCGGCAAGCACGGCAATGAGCGGAAACTCGATGTCGTTCAGCAGATGGCACATCTTTTTCTCTTCCAACTGACGGTCGAACACGGGACGCAGCTGCAAGTTGGCACAGGCAGCCGCTCCGGCAATCCGGCAAAGCGCAGCAGCGTCGAGGTCGACAGCCGGGTCAAACCGGTTGGCCTTCACCCCGGCAGGAAGTTCCACAGCTGGAAGCTGCTGCGACAGATAGATTTCCGCCAGTCGCTCCAGTCCATGGTTCATTTCCGGCTGCAACAGATAATGGGCTACGGCATTGTCGTAGTAGGGTTCGGCAAGCTCCACTCCCAGACGGCGCAGCACAATCATCGGCCGCTTCAGGTCGTTGCCCACCTTTTCCACCGCAGGATTTTCCAGCAGGCGTTTCAGCGCGGCAGGTACCGTAGAGCCGTCAAGTTCCACGTAGAAAGCCTCCGAACCGGAAACCGCCACAGCCACACCCTTCAGCCGCGACAGCATGGCGTCGGACGCCGTCATGACAAACGACAGGCCGCACACGCCCGCACCTTCCGCCTTCTCCACCCAGCCGGGCAGCGACTCCGCATCAGCCACCACATAACTGCCCGCCGCTTCCGCCACAGGCTGGACAGCCTCGGCCGAAGGTTCGAGAAACTCGTCGAACAGCGAGCCCTGCGCCGACGACGCTTTCGGAGCCGGTGCAGGAGCAGGAACAGCCGGAGCATCGGCACTGCTGCCCAACACGCGCGAAAGCAGCGTGCGGAACTCCAGTTCGCCAAACAGGCGGCGTATTTCGTCGGCATCCAGACTCCGGCGTTCCAGTTCTTCCGGACGGAACTCCACCGGAGCATCGGTGGCGATGGTTGCCAGTTTTTTGGAGAAAAGAATATTGTCGACGTTCGATTCGATTTTCGTTTTCAGCGCACCTTTCAGTTGTCCGGAATTGGCTATGATGTTCTCCACCGAGCCGTATTCCAGAATCAGTTTAGAGGCCGTTTTCTCGCCCACGCCCGGACAGCCGATAATATTGTCGACCTTGTCGCCCATCAGCGCCAGCAGGTCAATCACCTGCTTCGGCTCGTTGATGCCGAACAGCGAGCACACCTCTTCCGCGCCGCGGATTTCAGCACCCTGCCCCTTTACACCGGGACGGTAGATTTTCACGTTGCCGCCCACAAGCTGACCGAGGTCCTTGTCGGGCGACATGATATAGGTGGCAAAGCCCGCCTCGCCCGCCTTGAGCGCAAGCGTGCCGATAACGTCGTCGGCCTCATAGCCCTCCACCTCCACAATCGGAATGCGGTAGGCACGGATAATGTCCTTAATATATGGAATGGCCGCCTTGATATCCTCGGGCGTAGCCTCGCGGCCCGCCTTGTATTCGGGATACATTTCGTGGCGGAACGTCTTTCCCGCAGGGTCGAAGCACACGGCAATGTGCGTAGGCTGTTCCTTTTTCAAAATTTCCTCCAGCGTGTTCACAAAGCCGAAAATGGCCGATGTGTTCAGCCCTTTCGATGTCACGCGCTGCGAATTCTTCATCGCATAGTAGGCACGGAAAATCAGCGCATAGGCATCCAGCAAAAACAATTTCTTTTCTTCCATATATTTCGTCGTTTAATCGTCGTTTTCTTGCTATAAATGTATAAAAAAACCAAAGTACATGATAATTCAACCGTGAAATTACAACAAACGTACAATTTATTATTAATTTTGTGGCTTAAAAATCGTTTTATGACGAATTTCAACGAAATAAAGAAAACCATTTCCGCAGAACTGGAGGAGCTGAACCGCATTATCAACGACTCGCTCAGCAGCAACAGCGAGTTGCTGAACGAGGTGGTGAAGAAGTACCTTGAAACAAAAGGCAAGCAAATCCGCCCGATAATCGTTATCCTCAGCGCCAAGTTCTTCGCAGAAGTGAACAGCAACGTCCTCAATGGAGCAGCCGCCATCGAACTGCTGCACAATGCTTCGCTGATTCACGACGACGTAGTCGATGAAACAAAAGTAAGGCGGGGCAACCCCACTGTCAACAGCATTTGGAACAATCACATAGCCGTGCTCGTAGGCGACTTCTTTGTCAGCAACTCGCTGTCGTGTGCCATCAAGGCGGGCGACAATCGCGTCATTCAGGTAATTTCCGAACTGGGCAAGGAACTGTCGACCGGCGAAATCGACCAGATAAACATCGCCAAGCAGCACAACATCAACGAAGAGAACTACTACCACATCATCTCGAAGAAAACCGCATCGCTGTTCCGCTGCTGCGTACAGGTGGGCGGATATGCCGTGAAAGCCGACGAGGCCGACATCGAGAATCTGGCAAAATTCATGGAACTCCTCGGACTGTGCTTCCAAATCAAAGATGACATTTTCGACTATTTCAAGGATGAAGCCGTGGGCAAGCCTACCGGAAACGACCTGCGGGAAGGCAAAATCACGCTGCCGCTGATCTATGCCCTCGCACAGGACACTCCGCAACGCGACGCCATGGTGAAACTGGCGAAAAAGGACGAACTCGACACCGACGAGATTGAAACCCTCATCGAATATGCCAAGGCTCAAGGCGGCATTGAATACGCCTACGAGTCGATGGAGCGTCTGCGCCGCGAAGCCATTGCCACCATCGAGAAATATCCCGACAACGAGGCGAAGGATTCTTTCCTGTCGCTCTTCGATTTCATCATCAAACGCCATCATTAAGCCGTGCTGCTGCCCTATCTTGAACAAGGAAGAATAGAAGCCGGCTGCGACGAGGCCGGACGGGGCTGCCTGGCAGGACCGGTGTTTGCCGCCGCTGTCATCCTGCCCGAAGGCTACTGCAACGAACTGCTCAACGACTCCAAGAAGCTGACGGAACACCGTCGCGACCAGTTGCGCGCCATCATCGAGCGCGACGCTCTGGCATGGGCCGTAGGAGTGGTGACGGCTGAGGAAATCGACCATATCAACATCCTCAACGCCTCGTTTCTCGCCATGCACCGCGCCGTCGATGCCCTGACAGTGCGCCCGGAGCATCTGCTGATTGACGGCAACCGTTTCAAGCCCTACCACGATACGCCTCACACCTGCATCGTGAAAGGCGACGGAAAGAT
The DNA here is from genome assembly GCA_900544305.1 of uncultured Porphyromonadaceae bacterium. Classification (GTDB taxonomy): domain Bacteria; phylum Bacteroidota; class Bacteroidia; order Bacteroidales; family Muribaculaceae; genus Limisoma. The sequence continues at coordinate 4,554 of UQUV01000049.1, forward strand.
GATGAGCATTGCCGCCGCATCGATTCTGGCGAAAACCCACCGCGACGAATTTATGGCACGCATACACGAGGAATTCCCGCAATATGCGTGGAACATCAATAAGGGATACCCCACAAAAGCCCACCGTGCCGCCATCAGCCAATACGGTCCGTCGCCCTACCACCGGAAATCATTCCGACTGCTCGACACGCAGCTCTCACTTTTCGGAAACGAATAAACAGCCACATATCAGCGCAATATAAAATATACGCTGACAACGCAAAAAGAAAAAACGCATTTTTTTGAAAATTTCTTGCCAAAACACTTGACATATTAAAAAATATGCGTAACTTTGCAACCGATTTACGAATCACCGGGGTGTAGCACAGTTGGTTAGCGCGCCACGTTCGGGACGTGGAGGTCGGAAGTTCGAGTCTTCTCACCCCGACCAACTAAAAAGCCTAATTTGCTTTTGCAAATTAGGCTTCACTTTTCTAACAGCGGTTCCGTCCGGAACTGGTTATCAACAAAGAGTTTTTATTGTCAACAAGGTTATCAACAAAGTTATTAACAACCTAAAGCGCATAATACCAGCGTATTAGATAAAAATGTGTATAAATCCGACATCCCTTGTCGACAGTTATCAACAACCGCTTTTCCACACGATTTTTGCAAAAAACGGATTCTGCATCCCTAATGTTCTGATAGACACCCTTTCAAACTCCATTCAGCAATTCAAAGCGGCCAAAAACACTTTTCCACGTACAACTTTCCGAAAAAATGACTACCTTTGCAGCCGATTGGTTCCGAAGAGGCCGTTCCGGCCCGACGGATTAAAAGGGAATCGGGTGAAAATCCCGGACAGTCCCGCTGCTGTGAAGCTCTATTCAAAACGCATCGACAGTCAGTATGCCACTGGTTGCAACACCGGGAAGGCGTTGATGCGAGAGTCAGTCAGAAGACCTGCCATCGTTTTTTTATTATTAACCGGACTCGTGGAAAAGACGGTTGAAACCAACACAGAACAGACATTGATTTCACAAATCAGTTTTCGGCGGCAGTAAAATCGCACCGAACCCGGCAAGCCCCATGGCATACTATGCCTTGCGCTGTACCTTTGTGCAGTTTTCTTCTTTCCTTTCCACGGCCACAAAATGCAATCATAATGAAAAAAGTAAACTGCCTGCTGACACTTGCAAGCCTTGCCGCCCTGTCGTTCGGCCTGACAGGCTGCAACAACGAAGAACCGACAACTCCCCCCGGAAATTCTCCGACACCTTACGTGACACAAGTATTTGACTTCCGTCCTGCCGTAGGACAATTCGTCAACCAGCTTCCTGAATACGAAGAAGGCGACACACAGGAAGACATGAACCGGAAAGTGCTGGAAGCCATTGGCGGCGAAGGCGAAGGCATGATTTCGCTGGGTGGATTCGGCGGATATGTCGTAGTGGGCTTCGACCATACGATTGAAAACAAAGCCGGACTGTGCGATTTCCGCGTACTCGGCAACGCCTTTTATGCCAACGGGCAAACGGAATACGGCAGCAGCGAACCCGGGGTGATACAAGTGAGCTTCGATGCCAACAAGAACGGCAAGCCCGACGACGCATGGTATGAAATAGCCGGAAGCTCGCACAACGGAACAGAATCATGGATTCAGCAAGCCGCCGAAGCCGGCAACGACACACAAACCATCCGCAACTACGAAATCACCTACTACCGCCCCGAAACCAATCCTACGGAAGCAACAAAAGAATACATCCGTTGGGAGGACAATCAGGGCAACAGCGGATACAAGGAAATGAACAGCACGCACAAGCAGCCCTACTACCCGCAATGGATTGACGAGGCGAAACTGACCTTCAAAGGTACACGCCTGCCGCAAAACGCCATCGACCTCAGCGGACAGGGCAACAACTATGCGCTCTACCGCTTTGCCTACGGATATGCCGACAACGAGCAGAATGCCAACGACGCTTCAGCCATCGACATCGACTGGGCTGTTGATGCAGAAGGCAATCCGGCAAACCTCCAGGGCGTAGACTTCATCCGCATCTATTCCGGAGTCAACCAGGAAAACGGCTGGCTGGGCGAATGCTCGACGGAAATCACCGGCGTTGCCGACCTTCACCTGCTCAACGTTTCCATCGCAAGCGAAAACATCAAAAAATAATCACTATAATCACATAAAGACATATGAAAAAAAATCTGTTTCTGAGCGCATTTTCCATTGCCGCTCTACTGTTCTTGGGAAGTTGCAGCAATGAGCCTGCCTCCTCTTTCTCCGTCACTACTGAAAACGACGAAAACACTCCAATCTTCATCACTCCCGACAAGGGATTCAGCATCACCTACACGGCTGAAAACATGAAGGCCGTCACGGCCGAGAACCTGCCGGAAGGATGGAGCGCCACAGTGAACGACGCCGAAAAGAGCATCACCATCACGGCGACTGCCGATGCTGAATCAAACGCAACCATTACCGTTTCGGCAACCGGACTCGACTCAAAGACATACAAAAGCGAACTGAAATTCTACTGTCTGAACTCGTTCGACAACCCTAACGGAACTTTCGTTCTCAACGAAGGAAACATGACCACCGAAAACGGCTCGCTCACCTACATCACTCCGGAAGGATATGTCGTTGACGACGCCTATAAGACAGTCAACGGAACGGAACTCGGAAACGTGGCACAGGACATGTCTGTCTGCAACGGAAAAATCTATGTCATCGCGCAGAACGGCAACGAAAATCCGAACGGAACAAAATTTGAAAACGACGGCATGCTCGTTGTCATGGATGCCAAGACGCTGAAAAAAGTACAGGCGTTCTCAAAAGAGGAACTGGCAGTGCTCGACTGGCCGACACACATCGCCGCACTCGACAACCAGCACATTTTTATCCGCGACAATGAAGGCATCTACCGCTTCAACGCAGATACTAAAGAGCTGACTTTCGTCGAAGGCACTGAGGGTGCTCCGAAAAGCCAGTTCATTGTAATGAACGGCAATGCCTATACCTACAAAACCGGCATGCTTGGCGGTATCCTTGCCCTTTCCACAGAAAGCGACAAAGCAACCAAAACATCATTCCCGTTCAGCATCAAGTACGACATCAACGAAACGCTCGGTATCCGTGCGGCTGAAGACGGAAAAATCTGGGTTCTTGGATTTGGTTTTGGCAAAACATCCATCAGCAAATTCAATCTGTCCAACCGGGAAATGGAACAGCGCCTCATCAGCGTAAAACCGGCTGTCGGAAGTTCAGGCGTATCATTTGTTGCCAACGGCAATACCCTCTACTATGCCGACGGAACAGCCCTCTACCGCTACAACTTCACTGCGGAAGAAGAGAATGCCGAAGAATGGCTGGTTGACCTCTCAACGCTCGACAAAAACGCAAAATTGCTCTACAACGGCCTTGGCGTACACCCGCAGACCGGAAAAGTGTATGTCAACACACTGAAGTCAACGGCTCTTTACAACGAGAATGCCATCTGGGTGTTCGACTTCAACACCAGCAAAGACGCGCCGGAAGCAAAATATGAAAACTACACCAACTTCCCGGCAGGTTTCTATTTTCCTCAAAACTAACACTAAAAACAACCGAACATGACAATAAAACAATCCTTCCGATTCCTTTCGGTTGCAGCCATTGCCTGCACAGCCCTCACCGGCTGTAACAACGAAGAGCCCAAAGACAATCCGCCGACAACCCCTTTGGGCGGATATGCCGACCCGAAAGGGGTAATGATTCTCAATCAGGGAGCTTCCTTAGAGAGCAGTTCACTCACTTACATCGCACCGAATGGTGAAGTGGAAGAAAAAGTGTATCAGAAAGTCAACGGCACTGCCTTCGGACACAATGCACAGGACCTCTACATGTATAACGGCAAACTCTATATCCTCAGCAACAACAACGAGGAAAACAACGCTCACGCCGGCGACGGAACACTGGTCATCGCCGATGCCGTTACACTGAAACGCGAGAAGGTATTCAAGCTCAAGGACCTTGTCTACAAACGTCCGGAAGGCTCTTTGGACGAAAACGAATATCTGCCTCTCATTCTGCCTACAAGCAATATTGTAGTCGTAGACGAACAGAACATTTTCTTCTCCGACCAGAAGGCGCTGTTCCGCTTCAACAGTTTGGACGGAACGCTCACCATTCTTGAAGGCGGCTATCATTTCGGCAACCAGGGCAACACCATCGAATCCGTTGCATCGACAAGAGGCATGACCGTAATCGGCGACTGCGTTTACACCGGAGGCGGAGGCTTTTGGGCAACAACACGCCTGCTGGAATTCAAAAAAGACACGAACGAATCCACACGCGTCATCGAAGACCTCAATGGAGATTTCATCAGCGGAATATGCCGTACGGGCGAACGCGAAATCCTTCTCGCTACCTGCGGACGGGAAGGCAGCAACAAGAGCTACTTCTACTTCGTCAACATTGACACTTGGAACATCGTGAAAGAAATGCCGGTTGCAGCCGACATCAATGCCGACTACTGCAACAACTCCGGTGTCACACTCGCCGGCGACTATGTGTACTTTGCTGCCGGAACAACCAAAATCAGCCGTGCGTCCATCAAGACAGGCCAAGTGGAAAAGAACTACATCGACATTCAGAAAGATGCGCCAAACGCCAATTTCCTGACCTGTAATGTAGTTGCCGATCCTACGAACCAGTATCTCTACGTTGCAGCATCGGAAGAATACTACGAATCGACCATTTCCAACAGCAATCTTCTGGTTTACGACTGTAGCGGAGACACTCCAAAACTTGTCCAAAACATAGCCAACAAGACAAGCTATCCGGTCGGAATCTATCCGATGTCAAAATTCTATTGATAGAACGTCCCACCGCAAGGGGGACAGCCACAAAACATAAGAGCTCCTGCTTTAGCCTTTTGAGTGCTAAAAGCAGGAGTTTTTTTATTGCATCATATAAGGCGACAAGCGAATCTGCCCCGTTTTCAATTTTAATAACAATATCTATCCCAAACAGATTCGTCCTACCAGCCGGTCTTTCAAAAATTTGGCTAACTTTGTGCCCAAACAATAAGGCAGGAATCCGAACAGGAGCCTGCCCGTTGTAAATACCAATCCACAAACCGCAACATGGCAAAGAAAATATCAGCATTGCAACTTATGGCAGGTATTGCTGCCCTGTCATTCGGCCTCGCATCGTGCAGCACCGAAGAGCCTTCACCCGAACCGGAACCGGAACCGGAAGGACCCTCACCTTATGTGGCAAAAGTGTTCGACTACCGTCCTGCCGCCGGGCAATATGTCAACGTAATCCCTGAATACGAAGAAGGCGACACGCAGGAGGACATGAACCGTAAGGCCCTGGAAGCCATCTGCGGCGACGCCGACGGCATGATTTCGCTCGGCGGATTCGGCGGCTACGTTGTAGTAGGCTTCGACCATACGGTTGAAAACAAAGCCGGCTTGTGTGATTTCCGCGTGCTCGGCAACGCTTTCTACGCCACAGGACAATCGGAATACGGCAACAGCGAACCGGGAGTAATTCAAGTAAGCTGCGACGCCAACCGTAACGGACAACCCGACGACGCATGGTACGAAATAGCCGGAAGCTCACACAACGGAACGGAATCGTGGATTCAAAAAGCCGCCGAAGCCGGCAACGACACGCAAACCGTACGCGACTACGAAATCACCTACTACCGGCCCGCAAGCACCCCGACGAAACCGACAAAGGAATACATCCGCTGGGAAGACAATCAGGGAAACAGCGGCTACCGCGCAAAGAACGACACCCACAAGCAGCCCTACTATCCGCAATGGATTGACGAGGAAAAGCTGACATTCAAAGGCACCCGCCTACCGCAAAACGCCATTGACCTCAGCGGACAAGGCAACAACTTCGGACTTTTCCGCTTTGCCTACGGATATGCCGACAACGTTCAGAGCACGCTCGACTCCTCGGCCATCGACATCGACTGGGCAGTGGATGCCGACGGAAATCCGGCAAACCTGAAGGGTATCGACTTTATCCGCATCTACACCGGCATCAATCAGGAAAACGGTTGGCTGGGCGAATGCTCGACAGAAATAGCCGGCATTGTCGACCTGCACATGTGCAACATCGTCATCGAGAGCGCAGGCATCAAAAAATAGCAGACAGCCAAGTCCGCATTCTCATCGGCAATATGCTGTTTTCCATCCAGATAGAGCAGTCGCAAAATTTTTCTGATAAAAAAATCCGCAAAAACACTTGCACAATTCAAAAATACACTCTATCTTTGCATCGCTTTTGGGACGAAAACAAAGTCTTTAAAGTTAGGATTGTCTTATGGTGTAATGGTAGCACTGCAGTTTTTGGTTCTGCCTGTCTTGGTTCGAATCCAGGTAAGACAACACAAAGGAGCGCTTCGGTGCTCCTTTTTTTATTTCCCAATCCATCCTTTTCCGCGTGGCGGTTGCGGAATTTTTCCACAGCGGATTCCACACTTATCCACACTTGCGGAAGGACGCTAATTCCACAGTCTGAAATTCAAACGGCTGTATTTCACCCACTTGACAGATTTCCCCGAAATTTGGAACACCGTTTGCGTGATAATGTATGTTTAAAAACCTACTTACACATGAGAGTTAACGTACATTATTCACTTTTGGTTGGATTATTACTGTCTATCCTTCCAATTTCTACAATCTATGCCCAAGAGAGCAATGTCCTGACGGGATGCGTGCTCGATTCTAAGGGCGAGCCTCTGATTGGCGCCAGCGTCATTGTCAACGGTTCGAGTAGCGGCGTCATTACAGATGCAGACGGAAATTTCACTATTACAGCTTCTAAAGACGATGTTCTCACCGTTTCATATGTCGGTTTCCATACTCGTGAACTGAATCTGGCAAGGAGAAGAAAAACCGGACCTATGAGAATTACCCTGATGGAAGACGTGCAGACGTTGAGCGAGGTGGTTGTCACCGCCATGGGTATTAAAAAGGACACGAAAAAACTGGGATACGCCGTAAGCACATTGAGTGCCGAGGACCTGACTCAGGCAGGTGCCACCAACTTTGCTTCGGCCATGTACGGCAAGGCACCGGGTGTCAGAATCAACCAGACACAAGGCGGTTCGGCTGGTGCTGTATCCATCAACATCCGCGGACTGACATCCATCACCGGCAACAACCAGCCTATCATCATTATGGACGGTGTGCCCATCCGTAACGGCGGTACGGGCAAAAGCACCGATTTTGCGGAGTTCGGCAACGACGGACGTATCCGCTCGAACGGTCTTGTGGACATCAATCCGGAAGACATTGAAAGCATCACCATCCTGAAAGGAGCGTCGGCCACTGCGCTCTACGGTTCGGAAGCCGCCAACGGTGCGGTAGTCATCACCAGCAAACGCGCCAAGACCGACAAGGTATCCGTTGATTTCACTGCCCAGGTAGCAGCCAACCTGACTGCCTACTTGCCAAAAGTGCAAAACGTTTACGGACCGGGTACCTACAACATCAACTACAGCGACTACGAAAAGCAGACCGGCGGATTCTATCTCCGCACCTACAACGGAAAGGAATACAAGAGCGTGCGCAGCACAACGCAGTCGTTCGGTCCGCGCTACGACGGCAGCGACGTGCTCTACTGGGACGGCACCATCCGCCCCTATCTCCCGCAGACCGACAATCCGTGGGAAGAACTGTTCCGCACGGGCTGGACACAGAACTACACGCTTGCCATTTCGAAGGGCTCGGACAACTCCAGCAACCGTTTCTCCTATACGTTTACCGATGAAATACCGAACGCCCTCACGGGTTCCTTCAACAAGCACAACTTCAAGCTCACCGGTTCCTACCGCATCGGCAAGCCGCTTACGATTGAATACTCTTTCAACTATATCATACAGGACATCAAGAACCGTCCGCAGACATCACTGGGACTTTACGGCAGTTTCAGCAACGCGTTCTCGACGTTCCTCGACATTCCTTATCTGAAACGCACCTACGTGACAAGTCTCGGCTACAAAAATACGTTCGTGGGTGGCGATGCCACACTGACTCCCGACGAAGCATGGGCCTACGACCCGAACTATCTGACCGGTGTCAGGGATATGTTCTGGAACATGTACCAGCAGAACAGCAAGGAAACGGAAAACCGTCTGATTGGCATGGTCCGTCCTACGTTCCAAATCACTCCGTGGCTGAACCTGCGCGCACAAGTCGCCACCGACATCACGGATTCGAAACAGACTTTGGAAAAGAACACGGAACGCCCGAACTCGCTTTATGACCCGAGCGGCAGTTATCAGGCCATCAACCGCCGCTACGACATTGTCTACGGCGACGTGATGCTCAACTTCTTCCGCACGTTCAACCGCTTCGACCTCAACGCCACTGTTGGTTGGACTGGACGCTACGAAAACATGCACAACCTCAGCGTCTCGACCAACGGAGGACTTTCGATGGAAAACTGGTTTGACCTCAACGCCAGCCGCTATCAGGCAACAGCCAGCCAGCAACGCATGGAACTGCTCAAAACGGGATATATGGGAACCGTTTCGATGGGCTGGGACAATTACCTGTTCCTCGAACTGACCGGCCGTCAGGAACGCTCGTCGACACTGAAATCGCAAAGTTTCTTCTACCCTTCCGCCAACATGAGCTTCCTGTTTACGGACGCCTTCAAAATGCCTTACTGGTGGAATATCGGAAAGCTCCGTCTGTCGTACGGTATCGTGGGTAACGCTCCGGAAACGTATGCCGCCAACATCGTCTACGAGCAGGGGTCGGACAACGGATTTACCTGGAACACGGTCCCGACATCGCTCGGCAACGCCAACATCCGTCCGGAAAAGAAATATGAATACGAAATCGGTTTTGAAAGCCGCTTCCTCAACAACCGTCTGGGTTTCGATGTGGCCTACTACAACAACATCGTCAAGGACCAGATTCTCTCCACTCCACAACCGTCAAGTTCTGGTGCAAAATATGTGCTGATGAACGTGGGCGAGGTTGCCAACCACGGTTGGGACATTTCGCTTACCGCCACTCCGGTGCTCACGCGTGACTTCCGCTGGGATATCACCGCCACCTACGGCATCTACCGCAACAAGGTACTGAAACTTGCCGACGGCGTTCCCTATCTGGAAATAGCCAACATCGGCGGCAGCGGTGCCAAGATTCAGGCTGTGGCAGGACAACCGATGGGCGACATCTACACGCAAGTGCCGCAACGCAATGAAAACGGCGAATGTCTCGTTTCCGACAACGGCCTTTACCTCAACCAGTCGGAACTGCAAAAGGTTGGAAATATCAACCCCGACGGTGTGGGCGGATTGTTCAACTCGTTCTCCTACAAGAACTTTACGCTCGACTTCAGCATTGACTTCCGCATCGGTGGCGATGTCATCAACGAAATGAACCAGTATGCCATGGCTCAAGGTCTTACGCCGGAATCTCTGAAATACCGCGACACGGCTTCCGGAGGTCTCTCCTATTACTATCCGGGCGACAACAACAGTGGTGCAGTTCCGGTTCGGGTTGACCCGTCGACTACTGCCGGTCCGAACGGCGAGCGCGTGTACCACGACGGTATCATCCTCCCGGGTGTAGTGGCCTCAACCGGCAAGCCGAACGACCGCATCATCCCCGCAGCCTATTACTACAACATGACCTACAACTGGGGAACAAGCTCCGAACAGCTGACTTACGCCAACTCTGTTTTCGACAACACCTATGTGAAGCTCCGCGAGCTGAACCTCAGCTACCGTCTGCCGTCGAAAGCCGTCGAAAAGTTGGGAATGTCGAACCTCACCTTCTCGGTATTCGGACGCAACCTCTTCTATTTCTATAAGGCATTGAAGAACTACGACGCGGAATCGTCGGTCGGCACGTCATGGTCCAGCCAGGCAATTGTCGGCAACTCTACCGCCGCCACCCGTTCGTTCGGCGTAGCCATCCGTGCAAGTTTCTAACCTCTAATCATTTTCAGAAAATATGAAACGCAAACTATCCATCATATCCTTAGGCATTCTGCTTTCGCTGGCAAGCTGTACGGATGCCGACTTCGACAGCAAATATGAAGACCCGTCGAAAGTGACGTCAGTCACTATCAGCAACCTCATGGTTGGCGTGTTCCAGAAATCAAAGGACTACGACACCCACACCTACAACCGCTATTTCGGTTTCGACTCGCAGTTTGTGGGCAAATACGCCCAGACTTTCGGGTTCACCTACTCCAGCAGCATGTACACCCCCGGCTATATTCCCTACATCGACAGCCAATGGGACAACCTCTACTCCGCCCTCACGCAATACCGCATGATGGAAAACCTCTACAATGCGGAAAACGAAAGCCAAAAGGCACAGAACGAAGCGTTCATGCTGGCAGCAAAGGTGCAGATTTACGATTATTTCTCCGCCACCGTCGACATTTTCGGCGACATGCCTTTCAGCAAGGCGTGTACGCTTCCGATAACCAACGACGTGCAGCAGTCATACGCCCCTTACGACAAGGCGGAAGACATCTACCGCACGATTTTGGAAGACCTGAAGACAACAGCTCCGCGATTCCGTGAAGTGGCCACACCCCGCGACTTCACCACGCAGGACTTCATCAACAACGGCGACCTCGACAAGTGGGAACGCTATGCCAACAGCCTGCGCCTGCGTCTGGCCGTCAGAGTGTCGACACAGGGCGCACTGGCCGAACTGGGCCGCGAGCACGTGAAGGACATTCTCGAAAATCCCGGCAAATACCCGCTTATCGAGGAGCAGACAAACAATGTGTTCATCGTCAACCAAAAATCAGGACAGCTTAATTTCACTGCCGGTCAGGGACTGGGCGACTGGGTGACCAACCGTCAGGCATCAGGTGCCGTCATCGACCGCATGCTGAGCAACGGCAACTACGACATGAACAATACCACCAACCCGAACACGGGAACTTATGTTGCCGGAACCGACGACCCGCGTATCCTGCTCTACTACAACCCGGTGAGCATCACCAACAAAAACACCAGAAAGACCGACGAGAAACGCTATCTGGGTACCGACCTTACCGTAGCCGACGAAACGACGGAATACTACAACTCACAGGCAACCGACGAATTCGGCAACACCGGATTCTCGCAAATCACACAGAAGGGATTCTTTTGGGAAAACGACAAGTTCGACATGCTGATTATGTCGTCGCCTGAAATCCATTTCCTCAAAGCGGAAGCCTACCTGATGGGATATGGCGTAACGAAGGACGAAGCCAAGGCAAAAGAAGAATTTGTGAAAGCCGTCAGCCAGTCCATCAACCTGTTCTACTACTACGATTCTATCAGTACCGGCGAAAATTCCCGTCAATATGAAGCTCCTACGGCTGAAGCCGTCACCGCCTTTGCCGAAAGCCGCTGGGCGAGTAAAAAATATACGGACAAGCTCGATGCCGTCATCACGCAGAAATGGCTGAACTTTGCCCTGCTCGCCAGCCGTGAAGCATGGGCCGACCTCCGCCGCACAGGCTATCCTTCGGGCCTCGTCTTTCCGGAAGTGGCAGGCACTATTCCCAATGTGCCCAACCGCTGGAAATATCCGACAACAGAAATGAACTATAACCCCTATTATAAGGACGTCCGCGACAAGGACACATACTACACAAAACTATTTTGGGCAAAATAACTGCAAATAAATCCTTGTTTACTCCGAACTCCGCCGGCCGGGAAGCATCCCGACGGCGGAGTTTTTTCGTTCGACCGATTCGAAGTTGCAAAAAATGCACTACATTTGTCGTCAGTGAACACTGACGCCTTCACAGGCGTTTATAACGTAGAAAATAACAACCGCCGGAAAGACCGGCCAGTAAAAAACAGAAAATTATGATTCGTTTAAACGTATTTATTCAAGTAGAAGAGGCAAACCGTGCCGCAGTGTTGGAAGAAGCAAAAGCATTGACTGAAGCGTCATTGAAGGAAGAAGGTTGCGTGGCTTACGACATTTTTGAAAGTGCAACCCGTCCTGACGTAATGATGATTTGCGAAACATGGAAAGACGAAGAAGTGCTTGCCGCACATTCCAAATCACGCCACTTCATTCTCCATGTTGGAAAAATCGAGAAATTGGCAAAAATGAAATTGGAAAAATTCAATTTCTAATCCATATATCAGGATGAAACGTATTCTTTTCATTTGCAGCCTGTTGACAATTGTGGCAACAGGCTGCAAAAGTTCTCGCCCGGCAGCTATAGGATTCAGCCCTGACGAGCACGGTTGCAACGCAGCGGCCGGCTACCAGTGGTCGGAAGCCAAGCAGGACTGCATACGTGTCTGGGAAGCCGGCACACGCCTTTTTGCCCCCGACGGCAGCAACAGCATGACACCGCCAACGCTCATCCTCTCCGATGACAGGAAGAAAGCGGAAATCATCTATCCCAACGGCTTCCGTCTTCTGCTCACAGCCGAAAGCGACAACCTTTGGACCACCGGCGACTACCGCCTTACGCTTGCCGACTCCGAGTGGACACTCTTCCAAAACGGAAAAATGCTCCTCCGTTCTTCAAAACCAACGGAATAGATCGGAGTTTAGATAACACAAAAAGTGTAATCACAATTTGTGTAATTACACTTTTTGTATTATTTTTGTTCAAAACAGAAAAATTGACAATGGAAACTCCTTTTGTATTCGGAAAAATTGCAACCGACAAGAATTTCACCGACCGTGAACAAGAAACAAACTGTCTGGTAACCAACTTCAAATCCCTCATCAATACGATTATCATCTCGCCAAGAAGATGGGGCAAAAGTTCGCTTGTCAACAAAGCTGCACAATTGGCAACAGCCGACGACAGCCAATTAAGGATTTGCCATATCGACCTTTTCAATGTCCGTAGCGAAGAGCATTTCTATTCCCTATTGGCACAAAAAATCATTGCCGCCACTTCATCAAAATGGGAAGAAGCCATCGAAAATGCAAAAACGTTTTTCTCCCAACTCATTCCAAAAATTACTATCGGGACAGATCCTACAAACGAAATTTCAATTGATTTCGATTGGGAAGAAGTAAAACACAATCCTGACGAAGTTCTCAACCTCGCTGAAAAGATTGCCAAGGAGAAAAAATTAAAAATAGTAGTATGCATTGACGAATTTCAGAACATTGCAGAATTTACCGACCCTGATTATTTTCAAAAAAAACTTCGTTCGCATTGGCAACTGCATCAGCACGTTGCCTATTGCCTGTACGGAAGCAAACGGCACATGATGCTGGAAGTTTTCACCAATTCTTCGAAGCCTTTCTACAAATTCGGCAACCTGATGTTTCTGAATAAAATTGAAACGACTTATTTGGTAGACTTTTTCAAAACCCGTTTCCACGAAACAGGCAAGCAAATAAACGACGAAGCAGCTTTGTTGATTGCAAAACTGAGCGACAATCACCCTTATTATGCCCAACAACTCGCCCAGCTCTCCTGGCTGCGCACTTCTGACTGCTGCACAGAAACAATCGTCAAAGAAGCGCACTCCTCATTGGTTAAACAACTAAGCCTACTATTTGCAACCATTACAGAAACGCTCACGACACAACAACTCAATTTCCTCCATGCATTGATTTCCGGGGAAAAAGCCATCACATCGACGGAAACCATGCATAGATATAGAATCTCGTCACCGACATCCGTCGCACGTTCAAAAGCGGCCCTTATCAAAAACGACATTTTGGACAACGTTGCCGGTACACTGTCATTCCAAGATCCTATCTACGCCTATTGGCTAAAAACAGAGTATTTCGGTAATAAGTAAAAAGCAACAATCCCCGTTTCGGACTAACACTGAAACGGGGATTGTTCAATCTATTCTGTCCGTAAGACTATTTTCCTCCCTGGGGAGCGCCGCCTTGCTGCTGGTCACCGCCGGCTTTCACATCGTCGTTAGTGATGCTCCGCGCAGTCTGTTTCACCTGTGCCTTCAAATCGCCGAAACGCCAGCTGATGCTGATTCCGTAGCGCATCGTAGAATAGTCGACCGTGGAAATATTGCGGAACGTATCCGTAATTGTCTCATTCTTATAGCTCATCTTGTCGCTGAAAAAGTTGGAAACATGCAGCGACACGTTCAAGCGCTTTTCTTTCAGGAAACCTTTCGACAGGCTTGCACCGTAGTAATAGTAGCTTCCAGATTTTCCCTGCAACATCACGCGCGGGCTGCCACCACCTCCAAACACGCTCAGATTCAAATCCCATGGCAACGTCTGCTGGAAATTGACAAAGCCGTTGGCATCAAAACCGCTGTTCTCGGCATTCAGTTCCACACTGCGGAAATCGGCATACGAAGAGGAAGCATTGACCGACAGACGGGTTTTCACGCTCGGATTCCAGTTCGCCCACAACGAAAGTCGTGCCTTCTTCGTCTTGCCCACATTACGGAAAGTTGATTCCATAATGTCGCCGTTCATAAACGAATAGCCCTCAATGCCATTGTTGACAAACATATAGCTCAACGTGGCGTTGATATTGAATTTCGCGGAGAAGCTGCCGTAAGTCAGACTGACATTGTGCGACTTTTCGGATTCCAAATCCGGATTACCATAACTCACCACATTCGGATTGCTCGTGTCGCGGAACGGGTTCAGATACCAGATGCCCGGGCGGTTGATGCGCATATTGTAGTTCAGCTTCAGGTTGGAAGCCGGAGTAATCATATAGGCAAGATTGGCCGACGGCACCACATCGTCGAAACCGGCATCGAAATTCCGTTCGGGAGTAAGCGCATAGGCCACGTCGGTAAACGTGTGTTCGTAACGGACTCCGGCCTTGAAACCCAATTTTTTCCATTTCAACTGATAGTCGGCATAGACAGCGGCAATGCTCTGTCGCTGGTCGTAGTCGGACGACATGGCCTGATTTTCCGTTCTTGTCCCATCACCCAAAATGTCGTAATATTTCGAGTCACTGGCATTCTGTCGGAAAATATACGTCAAGCCGGCATCCACATAGTGCATGTCGGTGATTGGGTTCACATAGTCCACCTGCCCGGTATGTTCCATCGTGTGCGCCCGCTTGTCGAAATACTGGTCGGTCAACGTAAACGGCACATCCGTCAAATCGGAATAGTCGCTCAATGTTTCCGAGTTGTTCGGAGAATTGTTGAACTTATAGGAAACGGTGAGGTATTCACCTTTACGCTTGAACGAGTGCTGATAATCGACATCCACACCGACATTTCCGAATTCCATACGAGTGTCGGTCAGCATATTGTAGCTGTAAATCGGATTTCGCTGCACATCCTCCATTTTCGTCAACGTCGATCCGTCGGTGTTATATTTCCCGTCGAACAGATTCAATGAAAACGTCAGCAGGTTCAACGTATCCATTTCGTAGCTTCCCTGAATGTTGGCAAACTGGAAATTACCCTTAGTGTCGTTAGTACCCAACGTAGAAAGGTAGCGGGAATCGTCGCTCGTAAAGTTCTCGCGCAAACTGGTAGAATAGGAATCCATAGGCATCTGATGGTTATAGGAATAGTTGACGGACATTGTGAATTTTCCATACTGCACCGTTCCGTAGCCATAGGCATTCACATCCCTGTTAGTCACCCCCGTACCCAACGAAACATTGTAACCCTGCATTTTCATGTCGGTCGTGACAATGTTCAGAATACCACCCACTCCCTCGGCATCATATTTTGCACCGGGGTCGGTAATGACTTCTATCGACTTTATGGAACTTGCCGGCAGGCTGCGAAGTACTTCCTTCGGATTGTTGCTCATCAGCGTGTTCGGCTTGCCGTTGACATATACCTTAAAGCTGCTTGAACCGTTAAGCTGAATATTATCCTCGCCGTCGACAGTCACCATCGGCACTTTCCGAAGCATTTCCAATGCCGTATTGGTCTGCGCGTCGGGGTCATCCTTCACGCTATAGCTGATTTTGTCAATCTCCGCCTTTACCAACGGTTTCAGTGCAACGACATCCACCCCTTTCAGCACGACTGATGATTCAGCTGTGTAGAGCGTATCGAGGTCGGCCGTCCTTACAGCAGCCGAAACAGAAAAACGACGGTCCACCGTCTGTTTTCCCAGTGAGCTGATGGTCAGCCGGTATTCGCCCGGTTTCGGAAGGGCTTCCTTAAATTTTCCGTCATTGTCGGTCACACCCACTTTCAGAGGCTTTTCACTGTTTCCGGCCGGAAATATGCGGACCGTGGCATAGGGTTCTCCCTCATTCAGCAAAGAATCCACAAGCACGCCTTTTACAAAGTAATCATTCTGCGCAACTGCATGTTGTGATGCGCCCAACAGACAGGAACACAACACAATTTTGGCTATTCCATTCATCGAGGTTTGTATTTTTCCGTTAAGTACATGACAAAAAATGTCGTTATGATTAATTATCTAATTATCAACTTGTT
>UQUV01000050.1 GCA_900544305.1 uncultured Porphyromonadaceae bacterium
AGTGAACCGAATTTATTTAATTTTTAACCTTGTCCATTTTTAGTGGACAGTAGTGTTTCTAACAAGACACTCTATGAACGCACTCATAACAGATACCTGTAAAGACAAATCAACAGCAACCGTACCTGGTTTTTTCGCGATTTGACAAGGAAGATATGGCAAATGGACGAATCCTGCCACTGTTTTCAAGCGCTTCATTTTAATCCAATACAAAAGTGAATAAAACACCGTATTACACACATAAGTTCCTGCAGTATTAGATATTTTCACTTGCACACCTTTATCTTTAGCCGCATCAACCATACGCCGCAACGGCAATGTAGAAAAATAAGCAACCGGACCTTGAGCCTCTATCAAACAATCAACCGGACAATATCCATCGACATCTCCATTCCGACTATCGGCAACATTTATAGCCACTCGTTCCAAACAAACACAACCACGATTACCAGCCTGCCCGACAGACAAAACCACATCCGGAACACGTTCCTGCAAAACCGTTTTCACAATCTCACGAGCACGGTTAAACGACACTGGCAACAACAGTTTCTCCAACTCTATACCAGAAATCTCCGGTATAGACCTCACTACTTCCCACGACGAATTCACAGCATCCCCACCAAACGGTTCAAACCCTGTAAGCAGCACTTTCATAGCTTTTAAATTTCGTAACCCCGATAGCCTATATCTTTTTTCTTCAACATCTCGGGTTCTTCCAACAAACGCTCCGGCTCGACATTGTCACAAATAATCTGAGCCATGCCTTTTGCAATCGCCATTGCATTGGAATCCCAAGCCATAACGCTCCATGCCACCCTAAAACTCAAAGCATTTACCAAATGTCCAAGATTACGGCAGTATAGTTTCGGACTGGCATTAGCATAATATTTCTGCTTCCCCGTCGCTAATCCATACGACCCAAAGAATTCCGACAGTTCGTCAAACATTCGTTGGAACAAGGGAATGGAATCGGCATGCAACGTGATATTGGGATCATCAAAAGTTTCATCTCCCTTTTTTGCTCCATAATAGCACAACAACTTTTCCGGATAACTCGGTTCACTACCTCCACATGAAGCCAAAATGGAAATAACCCAACAGTCTTCCCGAGGCGACATCTTTTTCAAATCATCCATAAACTCATCCAATCCTGGGGCTTCCTGCATGGTATAAAACGAACGATACGGGCGGACTTCACCTGTTTCACGACTTAAAAAATTAAACCCGCCCATCATAGCCAAATAATATGCAAACCACCCCACTACAGGATCTACGATGTTCGATGGAGAAACAATAGTAACCTTCGATCCTCTGTCAATACAACAGCCATATGAACGGTTCACACAAAAATGCTCAACAGCCATACGGTCTTGTGGATGCTCATCAAGCGTCATTGTTCCTGCCAAATTGATTAAACGGAATTTATCGGAATAGGTTGCCGCTTCCACCACCTCATCGGTCGTCATTCCCATTCTGGCTTGTATTTCGACAAGCGAAAGGAAACGAGGACAAATCTGATAGCCGGAAGGTCTGTCCAATTTTCGTTCAAAAGCTCGTTCTAATTTTCCAACATTTTCCCGAACATCAGCATCATGGGCTTCTGCTTCCATGACCTCCGTGAACCCAGAACCGATCAAACCGGCCGGGACAGCAAAAATCGCTATACCCAAAATCCCGATCAAACAAGCAATAAACCGACCCCAAAACGTAACAGGGGGTACATCAGCAAAACCTCCGGGATCTCCAATATATTGGGCAAAAGCCCATAAAACCGGATACAATCCATTTTCATAGACATCGGGCTGAGCCTCATGTTCAACAAAGAACAATACAAATGAAAGTATAATCGTAATGACACAAAGCACTTGAAGAGAAACCAGCAATTCCTTTCGCTTTGACTGGAACGCTTTTGCCAAAAGATTAAACGAGTGTAAGTATCGGAAAATTCGCAAAACACGGAATATTCTGAACACTTTCAGCAAAGCATAAGGCAAAGGCATTATCCAATGTAAATAAAAAGGATAAGTTGACAGGACATCCATAAAGCCATAAAACGTAAAACAATAGCGTACACGTCCCTTAAACCCCTTATAGTTTTCATCGAGCAAATCGGCACACCAAATTCGAAGGCTGACCTCAACTGTAAAAAAAGCAACTGTTACAATGTCTATGACATGCAACACATCTCCATACTTTTCCACAATCACAGGATAAGTGCTGAGAAATATTTGGATAGTGCTGAGAAAAATAAAACCAATGATGATGTAATCAACGGTATTCTCCCATTGCCTTGTTTTCAAATTATCATCAAAAACGCCCGACAAAGCGTATTTTAAACGCTTAATTTTCTCCTTCATCTTCCTTGTTGTCCTTCTCTTTTTCTATTCTGTCAATCACTGAATATTCCGCATGATAATATCCCTTTTTGAAAACAGCGGAAAGAGCCTCAACCCACAAATAATTGCTATAACGTACCCTTCCGTTCTCAAAACCAAGATATACGGTTTTCTTGCCCTTAACAGGAATGCGTCCGTTGCACGATTGCGTGCCGAGCGTCGAATAGTCAATATTATATTTCAAATTTTCCACTGCATCTCCATCCTGAAACTTCTTTGCCTGTGATGAACTTTCAAACACATACATGTTGCAATATGCATCCTCCTCCCGCAACGGCCTATTGTCATCGAGCAACTTTGACAACAAGCCAGTCTTTTTCTCCGATTCATTTGATTCATAAATCGGCACTCCGAACATTTTTACCTGCCGATATGATTCATTCATATTTTCACAAAACTTGCCATCTGTTGTTTTGTCCGATTCACTCGTAGAAATACGGAGGCTGTAAAGCAGTTCGGTCGCTCCTTGTGGCAGTTGAATAGCAACAACCGCACGACTGCTTCCGGAAAACATCGACTTCAATTTACCTCTCAATGTAAATTTCCGTGGTTCTTCAAACAGATTCTGCATTTCAACATCCGTCATTAAAAATGAGCGGAAATCAGACTTTGTCCCTTCAACAATTTTGACTTCCACCCCTTTCTGATGAATCAGACGGTCAAGTTCGTTCACCTTCTTCAACAATGCGATTGTTGCATACTGTTTTTTTGAAGGTTCAACTTCTACCAGATATATTGCAGAATATGGAGCGGTAAAGACATATTCCACATGCTTTGTTTTCATTTTGGTTTGCAACAGTTCTTGACTGTCGGCATTATATAGTCTGACCGTCAAAGGATATTGTCCGGAAACATAAACCGACAATTCATCATTTTTATCCAAATAAACAGGAAAACCCTCACGGTGTCCCTCCATCAAATAATCCTCCAACACTTTTTCATTCAGGACACAGTCATCCATATTGTCTTCCAATATTTTGTTGACCTTTCTGTACAAAGAATCCGTCTGGCCTGACTCCTCCATTGCCCGGCTAAATTCCAGCAGCTTTTGATAGTCATCCATCTTATGATGTTCCATATAAGATTCTATCGTTTCTCTGACATTGTCTTCACTGACCTTTTGGTCTTTATCATTGGAAGAAGTTGAGCTACACCCCCATAAAAACAAAGAGGCTAATAGTACGGCTAATGTTTTTCTCATCGGTAAATCTGATTGTTATATTAAATGTCAAATTTACAAACACACACCCATTCCAATTTAGTCCATTTTAGTCCACTTGACAAATTGCCGATTAAAATGCCCACCCAAATCAACTCACAAATAGCAACATAAACAAAGTTTATCCGCTGAAATGCTTGATTTTGCGGATTTATGATTAATTTTGCAAATTGAAGCGTAAAGTGCGCTTGAAGGTATTGGATTACAAATAACAAGCAATAGAATATGAATGTACTTGAGCTGAGTGAACAAGAGATTGTTCGTCGTAACAGTCTTGCCGAGTTGCGTAAAATGGGAATCGAGCCGTATCCGGCTGCCGAATTCGTTGTAACCGGCCACACCAAAGAAATCAAAGAAAACTTTAAGGACGACGCCGAGGTGCGTAATGTGAGCATCGCGGGACGTATCATGAGCCGACGCATCATGGGAAAGGCTTCTTTCATGGAGCTTCAGGATGCAGAAGGCAGAATCCAGGTTTACATTAGTCGTGACGACCTTTGCCCGGATGAAAACAAGGACCTCTACAATGTGTTCTTCAAAAAATTGCTCGATATCGGCGACTTTGTGGGCATCGAAGGTTTTGTGTTCAGAACCCAAATGGGCGAAATCACCGTACATGCCAAGAGCATCAAGATGCTCAGCAAGTCGTTGCGTCCGCTGCCTATCGTAAAGGTGAAGGACGGTGTAACCTACGACGCATTCGAAGACCCGGAACTCCGCTACCGCCAACGCTATGTTGACCTCGTAGTGAACGACGGCATAAAAGACATATTCATCAAGCGCACAAAGGTGTACAACTCCATGCGTGAGTATTTCAACTCCCACGGCTACATGGAAGTGGAGACTCCTATTCTCCAGTCTATCCCGGGCGGTGCTTCTGCGCGTCCGTTCATCACTCACCACAATGCGCTCGACATTCCTCTCTACCTCCGTATTGCCGACGAACTTTATCTGAAACGCCTTATCGTGGGCGGATTCGAAGGCGTTTACGAGTTCTCGAAGAACTTCCGTAACGAAGGTATGGACCGCACCCACAATCCGGAATTCACCTGTATGGAAATCTACGTTTCCTACAAGGACTACAACTGGATGATGAACTTCACGGAAAAGATGCTCGAAAAGATCTGTCTTGACGTGAACGGCACAACTGAAGTGAAAGTCGGCGACAATGTCATCAGCTTCAAGGCCCCGTTCAAACGCGTGACGATGATTGACTCCATCAAGGAATTCACCGGCATCGACATCACAGGCATGAACGAAGACCAGCTCCGCGACGTGTGCAAACAGCTCAATATCGAAGTGGACGAATCGTTCGGTAAAGGCAAGCTCATCGACGAAATCTTCGGCGAAAAGTGCGAAGGCAACTATATCCAGCCGACATTCATCATCGACTATCCGATTGAAATGTCGCCGCTTACAAAACGTCACCGCAACAACCCGGAACTGACAGAACGTTTCGAGCTGATGGTCAACGGTAAGGAATTGTGTAACGCTTACTCAGAGTTGAACGACCCGATCGACCAGTACGAACGCTTCGTTGAACAGATGAAACTGAGCGAAAAGGGTGACGACGAAGCGATGATTATCGACAAGGACTTCATCCGCGCCCTCGAATACGGTATGCCTCCGACATCAGGTATGGGTATCGGTATGGACCGTCTCGTTATGCTCATGACCGGACAGACTACTATCCAGGAAGTGCTCTTCTTCCCGCAGATGCGTCCGGAAAAAGTGGCAAAACGCGACCGCGAAGAAGCCTACACAGCTATCGGCGTGCCGGCTGAATGGGTTCCTGCCGTACAAAAAGCAGGCTATCTGACCGTAGAAAGCCTCCGCGACGCCAACCCTAACAAGTTGCAGCAGGAGCTTTGCGGACTCAATAAGAAATTCAAACTCGAACTTGCAAACCCGACACAGGACGACGTTGCCCGTTGGGTAGAAAATGCCAAATAGGCTCAACCAAACCAAGTAACCAAGAAGAATATATTTATCAGTTCGAATGGAATTTCCAGGAAAAATTGCAGTGATGGGGGGCGGAAGCTGGGCTACCGCCCTCGCCAAACTGCTGCTCACCAACTGTCGGGAGATAATATGGTACATGCGGCGCGACGACCGCATCGCCGATTTCCTCCGCGACGGGCATAATCCGGTCTATCTGTCCGACGTCATGTTTGACACCAACAGAATCCGTTTCTCGTCAGACATCAACGCCGTGTGCAGCGAAGCCGACACCCTGCTGCTGGCAATGCCTTCCCCCTACATCAAGGAACACCTGAAGAAAATCACGGTCGACTTGAGCGGAAAGTGCATCGTTTCGGCAGTGAAAGGCATCGTGCCTGATGAAAATGCCATCGTCACCGACTACATGGGCGACTTCTACCATATCCGGCCGGAACACCAGTTGGTTATCGGCGGACCATGCCATGCCGAGGAAGTGGCTTTGGGACGAAAGTCCTACCTCACTATCGGCTGCAAGGACATTCGGCTTGCCGAACGTTTTGCCCAATGCCTGCAAGGTCCGAAGTTGCAGACCATCGTGTCGACCGACGTCGAAGGCATCGAATACGGAGCCGTGCTCAAGAACGTCTACGGCATTTGCGCCGGAGTCATCTACGGCCTTAAAAGCGGCGACAACTTCCAGGCAATGCTTGTGTCGAACGCCATCCGCGAAATGGACCGCTTCGTCACGACCGTTTGCGGCGGAAGCCGTTGCATCACCGACTCCGTCTATTTGGGCGACCTGCTGGTGACAGCTTACTCGAAATTCAGCCGTAACCACAATTTCGGCAGCTACATCGGACGCGGCTACAAAGTGAAGGCCGCGATGATGGAGATGGAAATGGTGGCAGAAGGCTACTACGGAACGAAGTGTATCTACGAAATCAACCGGAAATACAACGTGGATATGCCGATTCTGGATTGTGTGTACGACATTCTCTACAATAAAGTACCGGCTCAGACAGCCATCGACGCTTTGGCGGACAAACTGCTGTAAGATGCCGCACAACTATTGAAACGTATTGGATAACAACAATTTGATTAATTCAAAAGTATTATGAAGAATTTGGAACTCAACATCAAAAACGTACTCGGTACAGTTAGCGATGTAGAAATCAATGCACTTAACGCAAGTGCAGCAGAAGGACTTGAAAAATTGGAAAAAGGCACAGGTCTTGGCAACGACTTCCTCGGCTGGATGCACTTGCCTTCATCTTTGTCTGACGAATTCCTGGCTGAAATCGAACAGTCGGCTAAAACGCTTCGCGACGACTGCGAATACGTTGTAGCTATCGGTATCGGCGGAAGCTACCTTGGAGCTAAGGCTGTAATCGAAGCCCTCAGCGACTCTTTCGCTGCTTTGAAACCGGCCAACGGTCCGCGCGTTTTGTTCGCAGGACAGAACATCGGCGAAGACTATACCTATGAATTGATGAAGCTTTTGGAAGGCAAGAAATTCGGTATCATCGTAATTTCCAAATCAGGAACAACTACTGAACCTGCCATCGCTTTCCGTCTGCTGAAAGAAATGCTCGAAAAGCAGGAAGGCAAGGAATTTGCCGCTAAACATATCGTAGCCGTAACAGATGCAAAACGCGGTGCTCTCCGCAAGTTGGCTACTGAAGAAGGCTATGCCACTTTCGTTATCGAAGACAACGTTGGCGGACGCTTCTCTGTCCTCACTCCGGTAGGTTTGCTTCCGATTGCTGTTGCAGGCTTCGACATCCGCAAGCTCGTTGCTGGTGCAAAGGCCATGGAAGAAGCTACAATGAATGCCAACGACTCCAACTTGTCATACCTCTACGCAAAAACGCGTAACGCCCTCTACAACGCCGGCAAGAAAACTGAAATTCTTGTCAACTACAACCCGAAGCTCCACTTCCTCGGCGAATGGTGGAAACAGCTTTACGGTGAAAGCGAAGGTAAGGACGGAAAGGGTATCTTCCCGGCAGCTGTCGACAACTCTACTGACCTTCACTCAATGGGACAGTGGATTCAGGAAGGCGAACGCACTATCTTCGAAACTGTAATTTCTGTAGCTTCTCAGAACCACGAAGTACGCATCCCGAGCGACGAAGCCAACCTCGACGGTTTGAACTACATCGCCGGCAAGCGCATCGACGAAGTGAACAAGATGGCAGAACTCGGAACAGTTATCGCACACGTTGACGGCGGTGTTCCTAACATCCACATCACACTTCCGGAACTTTCTGAATATTGCCTCGGCGAAATCATCTATTTCTTCGAAAAAGCCTGCGGTATCAGCGGTTACATCCTCGATGTAAATCCGTTCAACCAACCGGGTGTGGAAGCTTACAAGAAAAACATGTTCGCTCTCCTCAACAAACCGGGCTACGAAGAAGAAAGCAAAGCTATCCAAGCTAAATTGAAATAATCGAACGATTAATCAATACAGACAAAGGCTGTTGCAGACATAAAACCTGCGGCAGCCTTTTCTGTTTGCATCTACCCTGTATTTGCTAATAACTGTAAAAAAATTGGAATTTAATAAAATTATCAATAGATTTGGAAAACAAACCACAAACACTCATTTTATGAAAAAATTCTGCTATTTATTCACGCTGCTGGCATTTGTCTTATTGACATCGTGCGGTGACAAAGACTGGTCGGAAGTGGCTGGACCGCGTGCCATAGAAAAAGAACTGACACACGGCCAGTCGGCAATATTTACTTTTGAAACTATTGATAATTGGGGAGCTCCAGACAGCACTACAATCGATTTCGGAGACAAAGCAGCTGTAAAATTTCAAAACAAGTTTCTTGAATTTTATTTAATCTGGACAAACAATACATCAAAAGCCATTCACATTCAATTGCCCACTCTGGAAGAAACGACTCTACCATCAGGCGTTCCTTTTCCCCAAAAATTTGAAAATTTCATGGGTATATACGATTCTAATGGCAACTATTTGTATTCACTTATCGATTCCCGAGACAGAATAGAAACAACAGCCGACAGTTTTACAAAGGAAAGCTATTGCATCCCTGCACACACCACGTGCAAAGTCATGGTATCAAAACCAGAGTTTGAGTTCCTACCACACCCCTGGCCCTGGATACCCGGCACTTATCAGGTGAAAATGAAATACGACTTCCCGGTAACTATCTACGACAAGGATTATGCTGTCGTCGAGAATGAGCATGGCGAACAGGAGTTCGAACAAGGAGCTGTGGTAGAAGAAGAAACCACCATTTCCGTAGACTACGACATGACATTGGTCTGTCTGGAATAAACACGACATTCATATAAATGAACTTTATTTATTAATTAACTATATGAAAAAATTCTGCTATTTATTCACGCTGCTGGCATTTGTCTTATTGACATCGTGCGGTGACAAAGACTGGTCGGAAGTGGCCGGACCACGTGCCATAGAAAAAGAACTGACACACGGCCAGTCGGCAATATTTACTTTTGAGACCTACCAAGGGTGGGGTTGTAACGACAATCCAATACCGGATTTCGGCGATAAAGCAGCAGTAAAATACTATAACGTCTTCATCTATTTTCACTTGATATGGACAAACAATACATCTAAAGCCATTTATGTAAAGTTGCCGGATATTTATACTGACATTCCGGAAGGCGGTCCTTTCCCCGAAAAGTTCAGGAACTATCTTGGCATTCATAATTACAAAGGAGAATACCAATATTCCCTGCTGGATGCCAACTATGTGATCGACCTATGGAATTTACTGGAACCGGGATACTGCATCCCTGCCCATTCCACATGTAAAATGAATATTTCTCCGGGGCATTTTCCGAATTTTCCAAAACCTTGGCCTTGGGCTCCCGGCACTTATCAGGTGAAAATGAAATACGACTTCCCGGTAACTATCTACGACAAGGATTATGCTGTCGTCGAGAATGAGCATGGCGAACAGGAGTTCGAACAAGGAGCTGTGGTAGAAGAAGAAACCACCATTTCCGTAGACTACGACATGACATTGGTCTGTCTGGAATAAACACGACACAAACACATACAGCAACGGCTGCCGGCACAAATACCGACAGCCGTTTTCGTTGCAAGCGGACAGAATTGTTTCCGTCACCTGTCCGTCATACAAACTTCTGCCGTCAATTGGTGGCAGTTTTCGCTGATTTTTGTTAGTTTTGCGTAGTAATACGCAAAAACAATGGCAAACAGGATGAACCGTCGGGAATGGATAAAGCGCACTTCTGCCGGAATGGCGGGAGCCGCCGTCGCGCTCTCCGGGTGCAGTGTCTGTCCGCCGGAACGTCTGAAAGGCGAAGTGTCGGTACCCGAACAGTTGCCAGTACTCAAGGCTTTCGATGTGCCCCGTCTCCGCGACCGTTTGCCACGACTGGGCATTTCCACCCTCTCCTTTCCCCGTACCGGGAAAAAGCTCGACGTGGAGGAAGGGAAACGCATCGTGCAGTTTGCCGCCGCTCATGGCGTAAAGCTGTTCGACACGGCATGGGCCTATCGCGAAGGTGAAGGCGAGCGTATTCTCGGCGATGCCCTGAAGGATTCCGACCGCTCTTCCTACCGTCTGTCCACCTCCATGCCCACCTGGGACATCAAAACGCTGGCGCAAGCCAAGGAAATTTTCTCCCGACAGCTCGAACTGCTCCACACTTCCTATATCGACTTCTATTCGCTTCAGGCAATCAACAGCCTGGCGAAATTCAATGCCGTCTACAAGCAGACGGGCGTTCTCGACTTTCTGCTGCGCATGCGCGAGGAAGGCGTTATCCGCCATCTGGGCATAGACCTGATTGGCGATGAAACGGTGATGGACGAACTGCTGAAAAGCGGCAATATCACCCACCTGGAAGCTACGGATGTCGACCACGAATCGTCGGTCGACGCACTGCTCAACGAAGACGCTTTCTGGGATTTCATGCGCATACCCTACAACGCCGAGGACAACCGGAAGCTCAATGGAGCTCCTCTGCGAATGATTGAGAAACTCCACCGTACGGGACTTGCCGTATTCGTGACCAACCCGACAAAGGACGGAGCCCTGCGCGCCATGAGCGGCGACGCCACCGACATTCTTTATGAAGCCAATCCCCGACAGCCGATAGCCGGCTGGGCATTGCGCGATGCCGCAACGGCCGAAGGTACTGACTGCGTCATCGACAGCGTACCCGACATGGCGGCACTGAAAGAGGACGTGATGGTTTTCGGCAGCCCATTGGAATTCACTGCCGCTGAAAAGGAAACATGGAGCCGCGCGATGGAAGCCTATCTGACGAACACGCTCGTCAACTGCACCTACTGCGACCGCTGTATGCCCTGCCCCTACGGCATCAACATACCCGGCATTTTCCGCATCTACAACGAAGTGCTAAAAGAAGGCATGGTGCCCGACCGCTTCGGCGACATCTATTCGGAAACTTTTTCCACCAAAGGCCGTTATTTTATTAACCGCTACCGTGCCGCCATCCGCGACGAAGAAAGCGCGTTCCGCTGCATCCGCTGTGACCTGTGCGTGCCCAAGTGCCCCGAACTGATAGCCATCCCGGAACAGATGGACCACATTGCCGCCATTGTTGAGACGGTGAAGGATGTGGAAGTAGAAAAAATCTGCGGACATTAAAACTACGGAGAAGATGAAGAAACTGAAAAAAATACGTATCGCCGTTTCTCTGGCGTTTTTCCTGCTCCTGACGGCATTTTTTGCCGACGTGAGCGGTTGCCTGCCCCGTCAGTTGTCGGTGCTGGAGCAGATTCAGTTCCTGCCGTCGCTGCTGTCGTTCAATTTGGGCATGGTGGGTTTCTGGCTCATTGCCTCCTTCCTGTTCGGCAGAGTGTACTGCTCCACGGTCTGCCCGATGGGTACGTTTCAGGACTTTTTCGGACGGCTCGGCAAGAAAATCCGCAAAAAGAAAAACGCCCGCTACCGCTTTTCTCCGGCTAAAAACATATTGCGCTATTCCCTGCTGACTATGACGGCATTCAGCCTCTGTGCCGGCGTGGTAGCGTTTCCCGCACTTATCGACCCTTACAGCGCCTATGGCCGCATCGTCGTGGCATTCGTCCGTCCGCTGACGGCATGGATACACAACACTGCCGCAACCGACAGCACCCTGCTGCTGACCGTCGACGTCGTGCTGCCCGGAGCCGTGGGACTTTCCGTAGCGGCACTGACAGCCGTTATTGTCGGCTTTCTGGCATTTCGCAACGGCCGCACGTTCTGCAACACCGTCTGCCCCGTCGGAGCGACATTAAGCCTGTGCAGCCGCTCGTCGATATGGCGGATGGAAATCGACACCGACAAGTGCATCAACTGCCACCGCTGTGAATATGCCTGCAAGGCGGCCTGCATCGACTTGAGCGACCACGTTGTCGACATGAGCCGCTGCGTGCTGTGTTTCAACTGCGTGGATGCCTGCAATGATGACGCCATTACCTATACACCCAACCGCCACCGTGCCGCCACACCGCTGATGCAGCGCATCAAGGAACGTGCTGCCGTAGGTTCGGCCTCGCCGGCAATGGATGTAATGATAAAGGAAAAGAAAAAAGCCGTGCCCGACGCTTCCCGCCGACGTTTCCTCAGTTTTGTGGGAACAGCCGCCGTTACGGGGTCGCTGGCAAATGCCGCCGATGGTATCCGCCAGGCGGAAGCCGCCGCAAAAGGCCGTATCCCGGTCAACCGCCGTCGTGCCGTCACCCCTCCCGGAGCAGAGTCGCGCGACGACTTTCTGCGCCGCTGCACCTCCTGCCAGCTTTGCGTCGGCAAATGCCCGCAACAGGTGCTCCGTCCGGCTGTAACGGAATACGGCATTCTTCACCCGATGCAGCCGTACATGAACTTTGAGGCTTCCTTCTGCCGCGAAGCCTGCAACCTCTGCACGACAGTCTGTCCTACGGGGGCATTACGACCGTTAAGCGTGGAAGAAAAGAAGACAGCCGCCATCGGCAAGGCCAAGTTTCTGCTGCAAAACTGCGTCACGCAGACCGATGGCGTGAGCTGCGGCGCCTGCTCGCGCAAATGCCCGGCTGAAGCCATCACGATGGTAGACTACAATAATACGGAAATACCCCAAATCGACGAATCGGCCTGCACCGGCTGCGGAAAATGCGAATACGTATGCCCCGCCACACCCTACAAGGCCATCTACGTCGAAGGCATTGAATAGTAAAAACAAAAAACGGACAAAATATGAAACAGTATCTTGACTTGCTGCATCATGTCATGGAAAACGGCGTGATGAAGAGCGACCGCACAGGAACCGGCACCAAAAGCGTGTTCGGCTATCAGATGCGGTTCAACATGGCTGACGGATTCCCGTTGCTGACAACGAAAAAACTGCACCTGAAATCCATCATTCATGAGCTGCTGTGGTTTCTGAACGGCGACACCAACGTGAAATACCTTCAGGACAACGGTGTGCGCATCTGGAACGAATGGGCGGACGCAAACGGCGACCTCGGTCACATCTACGGCTATCAGTGGCGTTCATGGCCCGACTATAACGGCGGCCATATCGACCAGATAAAGGAAGTGGTGGAAACCATCAAACACAACCCCGATTCGCGCCGCATCATTGTTTCGGCGTGGAACGTGGCCGACCTGCCGAACATGAACCTGCCTCCCTGCCACGCCTTTTTCCAGTTCTACGTGGCCGACGGCAAACTGAGCCTCCAGCTCTACCAGCGCAGTGCCGACATCTTCCTCGGCGTACCGTTCAACATCGCCTCCTATGCCCTCCTGCTGCAAATGATGGCACAGGTGACGGGGCTCGAAGCCGGCGACTTTGTTCACACGCTCGGCGATGCCCACATCTACACCAACCATTTCGAACAGGTGCAGTTGCAGATGTCACGCGAACCGCGTCCGCTCCCGACGATGAAAATCAACCCCGACGTGAAGGACATTTTCTCCTTCCGTTTTGAAGACTTTACATTGGAAAACTACAACCCGCACCCGCACATCAAGGGCGTAGTGTCGGTATAACATACACAGACGGATATGAAAGAAAAACTGAGTGCCATCGTTGCCGTTGCCGAAGACGGAGCCATCGGCCGCAACGGCGACCTGCTCTGCCACATGTCGGCCGACCTGAAGCATTTTAAGAACGTCACTACCGGCGGAACCGTCGTTATGGGCCGCCGTACCTACGACTCTCTGCCTAAAGGGGCGTTGCCCAACCGGCGCAACATAGTGATAACGCGCAACCCGGACTTTACCGCAGAACGGGTGGAAACAGCACATTCGCTCGCCGAAGCGCTGCAACTCACCAAAGATGACGAAAAAGTGTTTGTCATCGGCGGCGAACAGATTTACCGTGCCACGTTCGACAGCGTGTCGACCCTGTACCTCACCCGCATTCACGCCCGTTTCCCGGATGCCGACGCGTTTTTCCCGGAAATCAATCCGTCGGAATGGCGCACAGTGAGTGAGGAATCCTTTCCTGCCGACGAAAAGAACCCCTATCCGTACACGTTTCTTACATTGGAAAGGCTATGAGCCGAGAAACAGGAACACAGAAGTTGAAAACCGCTATTCCGCAGGCTGCGGAGTCAGTTCGCCGATAATGCGCTTGAGGAACTGAGTCGGTTTTTGAGAATATGCCTGCTGCAGACAGCTGCGGGCTTCGGCTGCCGTTGGAGAGTCCAGCGGCAGTTGTTTTTGTTTCACCTCGTTGTAGCGGACAATCCCAATGTTGAGCAAGGCTTCCATGTTGTCCTTGTCCAGTTCCAGAATTTGGCGGTAGGCGCTGACACCCGGCTCTATTTCGCTGAGCAGGATATGTCCGCGCGCCTTGATGGAAAGCGTATATATATCGTCGGGATTGACGGTAAGCAGCGAATCGCTGATGGAAATCATCTTGGGCGCATTGTTGCGCGAATCGTAGTATTTGATAAGCTGCAGATTGATGCTGCGCTTGAGCCACGGCTGCTTTTCCTTGATTTTCAACAGCAGATTTTCGTAAATGTCGGGTTTTCCCAAACGGAACGCCTCCGTCTTCACATTTTCGAAAAGGTCGTTGAGAGCAATGCCCTTCTGCTGCGACAGTTCGACGAGCTGAATCTGCTTCTCCTCGTCGCCTTTCAGCCCGTAAAGAGCCAGAGCAAGGGAAATGGTAGGCAAATCAGTAGGCTGCTGCATCAGCATCAGTTCGTACATGGCAAGCGCACTGTCCCATTCCTGATAGGCATAGAAGCGTTCTGCCTTTTCCTTCAGCTTGCTGAAACTCGTTTCCGCCTGCAGCGGCTGACAAGTAACGGAAAAGACGGCGGCAATCAAAAAGAACTTGCCCAAAACGGAAAATAGATACTTCTGCATATTTCTCATCGGTTATGTTTGCTCTTGCCACAAAGTTAGTTATTTTTGTAAAAGAGAAATCCTTTGCAGGGTTAAATATTATTCAATACGGAACAATCACAAACTGAAGTATGAAAGACAGAATAATTTTCATTACCGGAGCAACCAGCGGCATCGGCGAAGGCTGCGCCCGCAAGTTTGCCGCCATGGGGTCCGACCTGATTCTGAACGGCAGAAATACAGAAAAACTGGCTGAACTGAAAGCAGAACTGACAGCAAAAGGCGTCGACGTGCTGACACTTCCGTTCGACGTGCGCGACCGCGAAGCCATGCGTGCCGCTCTCGATTCGCTGGAAGGCAAATGGAAAAATATCGACGTACTGGTCAACAATGCCGGACTTGTCATCGGTCTGGACAAGGAATTTGAAGGCAACCTCGACGAATGGGATGTGGTGCTCGACACGAACGTGCGCGCCCTGCTGGCCATGACCCGCATGGTAGTGCCGGGAATGGTGGAACGAGGCCGCGGACACATCATCAACATCGGCTCGATTGCCGGCGATGCCGCCTACCCCGGAGGCAGCGTCTACTGCGCCACAAAAGCGGCTGTCAAGGCTTTGTCCGACGGACTCCGCATCGACCTTGTCGACACTCCCCTGCGCGTGACGAACATCAAGCCGGGAATGGTGGAAACGAATTTCACCGTGGTGCGCTATCGCGGCGACAAGGAACGCGCCGACGATTTCTATAAAGGAATCCATGCCCTCAACGGCGACGACGTGGCCGAAGTTGTCTATTTTGCCGCTTCCGCCCCTGCACATGTGCAGATAGCCGAAGTGCTCGTCATGCCGACGAATCAGGCTACAGGAACGATTTCCTACAAGAAACGCTGAAGATTTGTTTGAGATTTAAGGGAAAGTCATTAAATTTGTAAAAAACAAAACCAGACAGAATGAGAACAAGTTACAAGCGCATATTGCTGAAGCTCAGCGGCGAGTCGCTGATGGGTGAACAAGGCTACGGCATCGACCCGGTTAGAGTGGGCGATTACGCCGAACAGATTAAGGATTTGGCACAATCCGGTGTGGAAATCGCTATTGTAATCGGTGGCGGCAACATATTTCGCGGACTTGCCGGAGCGGCAAAAGGCGTTGACCGTGTGAAAGGCGACCAGATGGGCATGCTTGCTACGGTCATCAACTCGTTGGCTCTCTGTTCGGCTCTTGAAAAAATCGGACAGCCGGCACAGGTATTCACTGCCATCAACATGTTCCCGATTGGCGAACACTACAGCAAGTGGAAAGCCATCGACGCCATGAAGGCCGGAAAGGTAGCCATCATGTCGTGCGGCACGGGCAACCCGTTCTTTACAACCGATACAGGCTCGGCTCTGCGCGGAATCGAAGTGGAAGCCGACGTGATGCTGAAAGGCACACGCGTTGACGGCATCTACACAGCCGACCCGGAAAAAGACCCGACAGCCGTCAAGTTTACGGAAATCACTTACGACGAAATCTACAGCCGCGGACTGAAGGTGATGGACCTTACGGCAACTGTGCTTTGCAAGGAAAACAATCTCCCGATTGTGGTGTTCAACATGGACCAGAAAGGCAACCTCCGCAAAGTGATCGACGGAGAACCCATCGGCACATTGGTATATCAGAAATAAACAATAACAAATAAAAACGATACAATTATGAACGACGTAAATTTCTATATTTCTCCTGCAGAAGAAAAAATGGAATTGGCGGTGGCTTATCTTGATGAAGCATTGGCACACATCCGTGCCGGTAAGGCAAACCCGAAGATTCTCGACGGCATCAAGGTTGACTACTACGGAAGCGCCGCTCCTATCAGTAATGTTGCCAACGTGTCGGTGCCTGATGCCCGCACTATCACCATTACTCCGTGGGAGAAATCCATGTTTAAGGAAATTGAAAAGGCAATCATCAACTCTGACCTCGGCATCACACCGGAAAACAACGGCGAAGTAATCCGCCTTTCTATTCCGCCGTTGACTGAGGAACGCCGTAAAGCGCTGGTTAAACAGTCGAAAGCTGAAGCCGAACAGGCTAAGATTTCTGTGCGCAATGCCCGCCGCGATGTTATCGAAGGCTTGAAGAAAGCTGTGAAGAACGACGGCATGCCGGAAGACGCACAGAAAAATGCAGAAGAAAAGGTTCAAAAAATCCACGACAAGTACCTGAAGAAAATCGACGAGGTATTTGCTGCCAAGGAAAAGGAAATCCTTACAGTATAATTCCCCACCACAATATATATAATAAAAACCGTCAGGAATACGCCGATATTCCTGACGGTTTTTTGTTATTTTCAACACAAAAACGCAATAATGTAATTTTTATTGGTAAAAATGCAACAATATTAAATATTTTTTATTAACTTGCCTACGATTTATAATTAAAACCTATGCTTATGATGAAAAAGATTACATTGTTAGTGTTGGCTTGCACATTATGCGCAAGCGTTGGTTTTGCTCAAAACAAAAAGGCATTACGGGCAAAGACGATGAAGGTTGAAAACACGGAGGCGGTATCCAGCCGCCTGTTTACACCGGTTTACAAGTTCACAAAAGCACAAGTGACGTCAACACCCCGAATGTTGGCAAATGACGCTTCGGCGGTAATCGTTGAAGAAGACTTCTCGAAATTTACGGCAGGCAGCGAAACCGCTCCGGATGCGACAGACTTAGCAAATGCACAGACAGGCGACATCTCGGCCGATTACACACAAGTTCCGGGATGGTCGGGTGGAGCCGTGTTCCAAGCCGGAGGTTCTGCATATATTGGCTTTTATCAAGATGAAACAGGCTGGATCAATACTCCGCTACTCGACTTTTCTGCAAACAACGGAACATTTACCGTAACTTTCCGCGCCAAATCGGCATTATCGGGCGGCGACGAACTGAACGTGCTATTGCTGTACCCTGGCGAACAATATGCAACAAGCTCACAATCCGTTGTACTGACTAATGAATGGCAGGAATACAGTTTTTCTCTCTCAAAAGGCATAGCCGAATCCTTCATTCAAATGTGGTCCAACAATGGGGAATATTTTATTGACGACATTAAAATTTCCGCCGAAGGACTTAGCGCACCGCAAAATCCGATCGTGTCAAAATACATGGGCACTTCTGCCGAATTGAGTTGGGATGCAGTAGCAGGAGCTGATTCCTATCTTCTGAATGTCTACTACTTTAGCATGGATACATGGGGCTACGTATATCTGCTCCAGAATGAACCTGTAACCGGAACTTCCTATACAGTAGAAGGACTGGACCCGAACGAAAGCTACTACTTCGACGTGGCAGCCGTAATGGGAGAGGAGATTTCACCGCTGTCCGAATCCGTGACCATTGAATCGCCTATCGAAGCACCGACAGCACTCCCGGCAACAAACTATTCGGCCACTTCATTTACTGCCAACTGGGAAGCCGTTGAAGGAGCAGCGTCCTATCTGTTGAGCGTCATGTCAATGACAGAAGAGGACGACACCCAATATGTTCTCGAGAATAAGGAAGTGCAAGGAACAAGCTACGACGTGAACGACTTGACAGCAGGTACTGTTTATTACTACCAGGTTACAGCAAAAATGTCTGACGGTTCTGTTTCACAACCTTCTGAAATGATTGCAGCATTGCCGACACTCAGCAAGCCGGTAGTGAAAGAAGCAACTGACATCACTGCAACTGGATTTACCGCCAACTGGGAATCGGTAGAATTTGCAAATGTCTATTTGGCTACTCTTTACAAAGAACATACGGCCAAAGCCGACGAAACTTATACAATTGCCAACGCATCGTTCAAAGGACTGGAATCAACCGGAACGCTTGAAAGTCCGGAAACGTTCTTTGACGCCTATCAGCTTACACGTGAGGATGGAGCTTATGGCTGGTATATCAGCATGGCTGCAACAATACCTGGAGCTATGGGTCTGGACAATTCCTTTGCAATGTTCTTTGGTCCGTCATTCATGTACTCTCCACAAGGCAATTTCGGACAGGCTGGCGGAAAAGTTGCTTTGACACTCGACGTAGTAGCACCGGCTGACGACAACTTGCTGGTCATGTTCGCAGAAATCGTTGACAATATGCTCACACCGATTGAATCCTCTGTCAAGAGCATTCCTGTTACACCTACAATGACTGAACAGAAAGTGACGCTGGAAGGCGGCTCTGACGGCGACGTTATCCTGATGTATTCCGAAAACAACCAAAACGTGTTCTTCGGCTCACTGAAAGCAGATATCGACCTGAAAGCGGGTGCCAAGTTCTCAACAACGGAAGATGCCGTCGTTGCAGAAACAAACAGCTGTAGCTTCAAAGATTTGACAGTTGTAGACGGCGATGTATTTGCCTACGACGTAATGGCTGCATATGTTGCAGACTCAAACAACATAGTGTACAGCGAAATTTCCGACAAGATGGAAGTGCAGTTGTCCTCTTCGGTAGCTTCAGTAGCTCCGGCAATGGCTGCTGTAAATGTCATCAACGGCATAGCGAACATCAGCAATCCGGCAATGAAGGATGTGGCTGTATTCGGCATTGACGGCAAATGTATCTTTACAGACAACAACGGTTCGGAATCCTTGTCGGTAGAACTGCCGGCAGTTGGAATCTACCTTGTCAAAGTCGGTACTGAAATATTCAAAGTCATCAAATAAAATCCAGTAAATTTTAGGGTTATGTATTGGGGCAGGTTTTTACGACTTGCCCCAATTTTTTTATCAAAAAACAGCTCAAAAAATGCCCCTAAAAACAACTTGTACATCAATGACCACCTGACTTCGTCACTATAAAAACATCGATTTTATAATATCTTGATAAATAACATT
>UQUV01000051.1 GCA_900544305.1 uncultured Porphyromonadaceae bacterium
ACTTATCTATTTCAGCAAGTTGGGAGGGAATGCACGTCTTTAGCGGACAGTAATAGATAAAATTTGGGAAGATTTTGCCAAGTTTACTGTCGGTTCAGAGGAAACTCCGAGTATTAGAGAAGTCAACGATGAAAAAGGCAATATTGCAGAGAAATATACGCAAATGCCCGGATGGTCGGGTGGCGGTGTGTTTCAGGCCGGTGGTGTTGCCTATATCGGATTGATGGATACTCCGTTCGGTGAGGAAACCGGATTTATCAACACTCCTGTTGCCGACTTGTCAGCCAATAGCGGAACATATACCATCAGATTCCGTGCAAAATCAACGATGGCCGACGGCGACCATGTGCTTATCAGCTGTATAGCTCCTGACGCAGAAGAGCCGCTACAGGCATCCGGAGCGATTGACATTACGAACGAATGGCAAGAGTATTCCATTGAAATGAACCAGGGCTGTGAAAAAACAATGTTCCAGTTCTCAACCGTCTATACCGGCTGGTATTTTGATGATCTTTCCATTACGAGTGAAGGTATTCCTTCGCCTTCCGACATCCGCGTTGTCAGCTATAAAGGAAATGAAGCGACGATTCAATGGAACGAAGTAGAGGGAGCGGAAGCATATCAGTACAATCTCTATTACTTTGACAGTGATTTGTATAGCAACAAATATGTGAAGAAGAATGAACGTGTAGAGGGTACTACGCTTCATCTTGCCGATCTTGATCCGGAAAAATTGTATTACTTCGAAATTGGAACGCTTAAGGACGGCAAACAGTCAGCCTATAGCAAAACGTATGAAATCAAGCCGATTATCGGAACTCCGAAAGCCATTGATCCGGAGGACTACGACGGCACATCGTTTACAGCCCGTTGGGATGCAGTGGGCAATGCTGACAAGTATGTCCTGAGAGTTTATTCCTATATCAACGGAGGAGTGAGAGATGCCGAAGTCGTTCCGTTCCTGACAGAGAGCAATTTGACTGAAACCTCATATAAGGTTACAGGTTTGAGCGACAGCGTGATTTATTATTTTACTGTTCAGGCTATGAACAATGAGGGTGATATTTCAAGCGAATCGAATGAAGTGCAGATTCTGCCTGTAGTAAAAGCTCCTAAAGCGCTTGCTGCAACACACATCCAGACAAATTCGTTCGTTGCCCACTGGGAAAAAGTTCCGTTGGCAAACTATTACGAAGCAACCATGTATCGGGAGTATACTGCCCTCAACGATGAAAAGCATATCGTTCAGGAAACAGATATGGAATACATCGTTTCAGACGGAACAATGGATTCTCCGGAATACTCATCAAGCTCATACGTGTTCCCGCGCAATTCCGGTGCATTCAACTGGGTTGTTTCAAGTCCTGTATTCATTGCAGGTGCTGTAGGCTTGGATAATTCTTTGGCAATATTGTCAATGCCTGCCTATATGTATTCTCCGGCGTTCAACTTGTCGCCGTTCGGTGGTAAGGCTTCGTTCGACATCAAACTTGCAAGTAAGAATACCACTACGGCCGTTGTTGCATTGGCAGTGATTAACAAAAACAAGGAATTTGAAGAAGTGGAATCATTTGAAGTTCCTGTAACAGCTCAAATGACAAGTCACCATATCGAATTTACAAAAGGAACCGATGAGGTTTATATCTTGATTTATCCTAAAGACGGTGTTTATTTGTTCTTCGACGAATTCTCACTTGCTGTAGATATGCCTAAGGGAACTTCGGTTGAAGCTCCTATCGATGCCATGATGGTTGAAGACGGAACAGCATGCCGATTTGAGGAAGTTGTGCGTCAAAGCAATGAACGTATTTCCTACGATGTCGTAGCCGCAAGCATTTCTGCTGAAGCTCAAATATTGTCAGAACCGTCTAACCGTGTATATGTCGACATCCAAAGTTCAGTTGAAAGCAATGCGGTAGCAGAAGCGAAGGCATGGGTTTCAGGCAATGAATTGGTAATCGACAATCCTAACGCAGAAACAGTTGAAGTATATGACCTGTGTGGTGTTCTCCACTTTATGTCGGACAAAGGTGATTCCCACCTTGAAGTAGCACTGGATTCTCCGGGTGTGTACGTAGTTAAGGTCGGCAGACAGGTTATCAAAGTTATGCGTTAATTTAATGATTTAAAGAAACTAAAACAATTTACAGTATGAAACAAATATTATTTTTAGGAGTAGCTTCACTGCTTGCAGTCGGCAGTACGGGTGTAGCGGAAGCACAAGGTATCACTGTTAATAACTATAAATACCTTCAACCGCAAACCGTTGCGTCGGAACAGATACAAAAGGAAGGCGAAACACCTGCTGGAGCTTTGATTTGGGAAGATTTTTCCAAATTTACAGCCGGAAGTGAAGAACAGCCGGACAGCGAAATCTTTGGTGAAGAAGACTGGGTAGATATTCCAGCTGAATATACTCTGACTCCAGGTTGGCAGGCAAGAGGTGTGCACCAGAGCGGTGGTGTTGCTATGGTCGGAGAGTACTATATGTTCGGTATCGGATTTACAGGTGGCATAAGAACGAATGTTGCTGACCTTAGTGCCAACAATGGTGCCGTAACCGTAAGTTTCCGTGCCAAATCGGCCAATGCTGGTGGTGATGAAGTTGCAGCAGTGTTGAATTCTTCTGCTACAGGATACATCAACCAACAGCGTGTTAAAATCACCAATGAATGGCAGGAGTATAAACTCAAACTCAGTGGTGGTGTGAGTGATTCGTTTTTCGAATTCTTTTCTGTGAATTACGACTGGTATTTGGATGATGTGAAAGTAGTGAGTGAAGGTATTGCTTCTCCTACAGGCCTTAAGGTGACAAGCTATAAGGGTACTGAATCTACTTTCCAATGGAATGCAGTGGACGGTGCTGAAAAATACAAAGTTCAGGTATATTATTGGGACATTGACCAAAAAGACTATGTCTATGTTGTCAATGAGGAAGAAACCACAGAAACAAGCTACACTGTGACTGGCCTTGATATGCGTGACACGTATTTTGCAAAGGTTGCTGCAGTAAGTGGTGAAATGTCATCTGCATACTGCGACAGCTATACGCTTGCTCCGACTCTTGCAGAGCCGGTAGGAATCGCTCCGACCGACTATGACGGCAAATCGTTTACCGCTGCTTGGGAACCTTATGAAGGTGCTGACTATTACTTGCTCAATGTCTATACATACACTAAAGAAGGTGATTTCCCATTGCCAATCTATTATATTATTGACCGTGAGGTAAAAGAAACATCTTTCTTTGTTAGCAATCTGCCATACGACGGATATATCTATTACTTCTCGGTTGTTGCCGTTCGAAAAGACGGTGAAATAACCAAGGCTTCAAAAGAAATTCCGGCACTTCCGATTCTTGAACGTCCGACAGCAAAACCGGCAACGCGAGTAACATCCAACTCTTTTGTTGCAAACTGGGAAGGTGTTGAATATGCAAATACATATCAAGTGAACGTATATCGCAAACACACAGCTAAAGCTGACGAAACTTACACTTTGGCTGACACTGATTGCGACGTATTCAGCTCAACTGGAACAATCGAAAATCCGGAACGCTTGTCAGGTGCATTTGTGTTCGGTTCTGCTTCAGGTGCTTTTGACTGGTACATATCTATGGCAGCTGCAATCGACGGAGGTATCGGTATGGACAACATCTATTCCGATATCATGGGCAACAGCTATATGTATTCACAGATGTACGACCTTACAGGTAGCAATGGAAAGGCTACTTTCGAGTTCACACTTGCCAGCCCGGACGCAACTACTGCTGTAGTGTCAATCGCCAAACTGTTGGATAACAACCGTCTCCAACCGATTGAAAGCTTCGATATCGAAGTTACTAAGGAAATGACAAAACACACTGTTGAATTCACTAAGGGTACAGACTACTGTTGTGTACTCGTTGAGATGAGAAACGGTTCATTCCTTATCTTTGACGATTTCAAGTTGACAATGGATCTTCAGGCAGAAAAATCTATCGAAATCGGTATTACAAATGCGTTGCTTCAGGATCCTAATGCGACAAGTGCTGAATTTACTCGCATAGATTTCAACAACGACCGCATTTCGTATGACGTGCTTGCTGCAATGGTTTATCCGACACTTTCTTCTCCATTGGTGAGCGAACTTTCAAACAGAATTGAAGTGGAAGATATCAGCTCTGTAGAAAATACAGAAAATGTTTCAGCTTCAGCTTATGTTGAAGGCGGTGTTCTCTATGTGGAAAATCCGAATGCTGAAAAGGTAGAAGTCTATAACCTTTCAGGTGTAAGAATCTTCGCCGACAATTCAGGTGCATATAAAGTGAATACTAATCTGGATGCAAACGGTGTGTACATCGTTCGTGTCGGTGACAAGGCTATCAAAGTAGTTCGCTAAGACGCTTTTCAATAAAGAAAGATACAATGGGGCAGGTTGCTGCTTCATTGTATCTTTTTTTATGCCCTGACCGAAACGGCTTTTGTCGATGTAAGCAATGACAAAAAATAGTGAAAAGGGCGAAACAAAAGTGTGGAAAATCCAAACTTTCGGATGTTTTTTGCTGTTCATGCAAAAGATATTATATTTGCATATTAATAAAGACGTAAAAAACAATGCAAGAAAAGTCCAAGGCTAATCAGACAGAATTGTTTATTCCGTGGAAAGAGGCGCCTGTTAAAGCAACTCAGGAAAATCCCTATCGCGAAGGTCCGGCGTTGGACCGGAAAGGAAGGGTGACAGGAAAGGCTCCGGAATATGACGGAGACGACGAAACGAAAAAGCGGGCGGTGCTTGACTACTACGACTTGTGCCGAATGGCTCCTGTTGCGCGGAAGCATCCGAAAATTGTACGGTGGCTGATGAAGTTCTTGAAGTTGGACGATGTCAACTATTTTCATCATAGAAATCTGAATACTCCCGGCGCGCCTTTCGTCAGAGGCATACTTGATGATTTCCGCATTTCCGTCAGAGTAGACAATGCACAGGTGCTGGAGCATCTTCCGGAAGGAGCGTTCATCACCGTGTCCAATCATCCGTTCGGTGCGGTCGACGGCATTATGCTGATCGACCTGTTCGCATCGCGGCGTGAGGACTACAAAGTGATGGTAAATCTGATTCTGAATCACATCCGGGGTATGCGTCCCAATTTTATTGCCGTTGATCCTCTTGCTTCCGACAATCCGGAAAAGCGTGCTATCACGATGCGCGGCATCAAGGAAGCTATGATTCATGTCAAACGTG
This sequence comes from uncultured Porphyromonadaceae bacterium, assembly GCA_900544305.1. GTDB lineage: Bacteria > Bacteroidota > Bacteroidia > Bacteroidales > Muribaculaceae > Limisoma. Next base: position 5,221 of record UQUV01000051.1, read on the forward strand.
GCCATCCGCTGGGCTTTTTCCCTGCCGGAGCCATGTCGAAACTGAACGGCAGGCTGCAATTGGAGGACCGTCAGTGGCAGCCGTCGGTCATGAGGCTGATACAGCAGTTGAACGTGCCGGTGATTCCCGTGTTTTTCCACGGACGGAACAGTTGGCTGTTCAATATCCTGGGTGTAGTTTGCTGGCAGCTTCGCACGGTGCGTCTTCCGAGCGAGGTGTTCAGCCATCACGATACGACTTACCATATTTCCGTGGGCGACATCATCACTCCGGAAGAACAGAAAAAATATACGGATTTGGAATCGTTTACCCAAATGCTGCGCTCGCGTACCTATTCGCTGCGTTCGCGCAAATAAGGCGGATTTGCGTTTCTGAACAGATTGCATAAAACCAACGTTATAATTAGCATAGAATAACGAGATAGACAAATGAAGAAATACCATTATGCGCTATTGTGTCTGGCTTCGGCGATGGCCGTTCCCGGGCAGGCTCAGCTAAACAACGCTGATGCGGAAGGGTATGTTGCCCGAGGCGTACAGATGTACAACAATCAGAACTATACGGGCTGCATCGACCAGCTGAAGGAGGCGAAACGCCAGTCCATTCCCGAACTGACAATTGAGGATGTGGACTACTATATCGCCATGGCAAAGTACAAACGCGGCGACAAGGACAGTGTGGAGGCATTGCGGGCCTATTTGGAGACTTATCCGGCTTCTGTCCATCGTTTCCAAGTGCGGATGACGATAGGCGACTATTATTTCTTCAAGGGCGACTATGAAAAGGCGTATGCCGAGTACGACCGTCTGTCGGCAAAGGTGTTCGGCAAGGAAGAGGCCGCCGACCTGATTTACCGCAGCTCGTTCTGCTGTTTAAAAAACGGTGACTACGAACGGGCGGAAATGGGCTTTGAACGTCTCCGCGGCAACAGCAAGTACCGCAACGAGGTTGATTTCTATACGGCCTATATCCTTTATGCCAAAGGTGACTACAAGAAAGCGGAAGAAGGTTTCCGCAAGGTTTCTCCCCGCAGCAAGATGGGCGAGAGCGCTCAATACTATATTTGCCAGATTCGTTACAGCGAAAGCGACTATGCGAATGTAGTGGCCATCAGCAAGAAACTGCAAGGCGCGGAACTGTCGCCGGAGATGGAGGCGGAACTGCTGCGCATTGTGGGTGAGAGCGAGTACTATCTGGGCAATAATGCACGGGCCATTGACCTGCTTACGAAATATCTTGACAACATCGACGAGCCGCAACGTTCCTCGCTCTATATTTTGGGTGTGGCCGAATATCGCGAAGGCGACAATGCTTCGGCGGTGGAACATCTGGACGGTGTAGTAGGGGAAAGCGATGCACTGGCTCAAAGCGCATATCTCTATATCGGTCAGGCTTACCTTCGCAACGGCAACATGACAGCCGCTTCCATGGCTTTTGAAAAGGCCTACAAAATGGATTACGACCGCGACGTGCAGGAAACAGCATTCTACAACTACGCCATCTCGCAAAGCCGTGGCGGAAATGCTCCGTTTGCCAATTCCATCAAGGTGTTCCGCGATTTTCTGAACAAGTTCCCTCAGTCGAAATATGCTTCCAATGTGGAGGACTATATCATCAGCTCTTACCTCTCAAACAAGGACTACGACAATGCGCTGGCAACAATCAACGCCATCCAGAAGCCGTCGGGCAAGATGCTGAAGGCGAAGCTCAATGTGCTTTACCGTCTGGGTGTCCGCGAAATGAAGAACGGCAATGCCGAGAACGCGAGAACTTATCTTGAAAAGGCAGAGCAGTTGGGCGGTTATGACCGGGAAATTGGCAATGAGGTGGAGTTGTGGTTGGGTGAAGCCAACTATTCCGCCGGCAATATGGCAAAAGCCAAGAAATATTACCAGAGTTATCTGCGTAATGCCGGAACTTCCGGTGAAAACTATGCCACAGCCAACTATAGCTTCGGCTATGTGTGTATGGCTGAAAAGAATTACGGAATGGCGGAAGACGCGTTCCGCAAGGTTGTGGGCGTGAAGTCGCTTGACAAGGAGCTGCTCGCCGACTCCTACAACCGTATCGGAGATTGCCGCTATTATGCACGCGACTATGCCGGTGCGCAGTCATACTACGACAAGGCTCTTGCCGCAGGAACGGTTCAAGGCGACTATTCGATGTATCAGAAAGGTTTCATGCTGGGCTTGCAGCGCCGTCATGAAGCGAAAATTTCCGCTATGAACGAACTGATTGAAACCTATCCGTCGTCGGCATATGCTTCGAAGGCACAGTATGAAAAAGTACAGGCCTATATCGCGCTGGAAGATTACGACAACGCCAAGAAAGGGTTCCGCCGTTTGTTGAGCGACTATCCGCAGACAGCCGAAGCAAGAAAGGGACAGTTGCAGTATGCCGTGCTTCTGAACACCTTGAAGCAGCGCAGCCAGGCAATAGAAGAATACAAGACCCTCGTGCGCAACTATCCGACGAGCGAGGAGGCCAAGGTGGCACTGGAGGATTTGAAAGTGCTTTATATCGAGGACAATAATCTGTCGGCATTCACGCAGTTTGTCGCTTCGGTGAACATCGACTATAAGATTGACGCCAACGAAGTGAACCGTCTTACTTTTGATAATGCGGAAAACGCGTATGTGGCCGACGGCAGCACCAAACAGTTGACAAATTATCTGGAAAAATATCCTTCCGGTCCTTATTCCGGACAGGCAAATTATTATCTTGCCGAAAACGCTTATAAGAAAGGCAAGAAGAAAGAAGCTCTCAGCTATGTGCAGAAGGCGCTGAAGGAAGCACCCGACGGTGGTTTTGCTGAAACGGCTCTGGCTATGGAAGGCGAACTCCTGCTGGCTGACGGCAATCTTGAAGCGGCTCAGCAGAGCTACGAAAAGCTGCTGACTAAGGCAACAACGGCGGCCAACAAGAAGGCTGCACAATTGGGTATGCTCCGCATTGCCCGCGACAAGGGCGACGATGCCAAGGTGGTGGAAGCTGCCAATGTGCTGCTGGGTGCTGGTCTTGACAACGATACGCGTGCGGAAGTTGTCTATGCCCGCGGTACGGCTTATCAGGAGTTGGGCAATGAAGCAAAAGCCATCGACGACTACAAGAGTCTTACTTCAAGCCTGGAAACCCTTTACGGAACGATTTCGGCCTATCGTCTGGCTGAACTTTATCACGAACGCGGCGATAACTCGAAGGCACTCGATGTGCTGAACAAACTGTCGGATTCGGGTACACCTCACCAGTACTGGCTGGCTCGCGGCTTTATCCTTCTTTCTGATATCTATGCGGCGCAGGGCGACAAGTTCCAGGCTCGCGAATATCTGGAAAGCCTGCGTGAAAACTATCCGGGTAAGGAGGCCGACATTTTTGAAATGGTCGAAACAAGGTTGAAAAAATTGAAGAACTAATTCGTTTGGAGCAGTTATGAAGAAAACGTTAATAGTATATATGTCATTGGCCTTGTCGGGAGTGCTTTTCCCGGCCATGGCACAGTCGGGCGACGAGGAATTGCAGAAGGCAATCGTGGTGGAAACTGACTATCAGCCCGAACTGCTGAAGTCGACACGTTTGGGCACAAACCCGGCTACACTCGAAGAAAAGCAGACGAAAATTTCGCTGGACTACAGCGACTGGGCGATTCCCGCCAAAGTGGACCCTCTCGTGGTGACACAGACCGTGGACGATTTTGCCGAGAAATTCAAATATTCCGACAAGCGTGGCTATGCTACGTTCGGCATGGGCAACTATCTGAATATTGTCGGCAATGCCGGATACCGTATCGTCGATAAGGATAATACACAGTTCGGCGTATGGCTGCAACACAATTCGACAAGCGGCCTTACCGACGGGCTCTATAAAAACATCAATGAGGCGTATAAGTATTCCCGCCAATATGTGATAGAGGACCGTGTGGGGCTGGATTTCAGCAATGTGTTCAGCAAGGGTGTGTTGAAGGCGGAAACTTCCTATCATTTCGACCGTTTCAACTACTACGGTGCAGGGTTGAGAACTCCGGGCAATACCCGTCAGATGGTCAACGAGTTTAACATAAACGCTCTGTGGCGCGGAAAAAGCGTTAACGACAATCAGGTAAACTACTATATCGGTGTAGGATACAACTATTTTGGAAACAAATACGGCTTCTGGAATACTACGGATGCAAACGGAGTGCTGGACAACGGGCTGACCGAGAATCTTCTGAATCTTGACGGCGGTGCCGAATTCCTGTTGGGCGATGCCGATTTTGCAGGTGTCGACCTGGGCTTCCAGATGTTGGGCTATCGCAATACGAAGACGCTGGATGTGGTATTCCGCGACAACCAGCCTTCGGCCTACCATGAAATGGTGCTGAACGATGCCGGAGGCAAGAGTTTCGGAATGTTGAGTGTCACTCCGTACTACAGTCATCGTACCGACAACATGAACCTGCGTATCGGCGCGCATGTCGACCTTTCGTTTGACAACGGTACCTTCTTCCGTATCGCTCCCGACGTGCGTTTCGACTGGGAAATGAGCCGTATGTTCAGCCTTTATGCTTCAGCAACGGGCGGCAACGAGATTCATACGTTCCACAACGTGGCAGCGCGCAACCGTTATGTGAACCCGTCGCTGATGCTTCCGACAAGCTACACGCTGGTGGATGCGGAGGCCGGATTGAATTTCGGACTGTTCAAGGGCTTTACCATTACGCCGTTTGTTGGTTTTGCGGTTGTCAGAGATGCATTGGTGACAGCTTTCACTTCCGCCGACAACAATATGAATTACCCGGAACCGACAGCCGCCACTACCTATCAGGCTGTGGATATGAACGGGGCTAAAATGGGATTGAAAACGGCTTACAACTATTCCGACAAGGTGGAATTCAAGGCTGCCTATACGTTTGCTCCTCAAGGCACGAAGTCGGGCTATCAGCTTGCCGACAACCGTCCGGAGCATGTGGTGGATGCCAAGTTGAAGGTAACGCCGATCCGTCAGCTTGACCTTTATGTCGACTATCGCTTTATGGGCGGACGCCGTGTTTTGAATACGCACTACTATCCGATGATGGGTTCGGAACAGCCGGCTACCATGATGTCGGAAACGACAATTGATTTGGGCACATTCTCTGATCTTGGATTTGGTGCCGCTTATCGGTTTACGGACATGTTCTCGGCTTATTGCCGTCTGAACAACCTGCTGAACCGTCATCAGCAATTGTATTACGGAATGTATGCGCAGCGCTTTAACTTCCTTGTAGGGGCTGCTGTGAATTTCTAAGATAAATGGTCGCTGTTGGGCGGCTGAGAGTCGGCAGGGCGGAAACGCTCTGCCGATTTTTTTGTCCAGCGGTTTGCTCTTTTTTACGATATCTGTGGGGCATGGCATTGTAGCTTTGCAGTGTTGAACCTTAAAACTGAAAACGTATGGAAGAACAGAAAATGGAAAAAACGCAGCCGGCCGTCGACGACCGCGTGCTGCAGTTTCTTGCCGAGCGTCATGCGGATGCGGAGGACGTGCTCGACAGTATGGTGGAGGCGGTGGGCGGTGTGCCGGAAGTTACGGACAGTCTGCTTGAACTGGTCTACCGTGGTCTGCGCCATGAAGCCGATGTGGCACAGGCACGTCAGGAAGGCTATGTGGAGGGCAGGAACGAACAGATTGAAGTGCGCCGCCGCTCGTTCGACACTGTAAATCCCCGCGACGACGGCGGGATAGAAGAGGACCCCGACTTGCCGTTGCTCCGACATATCCGCCGGAGCGTATGGGATTAGATTTTGTGAAACGATAAATAACCGTCTGATTAACTTAAACTATTAAATGCTATGAAAAACACAACGAAAGAAAAATTTCAACAACTGATTGACCGTCTGCTTTGTCCCGAAACATTGTTGTTTCTTCTTGTGCTGTTGGCGGTGGGCGTGCTCGTGTTCTGCGATTCGTCGGGGTTGTCGCTCGCGATGGCTGTCATTCCGGGTGTCGCCGGCGGAAAGCATGTGACGGAAGAACCCTTGACGCGCGCCCTTGCGCAGCGTGAATCTCCCGAACTGCTGCTGAACGAAATCGACCGCCGTATCGTCAAGATTCGTCCGATGGCTACGCCTATCGACCAACTGTCGCGCTGGGCGGGTGCAAAGCGCAGCGGAAGCATGGTGGTGGACTACTATTCGGTGGATACCCGTCCGACATCGGCACTGACTACGACCGAATTTACGGGTGTCGACGCGACGGGCGACAAGCGTTTCCAGCGGGCACGCCTGACGGTGGACAATATCGACATGTTTGAGGTGTCGGAAACCTTGTTGGTACGCGGTGTGCGTGGCTTTGAACCCGACGGTGTGACACCGTCCTCGCAGGATATCGTGCTGTATGTCGTATCGAAATCCACCAGTGAAAACTATTTGGAGGCAGTCAGCCCGAACGGCAAGACGGTCGACGGATTCACCAACTGTATTCCGACCATTCCGACTGGAACGATGCTCGTGAGAATGGGGCGTGCAGCCGGAGAACTGGATGTGCAGACGGCGCAGTTTGAAGCGTTGCCGGTGAAGTGTCAGAACTATTGCCAGATTTTCAAGATGCAGATTGAACAGAGCACGTTGCAGAAAATTGCCAACAAGGAAGTGGGGTGGACGTTCAGCGACCAGGAGGAAGCGGCGGTCTACGACATGCGTCTGGGCATGGAGAAAAACTTCCTTTTCGGTGTCAAGGGCCGTGTGGAGGACCAGACCAAGCATGAGGAAATATTCCTGACGGGTGGAATCTGGGGACAGGCCGGCGGCGAATTCACCTACAAGTCGGGCGAGTTGAACCAGGATGCCGTCATTTCCATGATGCGGCAGGCGTTCACGGGCAATGCCGGCAACAAGCGTAAGGTACTTATCGGCGGTTCTGGCCTGATTGAACAGCTTAACAAACTGGAATCCACGAAAGTGGTGATGGCCGGTGAGGATATCGTGAAGTGGGGTATCGACTTCTCGGAAATCCGTTCGAAGTTCGGCAAACTCTATGTGTTGCTGTCGGAGGTATTCGACGAATGCGGAATGGAGAACAACGGTATGATTATCGACCCGGAATATTTGCAGAAATACAGCCATATTCCGTTCTCCATAGAGGAGTTAAACTTGAAGTCGGCCGGCGTGCGCAACACCGACGCCATTGTGCTGACCGAAGCCAGCTGCATGACTCTCCGCTACCCGAAAGCCCATCTGCGCATCGTGCAGACGGCATAAACTCAATTAGTTCACTGCTAAGTATTGCAAAAGCCAAGATTCCGGTCTTGGCTTTTGTTGTTTGTTGAAATTATTTTGTGCTTATAATCGCTTGTGTGATAGTTGTTTATGGATAAATGTAAGAATAAGCGAAATTTTTATGCTTATTTTTACATTATATTATCTTCCTCATTTGTCTTTTTTTGTGTGTTATACAAGTAGGTGGAAATCCAATAAGCGTACAGAGCAGCTGGGATAAACAAAATTTGTCCTTTCGGACTGTCGTATACTTTGCTGATGGTTTTTGATGTTACGATTATTTCCCTGATGCCTGGATTGTTATCCAAAAAATGGTAAAGAGACTTCAGTTCTGTTGGAGCGTCTGCAAACCGGTCCGTCCATTTGATTTCCGCTAACGAAAAAGCCTTTTGTGTGGCAGGGTTGGTCCATACAAGGTCGACTTCGCCTTTTTCTCTTCCTTTGGCCCAATTGGCATAATAAAAATCGCTTTTTCCGCCTTGTATCCATTGTGAGAATATGGCAGTCTCTACCATATTTCCGATGTTTTCATCATTATCGGTGATTGGTGTGAATAGGGCACAGCGAAGTGAAGGGTTGGTCAGATAGATTTTAAAGGACGTAACCCGTAGCATACGTCTGGCATTTTGGTCAATACGGTTGACAACTTTGATGAGGAATGCAGCTTCGAGATATTCGAGATACTTTTTGATTGTTTCTTTCTTAATTCCGGCCCCTTGTGACAAACTTTCGTACGAAAATTCATTTCCGGAAAGGAAAGCTATGTGAACAAATAGTTTGTTTAACTCTTGAATATCCTTGATTCCGTAAAGGCTGGGCAGGTCGCGCAACAGTACTTTGTCAATGATGTCATGACGGATATATTGCCCGGGGTTGGCACGTATTTCGTGGGAAACAACCACTTCCGGATATCCGCCATAATTTATGTAATCAATGAAATGCTGGTTGAGGCAGGTAATGTCAATTGTGTCGACAGGTATTGCCTTGTTGTTTTTGACAATGATACTGTCTTGACCGATGAGTTTGAGATATTCGAAAAAAGTAAGAGGAGGTAGGGTGAAATCGGAGAAACGTCCGGCTCCACTTTCGTTGCTTTTCATTTTCAGTGCAGCTGCAGCAGACCCGGAGGCAACAAATTTTACAGCGCGATAGCTGTCAACAAGGGATTTTAAATGTATTTCCCAATCTTTGAGATATTGTATCTCATCGAAGAACACATAAAAACCTTCATGACAATCTTCTTGTTTCAATGCTTGACGTGCGTAATGGAATAAATCTTCCAATGATATGTTGTTGTAGATAGGCGTATCAATGGAGATGTAGATGATTTTCTGCGGATTGATTCCGCTTTTGATAAGGCGGTCAATAGTGTGAAAAATCATGACGGTTTTTCCCACACGCCGAGGTCCCATTAGTATCGTTGCACGACGGATGGACATGTTCGCAACCATAGCGTAAAAATCAGAAAGATAGGCACGCGGCTGCATGGTGTTATAGTCGTTGGAAATGGAGGAGGAAATCCACCAAGGGTTGTCGAACGACATTCTTTTGATTACTTGTTCTTTGATTATTTCGTTAGGCTGTTTCATGCGTATTCGGTTTTTATGCGGAGCAAATATATAAAATAATATCTAATATAACAATATTTGTAGAAATAAGCGTGTAAAAATATGTCTATTTCTACAATTTTGGGTTTGATTGGCTGTTTTTAGTGTAAAATAAGATGGAATTAGGGTGTGATAAGGCCTGTTTTGAAATTATTTTACACTTATAATTTCCTGTGTGATAGTTGTTTATTCTTAAATGTAAGAATAAGCGAAATTTTTATGCTTATTTTTACATTGGTCTTTGATGGATGCAAAAAACTCCCGAGCGACAGAGTTGCCCGGGAGTTTTTCTGTATGGTAATTGCGGAGATTACAATCCGAATGCTTCGCGGATTTTGTCGACATAGTCGAGTTTTTCCCAACGGAAGAGTTCCACTCTCACTGTCTTGTCGCCGTTGTAGAACGACTTGAAGTGCTTGTCGACCACTTCCGGCTTGCGTCCCATGTGTCCGTAGGCTGCCGTTTCTTCGTAGATAGGCAGACGCAGTCCGAGGCGTTTTTCGATAGCTGCCGGGCGCATGTCGAACAATTGGCTGATACGGGCTGAAATTTCAGCATCCGACAGGTTGACTTTCGCTGTTCCGTAAGTGTTTACACACAAGCTCACCGGTTGAGCCACGCCAATGGCGTATGCCACCTGTACGAGTGCTTCGTCGGCAAGTCCGGCTGCAACGATGTTTTTCGCGATGTGGCGGGTTGCATAAGCTGCCGAGCGGTCAACCTTCGAAGGGTCTTTTCCTGAGAATGCGCCGCCGCCGTGTGCACCGCGGCCGCCGTAAGTGTCAACGATGATTTTGCGGCCTGTAAGTCCTGTATCCCCGTGAGGGCCGCCGATAACGAATTTTCCGGTCGGGTTCACGTGGAGAATCAGCTTGTCGTCGAACATAGCCTGGATGTGTTCCGGCAATTTTTCGATGATGCGCGGCAGGAGAATATTTTTAACGTCGTTATAGATGGTGTCCACCATTTGCTTGTCGGCAGCGGCCTGAGCTGCATCCGTGTCGTCGGCAGGCTGAATGAAATCGTCGTGCTGTGTGCTGACAACGATGGTGTGGACGCGCACCGGCTTGTTGTTTTCGTCGTATTCCACTGTCACCTGGCTCTTTGAGTCCGGGCGCAGATAAGTCATCACCTTTCCTTCGCGGCGGATATCAGCCAGTTCGCGGAGAATGGTGTGTGCCAGGTCGAGAGTCAGCGGCATGTAGTTTTCCGTTTCGTTGCAGGCGTAGCCGAACATCATGCCCTGGTCGCCGGCCCCCTGTTCTTCCTTGTTTTCGCGGTCAACGCCACGGTTGATGTCCTTCGACTGTTCGTGGATGGCGAGCAGAACGCCGCACGATTCGCCGTCGAATTTGTATTCGCTCTTGTTGTAGCCGATACGGTTGATTACACCGCGAGCCGTGTCCATCATGTCGATGTAGGCTTCCGATTTCACTTCACCGGCAATTACAACCTGTCCCGTAGTCACGAGCGTTTCGCACGCAACTTTCGATTCCGGGTCATAAGCAAGCAGTTTGTCGAGGATGGCGTCAGAGATTTGATCCGCCACTTTGTCTGGGTGTCCTTCCGACACCGATTCCGATGTGAATAGATAGTTCATCTTTCCATTTTGTTTTAAAGTGGAAAAGCTAAATTGGCTGGAAATCTGAGGGGGGATTTGCAGTTTTAGCATTTTTTAATGTGGTTGCAAGCAGCCAAATTTTTCCACAGGGTTAATACTTTATTTTCCAGACTGCAAAGATAGTGCAAGCCGAGCGAAAAGCCAAAAGAAAAACATGGTTTTTCAAATTTGCCTTTTCCGAGGCGCCGCCTGTCTTATGAAAAGATAGTGCAAGCCGAGCGAAAAGCCAAAAGAAAAACACGGTTTTTCAAATTTGCCTTTTCCGAGGCGCCGCCTGTCTTATGAAAAGATAGTGCAAGCCGAGCGAAAAACGCAGTTTTTCGATTTGGGGTGTCTGTAGCTCAGCCTTTGCATGCTTTACAGCCCTGTTCGTGTTTACAACAAGTGATGGTGTCTCTTTGTTCGACGCTTTCCGGCATTATATGTTTTATAGCAGAAAATTGTTGCTAAAAAGCCCCTAAAACCCGTTGTTTTTCAAATAAAAAGCGAAAAAAAAGAATAGTTTTTGTATTATTAATGAATTTTGGTATCTTTGCGTGCTACTTTGTAGAAGTATATATGTGAGTGTTCGTGTTGCTTCTGCAATTATTTTAATGCGTAAAAAATTAAAAACTACAAAAATAAATGGCAACATTAGAGAAAATCAGGAGTAAATCCGTATTGTTACTCGTAGTTATCGGTGTAGCCCTTTTGGCATTTATCATCGGTGACTTCTTGAACTCAGGCCGCTCATTCTTTGGTAGCGGCACTACCGTAGCGAACGTTGACGGTACTAAAATCAGTATTATCGATTTCCAACGTCGCAATGAAGAGTACAACCAGCGTTTGCAGCAGTCAAACCAGAAATTTGACGGTGCTGTAGTTCAAATGCAGGTGCTCAACGAAATGATCAACGAGCAACTGTTGAACGACGAAGTGGAAGCGTTGGGTATTCAAGTTACCAACAAGGAGCTTACAGAAGCAATGACAGGTGCAACTGCTATTCCGGCAGTAGCTCAGTTCGCAGCACAGATGGGTGCCGATTCTCCTGCAATGCTTCACGATATGCTTTTCAACCCTGGCAAATATGGCTTGAATCCGCAGGATGTTGAGCCGTTGAAGGCTCAGTGGTTGGAAATGGAACGCAGCATCGACCAACAGTTGAAATATCAGAAATTCGGTGCGTTGCTTGCCGGTGCAATTCAGGCCAACGACCTCGACAAGGAGGCACTTGCCGCTGAAATGTCGACTGCTTCAACTATCGACCTCGTAAACGTTCCTTACACATCTCTCGACAACAAGGACTATCCTGTTAGCGAAGAAGAACTGAAGGCTCGCTACAACGAAGAAAAATATCAGTTTGAAACTGAAGAAGAACTTCGCAAAATCCACTATATCGCAGTCAACATCGCTCCGTCGGCAGCCGACTTGGCTACAGCACAGACTTTGATGGACACAGTGGTTGCAAAATTGAAAGCCAACGAAGGCGTGAACGCTATCCGCAACATTTCAGAAGTTTCTATCGCCGAACGCACAGTTCGTGCTTCTGACGTTGACGCAGCTACCAAGAGTTTCCTTGCTGAAGCTGCTGTAGGTGCTGTTTCTACTCCGGCTTTCCGTGCCGATGTTCACAGCGTCACTAAACTTTTGAACAAGAAGATGGATGTTGACACAATCACAGTCAACATGGTTCAGGTTCAAGGCAACAAGACTGCTCAGGATTCTGTGCTCAATCTTCTTAACTCCGGCAAGGCTTTCGCTGAAGTAGTGAACGGTCAGACTGTAGCCGGTCAGGAAAACTTCGCCCTCAACACATTGCAGATGGGCAACAACGAACAGGCTGAAACTGCCAAGAAGAGATTGATGGAAGCCGGTGCCGACTATTTTGTGCTCGACAGCAACGAATATGGTGCACTTATCTATAAGGTGGTGAAAAAAGCAGCTCCGAAGCAGATGTACGACATCGCCGAAGTTACTTACCACGTTTATCCGAGCGACAAGACTGTAGACGACCTTCGTGCCGGTTTGCAGGAATTCGTAAACAAGAACAACGTAAACAAGTCATTCATAGAAAACGCTATCGCAGCAGGCTATCAGCCGCTCGAAGCTACTATCACTGCCAACGACCCGCAAATCAACCGCATCGAGTCAACTCGTAAGATGATTCAATGGGCATTCGGTGCTGAAGCAGGTTCCGTATCTCCGGTATTCGACAAGGAAGGCAACGACAAGATGATTGCCCTTACTGTAGACGAAATCATCCCGGCAGGATATATGCCGCTGAGCGACGCAGGTGTCCGCACTATCGTTGAAACTCGCGTGCGCAACGACAAGAAGGCTGAAGCATTGATGGCTAAGTTCGAAGCAGGCAAGGGTAAAGGTCTTCAGGGCTATGCAGCCGCTGTAAATGTACCGGTTGACTCAGCCGTAGTCGTTACTTTCTCTCAGGACTTCATCATGCCGCTCCGCGCAATGGAAAAATGCCTGACTGCTCAAGCTCCTTATGCTAAGCAAGGTTCGCTCAATGGTCCGGTGAAAGGTGAGCAGGGCGTATTTGTTTACGAAGTGAAGAAAGTTGAGAAATCAAGCTCAAGTCTGACTCCGCAACAGTTGGCTGACCGTTACTCTTCAATCATGGGAGCACGTGCGGTTTCACAAATGGCTTTGGATATCTTGAAAGAAAACAAGGATATTGAAAACAATTCATTGACTTTCTTTTAATTAAAACAGATAACAATCAATTCCTTTAAATAAAGTTTTCATAATATGCTTATCAAGGGGCAATGCCGTGAGGCACCGCCCCTTGCTTGTTTTTATGCGGTACCGCGGAGCGTTGCTCCTGACAGAAGAACATATTTTTGAAGGCGCTATCAAGTGGCGTCCTCCTCTTAGATGAACTGCACCCAAAAAGTTGGAATAAAAAATCCATAATATGAAAATTATTC
>UQUV01000052.1 GCA_900544305.1 uncultured Porphyromonadaceae bacterium
TCGGAGGACGGCCCTATCATTATAATGATGTATGAACTTTTAGCGGACAGTAATACTTTGGAATAAAAACCGACCGCTTCGAGCCGTGTCTATCCACAGTCCGGAGCGGTCGGTTTTTCTGCGATTGCTTTCTTTATCGCTTGAAGGTAAGGCGGACTTTGTCTTTGGTGACGGTGAGGTCGGCCTGTGCGCCTTCGAGTATGGGGAGGTTGTAGTCGACATGGCCTACGGGGAAGTTGTAGGCTACGGGGAAATCGTAGTCGGCTACCATTTTTTCAATCATATCGTACATGCACTGGTGGTCGACACTGGGTTTGTAGTCGGTAAACTGTCCTACAATCAGTGCTTTGGTGCGTGCAAGCGTTCCGTTTAGGCGCAGTGTGTAGAGCATACGCTCAACGCGGTAGATGGCCTCTGAAATGTCCTCGATGAAAAGGATATGGTCTTTTTTCAGCAGGTCGTAAGGCGTTGAAATGAGTCCTGACAGCACGGCAAGATTGCCGCCTGTGACAGTTCCGCTGACGTTGCCTTCGCGGTTGCGCTCATCGCCTGCCACTTCATAGTCGGGGAGTTTTCCGGTCAGTATGTCGTGGAGCGTGTGGCTGCATTGGCAGTCGGGGTGTTCCGTAAGGAGTTTGCACATGGAGGCATGGACGCTGACTACACCGGCATGAACCGACACGGCATGAAGGGCGGAAATGTCGCTGAAACCTATCAGCCATTTCGGGTCGTTGTTCCACATGGAGTCGCGGAAATGTTCTATCATCTGTACCACGCCGTAGCCGCCGCGGCTGCACAACACGGCACGCACGTCGGGATTCTCAAGGGCGGCACGCAGGTCGCCGAGGCGTTGTCCGACGGTTCCGCTGAACGAGCCGCACTCGCCCTTGCAGCAGCTGCCTACAATAGGACGGAAGCCCCAGGCTTCCAGTGTGGCGCAGGCGCCGTCAACCAATTTAGCGTCGATTTTGCTGGCAGGGGAGACAATGGCTACACTGTCGCCCTGCTTTAACGGTCTGGGATATATCATCGTTTAGTTTACTTGTACTTTAATGCCTTTCGCACGGAAGCGTTCGGCAATGGTTTCGAGTTCTTCTTTCGGCACTTTCTGCAAGTTTTCTTCCGGAGTGGCGCGGTCGATGGAGTAGAGCATCACTTCCATCGGTCGAATTTCGAGATAGGCGGCAAGCAGGGCTTCCACTTCCTCGTCGGTGGTGTTGTCGATGCGTTCGCCATCGTGTTCGCCGCGGAGCATCATGGTCTGCACGATGCACTGTCCGCTGAACTGCTTCAGGCGTTCAACGAGGTCGGCAACGTTGAAGTTGCGGTTCACCGGGCGGTCGATGAGTCGCATGGTGCGGTCGATGGCCGAGTCCAGTTTCAGAATGTTGTTGTCCACCTTTTTCAGTGCTTCCACTACGGCCGGGCGGTCAATCATCGTGGAATTTGACAGCACGCTGATTTTCACTTGCGGGTAATAGCGGTCGCGCAGGGCGATGACATCGTCCACAACGCCGTTGAAGTCCGGATGCAGCGTAGGTTCGCCGTTGCCCGAGAAAGTTATCACGTCAAGACGGTCACCGTTGGCTTTCATCGCCGCCAGTTTCTGTTCCAGAAGTGTGCGCACTTCCTCACGCGGACTGATTCCTGTCGTGCCTGCTCCCTGGGCATTGTAGCCCGCTTCGCAGTAGATGCAGTCGAAGGAGCAGATTTTCCCGTCGTTCGGTGTCAGATTGATGCCCAGCGAGGTGCCGAGCCGTCGGCTGTGAATCGGGCCGAAAATTGTATCGTGAAACAAAATCGTAACCATTCTTCTGTTTGTTTGCAGTTAGTTTTCAGACGACAAAGGTACAAAAATCTTCAGACAACGGTGAGCGGGCAGGCCGTGAAAGTGGCTTACAGCTGTTCGAAAAGGCGGATATACATTTCTGCAATGCGGGCCTCGGAGAAGCGTTCCACCACACTGTAGTGCAATGCTGCGCGGTCGGCAGTCTGTTCGGCAGCCCAAAGAAGACCTTCGGCAAGGTCGGCAGTATCGGCATATTTTGCCAGATAGCCGTTTTTACGGTGGTTGATGATGTCGCGCTGTCCGCCGTGGTCGAATGCCACTGCCAGACATCCGGCAGCTTGCCCTTCAATAAGCGTGGTCGGAAGGGTTTCGAAGTGCGACGACGAAAGCACGATGTCGCTCCGACGGTAAAGTTCGGGTATGCGTTCGAGCGATACCGGACCTATCCATTCGTAGGGCAGTTTCAGCTGTGTGAGCAGTTCCGGATTGCGGATGTCGCCAAACAGGAGCAACTGGAGGTTTTTTGCCTTTTCGGGATGCTGTGTGGCAATATGGTTGACGGCTTCAGTCATCAGTTCAAAACCTTTCACTGGGTCGTCGAGGCGTGCCGCACCCATGGCAATCACTTTTTTTCCGACGGGAATGTTTGTCGAGCGGTCGTAGGCAAAACGTTCCACCGGCAGTGCGTTCGGGATGACGGTCAACGGCTTTCCTGCTGTCAGCGAACTTTCGCGGAAACGGTCGGAAAGCCAGCTGCTGACGGCCACGAAGTGGAAGTCGGCACGGCTGTAGAGCCGCTGTTTCTTCTTCCATGTCCGGTGAGATAGGTCGTGGCTGTGGGGGAAACGGACGAAACGGCACTTTCCGCAGCTTTCGCGGTAATGGTCGCAACCATAGGAATGGTGGCACATTCCTGTCAGGCACCACATGTCGTGCATGGTCCACACCAGTTTCTTCCCCATTTTTCCCAACGCTTCCAATGATGCCAGCGACATCATGCCCTGGTTGATCCAGTTGATGCACACGATATCTGCATTCTTGACCCACGGGTGGGAGAGCACGTCGACTCCCTTGTTGGCTATCGACACTTTGAACAGCTCGCTGCGCAGCAGTCCGTTGCGGACAAAAATATCGAGCCTTTCACGAAGGAATGCCCATTTCAACTGTTCGGGAGTGCCGGCAACGGCTACACGCTCGTCATCGGTACGGCGGTCGACCACCAGCATGCGGGCGTCCATACCGGCGGCACAGAGTGCACGCATGAGCCGGAGCGATACGATGGCGGCTCCGCCTTTAGAGTCGGAAGTGTTGAGTATTACTATTTTCATTTTTTCTGGCTTTTAGATTCTTTGTCAAATGAGAGGTGCCCCTTGTAGTCGATGACAGTGACGTCGTCGAGGCCGGAGCGTGCTTGCAGATAACGTTTCAGCTTGTCGTGCTGAGCAGTTGAGAGCGGTTGGCGGAGTGTGACGATGGCAATGTTCACCGTGTCGGTCTTTACGCTGCCGTCTTCTTTCGCAAAAATGTTCGTACACATGGATATGGCCTCCACTTCCGGGAAAATCACTTTCAGTTCCGAAGAAATGGACGACGAAAGGGTGGCAGGGTGCGTCAGATTTCCGATGATGCGCTGGAGCGAATCGATGGAAGCCGCCTGCTGGGCGATTTTCAGTTGGTTCGCCTGATAAATGTCGTTAAGCATTTGCGAACTGAGTTTGTCGATGTCAAGTTCATCTTGTGAGTATCCCTGTTCGATGACAAGGTCGACACCTTCCAGTCCGCAATTCTGCATTTTTTCATACATGGCGAGTTTTAGCGAGTCGAGAGGAAGCGCTTGTCCGATGAGGGTGACGGTGATTTTCTTTTTTCCCTTGTGCATTTCCACTTTCTTGTCAAGAATATGGGTGTTCGGGAAATGGAATTCCTGCTCGATGAAACGGTTGGCATCCGCGCGGAAATAATTTTCGCGGAACATCTGCACCGTCAGATAGATACTCGGAATAAGCGTAAGGACAATGATGGTATAGACAATGCGCGATACTCTTTTCTCCTGTCGCATATCGGCATGAAGCGTTTTTGGGAAATGGAAGAATTTCGTGCCCAGAGCCGTTGCCGTTCCGATGAATATGGAATTAATCAGAAACAGGTAGAACGCACCGAGGAAGTAGTTCATTTGCAGGGTGGCGAGTCCGTAGCCGGCTGTACACAACGGCGGCATGAGTGCGGTGGCGATGGCTACACCGGGAAGTACATTGCCCTTTTGCTTCGACGAAACGGCAAGAATGCCCGCACAGCCGCCGAAGAAGGCTATCAGCACGTCGTAGACCGACGGAGAGGTACGCGCCAGCAGCTCCGAGCGGTTTTCGCTCAGCGGCGAAATCAGAAAATAGATGGCCGATGTGACGATGCTCACGGCTGCGGCAATAGCCAGATTGCGGAACGAGCGCTTGATTAGGGCATAGTCGAGAATACCGATGCCCAGTCCCATTCCCATGATAGGACCCATCAGCGGGGATATGAGCATGGCACCGATAATCACGGCTGCCGAGTTGACATTCAGTCCGAGCGATGCGACAAAGATGGCGGCAATAAGGATGTAGACGTTTGTGCCGCGGAACGAAACGCCTTCCTTGATGGTCTGTATGATTTGCTGTTTATCCTCCAGATCGTCCGACATGTCGAAATACCAGGAGAAATAATGCTTTAGTCTTTTGAGCAGATTCTTGCTGTCAATCGGTTCGTATATTTTCATCTTCTTCTGAATTTGGCAAGGTTGAATTTCTCTTTTTTAATGATGAACACAAGGAAGAAGGCGATCAGCACGGTGTTGGCAGCCAGGCGGAGCCAAGTGTTGTCGAGCGGGAGCCATTCCGACACGGCATACAGGGCGAACGTGACGAGGAAATACAGTCCGATGGACTTCAGGTCGTAGTCGATAGGATATTTTTTCTGTCCTACAAAATACGACAGCAGCATTGCTACCCCGTAGCCTGCCACTCCTGCCCATGCACATGCCATATAGCCGTAGACGGGAACAAGCAGAACGTTGAGGGCAATCAGCACGGCACAGCCGATGAACGAGAATATGGCGCCCCATTTTGTCTGGTCGATGAGCTTGTACCAGAACGAGAGGTTGAAATAGATGCCCATGAAGATTTCAGCCATCATGACGATAGGCACCACTTTCAGCCCTTCCCAATAGTCGGGTGCAAGGATGTATTTGAGAATGTCGAGGTAGAATACCACACAGAGGAAAGCCAGCAGCGTGAAGATGACAAAATATTTCATTGCATCGGCATACATTTTCTTGCTGTTCTTGTCCTTGCTGTGGCCGAACACGAAAGGTTCGTAGGCATAGCGGAACGCCTGTGTAATCATGGCCATAATCATGGCAATCTTACTGGCGGCACCATAGATTCCGAGCTGCATCTTCGCTTCGGCGGCATCGGGGTAGACATGGCGGAAGATGATTTTGTCGGCTACCTGGTTGAGGATGCCCGCAATGCCGAGTATGAGAATCGGATAGGAATAGTTGAGCATACGTTTGGCAAGTGCACCGTCGAAACCGCCCCGGAAGTCAAGCAGAGGAAGCATCAGCAGCATGATGAACGAAGTGCACACCAGATTGAAGAAGAAGGCATAGAACACGTCGCTGCCATCCATAAATACGTAATAGACAAGGTTGAGCGCGATGTTCAGCACGATGAACAGCAGCTTCAGTGCCGCAAAGCGTATGGGGCGTTTCTTGTAGCGCAGATAGGAGAACGGGATACATTGGAAAGCGTCCATGGCTACGACGAGTGTCATCATGCCCACATACCACGGATGCTCGGAATAGCCCATTGCATCGGCTATCGGTTGCAGGAACACCATGCAGAGCGCAGCAAAAAGCAACGATGTGGAGCCTATCATTATCAATACGGTGGAGTAGACCCGTTGCGGGTTTTCTCCGTCCTTGTTCATATAGCGGAAAAACGTAGTTTCCATTCCGTAGGTGAGAATGACGAGCAGCAGTGCCGTCCAGGCATACACTTCCGTCACCACTCCGTAGCCGCCCGATTCTGCCGACATAGCCGCGGCATAGATGGGTACCAGCAAATAATTCAAGAATCTGCCGACGATACTGCTCAATCCGTAGATGGCCGTATCTTTGGCCAAAGCTTTCAATCCTGCCATTGTTTTCGTTTTACTTATTGATGAAAATACGCAAATTTACACTTTCCTGTATGAATGTCCTAAATTAGCAACGGTTTTTTGTAGGGGAAAGGTTGCTGTCAGCCGCTTTCATGAAATTTTCGGATGGGCAATGCTGGCGTTTGGCTGAGGTTTTTGTAACTTTGAACATTGAAAAATTCTTTAATACTCCAAAACAAACAACAGTAACAGACATGAAAAAATTTCTTACTCTCGTAATGGCTGCACTGGTGGCAGGTACAGCTTTTGCAGCAGAACAGTTCGAAAAAAAGCAGTACATCTCACAACGCGGTGACACGCTGCCTTATCGCCTGTTGACACCGGAAAATCAGCAGAAGGGCGAAAAGTATCCGTTGGTGATTTTCCTTCACGGTGCCGGTGAACGCGGTACTGACAATGAAAAGCAGCTCGTTCACGGCGGTCAAATGTTCCTCAATCCGGTGAACCGTATGGAATACCCGGCATTTGTCATTGCCCCGCAGTGTCCGCCTGACGGATATTGGGCATATAACGAACGTCCGGAATCGTTCGACAGCGACAAGATGCCGAAAGACCAGAAAATCTCTCCTGTATTTGCTTCGTTGAAGGAACTTATCGACAGCTATTTGTCGCGTGCGGATGTTGACACCGACCGTGTCTATATCATGGGTTTGTCGATGGGAGCAATGGGAACATTCGACATGGTGTGTCGTTTCCCTGACGTGTTTGCAGCAGCTATTCCTATTTGCGGAACAGTCAACGCTTCACGACTTGCCGCTGCCAAAAATGTGAAATTCCGCATTTTCCACGGCGATGCCGACAACGTAGTTCCGGTAGACGGTTCGCGTAATGCCTACCGCGCATTGAAAGCTGCCGGTGCCGATGTGGAATATATTGAATTCCCCGGCTGTAACCACGGAAGCTGGAATCCTGCTTTCAATTATCCGGATTTCATGAAGTGGCTTTTCTCTCAACATAAGTAATAGAACAATATCAAAATATTTTAGAGCAACCTCGTCGACAGGCGGGGTTGCTTTTTTCTGTCACTTTGAAAAGGTCTGTTGTCGATTATTTTCGAAAAAGTTGTCTTTCATGAAAGAATTATGGATACCTTTGCGGATATTTAAAAATATACAAGTCATGGGTTTCTGCAATATTAAACATCTTGTTGTGTTGGTGGCGATTGTAGTGTTGGGAAGTATTGATTGCCACAGTCAGTTGTTGGACAGAATTCAGAAGGCTCTTCCGCAGCAGGAAGCTGTGGACAGCGGCAAGAGCGGGTCGTCTGTTGTCGATTCGTTGCGGCGTGAACTGGAGCTTGCCCGCCAACGTGGCGCGCTATCTGTTTATGCTCGTGCAGTTGTTGTTCACGGTTCCGCTTGTGTTCATCATTTTCCCGCAAACCGAGAAACTTGCCTATACGCTGTTGGGCTATCTGTGGATACCGGTGAAAAGCATCCTGATGGGAATTGTTTCCTATATTCCCAATCTGTTTACCATCATTGTCATTTGTCTGGCTATCAAATATCTGGTGCGCTTTGTGCGCTACCTTGTCCGTGAAGTGGAAAGCGAGCGGTTGAAAATCAACGGGTTCTATCCCGATTGGGCACTGCCTACCTACCACATCGTGCGTTTCTTGCTTTATGCGTTCATGGTGGCTATGATTTATCCCTATCTTCCGGGAGCAAGTACCGGTGTATTCCAGGGTATTTCTGTGTTCGTCGGTTTGATTGCATCGCTTGGTTCGAGCACGGTTATCGGTAACATTATCGCCGGACTGGTTATCACCTATATGCGTCCGTATAAGACAGGCGACCGCATCAAACTGAATGATACGACGGGCGACGTGTTGGAGCGTACTCCGCTTGTTACCCGTATCCGTACACCGAAAAATGAGGTGATTACGATTCCGAACTCCTTTATCATGTCGTCGCACACGGTGAACTACAGCGAGTCGGCTCGTTCTTATGGACTGATTATTCACAGCGAAGTGACTATCGGTTACGATGCGCCGTGGCGTCTGGTTCATAAAATGCTGATTGAGGCTGCACTCAATACTCCGGGAGTTGTCGACGATCCGCGTCCGTTTGTGCTTGAAACGGCATTGAATGACTGGTATCCCGTTTATCAGATTAACGCCTATGTGAAAGATGCGCACAACGTGCCGCAGATTTATTCCAACCTGCATCAGAACATTCAGGACCGCTTTAACGAAGAGGGTATTGAAATCATGTCGCCTCACTACATGGCAACCCGCGACGGCAACGAACCCGCCATGCCAAAAGACGACCTCCGCGGAAAGGTGTAGCGGTTATAGAAAAACAAACCCGGGCGGGGGACCGTCCGGGAAAACAAAATATAATCAATTGAAGTAAGTGTCGCTTACAGGGTGCAGAAAAGGGTGACGAAGAAGGGCACCGACATGTCGACGAGGATGCCGTGGAAGATGGCGAAAGTGGTCATTTCCTTTCCTGTGTATTTGGTGATGGTCGGCAGGATTACGTCCATCGAGTTGACTCCGGCGGCTGAAATCGGGGCGAAACGTCCGAAAAAGCGTGCCAGTAGGGGCGTGCCGAGCAAAGCCATCATTTCGCGCATAATGTTGGCAAGCAGTGCTATCGTGCCGAGTTCTGCGGCTACCTGAACGCCGAGCGATGCTCCTTTCAGTTCGGTGATAAGTATTGACGACAGCGAGTAGTAGGCGAATCCGCTGCCCACAGCAAGACAGTCGAACACCGTCCAGCGTGTCAGAACGATGCTGATGAGTGCCGAAAAAAGCAGTGTGCCCAGAATGGTGGATAGCGGAAGCAGCAGCATTTTCAGACGCAGGCTTTTGACCATTGTCTTCAGGTTCTTGTCACTTCCTATGCTGATGCCGACTTGGAACATCAGGGCATAAAGTATGTAGATGGCCGGATTGTTTTCCTTGATAGCTTCGGGAGCTATGCCGCTCCAACCTACAAGGCAGCCGATGAAAAATACGGTGATGATAATGGCGTTGTCTTTCATTTCTTTTCCTCCTTTCTGAAAAACAGTTGGTAGCAAAGAGTGCTGAGCAGTACGCTGCCGGCGGTTCCTCCTATGGCAAGGAGCATGGCCTGCCAGCCAAGTGAAGAAAGATTTTCAATGATAAGACGGTTCATGCCAATCGACAGCCCGAGCATGAAAAGCAGCAGGATGACGGTGATGAAGATGGGTTTATGTATTTTTCCCACGCCGGAAAAATTGCGCAAAAAGTAGCCGATAACGATGCCGCTGAGCATCATTCCGAGAATGTTGAACATAGAAAAACTATTTTTTGAAATGTAGAAACTTATAGGCCGTTGCCCGAGGGTGACGGCTTGTTTTATAAAACACGGATGTGGAGGCGTGGAGATTTGTGCCTCGCGGTAGCGTGGGAATGTGTTTATTGGAATCCGGTGAACCAATGAACATACACTCCGCGATAGCTGTATCGGCGGGAGCGGACCAGTTCGGCCATTGAATATGTACGGCTTTGGAATAAGTTCATTGTTTCGTTTTTATAAATTGTTGCTTTCAAAAGTTGGTGCAAAGGTAGAAAGCCTGTTTCGTTCTGCCAAATTTTTCGAAAATGCTTATAGTTTGACAATAAAACAGGATTTAAACTTTGAAACAGGCGGAAAATGTCAGCCGGTGGTTCGATAACGGTTTTTACTGCACTTCGGCGCGGAGGAATGGTGACGTTGCGATGATTATAGGTGATGGCTATTTATGAAAAGTCGCTGATATAAGTTGTATGTATTTAGTCTATGTCTTAAACTGCAGTGGAAATCAGGAATAAAAACAATACTATTATGATTTTTTAACCACAGCAGCGGTAGAGAGGCTGATTAATTTATTTAATTTGTAAATTACTAAAACCCATAATGTTTCATTCGAGGTTATGGAAGAAATTATACTTAATTAAAATCTAATTTATTATGAAAAAATCTTTTTTGAAAGTGTTTGCAGCAGTTGTTTTTGCTGCCGTAGCAACATCCTGTGGTAGTGGTTTAGGTAAGTTAGCGATGGATTCTCCTGAATCTGTCGACAAGGTGAAAGAAATTGTAACAACTAATGTAAACCCTGATGAGTGGAAAATTATTGAATTGTCATGGAGTGAAGGTACCGGTAGTGGTAAACTTGAGAATAATTTGAACAATGGCTCTATCTTCGTTAAAATGGTCAAGAAAAACGGTCAGGTGTTCACTCAGCCTTTTATTGGTGAATTGAATTGGAAATCAGGCAAAATTTCTCCAGACAGTTGGTACGACAATGGTTTGGATTTTGAAAAGGTTGTGGCAGTCGATGCTACGAAATTGGATGCTGCTACGATTATGAAGCAGTTGGAAGAAGCTAAAAAGCAAATTCCAGCAGAATATGCCTTCAAGTCTCTTGCTGAATACAGAATTGAATCTGATATTACTAAATCCGGTGACACATATAGTCCGGATCTTTTGACGACATTTACTGTAAATGTGGTTGAAAAGGGAAATGAAACTGTTTCAAATGCAGGCAGCACATCTATTGTATATTATGAGATCAAATTTGATGTCGCTCCTGATGGAACTGTTACAATGCAAGAATAAATTTTTCCGAAATAATGACAATGCGCTGTCGCACCTTATAAATGCGGCAGCGCATTCTTTTTTGCTTGTATGTTATTGTTTTAGATATGGGTTTGTGGAGGGTTTACTGCACTTCGGCGCGGAGGGCGTAGTGGTTGCGCTGGGCTTCGAAAGTCTCGGGCGAGCGACGCAGCGTGGCGGTGTCGTCGAGTGGGTTGTAGGTGGCGGCTATCTGCGTAAGGCTGCTGACGTCGGCACCCAGTTTCGGAGCTTCGGCTACGGGTTTTCCTGCAACGGTTACGCCATAGAATTTCTCGAAAGCTTCTAATGCCATGGCCGTAGCGCGGGTCTTCCCTTCAGCCGAATAGCCGGCAATGTGAGGAGTGGCGACAAACACTTTGTCGAGCAGACGGCGGTCGATGTCGGGTTCGTTTTCCCAACAGTCGACGGCTGCGGCTTCAAGACTGCCGTTCTCAAGAGCACGAAGCAGTGCCGCGTTGTCGACAACTTCGCCGCGAGAGCTGTTGATGAGCAGTCGGCAGCGGCCGAGGTTTTCAAGAAACTTGCAGTCGGCAAGGTGGAACGTGCGGTCGATGCCTTCGCGGTTCAGCGGAGTGTGGAAGGTGATGATGTCGGCAGTACGGGCAATTTCGTCGAGCGACACGAAGCTGCCTCCTTCGGCTCGTTGGCGTGGCGGGTCGCACTCCAATACATTGAAACCTAAGTTACGTGCCCAGCGTACAATGATTTTTCCTACGTTGCCAACGCCTATCACTCCCAGTGTGAGTTCGCGGGGCGACATCGGCTTGCCTTCCATCCAGCGGGCTATCGTGGCAAATACATATTGTGCCACTGCCGGAGCGTTGCAGCCCGGAGCGTTGCGCACGGTGATACCTTTTTCCCGGCAATAGGGCAGGTCGATATGGTCGGTGCCTATCGTAGCGGTGGCGATAAACTTTACGTGGCTTCCTTCAAGCAGGGCGGCGTTGCATTTGGTGCGCGTGCGCACAAACAGCGCGTCGGCATCCCTGAC
This sequence comes from uncultured Porphyromonadaceae bacterium, assembly GCA_900544305.1. Lineage (GTDB taxonomy): Bacteria > Bacteroidota > Bacteroidia > Bacteroidales > Muribaculaceae > Limisoma. Next base: position 11,564 of record UQUV01000052.1, read on the forward strand.
GGTGTCGGCTGTAATTTCGTTGGCGGAAAGATATTCGACCGTTCCAAACGGCTCGAGCAGACCCTGAATGTAGGGTATGTTTTTTTCTACGATTATTTTCATTGTGTGAGCAGTGGTTTAAGCAAATCGGCTGTGGTGCACGCCAGATAGAGGAGCAGCAGCGAGAAGAACAGCATGTAGCGGCGCGTGAACTTGTGGATGCTGAAAAAATGGGCTATCTGGATGGCTACACAGCAGTTGAGGGTAACAATATAGGTATTGACGTTTGCCACGTCGACCACCATGAAAATGAGGGTGGCAACGGCAAGCAGATTGAAAAATCCGTTGTAGGAACGCAGTTGCAGGCGTGTGGCCATGATTTTGAACACGTTGGAGAAGCCGAGTATGGTACCGGTGGCTGCCGTGATGATGACACGGACAGCGTTGACGGGGTCAAACGTGTCGCGGTATTTTTCCCAAGTGATGGCAAGGTCGGGCAGCGTGAACTGCTGAAAGTCGATCCAGCCGAAGCCGTAGCCAATCCAATAGGGAAGCACGACACCTACCGCCATTGCCAAAAATCCGCGGAACGACATGGCCTGTACCTGCATGAAACCGATGAAGAACACTGGAATATAGAACAGGGCGGCATAATCGAACACGCTGCACAGCGAAAGCAGGAACCCGACGAGGAAAATTGTGCCGCGCTGCAACTTTTGCTGGAAGGAATGGAACAGTATGGTGGTGCAGACGAGTATCAGTGCCGCATGAAGGTTGGATGCGGAGAACGTGGCCGACACCGTCGGATTGGAAAGGGTGATGAACGTAAACGCTGACACGTGAATCAGCGTAAACTCGCGGATAAAGGCGTACACCCTGTTGAGGTTGAACAGCAGGACGGCCACTGCGAACGACAGCACTACGTTGGCCATCCATGCCGTGGCGGGCGCTTCTATCCAGTTTTCGGCACGCGCCGCGAACAGTCCGTTGCAGGAGAGAACGTCCTTACCGTAGAACAGAAAGGCGAGGTAGGACAATATAACGGACACAACCGCCATTGTCACCAAACAATAGCGGCTGTTGAGATATTTGTTGATACGTTCTTCGTTCATTATCGTTGAGGGTTGTGCCCGGGGTTATTCCTTGAATTTCATGTTGTAGACCTTCAGCACGTTCGAAACGTCGAAATAGAACCCTTCGGGCGTTTTCTTGTCGACGGGCTTGACAATGATATAGTCGATGTTGTTTTCGAGTTCCTGATGGTCGGTGGCAATAAGTCCCATGAAGTTGACAATGTTGTATTCATGTACCGGGCTGATGACTACCCAGGGGTTGTCCTTTTTCAGTCCCGTGCCGGTAGAGAGGATGGCTTCCACCAGGTGGTTGAGGCGGTATTGCCAGATGGAGGCGCGGGCGAATTTCTTTTTCTCCTTCAGCGCATAGATGAAGAATTTCATCTGGTTGAGGTCGAAAGGATTGTCGGCAAGCGACAGCTCTGCGTATTTGATAATCGTGTCGCATTCGGCCGGCGTATGTGTCTGCTTGTAATAAAGCGGTTGGATTTTATTGGCAAATTCCGACATGCGGTAGGGGTTGTAGTCCTCCTGAAACACATAGCCGTAATAGAGGTGGCGGTATTCCTGCATGCTCATGTTGGTGTCGTTGCTTTCAAACTTCCGCCACAGGCGTTTGTAGAAGTAGGGCGATGCCGGGTCCGTCACATGGGCGCGCACGCTGTCCATGTTGATTTTTTCAGGTTTGAACTTTTCTTTGTCGGCAGCAAAGACGCTCATTGAAAGCGAGGTTGCCAGTATGGTGAAAATGGCGATGATGCCAAGCAGTTTCTTCATCTTCTTTCGTTTTTAGGGTTGGTAAAAATGTTGGAGCACTGCCACTTCAATGGCGATGCCGAACAGGCATACGACAATGACGGCGGGCAGGCCTTTGGCACAAAAGTACTGCACAAAGCGCGATGAAGGAAATTTCAGTCCGGCTCCGCCCGGAGTGCGCGAGAAGAAAACGGCTCCCGCTACGGCACCGACAAATGCGCCGATAATCATGGGTGCATAGCCGAAAGTCATGCCGAGCAGCATTCCTGCCAGCGAGCTGACAGTGATATGCGTCATGCCCTGTGTCGCCTTAACGAGCGTTTGGGGCAGCATCGAGAGTGTGATGATGACCAGCATTACCATGATGCCCCAATAGGAAAGCATCACAGAGGGAAAATGCAGCATTCCGCTCCATTGCAACAACCAGATTCCTCCGTAGGCCGGTATGACTGCCGGAATATGGGGACGGATGCAAAAATAGAGCGAAAACAACAGCAACAAGATGCCGGATATGACTAAAAAAACTTCCATTCTGTCTGTCTCTTTTGTGGCGTGCCGACACGCTTCGGCACTCTTAGATTGCAAATTTACTGTTTTTTTTGTTCTGCGCCAAGAACTTAACACCACCTACGGAAATTCCACATTTTTTCACTTTCTGCAGTTCTCCTGATAATGAAAACGGCAGCACCGTCATGATGTTTCGGTACTGCCGTTTGCTATGCTGTTACGCGTATGTTAGATTTTCTTTCCGTATGCACGGCGGCGCTTGTGTTGCGTTGCGTCGAAGTATTGCCATTGCGACTGCACTTTCGTGTTCAGTTCCAATTCCGGATTACTTTCGGCATGCTTGTACTTGTAGCGTTGGAAGTAAGGAATCAAGTCTGTGAAGAGAAGGGCGTTCACGCCTTTGCTCTGGTATTCCGGCTTAATGGCTACGAGTAGCAGGTCGACGTAGTCGGTCTTGTTGAAATAGAGTGCGCGCAGGATGTGATACCAGCCGAAGGGGAACAGGTGTCCGTTGGCCTTCTGAAGCGCACGTGAGAGCGACGGGATGGCAACGCCGATACCCACCAGATTGTCGTCGCTGTCTTTGATGATGGTCAGCAGGTCAAGATTGAGCATGCCGATATACATCTTTATATAATAGTCGATTTGGCGGTCGGTAAGTTGTGAAAACTCAAAAAGTTCGGCATAAGCCTCGTTGACAAGGTCGAAAAGCGGACGGCCGATTTCGCGGACAGCCTTTTTGCGGTTGGTATATTTCACCACCTTCAGTCCGTATTTCTGTTTGACGATTTCACTGATGCGGGCGTGTTTTTCCGGCACAGAGTCAGGGATGCCCAGCTTGAATTCCACCCAGTCGGCCTTCTTCTCGAAGCCGAATTTCTCCATGTGTTGCGGGTAGTAAGGGTAGTTGTAGATGGTTACCATTGTCGACAGCTGGTCGAAACCTTCCACGAGCATTCCTTCATAGTCCATGTCGGTAAAGCCGAGCGGGCCTACAATCTCTTCCATACCCTTTTCTTTACCCCAGGCAATGGCGGCATCGAGCAGGGCTTTGCTCACTTCCATGTCGTCGATAAAATCGAAAAATCCGAAGCGTAGGTCCTTTTTCTTGCTGTAGCGGTTGACATTGTGGTTGATGATGGCTGCAATGCGGCCGACTGGCTTGCCGTCGCGGTAGGCCATGAAATATTCAGCTTCACAAAAGTCAAATGCCGGATTCACTGCCGGATTCAGCGTGTTTACATCGTCGTAAATCAATGGCGGAACATTGTAAGGGTTCCCTTTGTACAAATCGATTCCGAACTTCACGAATTTGCCAAGTTCTTTCTTCGTTTTTGGTACTACTCTTATTTCTACAGACATTTTTAAAACAAATTAGGCGGCAAAGTTACAAAAAAAATCTGTAAAACGGTGTTTTAGACTAAAATAGTAAGCCAAAGGGCGAATTTCTTGTCTTGGCAGGAGAAATTGAAGCTGTTAACGGATTGAATAGCTGCCGTCTTTTATGTAGGGGATATACTCGTCAAACCATTCTTTGAATGTTTGCCATTCAAATGGATTAGCTTGTTTCCATTTGTTGAGTTCGTCGGGGCGACCGGTCAGCAGCAGATAGTGGTTGTAGGCGTTTTCGCATCCCGAAGCTTTGACGGCTGTCAGATGTTTTACATAAGGATTGGTTTTGTTGATTGCATCGCCTTGTACGATGGAATCGGTATAGGCTTTGCGGAAGCGGCAGAGGGTTTCGATGTCGAATGTCTGTCCTTTAAATTCCGGAAGAGTGTTGGAAATTGGCAGTTCCACTGCGAATAGATCAAGGCGGTCCAGAGCTTGCTCCATTTGTTCCGGTGTAACATTTGGCGGAACCATAATTTTAGGGTTGGCAAACTGAACTTCTGTACTGTCGGTTTGTAATGTTGAAAATTGGGAAATGTAAGTGTTGTATAACATTGAACTGATTTGCTGCTGTTTGTTTTCGTCTTTTCGTTCAAGAGCCATGTACATTTCTCCAAATATAATGCCCCATGCCGGATATGTGGAGTTTAGAAAAAGGCCGGCTGCCATATGGTAGTTGTTGGCAAACTGTGGATCCGCTTTCATTCCACGCAGATAGCAGTCGAGAGCTGCATTCAGATCTTTGGCAAAATAATGGTAGTTTCCTAACGAATAGATGAGGTTGACGCTGTCTGGAAATCGGTCGATTCCTGTTTTGGTAACTTCTATTGCTTTTTTCGAGTCACCATAGGCCTGATAAGAATTGGCGAGCATTATATATACGGATGCCGTACATTCTTTGTGGGTGGTTAGCTTCTCGTAAATGTCGATACAAAGGCGGTAGTTTTTATTAAGAAGATGTGCGTAGCCGAGTTCGTATTGGGCAACATAGTTGTCGGGCTCTTCTTCTATGACTTCATTGAGAATTACAATTGACTTTCCGACGGCGCCATTGTCCATCAGTTGTACGGCTTCTCCTATTTTTTCTTCAATAGTTTGCGACGAGGCGATGCCCGCTGCGGAAATCAGCAGCATGCAGAGCAATAGAAAATGTTTCATAGTATTCGATGTGTGTTGATATGAATAATAAAGTTGTTTTAAGTACAGATTCCTATTTCGTTGCTTCGATGGCGACGTTTTCCTGTTTGTGTTCAGGTGAGTTGCGCGAGTTAAGCCAAGCAAGCAGGATGCTCATTATTACAATAAAGATAATGATGGCCGTGTAGATGGAGTTGCTTGAGCGGCGTTCGATGGCGAGACGCAGTTCCTGCACGTCCTGATAGCGACGACGCGGATTGTTGTCGGTACAGCGGTCGGCAATGTGCTTCAAGTGCGGCATCTTTGTCGGAAGCACGGCGAGCACTTCTTTCAGAATCAGTCCGTAGTTATAAATGTCTTCAAGGCATGACTGTTTTGGAAGGGAATTTTTCTGGTCAAAACCCACGTCGATAAGTTTGATGTTTTTCGCTTCTTCCGTGATAAGAATCATTTCCGGGCGGAGCGGGCGGTGGACGATGTGGTTTTCTTGAATATAGGCGAGCGCGTCGGGGAGCTGTGTCTGGATTTTTGCCAGCAGGTCGGGCGAAATGTCCTTGCTGTCGATAAGCTCGCGGAGCGACTTGCCGTAGACATTGTCGGTGATGATGCACTGTCCGAGGCCTTCAATCGGTTCGAAGTCATTAATCATCGCGATGTTGGCGTGGGCAAGGTTGTAGCGTGCGTCAAATTCCTTTTCAATCAGCACCTGAAATTCCGGGCGTTCGGCATATTCCGGTTTCAGACATTTCAGCATGACCCATTTGCCGTACTTCTTGGCACGGTAAACATTGTAGAATTCTTCTTCCCATTCCGGAAGCAAGGTGATTTCACTCCATTTGTGGTTGTAGCTGTCTTTGTCTGCCATAGTGCTGTGTTGTTTGTGATAATGCAAATTTAGAAAATTGTTTTATATATATAGGTGCCTGCGGCCGAAAAATGCTATCTTTGGGCAAAATAATAGACAAAAGCACATCAAAACGATGGAACAGGAATTGCAATTAAATGAACATAACAAGCAAGAATATCCGCCGATGCACACGGCGGAGCATATTTTGAACGGTACGATGGTGAAAATGATAGGTTACGAGCGTTCGCGGCGGGCACATATCGAGCGAAAAAAGTCGAAATGCGATTATCCGCTTAGTGAACCGCTTTCGGCAGAGCAGTTGCAGGCCATAGAGGATCGAGTGAATGAAGTCATCGCACGCGATTTGCCGGTGACAGCCGAAATGGCACGAAAATCGGAGGTGGCTGATCGTTTTGACTTGTCGCGGCTGCCGGAAGATGCGTCCGAACTGGTGCGTATTGTTAAGGTTGGCGACTATGATGAGTGTCTGTGCGTAGGCGCACATGTGAGCCGCACATCCGAAATTGGCCGTTTTCGTATATCCTCTGCCCGTTATGCCGACGGCGTTCAGCGTATAGTTTTTCGCCTGGATGAAGGAAAATGACGATTTTTTCATCCCTTTCTAAAACGTTGTTTGCAGAGCATGAAATAACAATGCTGTAAAAAAATCTTTTGTTAAATGAATTTTAACATTTTGTAAGTTGTTGTGTTATAGAAATTTGCTGAAAAATGATGTTTTATAGCATAAATTTCTTTGAAAAATATTTGGAGGGTATTAGAAAACGTTATACCTTTGCACTCGCAAAACGGAAATAACCCGTTAAGCAAAACAAACCGAGTACATTGAAATAATGCGATAAGATACAAGACGAAGGAAGAGGGCGGAAGCCC
>UQUV01000053.1 GCA_900544305.1 uncultured Porphyromonadaceae bacterium
CAACGACCCCGAGATTACAAATCACGTGCTCTGGCCAACTGAGCTAAAGAGGCATCTTTCGCTTCGCTTCAAGTCAGCATACAACTCAAAGCGAGTGCAAAGTTACGCAAATATTTTTATCTCCCAAATATTTTGTCGTTATTTTTTGAAAAATTTCTCACTTATACACTTTTAACGTCCTCCGGCAAGTGCTTCGCCCTGCAACTTTTACAGCTCGCGAAACCCCGGAAATCATATCGCTGACATGGAAATATTCCAAGCGCAAAGATAACACTTTTCCGACACCCGAAAATGTTTCTTCGAAAAAATATTTCAACCTCAATCCGCCAGCCGAGGATTTACTCTTGATTGTGGAGTTTTGCTGACTCTTTGACGCTCTTCCCCACTGCCGCTTGAAATCCGTCCAAAGCCAAACACCGATTGCTTAACGGGAAAGGGGGCGGATGAAACCAAGCTCACCCGTCCCCCCTTGTTTCCGTCGTGGTTATGCCACAATATTATTTATTTCTTTTCTTTGAGTTTTACCAATTGACGGTCGAGAGCATCGATTGTCAAGTCGACAGCTTCTTCGAATGTGTCGGCCACTTTTGACGCAAACAGTTCGTCGGCATTTGGAACTGTCAGCTTGATAGCAGCCTCTTTGTTCATGGATGTTTCAGGTTTTACGACCTTCAAAGTCACTTCAAATGTAGCGATAGCCTCATTACGGCGTGCTAACTTCTGAGCTTTCTTGTTGATAAACTCTTCTAACTTGGTTGTCGCATCGAAATGGATGGCTTTAATCTTTACTTCCATATTACCCTCCTTTTTTTAGAGCTCTTGGATGAGCGTGTTTGTAGTTATTTTTCAATTCACTATATGTGATATGGGTATATACCTGCGTTGCCGCGAGCGACCCATGTCCCAATAATTCCTTAACGCTGTTCAGCTCCGCTCCGTTGTTGAGCATTGCCGAGGCAAACGAGTGCCGGAGCACGTGGGGCGAACGCTTTGCCTGCGTCACTTCCGACAGTACGCCCGTCACCACATTATAGACGAGCGAAGGATACACCCTCCTGCCTGCCGCCGTCACAAACAGTTCCTCGGTCGAACCTTCGGCCACTTCCGACCGCAACTTGCGGTACAGTTCAATCAGCCCGCCCAGTTCCTTTCCGAATGGAACTATTCTATCTTTATTACGCTTACCGTGCACCTTTAGTTCACCGGAATCGGTATTTACATCCGAATTTTTTAAAGAAATCAGCTCTGCCCGCCGAATTCCGGTCTCGTAGAACATTGCCACCATCAACCTGTTGCGCACTTCCGTAAAATCGGTTTCGTCAAAAGGGCTGTCGAGCACCTGGTCCATACCCTTTTCTCTGACAAAAACCGGCAGCACCTGCGGCAACTTTGCCATGGGAATGTCGACAACCGGACTGTCGGCCACCACCCCGCGCTTCAACAGGAACTTATAAAAAGCACGCAACGACTGCACCTTGCGCCGTACCGAACGCACCGAAAATCCGGAACTGTTCAGCGAATACACCCACGCCCGTACATCGGCAACCGTAACGCTGGCGGCATCAAAGGTTTCCTTATCCGCCGACAGGAATTCTACAAACTGGCTCAAGTCCTTACTATAAGACAAAACGGTATGAACCGAATAATTCAGTTCATACCGTATATATTTTAAGAATGAGTCAATCTGCATAGTTTCTGGTGTTAATCTACACCTACGAATTTATGCAATATTTTTGACAATTCCAAATAAAGAAGGATTTTTATTCTTCTACTGAACGCAATTTTTGAACGTAGATAGCCTTCATCATCTTCTTGCGGTTAGCAACAGATGGTTTTTCGAATGCTTGACGGCTACGAAGTTCTTTTACGATACCAGTCTTTTCAAATTTTCTTTTGAATTTCTTCAATGCTTTTTCAATGTTTTCGCCTTCTTTTACTTGTACAATAATCATTTTATTTCAGTTTTAATAGTTTTCAAAATTTTGTTTATTGGGGGTGCCTAAAAACTTTCCCTGCAAAACGGCACCGCTTCTGCAGGAATTTTGAAGGAAACAAGCCCTCACCTATAATATGTTATTCGTTCTTCTTTCTAACAGTAGGTCTGTACAACCTCCTCTCTTTTATTTGCGGTCGCAAAGTTAGGAAATATTTTTGAATTACAGCCACATAACGACAAATTATTTTTCTTTTTTTATTCAAAGCGGGTCATCAAATCCAACAAACAGCACCCTTCACCGCCTCCAATAAACAATGAAAGCTCTAAGAGATATTAAAAGTCTGATAAAGCTTTGTCATTTGGAAGTTTATATCTATTTTTGAATAAAACAAGACCTGGCATGAACAGAGCGGCAATTACCATAGCAGCAATCCTTCTATCCGTCGGCAGCGCAACAGCCCAGGAAAGCAAAGGCGACCTTTCAAAAGACCACCCTAATTTGGAATGGCCGCAAGCCAGCATTCAACCCTATTCGCTGAATTTTGAAATGCCGAAATTCATCGAACAGAAGGACACGGCCTCCACAGCTACTGCCATACAACTCAACAGTCCGACATTCGGCCGTAAGCTGCAACTTGAGCCAGAAGCCCCCAAGTTCCGTTTCAACCAGAATCCCTACGCCTTCGACTTTAACACATCAGGCGCCATAGCGACATGGGACAACGGTGCCCTTATCGGTGCCGGAAACCGCACTACGCTTCCGGGCCTCTATTCCAACCAACAAGCATCATTTTCCGCCGTTCAACAGTTCGGCGACCTCACCCTTTCGGCAGGTGTTTCCGCCGACCGCTACCAGATGTTTCAGGGCCCCGACCGGCTTCGCACGCAATTCGGCGTACACGGCAACCTGTCCTACCGGTTCTCCGACAATCTGTCGCTCCATCTGTTTGGCTCCTACTATAATCAAAATCCCTTTTATACCGTCGGTGCCCTCCCCTACATAAACACGACAAACTTTGGCGGATATTTTGATGTGGGAATGGGCGAACATTTCGGCATGGTGCTCGGAGGCCAGGCCACATACGACACAATGACCCGGCGTATGCTGGCGGCTCCCATCGTGATGCCCTATGTGAAAATCAACGACGTGAAGCTCGGTGTGGATGTCGGCTGGCTTATCCGCGACCTGCTGATCGACGCATTTGCCCCCGACTATCAACGGCAAAATCCGACCATCGCTCCGCCCGTCGCGCCTATGCCACCTATCCGTTAAACTCCGCACAACATTTCTTCATTCATTAACATAACCTAATCATTATGAAAACCAAAACTTTAACCTACTGGCTTATCCTATGTCTGTTGCCCATTTTGTCCGGCTGCGACAACGGTGAAGACATTATTTGGGACTTCAACACACGAAGCATCATGCTGAAAGTTGTCAATGCTTCCGGACAGAACATGTTGGACGAAAGCACCGCCAACGGATGGAAGGCGGAAGACATCTCTGCCACCTACAAAGACGAGAATTACCCTTGCGCCATTGTCGACGATCCGCTCTACGAGCCAAATTCCGGAATCCAAACTCGAGATATGCCGGCCTTTATGCTCGGCTTGCGCACATCCACCGAGAAGCAGAACCGTATTCTGTACTTCGGAGACTTCACGCCTACAAACTATTACCAGAACACACCGATTACCTACCATTGGCCCGACGGCACTACCACTACCATCACTTTCGACTTCTACATTATCTGGAAATCGAAAAACGATCCGGTAGTAGTTTTCAAATGCTACCAGAACGGAAAAGAACTCACTCAGGACAAAGGCGTAATCACCATTCAGAAATAACGCTACAACACAAACGCAGGCGCTCCCAGCAAGGAACGCCTGCGCTATTTATTATGTACGGCAACAATCCGTAAACTGCAAGCTATACACTATTCAGCCTTCGGCTCGTCTTCTTCGTACCACTTGGAGTACATCAAATAATTGCGGGCAATACGCTGGTTGATTTCGCGTCCCTGCACCGGATCTACCATTTTCTTGAATTTGGCAGGTACACCCATCCACAGTTCGTGAGGGCCAATCTTCGTGTTCGGCGAAACTACGCTGCCGGCAGCCACCAATGCCCCCTCGCCAACCTCAACACCGTCGAGAAGCACAGAACCCATACCAATCAAAGCCAAATCGTGAATTTTGGCACCATGGATAGTTACATTGTGACCAATCGAAACATCGTCGCCGATTTCGATTGTCGACTTTTGATACAGCGTATGGAGCACAGAACCGTCCTGAATGTTCACACGGTTTCCGATTTTAATGGTGTTCACATCGCCACGCAGCACGGCGTTGAACCAAATGCTGCATTCGTCGCCCATTGTCACCTCGCCCACGATTGTGGCGTTTTCGGCAATAAAGCAGTCCTTACCGATTACCGGTGTAAATCCTCTTACTGATTTAATTAAAGCCATATTTCTATATTTTTATTTTTTCAGTTCTTTTGTCTTTTCGTTCAGCCAAGCCTGCTGTTCGGCATTGAGATACGGAGTCAGGCGCTCGCGCACTGTCTTGTGATAGTTGTTAACCCATGCCAGTTCTTCGTCCGACAGCATTGCCAGATCAATCAGCTTGCTGTCATAGGGGAACAATGTCAGCACCTCAAAGTTCATGAATTTACCGAACTCTTCCGTTTCGCGGTAATTGCGTGCAAGCACAAGGTTCTCGATGCGGATACCATGCTTGCCGGCCTTATAAAGGCCCGGTTCGTCGGAAGTAATCATGCCTTCCACCAACACTGCCGGATTTTCGTTCAAACGGATATTCTGCGGACCTTCGTGCACATTCAGGAAATGACCCACACCATGTCCCGTTCCGTGCCAGTAAGTCATACATTCTTTCCACAGGAACTGACGGGCAAGAGCATCCAGCTGGCTGCCGCGTGTTCCTTCCGGGAATATGGCAGAACCAAGAGCTACATGGCCTTTCAATACCAACGTATAGTCATGGCGTTCTTCTTCTGTCGGAGTTCCCAAAGCCACCGTACGGGTGATGTCGGTTGTTCCGTCAAGATATTGCGCACCTGTATCAACAAGCAAGAGTCCTTCCGGCTTCAAATCAGAAGCAGATTCCTCCGTTGCTGAATAGTGCACAATGGCACCGTGTTCCTTGTACCCCGGAATCATTCCGAAGCTTTCGCCACGATAGAGCGGACTTTCCGAACGGAATTCAATTGCCTTTGCAGCAACGTCAAGTTCGTTTACACCGCCTTCAGCCACTGCTTTTTCAAGCCACATGTAAAGTTTCACCAATGCAGCTCCATCACGTTCCATGGCCTTGCGCGTGCCTTCAATCTGCACTTCGTTCTTGACAGCCTTCGGCAATGCCACCGGTGAAGCGGCATAAACCACTCCGCAATTGAGAATCCAGCGGGCTACTGTGTCGCTTGTCTTGTTCGGGTCGAGCATAACGGTCACATTCTTCAGCTTGCCGAGGAATTCCTGCAATCCGTCGTAAGGCAACACCTCGATATTGCATGACTTCAGATATTCGGCAGCTTTTGCGTCCACCTTGCGCGGATCGATGAACAGCACGTTGCGGTCTTCCGAAACGTAGGCATAGGAAATGGCTACCGGATTATAGTCCACATCGTTGCAGCGGATATTGAAAATCCAGGCAATTTCATCAAGAGCAGAAAGCAACAGGGCTTCTGCACCTTGCTTCTCCACCTCGGCCAACACACGTTCAATCTTGCTCTCCGTGCTTTCGCCGGCGAATTGCACCTCGTGTTCAAAAATCGTACCCAGAGGCAATTCCGGACGGTCTTCGTAAATGCCCTTGAACGGGTCGAAATCGGCTGCAAAGCGGAAACCGTTTTCTCCACAGAACTGCTCCAGACGACTGGCTTGAACCAATGAGAACAAACGTCCATCAACGGCCAGCACATCGTTTTCACCCAAATGTTCGGCAAGCCATTCGTTGATAGTCGGCTCGCCCGGCATATCTTCCTTATATAATACAACACCTGAATCGGCAAGCTGAATTTCAGCCTGCAGGAAATAGCGGGAATCCGTCCAAAGTCCGGCAGCATCAAGCGTAACGACAGCCGTACCGTTCGAACCCGTAAAACCGGTCACCCAATCACGCAGTTTCCAATGGTCGTTCACATATTCACTCTGGTGAGGGTCAGTACCCGGCACAATCACTGCGCTGACGCGCTTGCTACGCATAACTGCACGCAGTGCTTCCAAATTTTTCACAGTTTCTTTCATATCTGGTTGTTATTATTTGCAATCAAGCATCTGCAAACTTACACAAAAATTGCCAAAACATTGCACCTATTTATAAAAAAAGAGCACGCCCAACGGACGTGCTCCACAAATATTTTCTACGGACAGAATCTCCGGTTATTCAAATGCTATCTTAAGCTGGTCCAAGCAGAAATATCCCGGAGTGTTCATACCCCACATTCCTGAATCGCTGGAATCCATACGGATAAACATATATTTCAGCGGACCTTCCTTGCCAAGAGCGGAAAGGTCAACCACCTGCCAGTCCTTCACCATTACCCATTCGCTTTCATTTTCCGAACGATAGTCGGCCAAATAGCAGTCAACCGGGCCAACAACTTCACCCGATGCAGAGTAACCGTAGAACTGAACCTTGAACCAGTCGCCGCTTGCAAACTTCGCACTGAAAGCGCTACCATTTTTCATCACATAATAAGAATAGGAACTATTGTTTACACAAACGGATTCCGGAGTAAAGTTTGTATTACCGTTATTGTATGTAATACGCAACGACGAAGCTTCCGGATCATCCATCGAGTCCATGGTGTTCCAGCAAGCTACAAGATACGGAGTGCCGACACCCGAAACACCGCCGCCACTCATCACGTTCCACTGATGTTCCAACCAGTTTCCGTCTGAATAGTCAGCCATATCCTGCGAACGGCTCGGACAGAAACCGAACCAGTAATTTCCATATTCAGAAGCGACGCCCTGATGTGAGAACTGCACATTCTGGCAAGTCACATCACCCATGTCAGGATTCAAGCATTCTTTCCACACTCCACTTTCATTGTATTCAAATTGAGAATACACCATATCCACTGTCAACGTATTGTCGGGCTCATTTTTGTCGCACGACACAAAAGCGACTGACGACAGAACAGCCGCACTCATCAATACTTTTCTAAACATCTTACTCATAACACTTTTATTTTATCATTTCAATTTTTCTGCTTTAAACCAGTTCTATCTGTTCTACTTCTACCGGCTCGTCAAGAAACACGGAAGCCATCGAACAGAATTTTTCAGCCGACTCGGTTGTCAGATAACGGCAACTGCCACCCTTTCCGCAACGTTCGTCCATTTCCGGATGGCGGCGCAAATAATCCTTCAGACTTTCGGCTATGATATGGCCCTGACGGATAACGGTCACGCCTTCCGGCATATATTTCATGATTTTGGAATACAGCAACGGATAGTGGGTACAGCCCAGAATGACGGTATCAATGCCCTTTGACTGAGCAAAAAGTTCACGGACATATTTTTCCACAAAATAATCGGCCCCGTCAGAATTCGATTCCTGATATTCAACCAAAGGCACCCACATCGGACACGCCTGTCCGTAAGTGCGGAACGAAGGATACATCTTTTCAATCTCCATTGGATAGCTCTGGCTCTGAATTGTACCGGCAGTTCCCAATATGCCGACTTCGCCGCTTTTCGACACTTCGCCAAGCATCTCCACCGTCGGACGGATAATGCCAAGCACCCTGCGCTTTGGATCAATTTTAGGCAAATCGTTCTGCTGGATAGTACGCAAAGCCTTCGCCGAAGCCGTATTGCAAGCCAGAATAACCAACTGGCAACCTTGACTGAAAAGATAGCGTACAGCCTGTAGCGTAAACTTGTAGACAACGTCAAACGAGCGGCTGCCATAAGGCGCACGCGCATTGTCACCTAAATAGATATAATCATATTCGGGCAAACTTTTTCTGATTTCTGACAAGATGGTCAAACCGCCGTAACCCGAATCAAACACTCCTATCGGTCCTGTTTTCATAAACATTCCATTCACGCCACCCCTCACCAAACAAGCAAAACGAAGTGGCTTTCATTAAGAAATAAACAAAATTTCAACGGACAAACTTACAAAAAAATCCTTGAGTGCAACGGTTTATTACAAAAAAAGTGCGAAACCCGTCTAAAAAAACGAATCAAAAATTGTCCTGTTTTTCTCAATTTGCAATTTATAAGGTGACGAGTTCACTCACAAAATCACATAAAACACGCGTTATCCGGAAAATTTCCGTAACTTTGTGAAATTGGAGGGTTTTCTCTATGAACACTACTCTGAACATAAAAGCAACAACAAGCTACAAAAAACTAAACCAACCAACGATATGAAAGGAATCGTTTTAGCCGGTGGTTCGGGAACAAGACTTTACCCAATCACAAAAGGCGTCAGCAAACAGATGCTGCCTGTGTTCGACAAACCGATGATTTATTATCCCATCTCGGTACTGATGATGGCGGGTATCCGCGAAATACTCATCATCTCCACGCCCTGCGATTTGCCGGGATTCAAACGCCTTTTGGGCGACGGCTCGGATTTCGGTGTGCGCTTTGAATATGCCGAACAACCATCTCCCGACGGACTGGCCCAGGCATTCCTGATTGGTGAGGAATTTATTGGCAATGACTCGGTCTGCCTGGTTCTGGGTGACAACATATTTCACGGTAACGGACTGACAAAACTGCTCCACGAAGCCGTATATTCAGCAGAAAAAGAACAAAAAGCCACCGTGTTCGGCTATTGGGTAAGCGACCCTGAACGCTATGGCGTTGCAGAATTCGACAACGACGGCAACTGTCTGTCAATCGAAGAGAAACCGGCACAGCCAAAATCCAATTATGCCGTTGTTGGTCTATATTTCTATCCGAATAAAGTCGTTGAAGTAGCTAAAAGCATCAAGCCGTCGGCTCGCGGAGAACTGGAAATTACATCTGTCAACCAACGTTTCCTCGAAGATAAGGAATTGAAAGTACAGACTTTGGAACGTGGCTTTGCTTGGCTCGATACGGGCACACATGATTCTTTGGCTGAAGCGTCCACTTATGTGGAAGTCATCGAAAAGCGTCAGGGACTGAAAATTGCCTGCCTTGAAGGCATTGCCTTCCGAAAAGGCTGGATTACAGCCGACAAGATGCGAGAGCTCGCCCAGCCGATGATTAAAAACCAGTACGGACAATATCTGCTGAAGGTTATCGATGAGTTGGAGCGTTACGGAAAAAGTAATCTCGATTAATTTTGACATAAACAATATGGAAGTAATCAAAACAAACATAGAGGGCGTGGTAATTATCGAACCGCGCATTTTCCGCGATGAGCGGGGATATTTTTTTGAATCATTCTCACAACGCGAATTCCAGGAAAAAGTGTGCAACACGGTGTTCGTACAGGACAATGAAAGCAAGTCAAGCTACGGCGTGCTTCGCGGTCTGCATTTCCAGAAACCGCCTTATGCACAGTCAAAACTGGTGCGCGTCATCAAAGGTGCCGTGCTCGACGTGGCAGTCGACATCCGCAAGGGTTCTCCGACATTCGGACAGCATGTGGCCGTTGAACTGACTGAGGACAACCACCGCCAGTTCTTCATTCCGCGCGGCTTTGCCCACGGCTTCAGCGTGCTTACCGATGAAGTGATTTTCCAATACAAGTGCGACAACTTCTATGCCCCGCAATCGGAAGGCGCACTCGCATGGGACGATCCTGACCTCGGCATCGACTGGCGTCTGCCGGCCGAAAAGGTGATTCTTTCTGAAAAAGACCGCCACCACAGCCGCCTGAAAGACGCTGATTGGCTGTTTGACTTTAACGAAAAACTTTATTAAACGATGAATATACTTGTAACCGGCGCAAACGGACAACTCGGCAACGAAATGCGTATCGTTGCAAAAAACAGCGCCGACAACTACATTTTTACCGACGTAGCGGAACTCGACATCACCAATGCCGAAGCAGTGGAAAAGATGGTAATGGACAATGACGTGAAAATCATCATCAACTGCGCCGCCTATACAAACGTCGACAAGGCAGAGGACGACAGCGAATTTGCTGAAATCCTCAACGCAAAGGCTGCCGAAAATCTGGCAGTGGCAATGAAGAAGAACGATGGTCTGCTCGTTCACGTGTCAACCGACTATGTGTTCGGCGGAACAAAGAACAACACACCTTGCAAGGAAGACGAACCGGCCAACCCGACAGGTGTCTACGGCGTGACAAAACTTCACGGCGAACAGGCAATCATTGCTTCCGGCTGCCGCCACATCATCATCCGCACGGCTTGGCTCTACAGCGAATTCGGAAAGAACTTCCTGAAAACGATGCTCAACCTTACGGCAACGAAACCTCAGTTAAAAGTGGTGTTCGACCAGGTGGGCACACCGACTTATGCCTACGACCTTGCGCTCGCCATCTTCGACATCGTTGAAAACCGCAAGTACGAAGGCAACGACGGCATTTACCACTACTCCAACGAAGGTGTATGCTCGTGGTTCGACTTCACAAAGATGATAGCCGAATATGCAGGCAACACGCAATGCGACATTCAGCCTTGCCACAGCGACGAATTCCCGTCGAAGGTAGTGCGCCCGAGCTATTCCGTGCTCGACAAGACAAAAATCAAAGCCACTTTCGGCACCGTTGTCCCCTACTGGACCGACTCGCTGAAAGTTTGTATGAACAACCTAAGAAACATGGAATAATGAGCAACTTCAAAAGAAATATCATCATCACCGGCGGTGCCGGCTTCATCGGCTCACACGTTGTACGTCTTTTCGTCAACAAATATCCCGATTATCATATCATCAACCTCGACAAACTGACCTACGCCGGCAACCTTGCCAACCTCAAGGACATTGAGGACAAGCCGAACTACACGTTCGTAAAGGCCGACATCTGCGATTTCGACACTATCCTATCGCTAATGAAGGAGCACAACGTTGACGGCATCATCCACCTGGCAGCTGAAAGCCACGTCGACCGTTCCATCAAGGACCCGTTCACTTTCGCACGCACCAATGTGATGGGAACGCTGAGCCTGCTCCAGGCAGCGAAACTCTACTGGGAATCGCTACCTGAAAAATACGAAGGCAAGCGCTTCTACCACATCTCCACCGACGAAGTCTACGGCGCATTGGAAATGACGAATCCGGAAGGCATCAAGCCGCCGTTCTCTACCACAGCCTCTTCATCGGAACACCACCTCGCCTACGGCAAGGACTTCTTCTACGAAGACACGAAATACAACCCGCACAGCCCGTATTCAGCTTCAAAGGCATCGAGCGACCACTTTGTGCGTGCCTTCCACGACACTTACGGCATGCCGACCATCGTGACCAACTGCTCGAACAACTATGGACCTTATCAGTTCCCTGAAAAGCTGATTCCGCTGTTCATCAACAATATCCGCCAGCGCAAGCCGCTTCCGGTTTACGGCAAAGGCGAAAACGTTCGCGACTGGCTCTATGTAGTTGACCACGCACGCGCCATCGACCTGATATTCCATGAAGGTAAGGTAGCCGAAACCTACAACATCGGCGGCTTCAACGAATGGAAGAACATCGACATCATCAAGGTAGTAATCAACACTGTTGACCGTCTGCTCGGCCGTAAGGAAGGCGAGGACATGGACCTCATCACCTACGTTACCGACCGTGCCGGCCACGACATGCGCTACGCCATCGACTCCACCAAGCTTCAGAAAGAGCTCGGTTGGGAACCGTCGCTCCAATTCGAGGAAGGCATCGAAAAAACCGTACGCTGGTACCTCGACAACCAGGAATGGATGGACAACATCACCTCCGGCGACTACGAAAAGTATTACGAGGAAATGTATCGAAACAGATAAACAACAATTGCATTATAGGATAGCGGAGTTAAAAAGCTCCGCTATTTTTGTATATAAACGAAAATAGCAGGAAAGAAGAAAAAAATCTCGATTCTCCCCTTTCCTGCTATTCCAATTCACTATTACCCTTGTAACAACAACTAAGATTTTTATTTAATAGCACATTATCATCGGCTAAGGAATCCGACAATAATGGTAACACTACTTTAATCCTATTTTTTAGCTGTGACAAAAGTAACATATATTATTCTCTTCAGATAATTATTTTCTATGTTTTGCAACACAAATAGGTATATACATAAAAAAAGTTACTAATCTCACGACTAATAACCTTCTCACCTTAAAATTTAATACCATGAAAAACTGGTACAAAGATATAGTATTATGTTTTACAACATACTTTTTTCACCAACTTTTTTCATCGTATAAACAAAGTTTAAACGCGGTTTACATTTTTTCACCACATTTATTCCCGAAATAACAAAATTATAACAAACACGCACTTCTCATTGCATTTTGCTACGCATTAAAACATCGTGCAGAAATAAAAAAACAGAGCGATTTATCACAAACCGCCCTGATTATGTTGGTATGCAATCGGACTCCTATACAAATATGTCTAACCCACTATATTCATAAGGATACATACCACTTGCTGTCTAAACTTCCCTAAAGAATTTGACAATTCTGCAAAATTAAATTTACTCAGTGTTGATCAGTATCAATTATGCAAATACAAACCCTATTCTCTTGTGGAGTAGAAAAAGGTTGTTCTGTATCACCCTTTGAAGAAACAATAATCCGACTGGAAGAAACACCCTTGTCAACCAAGGCCTGTCTCACCGCATCGGCACGTTTTCTTGAAATCTTCATATTATAATCAGCCGTACCCGTCTGCTTGTCAGCATATCCGGTAACAAGCACCTTCAAACTTCCATCTTTTTCCAACATTTCGACAATTTCATCAACCACCGGCAATTGCGAACTGAGGACCTTTGCAGAATTCAGCGAGAAGATTACATTGCGAGTTATCTTTTCAGCAACAGCCTCTTCGGCTGGCACATTAGACTCTTTTGCAGCTTCCACCAATGGCATGGCTTCTTCCTGCTTCTGCTCTGCAACAGGCAAAGGAAGCTCTTCTTCAGCAACCGGCTGCGGCTGTGATTTCTTATCTTTACCCAATCGAATAGAAACACCACATAGTAAATTAAACTGCCAGTCTGGATTTTCAGCCTTCTTTGAATTGAACTTATCGGACAAAATATTTGCATTAGCCTCCAAATTCAAATCCACCCGACTCGAAACACGAAAAGCAACACCTAAACCGCCTCTACCAACAAACGAGAATTGATTATCACGCCAAAGATATTGCAGCGCACTCTTGTCAGTACCGGCTATTCCAACCGCTTCATCATTATTAAAAGCGCCATTTCCACCTACACCAAGAAAGATGTATGGATTGACAACTCTTTTCGGATTATAGGAACTAAAGATATTGGCCAAATCGAACACAGCATCTACATTTCCCTGCAAATAATTAAACTTATATGCTTGGAAAGGATAGACAACTGCACCTTTAGCCTGCCATCCGGAAATTCCCACACGCACACCCAACCAATCCAAAGCCTGGTAAGTGGCTGAGATTGCAGCAGAAGGTGACAACAACTCGTCAAAGGAGCCTTCGCCCAAAGTATAGGCGGCACCTGCCTGCAAATTCAAAGTCCAATGTGGATGGAACTCGTTATCGAGTTGAGCCTTGGACAAACTTTCAGCATCCTGAGCATTGGCAACATTAGCGCCAACCAACAATGCTGCTCCGAAAATCGACAAAAAATTAAATCTTTTCATAAGCGGTTATTTTTAAGAAAAAGAGCGCGCTCTTTAGGCAAGCGCGCTCTAATTGAACAAGAAACTATTTATCAGTAATTATTCTGCAGGATTCAAACGAATCTTAACATATTCCGTATGAGTACCCCATTCGTGAGTGAACACAACCGGAACAAACACATTACAAGACTGATGGATCAAGTCGCCACCTTTGTGTGTGAATACGAGGTTACCAGACTTATAAACAACGCTCGCATCAGTTAATGCCTCAGACAACTTCAGTGCGTTTGCACTTTCACCTGTCAAGTTGTCATCCACAACGACATTGCCACCCTCTTCTTTCATACCGATCTTAGTATTAGCAACATCCCATCTTACACTCAGACCGTAATAGCTTGCAATCGGCTTGCCAATTTCAACGACACCACCTTTGACTTCTTCTACTTTATATGCACCCTCTACATTTACGGTAGAACCTGAACTTTGTGCATCAACAAATGCATCTTTAGGATCTGTCATCGTAAACTTGAACGGTTCAAGAATTGATATATAGTAAGAACCAATTTGATATGTGTTGTATTCGTTAATCTTAGCCCAAACGGTAACATTAACACGCTTACCAACAAGTTCTTTACCTACGGCATTCTTTGTCAAATTAAATGTCACATCAGTCATATTACCTGCACCCCAAACAGTATGTCCAGCAGCATAAGCCAATGTAGCAGCAGCTGAGCCTCCTTTCTTCAATGAATACCCACTGTTATTCAAAGCCGGAGTCTTAGAAGCCGGAGCATAACCTTCTGGTTGGTTTGCATTGCTAAATTGCATTTCCCACACACGACAAGGATTTTCCTTGAACGTAGTCAGCAAATAGGTATTGTCAATCAAATTGAAACCAGACAACAAGTTGTTTGAATATTTAACTTGTCTTGCACCCTGACCGTCATAACGAACCGGTGCCAATTCATAAACCGTATTATTATTTGTCCACAAAGAAGCTACATAACCGGCAAACGCAGGAACATCGACACGAACCGTCACCTTCAATGTAAGAATAATATTCGGGTTCAATCCATTTGGATCACTGAACGTAAGTTTGCCAGTAAATACTTTACTTGGATTGCTTTGCGGGATTTCTTTGATATCATCATTCGACAATGTCCAAACAAGAGGAGCTGAACCGGCTGAAATCTCATCAAAGTCTACAGTTACCTTACCACTACCATTCCACGTATTGTTGGTATAAACTTTTGAGAATTCATCGAACGACATACCCAATTGTTCAAGCACAACCTTTGTCATCACATCCCATGTGAACTCGGATGTAGAATAATCGGTCGAGCAACCCGTCAAGACTATCGGTTTCACATAATTGTATTCGATATTCTTATCAGCAAGTTTTTCAGCTACGAAACGAATCTTAAAATATCGTTCATCCAAAACACGGTTTTTATTACCACGAAGAGTATCAACCATTTGAACTCGCACAATTGGTTCTTTGCCAATCGCAGACTTCTTGTCACCCTCTCCTGTCAATGTTTTTGCCTGAACATGTCCATACATATCAGTTGTAACAAATTTCTGTTGGTCAGTTTTAGATGCACCCAATTCATACGAATCCAAATCCTGAGCAGCATAGCGGAATGTCACACCAAAAGATTTCAGATAATCAAGATCCATCGTGCTATTCACACCATAAGCGACACCAACAATGTCATTCAAATCAAACACCTCATTATAGACAACGTCTGTAGCAATATTGGCACCTTCACCAGCGCCATATACTTCTGAGTAGCTATAATATGTATTTGAAGGATCTGTTATACCGGTTTCCTGATTGCGTTTAGCAATAAACGGAGTGAAAACCTGTTCTGTAAACTTCGCATATTCAGAATAGACAGCAATATCTGCTCCATTTTTAATTTCATCTTCCGTTAGGCTCTTATCTGCCAAAACAGCTTTCAACGCAAAGATATTAATCGTATTTGGATTAGTTGGGTCCAAACTTCCAGTTGAAGTTTTTTTCGCATACACCCTCAGTTTGCTATCTGTGATTTCAAAATCTCCAGTAGTTTCTATTAAAGACCCCGCACGAGTTGTAGCAGTAGAAGTTACAAATTGTACAGATTTCAGATAATCCTTAGTGATTTTGCTTGGATTAACCCAATATTCAACAAAAGTCTTCTCATTGTCAACAATGATTGGATCTTTCCCTTGAATAACCTCCCATTCATGCTTTGTCTTGTTATATTGCTTTTCATAGTAATGCAATGTAAAGAAAGACATTGTTGGAATTCCCCCTTGATACTCGGAAGGAATCAAAGACAAGCTTGTCAAACGGAAAGTAAGCACATCCTTAACAGTATTAATATTAGACTGAAGGGCATCCAATTGATCCTGTAATGAGTCTAATGCAACATTGATAGCATCAAATTTACCATCAACGTATTTTCGAATCTCTGTATCCAATTCATTGATAGCCGCATCAATATCAGCAGGAGTAGCTTTGCCATCGATAAGTTCCTTCAAACCATCGATAGTTTCATTCATGCCGTCAACAGTAGCTTTCAAAGCATTCAAATCATCAGACAAACCACCAACAGTACCAGTCAAAGCTTCAAGATCAGACACAACACTGTCAATGTCACTCTTCATGCTTTCTACCTCGCTCTGCAAATTTTCCAAAGCCTTCAACTGAGTATCGACAGTAGACTGCCACTTAGCCAAATCGCTGACCTGCTTATTAATATCGGCTACAGTTTTTTCCAGAATACTCAACCCTGTTTGAATTCCTTCAATTTTGCCATTCAGCTCTGAAATTTTCTGGTTAAACTCATCCTGTGAAACTGTGGATGCCATCAATTCCTTACACTGAGCGATAGCTTCTGCAATTGCTTCCTCTTTAGCTTTTGCAGCAGCTGCCTTTGCTTCTTCAGCCAAAGCTTTTGCAGCCAAAGCTTCAGCATTAGCTGCTTCTGCTGCAGCCTTAGCAGCATCCCCCGTTGATTGTGCTGCCTTCGCCGCGTCAGCAGCAGCCTTTGCCTGAGCCATAGCATCATCCGCTGCCTTTTGTGCATTTTGGACATCGGTTTTGGTCGAGTTCAGTGCTTCTTCCAATGCACTAAGCTGACCACTCAATCCTGAGGTTTCTTGACGTAAGCTGTTAATATCCTCATCATAGTCCTTACAGCTCGTAAATGATGCAGATACTGAACAAGCCACTAAACAAAGAAACGCTACTTTCAAAAAACGTTTGTTCATACTTAGTAATTATTAAAAAATAAAACAATAGTTTCTAATTCATTTTAACTATTAACCACACTCAGAAATATCCAGTTTTTTTGTTGTATCTTTACATATACAATAACTAAAAACCTTTGCAAATATCAAACAAATTTTTGATATTACAAAATATTTCTTTGATTATTTTATATAAATGTATGAATATCATAGACCGGCTACAACAAGTAATTGAACATGAGGGCTTAAATGTCGCTTCTTTCGCCAAAAAAATCGGAGTTGGCGATCAAACAATTCGAGGAATTGTCATTCAAAAACGGAATAATCCTGGCTATGAGCTAATCTATAAGATTTCTCAAACATTTGATTGGCTCAATATCGAATGGCTCATTACCGGAGAAGGAGAAATGATCAAAAGCCCTAAGGATGAAAGTGTATTAACAGAAAACTCTACAAAGGAAATCATCAACTATCTAAGAGAAAAAGATCAAAAAATCGAGCAGCTCATCGAAGAAAAAGCGGTATTAAAATATAAATACGAACAGATGAAAAAGAATAACAAAGAATAAACTTCACAGCATTTTTAAAACAAAAGAACTACTCCCCCTTTGAACAATCATCAAAGAAGGATAGACTATTATTGCCCAAACCTTAAGTACATGACAAAAATTTGAAGACATTGATTTTGGGGACGTAAGTCGGTCG
>UQUV01000054.1 GCA_900544305.1 uncultured Porphyromonadaceae bacterium
TATTCCGGGGCTATTTGATTAATTGTTTAACTCGTCCCATTTTAACGGGACACTAATGATAAAAATTACCAACCAAATGCTTTTTTATCGCACATCCATTTATTTTGTACGCGTAAAACCTGTTCGATGACCTCACGGCCACATCCCATACCACCATCATAAGGTGATATATATTGCGCTATTTCAAGAACATCGATTGCCGCATCACGCGGAGCAACGGCAAGACCAACCCTTTGCATTATTTCAATGTCGGGAATGTCGTCACCCATATACATGACTTCTTCGTCTGACAGTCCATGATTATTCAGCCATTCTTCATAAATCGGGAGTTTTGCACTTGCTCCTAAAAAGATATCTTTAACGCCAAGACCCTCAAACCGTTTTCTAACGGCTTCCGTTTTGCCGCCTGTGATAATGGCAACAGGATAACCCATTTTAACGGCCAACTGAATAGCGTAACCGTCTTTAATATTGACCATTCTCATTGGCTCCCCGGAGATATGCATTGGAATGGTTGACGGAGACAAAACACCGTCGACGTCAAAGGCAAATGCTTTTATCTTGTTTAAATCGTAAGGTATTCCACTCATAAGTTAGTTGTTATATCGTTTCAATATATCCATTGAAATGGTTTTATACAATTCTTTTTTGAACTTGTCGTGTATCATCGAAAGATGCTTTTCAATAATGCCCATGTCACCTCTGACCGCAGGACCAGTTTGAGCCTTGTCAGGGGTTGTAGTTGAGATTTTTCTTGCCGTTTCTTTTATTAATGGAGCCAATACGGAGAAGGGCAATCCATTTTCATTCAACAAGTCATCTGCAAGTGTGTACATGTGATTTGCAAAATTGCAGGCAAAAACGGCAGCTACATGAAGTTTTCCTCTCAATTCACTGTCAGCATGATGGACATTATCGGAAATACGTTTGGCAAGTTCCATTGCCATCTCTTCTGTTTCAGTATTTGATCCTTCTATAAAAAAAGGAACTTCTTTTATATCGAGAGTTACGGCTTTTGAAAAAGTTTGGAGAGGGTAAAAAACGCCGTTCCGTGAGTTGAAACCGTCAAAAATATCCCGGCCGATACTTCCGGATGTGTGGAGCCAGATAGCATTTCTACAATTTTGTGGCACAGATTGCAGGAAAGGAGCTATCGCATCGTCTTTAATGCTAATGATATAGGCATCTGCATTTTGTAATTCGTTGACGCTATCAATTGGAGTACATGTCTCTCCGATTTTTTCAGCAAGAATTGCAGCATTTTGTTTGTTCCGACTGAAAATTTGCTTGATCCTGACCACTTTGGACAATGCCATTGCCAAGTGGTGTGCAACATTTCCAGAGCCGATTATTACGACATCATTTATTCGAGTTCCTTCCATTTTTCGATATGAATTTTTTCCCATTTACACTGATCCTGTTCGTAGGGTTTCCGTTCTTCATTTTTATGGCCGAACGAAAGAATACACAGAACCCGGATGTCGGGAGGGATGGAAAGCAGTTCTTTTACATATTCTTCTGCGGAAGAACCGTCTTCGCTATATCGTTCTCGAACTTGTATCCAACAGCTTCCCAAACCTAAATCCTGAGCTTGAAGCTGCATCATTATCGCGGCAATAGAGGCGTCTTCCACCCACACGTCACTGACAAGCGGATCGGCAGTCACAACAACAGCCAAAGAACATTTTTCAATGGGCTTTGCTCCAAAATCCTTGCATTTTGCCAAAGAAGCAAGGGTAGACTTGTTTTCGACCACCACAAATTGGCAAGGCATTTTACTTTTTGAAGATGGTGCAACTAACGCCGCTTCAAGTATTTGTTTAACGTTTTCGGGAGAAATCTCTTCGTCAGTATATTTACGAATACTTCTTCGGTTGAATATCAAATCATGAAAATTGTTCATAGACTCTTATTTTTTCGTGTAAAGATAGGACAATAATTTGGATTATATAAAAATTAATCGTTGAAAACCTTTTAGAATTAAAGGATTCGTTTTAACTTTGTCGAAAACTATAATTAAAAACTATCTTAAAAACAAATATTATGAGTAAACCTTATGTTGTTGGTATTGACATAGGCGGAACAAATACCGTCTTTGGTATCGTAGATGCTCGTGGTACAGTGTTGGCGAGCAGTTCTATTAAGACACAGAAGCATTCAAAAATCGAAGATTATATCAATGAGCTCCACGAAGAGCTGACAAAATTGATTGAAACTAACGATGCCACTGATAAGATTGCCGGAATCGGTATCGGTGCACCTAATGCAAACTATTTCACTGGAATCATTTCCGATGGTGTGAATTTGCCTTGGCCGACTCCAATACCTTTGGCTGACTTGGTTTCCGAAAAATTCGGTATTCCTGTAGCCATTACAAATGACGCTAACGCAGCAGCTATCGGTGAAATGACTTACGGTGCTGCAAGAGGTATGAAAGATTTTATCATGATTACTCTCGGAACAGGTGTTGGTAGCGGTATCGTTGTCAATGGTCAGATGGTATATGGTCACGACGGTTTCGCCGGAGAATTGGGCCATGTAATCATGAAGAGAAACAACGGCCGTATGTGCGGTTGTGGTAGAACAGGATGTTTGGAAACTTATGCATCTGCTACTGGCGTGGCACGTACAGCTCGTGAATTCTTGGATGCAAGAGCAGGCGAACCATCTCTTCTCCGTTCATTGGACGTTGATTCTATCACTTCAAAGGATGTTTATGATGCAGCTGTAGCCGGAGATAAATTGGCTCGTGATGTATTCGAGTTCACTGGCAATATTCTCGGCGAAGCGCTTGCAGACTTCATCACATTCTCAAGCCCTGAAGCTATTATCCTGTTTGGAGGTTTGGCAAAATCGGGCGATGTGCTGATGAAACCGTTGAAGGAATCTATGGACAGAAATACATTGTCTGTATTTAAGGGCAAGGTTAAGATTCTGTTGTCAGAATTGAAAGAAAGCGATGCCGCAGTGCTTGGTGCCAGTGCATTAGGCTGGGAGGCGAAAGCAACTTCTGAGAAGAAATAATTTTATCGGAATAATTGAAAGAAACGGGCAGTACTGGATGTTCTGTCCGTTTCGTTTTTCGTGAATAATTGCAAAACGGTTTGTTTCATTTGGTAATTTCGTTACCTTTGCGAAAGTTTACAAACTTAAAAGAGAAGAACAAACAACATTAAATATCTTTTTAATTATGAGTCTTAATATAATTGTGCTGGCTAAACAAGTGCCAGATACTCGTAATGTAGGAAAAGATGCGATGAAGGAAGACGGAACAATCAATCGTAGCGCATTGCCTGCGATTTTTAACCCGGAAGACTTGAACGCATTGGAACAAGCCCTACAAATCAAAGAGCAAAATCCTGATACCACTATTACAATTTTGACAATGGGTCCTCCTCGTGCAGCTGAAATTATCCGTGAAGCTGTATATCGTGGTGCTGATGGAGGTATTGTATTGACAGATAGAGCATTTGCCGGTGCTGATACTTTGGCTACTTCTTATGCATTGTCCGCAGCAATCCGTAAAATCGGACAATTTGATTTGATTATTGCCGGTCGCCAGGCTATCGACGGTGATACAGCTCAAGTTGCCCCTCAAGTTGCTGAAAAATTGCATTTGCCTCAAATTACATATGCAGAAAAAATCGAAAATGTAGCAGACGGAAAAGTTACAGTAACTCGTCGTTTGGAATCCGGTGTTGAAACGTTGGTAGCTCCGATGCCGTTGGTAATTACTGTTAACGGTTCTGCAGACGAATGTCGTCCGAGAAATGCACGTCGTATCCAAAAATATAAATATGCTGTTACCCCGAGTGAAAAAGCTGCATTGTCGCCAGAAATGGCTGCAATTGTAGATGCTCGTCCATATTTGGAGTTGAAAGAATGGAGTGCGGCTTATGTTGATGCAGATCCGGCTCAGATCGGTTTGGCCGGTTCTCCGACAAAAGTAAAAGGTATCGTCAACGTTGTGTTCCAAGCAAAGGAAAGCAAACGATTGGACGGTCGAGATCAAGAAGCCTTGGAAGATTTGATAAAGGAATTAATCACTAATCACACAATTGGCTAACAGTAATTTATTAAAAAGCAAAAGTTATGACTGACAATAATAATCTAATCGTATATTGCGAATACGAAGACGGCAATATTGCAGATGTAAGTTTGGAATTGCTTACAAAAGGCCGTTCTTTGGCTAGCCAGCTTGGCGTCAAATTGGAAGCCATTGTGTTGGGTGACAATTTGGAGAATGTTGAAAATCAGATATTCCCGTATGGCGTTGATGTTGTCTACAAATTTGAGGACAAAAGACTTTATCCTTACACATCGCTGCCACACGCTTCAGCGTTGATTAATCTGTTTAAGGAAATCAATCCACAAGTTTGCCTTATGGGCGCAACTTGCATCGGCCGTGATTTGGGTCCTCGCGTATCGTCTTCACTTCACAGTGGTTTGACTGCCGACTGTACTTCGTTGGAAATCGGTGATCATAAAGATCCGAAGACTGGTAAGATTTATGAAAACCTGCTTATGCAGATTCGTCCGGCATTTGGTGGTAATATTGTTGCAACAATTGTAAACCCTGAATGTCGTCCTCAAATGGCTACAGTGCGTGAGGGTGTGATGAAAAAGGAAATTTACGATGCAAACTACAAAGGTACAGTCGTAAATCTGGATCCGAAGAAATATATCGCTGAAACAGATTATGTTGTAACTATCATCGACCGTCATATCGCCAAGTCAAAAATCAACATCAAGAATGCTCCGATTATCGTAGCCGGTGGTTATGGTGTTGGTAGCAAGGAAAACTTCAACTTGCTGTATCAATTGGCAGAAACGATTGGTGCAGAGGTAGGAGCTTCTCGCGCAGCTGTCGATGCTGGTTTTACTGAACATGAACGTCAAATTGGTCAGACAGGTGTGACTGTCCATCCGAAACTATACATTGCCTGCGGTATTTCCGGACAAATCCAACATATTGCCGGTATGCAGGACAGTTCTATCATTATTTCAATCAACAATGACCCGGATGCTCCGATTAACACAATTGCCGACTACGTGATAACCGGCAACTTGGAAGAGGTTATTCCGTCATTGATTAAGTACTACAAAAAGAATTCTAAGTAAAATTTTCGGACAATGGCTAATTTTTATACAGATAACCCAGATCTTAGACATCACTTGACGCATCCTTTGATGCAGAAGATTGTCGAACTCAAAGAAAGAAATTATACAGACGCGGAAAAATACGACTACGCACCGATGAATTTCGAAGACGCAATGGATTCCTATGAAAAAGTCCTCGAAATTGCCGGTGAAATTTCTGGTGAAATCGTTGCTGCCAATGCAGAGGATGTTGACCATGAAGGTCCTCATGTTGTTGACGGTCGCGTTGTTTACGCAAAAGGCACACAAAAGAACCTTGATGCATTGGTGAAGGCCGGTTTGATGGGTATTTCGCTTCCTCGTCGTTACAATGGCTTGAACTTCTCTGCTGTTCCATATATTATGGCAGCTGATATGGTGAGCCGTGCAGATGCAGGTTTCGTAAATATTTGGGGCTTGCAGGATTGCGCTGAAACTATCTATGAATTCGCTGATGAAGATCAGAAGATGAGTTTCTTGCCCCGTGTATGCGCCGGTGAAACAATGGCAATGGACTTGACAGAGCCGGATGCCGGTAGCGACTTGCAGGCAGTTATGCTAAAGGCTACATACAATGAAGAAGACGGCACATGGAGATTGAACGGTGTTAAACGTTTTATCACTAACGGTGATGGACATATTGCATTGGTTCTTGCTCGTTCAGAAGAAGGTAGCCATGACGGCCGTGGTTTGTCTATGTTTATCTATGACAAAAACGATGGCGGTGTGACAGTTCGTCGCATTGAAAACAAGATGGGTATCAAAGGGTCCCCAACTTGTGAACTTGTATTCAAGAATGCGAAAGCTGAACTTTGTGGCTCTCGTAAATTGGGCTTGATTAAATATGTAATGGCTTTGATGAATGGTGCCCGTTTGGGTATTGCTGCACAGTCAGTAGGTGTTAGTGAAGCTGCATACAGAGAAGCTCTTGCATATGCAAATGACCGCAAACAGTTCGGTAAGGCTATCATTGAATTCCCGGCTGTTTATGAAATGGTTTCATTGATGAAGGCTAAATTGGATGCTTCACGCAGTTTGTTGTACGAAACAACACGATTTGTTGATATGTACAAAGTGTATGAAGATATTGCCAAAGAACGCAGCTTGACTCCGGAAGAACGTGCGGAAATGAAGAAGTACCAACGCCTGGCTGATGCCTTTACGCCGGTTGCAAAAGGTATGGGCAGTGAATTCTGTAACCAGAATGCATATGATGCAGTTCAGGTACATGGTGGTTCTGGATTTATGAAAGACTATGCTTGCGAACGAATCTATCGTGATGCCCGTATTACTTCTATCTATGAAGGTACAACACAGCTTCAGGTGGTAGCTGCAATTCGCCACGTCACAACAGGCACTTATTTGAATCAAATCAAAGCATATAATGAACTGGAATATGCAGAGAGCCTGAACGCACTCAAAGAACGCTTAGTTGCTATGACATCGTTGTACGAGGCTGCCGTTAATAAAGTAACAGAAGTAAAGAATACAGAATATGTAGACTTCCAGGCTCGTCGTTTGGTAGAAATGGCAGGACATATTATTATGGGATATTTGCTTCTGTTTGATGCAACTCGCAACGAACGCTTTGAGAAATCCGCTAATGTTTATATCAATTATGCGGAAGCAGAAGTTGAGAAACATGCTAAGTTTATCAATAGCTTTGTAGCAGAATCTTTGGAAATGTATAAATAGTAGATTCGTTATAAACTATATTTAAGAGGTTCATCCATTTCTTGGGTGGACCTCTTTTTTATGCCAGACAGAATTATGCGCTGGCATTTTTTTTTCACAACTGCTGGAGAATTCAATATTTGGGACGCATCAGGACTTACCAAGGATTTATCGAATTCTCATGAATCGCCAAAATAGGATAGGGGAAGGGCTGTTTTCTTGAATCTTTTTAAAAGAAGAAAGTAGGGTAGTTGATTTTGAAACTGCAACGATTTGCATTTGAATAGTTTGAAAACGCAAATTATTACGGTCCGTTGATGTGTTTGCAAATGTAAATTTGTGGCCAATGTATGAATTGCAAATTCCATAATTTGCGGTATACAAACACGAATTCACAACAATAGTTTAATCTATAGAATAATTAACATAGGATATAATCGCACAAAAACCAATTAATTATATTATTAGACTTAAAGCAATGCTGCTATTGTTTCGTGCATTTTGCCCAATACATTACATGCATTATTATAAATAGTGCATATAACTAATAACATGTGAGTTGTAATATTAAACTTAAAGCAAGTGTTTAATCATCCAGCGACATGTCTTGAGGATGGTTATATATAGTTTGTGAATGCAAATTCGTAAAAATAAACAGATATATTTGGCGTTGTGAATTTTTTGTTTTACATTTGCAAATACAAAAGATGTCATGCTTATGGATATAGTTGAGCGATTAAATCTGTTTTTAGATACTGCTGGAATTTCTAAATCACAATTTGCGGATAATTGTAAAATTCCAAGGCCAACTGCTTCTCAAATTTTGAGTGGTCGTAACAAAAAAATAAGCGATGAAATAATTGCTAAGATTCATTCTATTTATCCAAACTTATCTGTGCTGTGGCTTATGTTTGGCGAAGGCAATATGTTCACATCTGAATCTGATGAAAGTCTGCCTGGTATATCATCTGAATCTCCGAGCATATTTCCTATACCAGGATCGGAGTTTGTGTCATCTCCAACTAAATCTGACGTTGAGCAAAAAAGAGTCTCTAAAATTGTTGTGTTCTATAGCGATAATAGTTTTGAAGAATTTTATAAGGTCCGCTAACTCGTTTTCCATCGTTTCGTTCGTACAAATTATAGTCGTTGCCATAAATTTTCGATTCTACGGGGTTTAAACCAGCATTTTTCGCAACTAAACGTTTGACTGTCATTCTGTTTCTTCTATATCTTTTGCTATCGAATTCCTCGCTAAATAAATTTTCATCCATCAAAAAACATTGTATTGTTTCTTTTCTGCCACTTTTATTCATTGTCTGGTCCAGTTTGGGTTAATTTTTCTATTTTCAATTTCTCTTTTTCGCGATTGTAATTTATATTATGTTAAATAGTGTATCTGAAGAACGACTATTCCATTATCAATTATGAATGGCAACAGCCCCTTCATAATTGTAGAATTTACGCAGCATACGATTTTTAATTTGATTGTCTAATTTCCACTCAGTGCTATCTTTTGAGGTTTTCTTTTTTCGGCGATAACAACCTTTAAAATCCAACAATAAAAAATAAGAGGATTCCCAAATGAAGAAATCCTCTTATTTATAATCTATCTACCAAGTTCTTTTCTTAAAAAAGCAGCAGTAATAGATTTTTCCGAAGCCGCAATTTCTTCAGGAGTTCCTTGTGCCACGACTTGTCCGCCGTTTTTACCTCCTTCGGGGCCCATATCGATGATATAGTCGGCACTTTTTATTACATCCATGTTGTGCTCGATGACAAGCACTGTATTCCCCCGCTCTACCAGTTCGTTTAATACACCAAGCAGTATCTTTATGTCTTCAAAATGAAGACCGGTAGTTGGTTCGTCTAATATAAATAAGGTGTTCCCTGTATCGCGTTTTGACAGTTCCGCCGCGAGTTTAACCCGTTGACTTTCGCCTCCTGACAATGTGCTTGACGGTTGGCCTAATTTGATATAGCCCAACCCTACATCCTGCAGCACTTTTATCTTATTGAGGATTGATGGGAAACTTTCAAAAAATTCTACCGCCTGATTGATAGTCATGTCCAGAACATCGGCTATTGACTTACCTTTGAAACGCACCTCCAGTGTTTCACGATTGTATCGCTTCCCGTTGCACACTTCACAAGGGACAAGTACATCGGGCAAGAAATTCATTTCGATGGATTTATAACCGTTACCCTTGCAGGCTTCACATCGTCCCCCCAAGACATTAAAAGAAAAACGTCCTGGCTTATAACCACGGATTTTTGATTCCGGCAATTCTACAAAAATGTTGCGGATATCAGAAAATACCCCCGTATATGTAGCGGCATTCGATCGTGGTGAGCGGCCTATCGGTGCCTGATCGACAGTTACTACTTTGTCTACATATTCCAAACCGAGCAGTTCTTTATACTCACGCGGTTCTTTTAACGAGTTGTAGAACTTCTGGCTGAGTATCGGCTGAAGGGTATCGTTAATCAATGTAGATTTACCGCTACCAGACACTCCAGTAATACACAATAGAAGGCCTAACGGAAATTTGACATCGACATTCTTAAGGTTGTTGCCTTTGCAGCCTTTGAGTTCAAGGAAGTGTCTATTACCTTTTCGGCGAATCGGAGGAATGGGAATTTCCCGTTTCCCGTTTATATAATCAGCAGTAATGGTGTCACTGTTCAGCATTTGTTTTGGAGTTCCAGCAAAGACGACATTACCACCTTTTCTTCCTGCTTTCGGTCCAATATCTACAATATAGTCCGATTCAAGCATCATATCCTTGTCATGCTCAACGACAATTATCGTGTTGCCAATATCGCGGAGTTCTTTAAGTGATTTAATCAGTCGGTCATTATCTCGCTGATGAAGACCGATGCTTGGTTCATCCAATATATAGAGGACATTAACCAGTTGTGAGCCAATTTGGGTAGCCAGGCGGATTCGTTGGCTTTCTCCGCCGGACAGTGATGCAGAGTTGCGGTTTAGCGACAAATAATCAAGTCCTACTTCGTTCAAAAAATGCAAACGGCTTGAGATTTCCTTCAATATCTCGCGAGCAATGGCTTGTTGTTGATTGGAAAGTTGCTTCTCTACTTGATTGGTCCACTGCATGAGGTCGGAAATTTCCATTGTTGCCAAATCGAAAATGTTTTTTCCATCAATATAATAATGTAGTGCCTCTTTATTCAAGCGTGCACCCTTACATTCCGGGCAAACGATTTGAGAGTAGAACTGCCCTGCCCATTTTTGAGCTTTAGTCGACTCATCATCATTTTGCTGCATTTCAATATATTTGATAATGCCGTCATACGTGGCAAAGTAGTTTGACGATACTCCCCCGTCATATTTTATCTTAATGTCATTGCCATTCAGTATATCGTCGAGTACATCATCCGGCAAGTCTTTTACCGGAGTTTTTAACGAATATCCGGCATTCTCACAAATTGCTGCAATCTGGTTGAATATGAAATTGTTTTTATAGCTGCCTAATGGCAAGATTGCTCCGGCATAGATGGATTTGGACATGTCGGGAATTATTTTCCCTAAATCTATCTGGTTGACAAATCCCAAACCTTTGCATTTCGGGCAAGCCCCTTGCGGAGAGTTGAACGAAAAATTATGAGGTGCCGGTTCCCGATATGACAGGCCTGATACAGGGTCCATCAAAGTCTTGCTATAATAGTTTATGCTGTCATCTTCCACACAATACAGCATGATAATACCGTCGCCTTGCTTCATGGCGGTTGCCACAGTATCCTTCAAGCGTTGACGGTCTTTCTCGTCAACCTTCAGCTTGTCAACCACCAGTTCTATGCTATGGTTCTTGTAGCGGTCAAGCTTCAATCCCGGTACAATTTCCTGGATTGATCCGTCAATGCGAACATTCAAATAGCCTTTTTTTCGCAATTGCTCGAAAAGTTCTTTATAATGTCCCTTGCGGTTATTGATAAGAGGAGACATCACAATGATCTTTTTGCCGGAATATTTTTCGATTATCAGGTCGACAATTTTTTCTTCCGTATATTTGACCATTTTCTCTCCACTTTTATAGGACACAGCCTCTCCCACCCGTGCAAAAAGCAGACGCAGAAAATCGTAAATCTCCGTAACCGTACCGATTGTGCTTCGCGGATTTTTATTGACAGTCTTCTGTTCGATGGATATGACTGGACACAACCCCGTAATTTTATCTACATCCGGGCGTTCCAATACCCCTAACATATTGCGGGCATAAGAGGAAAACGTTTCAATATATCGACGTTGGCCTTCAGCAAATATTGTGTCGAACGCCAGTGACGACTTGCCGCTTCCGCTCATTCCCGTAATGACTGTCAGTTTGTTGTGCGGTATCTGCACATCAATATTTTTCAAATTATGTACCCTTGCTCCATATACGGAAACTGAGTCGCTGTTCTCTTCAATTATTTCTTTATTTGTATCCAATTGCGGTTGTATATTTTATGAGGTTGTGTCGATCTGAACAAATGTTTTTTGTTGGGGATTTTCACATTGTAGGTTTTCTTGTTTTTATTTGTCAAATCCCGAGAACGTATCCAGGGATTCATCTCACGCAATTGTGCATAAGTTATGCCTTTGCTTTCTGCCCATTCTGCCCAACTTGGAACAGCAGAAGAAACCCGTTCAACGGTATAATCTACCGGAAAATACAATTGTTCTTCTGCAATATAGAACCCATAATCTTTAGGATGTTCCATAATTAATTTGATAGCCAGAAGGCGGAACATATAGCGAGATGTTTCGCTATTCAAGAAAAGATCAAAACCGTTATCGGCGTTTTGTTTCGACAATTCAGAACTGATTCTTCCCATTCCCGCATTATATGATGCCGCTACAGTAGTCCAACATTTATATTTGTTGTACGCTACTTTAAAGTATTTGCATGCTGCTTCTGTCGCTTTTTCCAGATGAAAACGTTCGTCTATTTCATCGTTTACTTCCAAACCGTATTGGCGTGCTGTTGCGGGCATAAGTTGCCATATGCCTCCAGCCTTTGCCGGTGAAATAGCACGATTTTCCAGAAAGCTTTCAACGACGGCCAAATAGGCAAAGTCTTTTGGAATTCCATTCTTTTCTAAAATCGGCACGATGGTTGGGAAATATCTGTTGGCTCGCTTAATGGACAACAATGTGTTGGTGTGCCCATACATGAACGAAATCATTTCTCTGTCCAAACGCTCGAACATGTCGATGCGGTCAAATGAAATCTCCGCTCCGGCAAAATACATGGATTCCGGTACATCCGGAGCAATAGCGGTTACACATTGACGATTATTGTCATATAATGATTGGGCGTTTGCTGCTATAGGACTGCTACCTAACAATAACAGCAACAAAATTGTATTAATTTTCATGATCTACTTTCCACTTTTTAAAATATTAATATCTCCTTTCAGGTTATAGTCTTTTCCATCTGCTCCCTTTGCAGAGATAACGTAATAGTATACTCCTGGTTTTACAAATTTTCCTTTATACTTTCCATCCCATCCCATGGCTGGGTCGTCGAATGTACAAACACGATTGCCATAACGGTCAAAAATTGAGCATTTGAATGACACTATTGACTTATAGGAAACTTTCCATTCGTCGTTGACGCCCTCTGACGCGTTAGGGGAAAACGCATTCGGACACTGTAAATTTGATTCACCGATGTTGACAGTCAGTGTTTCGCTGACAGCTTCACAGGTTCCGTCGTTATTCGAACCGACAAAACGAACATAAGTTGTCCCATTTTCTCTGAACGTGTAGGAACAACTTTCGTCATTCAAACGTAACGACAAGTTAGAAAATTCTGGATCATCAGAAAATTGCCATTCCTTATGTATCACAGCGTCAGTGCAATAGGCTGTAAACGTGATTTCTGCCGGAGCCGAACCTCCCAAACTTTCCGTTTCCACTTTCTGTTCATTGGGATTGTCGCGCATTTCTTGAACGGCATCAACCTGCACTTCAACGGTTTGGGTGACATATTCTGGAGATTCTATAATTTGCTCCCTACCCCAAGTCTGCAAAAAGCGGTCTCCCTTTATTGTGAAAATCGTATTGCAGAGAGGTGCCGGTATTACGATCCGTTCCGTCAGTGTCTCTTCCGTTGATGTATTCTCAACAGATGCGTATGTCTTGTTTTCCGCATCCCATTCCAACGTATTATAAGCAATTTGAATGTCGCGGCTAAGCTGTTTCGGGACACCGGTTATACTATAGTATGTTATGGCATTGCAATCTGCATCAATCTCCAATGTGGCTACACCGCAATCCTGTTCGCTTGGAATGTTTATGTTGCGCAAATCCAAAACATGACGTTCATAATCTACGACCCAGAAATATACCCTTTCGGCACCATCTTCAATAATATAGCCGCAGTCAGGACGAATGTCGGACAACGTCGAATTATTGCCGTTTACAGTGATATCGTTCAGCTCCTCTGCCATGCTTCCGGATTCCTTGTAAGAATACCATTTTACAGCGTTTCCTTTTGTGGATACGTAGTTGATACTTGCTCCTTGCAAAGACGAAAGAACGTAAATACGATCCAATCCGGTAGACTTTTCGGGAACAACTTCAACGACCTGTTCGGTCGCACCCTGAAAAGACACCTGTGCAGCAGCCGTACAGATTGAACCGCTCAATATAATAGGAAGAATATATATTTTCATTGTAATTTTCGTTATTGCAAAATTAATCAAAGACAGGGGCAAAGACAAGCAAAAAACAGCGTTTTAAGAACACCTGCATCGGGCCATACCCTATCTTCTACAAAGATAACGTAATTTAATCGGATTTTATTTATCGTTTTTTTGACATTTGTGCATGTTTTGCCTTATTTTCTAAGTGATTTTGCTTATTTTTGCATTCAGAAATAGAAAAAATCACATCAATAAGATATAAGTATGATTAACTTCTTCAAAAAAGGATGCAATTCAATCATCGCTGTAGACTGTTCCCACAGTTTGAACAGCAGTGAAATTGAGAAACTGCAATGGCTTTTCGGCGGTGCTACACTTCTCGACGAGAAATCGTTGGAAGGAACATTTATCGGACCTCGCAAGGAAATGATTACCCCTTGGAGTACGAATGCTGTTGAAATCACCCAAAATATGGGACTTTCCGACATCAGTCGTATTGAGGAATTCGAGATTTCGCAAAAAGAAAATCCGGAGTTCGACAAGATGCTCCAGCGTGTTTATCACAAATTGGACGAATCAATCTTTGTGGTTGACAAACAACCGGATCCGATTGTGCATATTTCAAACATAGAGGAATATAACGAACAGGAAGGATTGGCATTGAGTCCGGAAGAAATTGAGTATTTGAAGCAACTTAGCGAGAAGTTGGGACGTCCGTTGACCGACAGTGAGGTTTTTGGTTTCTCACAAGTCAATTCCGAACACTGCCGTCATAAAATCTTTAACGGTACATTTATTATTGATGGCGAAGAAAAACCGACATCTTTGTTTAAGCTCATCAAGAAGACTTCTCAGACAAACCCGAATAAATTGGTTTCAGCATATAAGGATAATGTGGCTTTTGTTGACGGACCAACTGTTGAACAATTTGCACCAAAGAATCCTGAAAAACCGGATTATTTTGAGGTGAAAGATATAGACACTGTAATTTCCCTTAAGGCTGAAACTCATAACTTCCCTACTACTGTTGAACCGTTCAACGGCGCTGCAACTGGTACAGGCGGTGAAATCCGTGACCGTTTGGGTGGCGGTAAGGCAAGTCTTCCTATCGCTGGTACTGCTGTTTATATGACAGCATATCCACGTACTGAAGAAGGACGCGCATGGGAAATCGGTTCTATTGCTCCTCGTAAATGGTTGTATCAGACACCGGAAGAAATCCTTATCAAAGCATCAAATGGTGCATCTGACTTCGGTAACAAGTTTGGACAGCCGCTTATCTGTGGTTCTGTTCTGACTTTTGAACATAAAGAAGGCAAAGAAGAGTTCGCTTACGATAAAGTGATAATGCTTGCCGGCGGTGTCGGTTTTGCGGCAAAACGTGATGCATTGAAAGGCGAACCGAAACCTCACGAAAGCGTTGTACTCATGGGTGGTGACAACTATCGCATCGGCATGGGTGGTGGCGCTGTGTCTTCAGTAAATACCGGACAATATGCCAATGCCATTGAGTTGAACGCTGTTCAGCGTGCAAATCCGGAAATGCAGAAACGTGTTTCCAATGTAATTCGTGCTTTGGCTGAATCTGACAATAACCCGATTATCTCAATTCACGACCACGGGGCTGGCGGTCACTTGAACGCATTGTCGGAATTGGTAGAAGCAACTGGCGGCAAAATCAACATTGACGCACTTCCGGTTGGCGACCCTACTCTTTCTTCAAAGGAAATCATCGGTAATGAATCTCAGGAAAGAATGGGTATGATTATCGACAACAAAGACATTGAGCGTGTCCGTCAAATTGCAGACCGCGAACGGGCTCCGTTCTATGTTGTCGGCGAAACGACTGGCGACCACCGTTTTGTGTTTGAACAGAAAGATGGTGTCAAACCTATTGATTTGGGTATGTCAGACATGTTTGGAAGTTCGCCGAAAACTTATATGGTTGACAGCACTGTTTCAAGAAAACTGCATACATTTAAATATAAAGAGGCAAACCTCAATGAATATATCGAAAATGTCCTTCAATTGGAAGCCGTAGCCTGCAAAGACTGGTTGACTAACAAGGTAGACCGTTCTGTGACTGGTAAGATTGCCCGTCAGCAATGCCAGGGTGCAATCCAGCTTCCGTTAAGCGACTGTGGCGTTGTTTCTTTGGATTATACAGGAACTAAAGGTATTGCAACATCTATCGGTCATGCTCCTCAAATTGCATTGGCAAATCCGGGACAAGGTTCTGTCGCTTCTATAGCAGAAGCATTGACGAACATTGTTGGTGCTCCGTTGGCCGACGGATTGAAGAGCGTGTCTTTGAGTGCCAACTGGATGTGGCCGTGTCGTAATGCCGGTGAAGACGCTGCTCTGTACAAAGCTGTTGAAGCATGTAGTGACTTTGCGTGTGCATTGGGCATCAACATTCCGACAGGTAAGGACAGCTTGTCAATGACACAAAAATATGGCAATAAAAAGATTCTGTCACCGGGAACTGTTATTATTTCAGCAGCCGGAGAAGTGTCGGACGTAAGAAAGACAGTGTCGCCTGTTGTTCAAAACGATAAGAAATCATCTCTTTATTATATCGACTTCAACAATTCTGCTTTGGCATTAGGTGGTTCAGCCTTCGCTCAAACATTAAACAGCGTTGGTGAAGATGTTCCGGTTATTTCTTCTCCAGAATATTTTGCACAGGCGTTCAATGCCGTACAGGAACTTGTCAATGAGTCGTTGCTGTTGGCTTCTCACGATGTTTCTGCAGGTGGTTTGATTACTACCCTCCTTGAAATGACATTTGCCAATACAGACGGAGGTTTGTCAATTAATTTGGATGCATTTGCAGAAAAGGATACAGTGAAAATTCTTTTTGCTGAAAACTCTGCATTGGTAGCCCAAGTTTCTGATAAGAACATCGAAAAGGTAGAAGCTGTTCTTAACAAATACGGCGTAAAATTCTGCCAAATTGGTAAACCTCAGGAAGAACGTACATTGGTAATTGACAACAAGGGTAAGGAATATTTATTGTTCATTGATCACTTGCGTGATGTATGGTTCAAGTCTTCTTACCTTCTTGACTGCAAACAAAGTGGAAACACTTGCGCCAAGAAACGCTACGAGAACTACAAGAAGCAACCGATTAAATACAAGATGCCGAAGCATTTTGACGGAACAACTGCATCTCTTGGCATAGACAAGCATCGCAGAACTGCCAATGGAGTAAAGGCTGCCATTATCCGTGAAAAAGGTGTGAACGGCGACCGCGAAATGGCCTACTCTTTGTATCTGGCCGGTTTTGACGTGAAAGACGTCCACATGACTGACTTGATTTCAGGTCGAGAAACATTGGAAGATGTGAATATGATTGTATTCTGTGGTGGTTTCTCCAACTCTGACGTTCTTGGTTCTGCCAAAGGTTGGGCTGGCGGATTCTTGTGGAATGAGAAAGCTAAGAAAGCGCTCGACAACTTCTACAGCCGTCAGGATACGTTGAGTTTGGGTATCTGCAACGGATGTCAATTAATGATTGAGTTGAACTTGATTAATCCGGAGCATTCAAAACGCACGACAATGGAGCACAATGATTCTCACAAGTTTGAATCTCAGTTCCTTGGCTTGACTATTCCTGAAAATAATTCCGTAATGTTCAAGTCTTTGTCAGGCTCCAAGCTGGGTATTTGGGTAGCTCACGGTGAAGGTAAATTCAACTTGCCGGAAGATTTCGACAAATACAATGTTGTGGCACAATACAGCTACAGTTCATATCCGGCAAACCCGAACGGTTCGCCAAAAGCGGTTGCCGGTCTTGCTTCTGCAGATGGCCGTCATTTGGCAATGATGCCGCACTTGGAACGTGCAATCTTCCCATGGCAGTGCGGTTATTATCCGGAAAACCGTCGTTTGACAGATGAAGTTACTCCATGGATTGAAGCATTTGTCAATGCCCGCAAATGGATTGAAGAAAAAACAAAATAACAGACTACGTTAATCCATCAATAAGAGGCCGACCCAAAAGATTTTTTTGAGGTCGGCTTCGTTTTTATTGGCATAAT
>UQUV01000055.1 GCA_900544305.1 uncultured Porphyromonadaceae bacterium
ACACCGATTCTATTGTTTAATTTTAATTTCTCGGTAATTTTTTACCGAAGTATTGATTTTTTATAACTATGAAATATTTAAAAACGAAAGTCCTGACATTGTTCGCAGCCATCATGATGATTGGCTCGCTCAGCTCATGCAACTACAACTCGCTTGTTGAAAAGCAGCAGACTGTTGACCAGAAGTGGGCGGAAGTGGAAACACAATACCAGCGCCGTGCCGACCTCATCCCTAACTTGGTGAATGTGGTGAAAGGCTATGCCGAACACGAATCGCAGACACTGGAAAATGTGATTGCAGCACGCGCAAAAGCCACCTCCATCACGCTTTCTGCCGACCAACTGACTGAAGAAAACATGGCAAAATTCCAGAAAGCACAGGGCGACTTGTCGAATGCGCTCAAATCGCTGCTTGCCGTGACGGAATCCTACCCGAACCTGAAAGCCAACGAAAATTTCCGCGACTTGCAGGTACAGCTTGAAGGCACCGAAAACAGAATAGCCACAGCACGCACACGCTACACGGAAGCCGTGCGCGACTATAATGTTGCCATCAAGAAGTTCCCGACGGTCATCTATGCCGGCTGGTTCGGATTCGACGCCAAACCGCAGTTCTCTGCTGAAGAAGGAGCGGAAAAGGCACCGACTGTTGAATTTTAAACCAAGGCTATAGCCTGCTAAATTTACAATACAATAAAAATGAGAAAACTACCGATAATTTTTATTCTACTGCTGGCTGCCGTCATTCCTTCGTGCAAGCTCGATCCGGTGACCGACGCTTGGGAATACTATGAAGAATGGCGCAAAGGCAACCAGGCATGGCTGGAAGAACAGATTGCGAAGAAGAACGACGACGGAACACCCTACTACAACAAGGTAACTCCAGAATTCGACCACAACGCGTATGTGCTTATCCGCTACCTGAACGACCGTTCAAAAACGGAAGGCAACCTCACGCCGCTGACTTCTTCGACTGTCGACATGAAATACATCGGACGGACCTACGACGATGTGGCTTTCGATTCTTCCTACCTAAACACTTCGCCTGCCGACAGCATCTACCGCACGAAAGTGACCGACGTTATCGAAGGCTGGACAATTGCCCTGACCAACATGCGCGTGGGTGACTCTTGCGAAGTCATCGTTCCTTATCAATACGGATACAAGAACGTGACTTACGGCTCAATCAAGCCCTACTCCAACCTGATATTCCATGTCAAGCTGGTAGACATTCCGGGCTACGAAAAACCGGCGAACTAAACCGAAAAATTTTTAGAAAAAAGCGGAGCGGTTGTTTCTTTTTCAGAAACAACCGCTTATTTTTGTAAACGACTATTGGATGTCGAACCAAAACAAAGACCGTTATGAAAAGACTGACATGGATTTTTGCCCTCCTGCTCATTCTTTCCGCATGCAAGACCACGGAAGAGAACTACCGCAAATCGTATGTTGCGGCCATACAGAGCAAACAGGAAAAAACGGATTCCACCCTGACAGCGGAAGAAAAGGAAATCTACAATAAGGTGATTGAACAGCAGAAACCGCGCCTGACCAATGTAGGGGAAGACTCCATTCGCACTTCGCGCAACTATGCCTGGATGTTCTACGGCAACGACATACCGCTGAAGAAATACAATGTAGTGGTGGGAGCCATGCGCCAACAGTTCAACGCCAAGGCTTTCTGCGACCGCCTGCGGAAAAGCAACTGCAAGTCGTATGTAATTACCGAC
Source organism: uncultured Porphyromonadaceae bacterium (assembly GCA_900544305.1). GTDB lineage: Bacteria > Bacteroidota > Bacteroidia > Bacteroidales > Muribaculaceae > Limisoma. The sequence goes on from UQUV01000055.1 coordinate 1,730, forward strand.
CGCGACATGAACTACTTCGTGGTAGCGGAAGGATTCGACACAATGGAGGAAGCGGCCGAATATCTGAAAAACATTGACAAGCACATACCGTTCAAACTCCCGTTGAAAGAGCCGTATATCTACGACACTACGCGCCTGCACTAAACCAACTTACCGCGTTTGGCAAGTTCTACCACCTCCAGGTCCTTAATGTCGCCGGCCTCGATTTTCAGGCGTATCAGCGTACGCACTGCCTGCCAGCCGTAAACGCCGGCTGCACCGGGATTGATGTGCAAAATATTAAGTTCGCGGTCGTACATCACTTTCAGAATATGGCTGTGGCCGCAAACAAAGATTTTCGGGCGACGGGTTTCCAGCTTGAATTTAACACCCGGGGCATATTTCCCGGGATAGCCGCCAATGTGGGTCATGTAGACCTTCACACCGTCGGTCACCCATTCCTGCTCCAGTCCGAATCGGCGGCGCAACACCATCCCGTCGATGTTTCCGGCAACGGCATGCACGGGAGCCAGCTTCTCCAGACGGTCGATGACCTCCTCCGAGCCGATGTCGCCCGCATGCCAGATTTCATCACATCCGGCAAAATGTTCCTCGAAACGCTCGTCCCAAGTGGCATGTGTATCTGAAAGTATTCCGATAGTTTTCATAGTGAAAAAACGTCACGACTGCTACAGGGCCAGTGCCTCACGCAGAACGACACTGTCCATCAGCAGAATCAGACATCCGATAACAAAATAAATGATACGCGCATAGAGCCGCGGCATTTTCCCCGTCAGCATGCGGGCATTCGAAGTCTGGAAAAACCATTCCCAGTTGAACACCGCCGCCAGTACCGACAGCAAGCCGGTCACGGCAAAAACCCCGCAAATGAACCACGTGGCAAACACCATGGCAACAGTCCGTTATTCGCCCGGGAAAGTCAGCGTGAGCGAACGCTGTCCGTTCTCGTCTTCCACGACATCCACACGCACCGTGTCCTCCGGAAGAAGTTCTTCCACACGTTCCGGCCACTCTATCAGGCATACGGCACCAGAATCGAAATAGTCCTCAACACCGATGTCATAGGCTTCGTCAATGCTTTCCAGACGGTAGCAGTCGAAGTGATAGATCAGTTCGGCAGTAGTGTCCGAACGATATTCGTTGATGATAGAGAACGAAGGAGAGTTAGTGATGTCGGTCACACCCAATTCCGCACAAAGCGCATTGATAAACGTAGTTTTGCCGGCACCCATTTTGCCATAGAACGCGAAAACCGTATAGTCGCCCATTGCTTCAACAAACTCACGGGTAGCATCGGCAATCGCTTCCAACGATGTTATCTGAATTTTTTTCATAGTCATTATCATTGCTTTCTGCAAAGATAATATAAATATGCACAGTCTGACAATAGCAATCTTCAGATATTTCCTCCAAGCAGAATATTCTCAGCCAAGCCCATCAGTACACCATTAGTTTCATATATTTGCACATAAATTGCAAATTAAAGAATCTGACAACCGAAAAATCAGAATTTATTTCTTATATTTGCAAAAATCACATACATATGATAGCAGAAATTAAATTCAAGAACATGTTCTCTTTCAGAGACGAAACCATATTAAGTTTTGAGGCTGACAAAAGCAAGGATATGGAATCATACCACGTTGTAGAATTAGGCAGCGATGTGAGGTTGTTGAAAGTGGCTGTCGTTTACGGAGCGAATGCTTCGGGAAAGAGCAACATCATCAAGATATGTGATTTTATTAAATCATTTATAACCTATACTCCACTTAACAAAGCGGAGCAAATCCAAATTATTCCGTTTCTCCTTAACAAAACTACTCCCAAACAATTGTCAGAATACTCGATTTCCTTTTATTTAATGAATGGAGAAAAAGCTACACGTTATGTCTATTCCGCAGCATTAGACAGATCGCATGTCGCAAAAGAAACTTTGATTTACTATCCAAGCCAGCAACCTGCCACTATTTTTGAAAGGACAACCGAGAACAACGTTTCTGTCATCAAATTCGGACAGAAAATCAAGGTTTCACAAGCAGTCAAAGAGGAGATTACACTTAAATGTCTGCATAATATGTCTGTATTCGCAGCCTATATGCAGGTAAACACCCATATAGTGGAAATGGAAGCAGTCCTTCAGTACCTGACAAATCAGGTCATGCCAGCGATTGTACCCACATCATCATTGAACCGCTATGCCGAAGAATCAATTAAAGAAGAAACCGCGAAAGACTTTATTCTGAGATATCTGCAAGAAGCAGACTTCAACATCTCCAATATTACGTCCAAAGAACAGGACTCAACAAAAGGAACAATTAATTATACCGTATATCAACACAAGGTTTCTACCGAAGATGGCGACGATGATTATTATGAGTTTCCTGAACTGTTTGAATCAGACGGAACCGTACGCACATTCGGCTTAGCCGCTCAAATACAAAAATGTCTTGAAAAAAATGCTTTCCTTGCAGTGGATGAAATTGAATCTTCCCTTCATCCGAAATTGACAGAATATATCATCGAACGCTTCCTGAAAGAGTCCGGCCACGCCCAGCTCTTGCTCACAACCCACTACGACGGGCTGCTGGGAGAAGAAGATTTGCTTAGACAAGACAACATCTGGTTTACAGAGAAAAATTCAGACGGTTCAAGTGAACTTTACCCCCTGACAGATTTCAAGGGGCTAAACAGAATCAGTTCTCTCCAGAAAGCCTATAAGTTTGGCAAATTCGGCGCAGTTCCCAACCTATAAACTTGCCCAGTTATGAGAAAAGCAAAGAAAAACACGGCCACCCGGCAAGTGATTCATATCGTCGGAGAAGGCTTGACAGAACTGTTCTATTTCAGCCATTTGAAGAAGCTGCTCGGCTATCGGTATTCTATCTCGCCACGCCTTTTTGAAAACAACAGCATCGAAAAGATTGAAAAGAAAATAAAGGAACTTCTTGATGAAGATGTTTTTGTTATCTGTGTTTTTGATGCTGATGTCAGCAGGCGCTCTGATGCAGAGAACAAGAAAATGACGGCATTGAAAAAGAAATATGCCAACAATGGCAATGTCCTTTTATGCGACAGTTTGCAATCAATTGAATACTGGTTCTTGTTGCATTTTGAGGATACGTGCCGCCATTTTCAAGATTCCGCCGCAACAGAAAAAGCATTAAAGCAGTATCTTCCTGCATACAACAAGACCCGAAAATATCTTGAAAAAGACAAATGGGTAAAAGAAATGCTTGCCAACTCGAAGATGGACAAGGCTTGCGAACTGGCCGAAAAATACAAAGGCAGAGATTCTTATAGCGAGATTTACAAAGCAATCAAAAAAGTACGCGAAAAGCACCTATAGAACAATGATAAACGGATTCAAGTTTTATAAGCCATGTAAACTATTGCAGGATTATGTCAGGTACTATTGGACATTTGAAAGCGACAAAATGATTGAAACATACACATTTCCCATAGGGTGTCCTCAAATTATATTCCACAAGAAGTCAACCTTATATATTCCAGAATTAGACAAGAGACAAGATACACTGACGATAAGCGGACAAGTCAATTTCTCGTCCCATATCAGTGCTGACGATAGTATAGAGATGATTGTAGCTGTATTGCACCCCTATGCCATGAATATATTTCTTGACATTCCTACTCTTCATTTTTATAACAAAGAAACATCCGGCTATGAAATAGGAAACCTCCAATTGAATTGTCTTGCCTCTAAAATATTTGACAGTAAAAACATTAACATTTGTATCAGCTATATCGAACAATGGCTGATTTCTCAATTACAGTCCAACTACACCCCAAAACATAAAACAGACATTAACCGAATCAGAGCAGCTGTCCATCAATTGTATTTAGCCCCCAATACACAGATTTCCAAACTGGCGTCCATTTCCTGTCTTGGTAAAAAACAGTTTGAACGCATATTTCTTACCACTGTCGGAATGAATCCAAAAGAATATGCACGAATCGTACGCTTTCAAAAAGCCCTTAAATTTATACAGGAACAAGGGAAAAATATCAGTCAAGCTCAGATAGCATATCAAAGCGGCTTTTCTGACCAATCACACTTTATCAGAGAATTTAAAGAATTCAGCGGATACACTCCTTTATCTTTAATGGAAATATGCAAACCATACTCTGATTTATTCACCGTTCCTGTATAATGTCTCTTTTGTTCAATCCGTAGTCTTTGACACTATTTACTTTTGTGTCCAAACTTAAATTAGGAGAGAGATGAAAACAGAAATCAATCCAGCAACGACTACACGTGCATACGCATACGAAATGTGGATGCATGCACCTATGCCAATGGTGACATTTTTCAAAACGCTTGATGTTACAAATCTTGTCAAATTAAGCAAAAGAGAAAAACTGAAACTGAACATGCTGATATGTTGGTGCATTGGTAAGGCAGCTTCCGGCATCAAGGAATTTTATATGCTTCCGGTCAGGAACAAACTGATTCAGTATGATACTATTGCCGTAAATACCATAGTCGCCAACAAAAAGAATGAAATAAGTTCCTGCGATATTCCTTTTTCAGAAGATCTAAACCTATTTAATCATGATTATATCCGGCTCACTCAACAAGTAGCAGAGACCTGTCAGAACCATGATTTGACAGAAAGTATGGTTATTGGAACATCCGCTCTTGTTAATTTTGAAATCGACGGCGCGATAGGGATGTATAGCGGCATTTTCAACAATCCATTCTTGATTTGGGGAAAATTCAAGAAACACCTTTTCAGAAAGCACCTTACTATCTCATTCCAATTTCATCATACACAAATGGACGGAGCTCACGCTGCATGTTTTCTGGAAGAATTACAGAAAGTAATTAATCACATATAAATAGACTGCACCTCGCTGCCCACATACAAATGATATCCAATTGTCAAAATTAACTAAAAATTCATCTATTTGTCGCTAAGCTGGTTCAAAATCCAAACAGACGATTATCTTTGCAATACGGCAGGCGTTTCTGTCCGGAACGACAAACAACGAATCAAAACATTATGGCAATGAAAAAGACATTAACAGGCATAGCACTGCTATTGGTGGCAATATTTACACAGACAGCTACACTCCAGGCATCGGACTTCATCGACACGGGAATGCCCGACAAATCCATCGGCGTAGGCATACGCTTCGGTGTGAACACATCCAACAGCAGCGGTTCGCTCAAGGGTTACAGCGACAACACGTCATACAGCTGGCGTACGGGCTTCAACACGGGCGTTGTAGTTGACCTCAACGTTCGCGAGTTCTTCTCTATCCAACCGGGGTTGTTTTTTGAAAACAGAAGCTACGACTATACAATCGTGCGCCACGAATCGGCCTCCCAATCGCTCTACAACGAACTGGGACATACCCGCAGCTATTCGTTCAACATTCCGATTATGGCTTCGTTCCGCTTCAATCTGACCGACAATCTGGAATGGTTGGCTGAGGCCGGACCTTACTTTGCATTCGGCGTGGGCGGCTTCGACAAGAACCACCAAGTATATCTGCAAGTGGCAAAGGACCCGCAACAGTCGAGCAAATACTACGAAAATCATATCGAACGTGATTTCTACGGCAAGGACATCTGGAACCACAAGAAATTCGACTGGGGTTTCAAACTCGGTACCGGTTTCCGTCTCCACAAGCGCTACCTGTTCTCCATCCACTATTTTGCCGGATGCAAGAATGTGTCAGCAAATCCTGACTGGACCATGCGCAACAAAAGCTGGAGTTTTGCACTCGGCTACGATTTCTAGTTCATAAAACACAGACTATCAACAGTAAAGCGTTCTTCTGACAATTTTTCAGAAGGACGCTTTGTTATTGAAATGACATAATTTAGTTACGTTTTTGTGACGCGGCGGTTATCATTCTGTTACAAAACAACGGGAACTTTGCACCGGAAAATGAAGAAACAGAAGTAACAGAAAGTATGAGAATCGTAAACTTATTATTATGGATGATATTGCTCAGCGCCTCGTGCTATGCAGCGGAAATCAGAGGTACTGTCGTTGACTCCAAAACAAAAGAACCGCTCATTGGCGCAACAGTTCAGGTTGCAGGAACAAATTTAGGAACAGCCACCGACATTGACGGAAATTTCGTAGTCAATGTGGAAGGCGAAAAGGAATTGATTATCAAATATGTTTCCTACCGCGACAAGACGGTCAGCACAAGCGAAGCCACGGAAGGATGGATAATCGCTCTGGATGCCGACAACAACGTGCTGGGCGAAGTGACCATCACGGCGAAGGCGAAACAGGACTCGGAAGCGACCGTAGTTGCCAAGACAAAAAACAGTACGACCGTTCAGAGCGGAGTTTCCTCACAGCAGATTCAGAAAACGCAGGACAAGGACGCATCGGAAGTCATCAAGCGCATTCCGGGTATCAGCATCATCGACGACAAGTTTGTCATGGTCCGCGGTCTGTCGCAACGCTATAATAACGTGTGGGTGAACGGTAGCGCCGTTCCAAGTTCGGAAGCCGACTCCCGCGCATTTTCATTCGACATCATTCCCAGTTCGCAGCTCGACAACATTATGATTGTCAAGTCGCCGGCTCCGGAATATCCGGCCGACTTCAGCGGGGGATTCATACTCGTGAACACGAAAAACATGCCGACCGAAAACAGCTATTCGGTTTCAATCGGCGGCAATATCAACAGTTCTACACATTTCAAGAATTTCACAACCATCAAGGGCAGTGCTACTGATTTCCTTGGATTTGACAACGGATTCAGAAACCATTCAGGAGGCATTAACGGAAAACTGAATCCTCTCAGCTCTGGCATTAATTTGCAGGGAAATGGATTTAACAACGATTGGAGTGTAAAAACAACTACTCCGTACTCCGACTTCTCGCTCTCTGCCAACGTGGCAAGGACGAAGGATTTTGCCGAGGGCGACAAGTTCGGACTCATCGGAGCCGTAAACTACAGCAACAGCTACCGTACGCAAACGGGAATGATTAACAACCTTTTCGGTGCGTACGATGTGGAGAACGACAAGAGCAACTATCTGCGTAACAGTGTCGACAACCAGTACACGAACGACGTGCGTGTGGGCGCTCTCCTCAACCTGACCTATATTTCGGCAAACGGGAAAAACCGTTTCGAATTCAAGAATATTCTTAACCAGTTGGGCAAGGACCGCTATACGGACCGCAGCGGTGTCAACGCACAGAGCGACCGCGAGCAAAGCGCAGAATATTTCTACAGCAGCCGCACCACCTACAACGGACAATTCACGGGCGAGCACACCATCGACGAAACCAACTATCTGGACTGGAGCGCAGGATATGCCTACGCCAACCGCAACATGCCTGACCGCCGCCGTTATGTGGTGACTGACGCGTTGCAACCCAACCACCTCGGACTGGTAACCGGCAACGACATCAACCGCGAATATACGTTCCTGAACGAGAATATCGCTTCGGCAGCGGCCAACTACAAGCACGAATTCACATTCGGCGAAATCAAGCCGACTCTCCGCGTCGGAGCATACGGTGAATATCGCACGCGAAGCTACCGCACACGAAGCTATATCTACACTTGGGATCCTGCCAACAACAATCTTCCCGACGATTTCCGCTATATGGACATGACGGAACTACTCAGCAATGAAGCCTATTTCGGCGAAGACGGCCTGTCGCTGCTCGAGGAAGTAAAATGGCGCAACAACTACGACGGCAACAACACGCTCCTCGCCGGATATGCAGCGGCCAACATTCCATTGGGTAAATTCAACATCCACGCCGGTGTGCGTTTCGAACACAACCGCATGGAACTCATCAGCAACAGCCGCGACTACGAACAGAGCCCTACAAGCACGTTCTACAACTACAACGACCTGTTCCCCTCTATCAATACAACCTACCGCTTCAACGAGAAGCATCAGTTGCGTCTTGCCTACGGCCAGTCGGTCAACCGTCCGGAATTCCGCGAAGTGTCATCTTCCGTCTACTACGACTTCGACCTCGCCAGCAGCGTGCAGGGTAATCCGGACTTGACATCCTGCTACATCCACAACGCCGACCTGCGCTACGAATACTACCCGTCGAACGGCGAAATGATTACTATCGCAGCTTTCTACAAGCATTTCAAGAACCCGATTGAATGGACCTACACGGTAGCCGGCGGTACGGACCTCATCTACTCCTACAAGAATGCGGAAGGGGCAACCAGCTACGGTATGGAACTCGACATCAAGAAAAACCTCGGATTCATGGGATTGGACGATTTCTCGCTGATTTTCAACGGTTCAATCATCAAGAGCAACGTTGATTTCGCGGAAGGCGACCAGGAAGCCGACCGTCCGATGCAGGGACAGTCGCCCTACCTCATCAACACAGGACTTTTCTATCAGAACGACAGAATCCGTTTCAGCGGCAGCCTTCTCTACAACCGCATCGGCAAGCGACTGGTGGGCGTAGGCCGAAGCATCGGTACGACACAGGACGACATCGTGACCATTCCCGACTCCTACGAAATGCCGCGCAACACCATCGACCTCAACCTCTCCCAAAAGGTGGGCAAATACGTGGAAGTGAAGCTCAGCATCAAGGATATTCTGGCCGAGCCGGTCTGCTTCAAGCAGTTTGACACAGTCCGCCTCAACAACGGTCAGATGAAGGACGTGGAAGAAATCACCAGAAAATATTATCCGGGACGCAATTTCAACCTCAGCGTTTCACTCAAATTCTAAAAACATAAAAAACTGAATATACAATCATCATTAACAAAATCAATTACAAATGAGAACGATTTCATTTAGAAAAGCAGCATTGCTGGCATTGGCTACAATCTGCGCTGCCGGTTTCACAGCATGCGAAAACAACGACAATCCGGGTGACGATGAAAAGGAATACACCCTCGAAGGCGGTATCAAGGTCTATTCCGACATCCTTTTCAACAACAACGAGCTGGGTAACGGCGACCAGGAAATCATTTTGAAAGGTAATCAGACAATCAAAAAGGGCACTTATTTGATGAAAGGTTGGATCTACGTTGCCGAAGGCTCGGTATTGACCATCGAACCGGGTACTGTCATCAAAGGCGACAAGGAAACAAAAGCATCGCTCATCATCGAACCGGGTGCAAAAATCATCGCCGAAGGTACGGCAAGCCAGCCTATCGTGTTCACTTCCAACGCTCCTGCCGGACAACGCAAACCGGGCGACTGGGGTGGTTTGATTCTCTGCGGTAAAGCTAAAAACAACCAGAACACACAACAAATCGAAGGCGGTCCGCGCACTAAACACGGCGGTAACGACGACAGCGACAACTCCGGCGTATTGAAATATGTTCGCGTAGAATTCGCAGGTTACCCGTTTGAAAAAGACAAGGAAATCAACGGTGTCACTCTGGGTTCTATCGGTAGCGGAACAACTATCGACTACGTTCAGGTATCTTACTCTAACGACGACTCTTTCGAATGGTTCGGCGGTACTGTAAACTGCAAGCACCTTGTTGCTTTCAACGGTTGGGACGACGACTTCGATACCGACAACGGTTTCTCCGGCAAAGTTCAATATTGCTTGAGCGTTCGCGACTCTCGCCTTGCCGATACATCACAATCCAACGGTTTCGAATCAGACAACTGTGCCGACGGTGCAGAAGTTGACCCATACACAACAGCCGTATTCAGCAACGTTACATTCCTCGGCCCGAAAGCTACTGACGCCAACTTCGTCAACGATGTTGACTACATCAACGGCGGTGCCTACTTCCCGAACAACGGTTCTGCTCTCGGCCGCTTCCAGTCAGCCATGCAAATCCGTCGCAGCAGCCGCTTGAGCTGTATCAACTCTCTGGCAGTAGGTTTCCCTATCGGTGTGATTATCGACGGCGAAAAGGGTAACACTCCGGCTATGGCTAAAGAAGGCAAGCTGAAATTGCAGAACGTATGGTTGGCCGACATGGACATCACCGGTTCTGATGCCAACAAGTCATACGTTGACCAACTGGTAACAGGTTACGACGAAAACAAGAAACCGATTTACGACGAAACACAACCGTCCTTCTCTTCTACATTCTTCCTCTCACAGGTTGGCAACAAAGTGGCTGCTTTGTCTGAACTTGCTTTGACAGGCAAATCAACAATGACAGGCTTGAACGCCGACTTCATGCCACAAAGCGGCAGCCCGCTGATGAACGCTGCTTCATTCGACGGTGTAAGCGGCATGGAAACAGTTTCTTATGTCGGTGCATTCGGCACAGAAAACTGGTTGGAAGGCTGGGCTAACTTCGACCCGAACAACACAGCATACTAACATAACACCATTAACCTTTTTTTCAAATCAAGGGGGCGGGACTCGGTTCCGCCCTTTTTGTTTCCATAGCCGATTATCCGCATTCTTTCGGCAAAGACACTCCCTGCGGCCAACAATAAACTACCCGGCTTTGCGTTAATGTTTTATAGAAATGTGCATAATTGTGAACAGACGGATGAAACGACATATATTTCTGCTGCTCTGCATGGTGGCTGTAGTGCTGACGGGCTGCAACAACGCCAAGCTGAGCGTGGCAAACGAACAATATGAACGCGGCGAATACTACGACGCTTCAGTCACCTACAAAAAGGTGTACAACAAACTGAGGAAGAAGGAAGAACGCCCGCTGCGCGGACAAGTGGCCTATCAGCTCGCTACCTGCTACCGCCTGCTGAACATGTCGACCCGTGCGGGAGCAGCCTATCAGAACGCCCTGCGCTACGAATACCCCGACAGCACGGCACACTTCTATCTGGCACAGTCGCTCCACCGTCAGGGTAAATATGCCGCTGCCATTAAGGAGTATCAGGCGTTTCTGGAGCTGAACCCCACCGACTCGCTGTCGATGGTAGGCATCGAGGGCTGCGAAAAGGCGTTGATTTGGAAGGACAACCCGACTCGCTACGAGGTAAAGAACGCCAAACTGTTCAACTCGCGCCGTGCCGACTTTGCTCCGATGTTCCTCGGAGCGGAATACGACCAGCTTTATTTCACATCGACCACCGAAAAGGCGATGGGCGACAAGAAAAGCGAGATTACGGGCATGAAGAACTGCGACATTTTCTTTTCGAAAAAGAATGAGAAAGGCGAATGGGAACGGCCGGAACCCGTGGAAGGCGACCTGAACACGGAACTGGACGAAGGCATCATCTCGTTCTCGCCCGACGGACAACTGATGTACCTGACAAAAGCCCGCCGCGAACCGAATGCCAACACGTCGGTGGAAATATTCACATCGTCGCGCTCGGATGCCAAATGGAGCGCACCGGTGAAATACGAAATCACGGGCGACACGATTTCCACATTCGGACATCCTGCCGTTTCGCCCGACGGCGAATATCTCTATTTCGTGAGCAACATGCCGGGCGGCTACGGCGGCAAGGACATTTGGCGCATCTCGCTGAAGGAACGCCAGGGCTCGCTCGTCAACCTCGGTCCGGACATCAATACCGCCGGCGACGAGGACTTTCCGTATGTGCGCAGCGACGGCACGTTCTATTTCTCGTCCGACGGCCATCCGGGCATGGGCGGACTCGACATCTTCAAGGCTGTGAAGACGGGCGAGAATTCGTGGACGATTGAAAACATGCGCAACCCGATAAACTCCTACGGCGACGATTTCGGCATCACGTTTGCCGACGGCGAAAACGGATTTTTCAGCTCCAACCGCGGCGACGCTCGCGGCTACGACCATATCTACAGCTTCGTGATGCACCCCATCGTGGTGACCATCGAAGGAACAGTCATGGACAAGGACGAAGAACCGGTGCGCAACGCCATTATCCGCATCGTGGGCAACGACGGCTCGAACCAGAAGGAAGTGGCGCGCGACGACGGCTCGTTCAAGTTCCAGCTCCAGCGCGGCGTGCGCTATGTAATGCTCGCCGGAGCGAAAGGCTATCTGAACCAGAAACAGGAATTTGTGTCCGACACGACGGCTGAGGATGCCAACTATTGGGTGGATTTCATCCTGCCGGCGATCCATAAGCCGCAGGTGGTGGAAAACATCTTTTACGACTTCGACAAGGCAGACCTCCGTCCGGAATCGCAGACGGCACTCGACGAACTGGTGACGGTGCTGAACGACAACCCGAACGTGACCATCGAAATGGCCTCTCACACCGACCGCAAAGGCACGGACGAATACAACATGCGGCTCTCCGAACGCCGCGCACAGTCGGTTATCGACTATCTGGTGGAAAAAGGCATCAGCCGCGACCGCCTGCAACCCCACGGCTACGGCGAATCGCGTCCGAAGACGGTGACAAAGCGCATCGCACGCCTCTATCCGCAGTTTAAGGAAGGCGACACGCTGACGGAGGAATTCATCGAACAGCTTTCACCCGAAGACCAGGAAGCCGCCGACCAGATTAACCGCCGCACGGAATTCCAGGTACTTTCACTCACCTACAACATGGACTAAAATGGAAACAAACGACGAACGATATATGCGGCTTGCACTGGCAGAAGCCCGGCAGGCGGCGGCACGCGACGAAGTGCCGGTAGGAGCGGTAGTGGTATGCCGCGGAAAAGTGATAGCACGCGCCCACAACCTTACGGAAACGCTCACCGACGTGACCGCCCATGCCGAAATGCAGGCCATCACCTCGGCAGCCGCACATCTCGGCGGAAAATATCTGACCGACTGCACACTCTACGTCACCGTAGAGCCCTGCCTCATGTGTGCCGGCGCACTCGGCTGGAGTCAGATAAGCCGCATCGTCTACGGCGCATCCGACGACAAACGGGGCTACCACACCTTCTGCCCCTCCCCCTTCCATCCCAAGACGGAAGTCACCTCCGGCATCCTCGCCGACGAATGCGCCCAGCTCATGACCGACTTCTTCCGCCAAAAACGCAGAAAGTAAAAAAGCGCAATCCTTTCCGATTACGCTTTCCTTATACCCTATTTACAGTTTTCTAATAACCCTGCAAGGATTGCCGACGGCTATGCAATTGTCGGGAAGGGATTTTGTGACGACACTGCCGGCACCAATTGTCGTACCATTACCCACCGTCACGCCAGGCAACAGAATACTTCCGCCTCCTATCCACACATTCTCTCCAATGGTGACAGGCGCGGTTCTGGATTTCCAGAAACTGCTGTTGCCGCCAAGCCGTTCCGAAGGGTTTGTCGGGTGAAAAACGGTATAAATATGTACGCCGGGCCCTATTCCCGTATGACTGCCAAACACAATACGGTTGCAGTCAAGAAACACGCAGTTCATGTTTATTTCGACATTGTTTCCCAGATGAAAGACAATCCTCATGAACATACTATTTTGCGAATATTGCATATAGTTTGTGCATACAATATTTGTCTATTAAAATTTATCACTTTTTAACTCCCTAAATATTGTTAATTCATTACCTTATGCTTCGATGTTGCATATCTTTAACGGAATTTTGTAGCAGAAATATATTTCCTTATTGAAATCACTAGTGTCCCGTTAAAATGGGACGAGTTAAACAATTAATCAAATAGCCCCGGAATAATGGGATTATATAGATCTTTGACATCATTGAAATTAGTCTTGTCGAACAGGTCACGCAAGTGGGTTTTGTCAGTCAATGATATACTGAGAATTTGCAAAACTTCATAGGTTGAACGTTTCAACTTCATATCATGTTGGACAATAGCCACAAGACAGTACGTGATAATAGCCACACTGATTTGTATGCGAACAGCGTTTTCTGTTGTGCCCCAGAATTTCTTTATCTTGAGATGCTGCTTGAGCCATTTGAAGAACAGCTCGATTAACCATCTTTTCTTATAAAGATTGGCGACATCCAGTGCAGAAAGTTGTTTTGCATTCGTCAAGAAAGTGAACTCACGGTCATCCTCTTCGTCGTAATATCGGACGAGTCTGAATGACTCAGGATATTTTTTCTCGGAGAGATATCCGGTCAGTTTCACTTCCGCATCTGTCATTATGTTCTTTGGCATTCTTCGCTTCCATTTGACTGTCTTATACTTTAATGACAACAAAGAAAGAGTCTGTAAGATGTATCCTATAGAGTTCTTTAAAGGAGTC
>UQUV01000056.1 GCA_900544305.1 uncultured Porphyromonadaceae bacterium
GCATCTGACTACGGATCAGAAGGTTACAGGTTTGAATCCTGTCGGAGTCACAAAAGACATCTTGCGGTATGCGAGGTGTCTTTTTTGTTTATGCATTTTCATTGATTGTAATAATTAATGTGAAGCTTTTTAATAATCGCGGATTTTTCCCTTACTTTGTGATTGCAAAATGAATTATATGGAAACAAAAGGTGTTATCGAGGAACTGTCAAAGCGTTTGGACCGAAAGTCCACGGATGTGTCATCTTTAATTGACGGTTTTGTATCTATTATAAAAGAGAAATGCGGCAATTTGGATTCAATTGCCATTCCCGGTTTCGGCAATTTTATTCCGGTTAAAAAGGAGGAACACATTGCAGAAGACGAAAATGGAAAAAGGATTATGTATCCACCTTCCGTAGAGTTGAAATTTGAGTCCAGTGCAATACTGAAGTCCAAACTTCTGGAGGAAGGAGGCAGTGATGAAAAATAAGATGGTGTTTCCCGAGCTTGTGGCTGAACTGGCTGCTGTGACAAATACGTCAGAGGCTTTGTGTGAAGCATTTTTGAAAGAATTGTTTTCACTTGTGGCTGTCGAACTGTCAAAAGGGGAAGCTGTTAAAATAAAAAAGCTGGGAGAATTCTCTGTGCTGCCGGATGGAAATGTGCACTTTGAACCTGATAAGGACATTTCAGAAAGTCTGAATGCAGCATTTGCTTGTTTCGAACCAATTGAGCTGGATGACAATGTGACGGATGAGGAGCTGAACAAATGTGAGGAAACGCAGCTAACGGATAAAACGGAAATTGCGGAGACGGAAAACGTTGATGCAATTGAAAATGCGGATGTCGAATTGGCAGAGGATAACGAGCCTGTTTCAGTGGAATCCGTAGAAAAGGGGGCCACCGATGCAAATAATGCGGAAGATTTGCCCGAATCACAGGATAATGTCGGTGAAACAGCAATTGTGGCTGAAACACCTGTGGAATTGTCTGCTGAATTGGCGGACGAGCAAGAAGAAACGCCTTGTGAAAAAAATGGGAATAATAAACGTGTCTTTTGGCGTGGTTATGTTTGGGGAGCATTGACTGCTGTCGTTGCGGTTTGTATTGTATCTGTCGTATTCCATTGGGATATTATCGTCGGTGGCAGTGAGGAAAGTGCAGTGCTTGTTCGTGAAGCAGAAAATACAGATTCAATTGGAGAACAATTTGCAAAAGTGGACACTGTTGCAAATGCTCCGATCGTACAACAGGAAACCGTTCCGATGGCTGAAGAAAAAGATTCGTTGCCAAAGCCGGAGCTAACAAAAGAATGGCCAAAAACATTTAAAGTTACATCTACGGCATATTTGAGTAACGTGTCCCGGAAGTTTTATGGACATTATGCATTCTGGGTTTATATCTATATTGAAAATAAGAGTGTTATCGCAAATCCGGACAATCTTCCAATAGGGGTTGTTCTAAATATTCCTGATCCTCAAAAATATGATATAGACAAGGATGACCCGAATAGTATCAAAAAAGCACAATTACGCGCCTTGGAAATAAAGAAGTGACGTAATTGTTAAATGTTAAAATCGGCTTTAACATTGTAAACTTAAAATACAAATAATTAACACCACAAAAAGTGAGAAATTAAATGCGTGTTTTTATTTTTGCATAAACACTAAAACAAGAAAAACGATAAAGGAAAATAGATATGAGTGAATCTGTTAATATTAGAGAGCTAAACGATTTAATTGCCACAAAAAGTGACATCGTAAACCTTGTAAATCAGGGGATGAAACAAACTATTGTCGGTCAGAAGCATTTGATTGATTCTTTGCTTATTGCCCTGCTTTCAAACGGACATGTTCTTTTGGAAGGTGTGCCTGGTCTTGCAAAGACGTTGGCAATTAAGACTCTGGCATCAATTATTGATGCTAAATACAGCCGTATACAGTTTACTCCGGACTTGTTACCGGCAGACGTTGTCGGAACAATGATGTATAGCGTGCAAAAGGAAAGTTTCCAAATCAAAAAAGGCCCGGTATTTGCAAATTTCGTATTGGCAGATGAAATCAACCGTGCTCCGGCAAAGGTTCAGAGTGCGTTGCTGGAAGCCATGCAGGAACGCCAGGTGACAATTGGAGACGAAACATTTAAATTGGACAACCCATTCCTGGTAATGGCGACTCAAAACCCGATTGAACAGGAAGGTACTTATCCACTTCCGGAAGCCCAAGTGGACCGTTTCCTTTTGAAGGTGATTATCAGCTATCCGAACAAGGAAGAAGAAAAGGAAATTATTCGCCAAAACATTCAGGGTGTTAAGCAAGAAGTAAAACCGTTGCTAACACCTGCTGAAATTCTTGAGACACAAAAAATTGTCAGCAAGATTTATATTGACGAGAAAATTGAACGGTATATTGTCGATATCGTACACGCTACTCGTTTCCCGGCAGATTGCGGCCTGAAAGACCTGTCGAGCGTTATTTCGTTTGGAGCATCTCCACGTGCGTCTATCAGTTTGGCATTGGCTTCACGCGCATATGCATTTTTGCGTGGTCGCGGTTATGTTATTCCGGAAGACGTTCGTGCCGTATGTCATGATGTGCTTCGTCACAGAATCGGATTGTCATACGAAGCAGAAGCCAACAATATTTCTGCCGATGAAATCGTAAGCAATATTCTGGATAAAGTTATTGTGCCTTAAAAGGGAGGATGACGATGGATGCCACAGAACTTTTAAAAAAGGTCAGGCAGATTGAAATCAAAACCCGGGGACTTTCACAAAATATTTTTGCCGGAGAATATCATTCTGCCTTCAAGGGAAGGGGTATGACATTCTCTGAAGTTCGCGAATACCAATATGGTGATGATATCCGCGATATTGACTGGAATGTTACGGCAAGAAGCAATCACCCTTATGTGAAAGTCTATGAGGAGGAACGTGAACTGACAGTTGTTCTTCTCGTCGACGTTTCCGGCAGCGAGAAATTCGGTGCGGTAGGAAGTATCAAACGGGAATTTATTGCGGAATTGGCGGCAACACTGGCATTTTCTGCAAGTCAGAACAACGATAAGGTTGGTGTCATCTTTTTCTCCGATAAGGTTGAGAAGTTCATCCCACCTAAAAAAGGAAAGAAACACATTCTGTTGATAATCCGTGAACTGTTGGACTTTACGCCGGAAAGTAAAGGTACGGATATAGCCTATGCTCTAAGATTTTTGACAGATGCTATAAAAAAGAGATGTACCACGTTTTTGATATCCGACTTTATTGACAATGCCGACTATACACAGGCTTTGACAATTGCCGGAAGAAAACATGACTTGACTGCCATACAGGTTTATGACAAACGTGATGCCACGATGCCAAACGTTGGACTTGTAAAACTTTTTGACCCGGAAACAGGGCAGGAAAAGTGGGTAAACACAAGTTCGGCCAAAGTGCGTAACGCATATGGGAAATGGTGGTATGAGCGTCAGCTGGCAATGAGCGAAAGACTGATGAAATGTAAAGTTGATTTAGCTTCTGTTGCTACTGACGAAGACTATGTCAAGGCTTTGATGACATTGTTTAAAAAACGAGGTCCAAAATAACAATCGTATGCACAAGAGAGGTTTTATAAAAACATATTTATTGTCAACACTGCTTGCTGTTGGCATGACTTCGATGGCTGCCCCGACAACATTCAAAGCAAAACTGGATTCCGCCAGCTTGTTGATGGGTAAGCAGGTTGCCATGCAGATTGAAATCGTGCAGGACAGCAATGTGAGCGGGTATATTCCCATTAATGAAGGGGATACGCTTACGGATAAAGTGGAAATCGTAGGTTGGCGAAAGTCGGACACGACAGACCTTGGAAATAACAGAGTGCAGATCAATAAGGAATTGATTTTGCAATCGTTTGATTCCGGGTTGTATACGTTGCCTCCCGTTTTGTATGTAGTCGGTAAAGACACTTTCAGAACAAACAAACTGACATTGAAGGTTGTGCCTGTTCAGGTCGATTCGTTAAAAAACATTCACGACTATAAGACAGTGCAGAAACCAAATACAAAATGGACTGACTTTCTACCTGACTTTATAACCGATTACTGGTGGGCGATATTGATTGGTCTGCTGTTGTTGCTGGCTGGTATTTATATGTATATCCGTCATCAGCAAGGCAAATCGTTGTTGCCTCCGATTTTACCGAAGAAGCAACTGCTGCCACCTTATGAAGAGGCTATGGGAGCACTTGCCGGTCTTAAGTCTGCAAACCTTTGGCAGTCGGGACAGGAAAAAGAATATTATACTCAGCTCACTGATATTCTTCGACGTTACATCTGCCGTCGCTTTGAAATTAATGCAATGGAGATGACATCATCCCAATTGCTGTCAATGCTGACTGCGGAGGAAGCTGCACCGGTTAAGGATGAATTAAGAAAGATTCTTGAAGTTTCCGATTTTGTGAAGTTTGCCAAAATGCGTCCGTTGGCGGACGAAAACGAACAGGCATTTGCGTCTGCTGTCAAATTTATTGAAGAAACAAAGCCTGTTGAAATTGTGCCGCCGGAAAAGCAGGAAGATGGCAAAAATACTGCTGATAAAAAGGAAACAGAAGCTAAAAAAGAAAAGTAAGTTATGGAATTTGCACGACCTTATTTATTATGGCTATTTCTGTTGTATATACCCTTGATTATATGGTATATATTAAAATATAAGCATGCGGAGTCTTCGGTGCAAATTTCAACGTTGCATCCGTTTTCAAAGTTGCCGACATCTTATAAGGTATATTTGCGCCATGCCATGTTTGTTGTCAAATTGGCGGCAATCGGTTGTTTGATAATCATTTTATGCCGTCCTCAGACACATGACAGTTGGCAGTCGTCCAAAACAAAAGGTACGGATATCATTATTGCAATGGACGTTTCGACCAGTATGTTGGCACGAGATTTCGATCCGGACCGATTTGAGGCGGCCAAAGATGTTGCGTCGCAGTTCATTTCCGGAAGAGAGTCCGACAATATCGGTATCGTAATTTTTGCCGGTGAAAGCTTTACATTGGTTCCTATGACGACTGACAAGGCTGTGCTTGTCAATTATATTAAAGAGATTAAGATGGGCATGCTTCAGGACGGTACGGCTATTGGCGACGGACTTGCCACTTCCATCAATCGAATCAAAGATGGAAAAGCTAAGTCTAAGAGTATCATATTGCTGACGGACGGTTCTAACAATACGGGAATCGTGGCTCCATTGACTGCTGCCGACATCGCTCAAAAATATGGAATCAAAGTCTACACTATTGGTGTCGGAACAATTGGCAATGCCCTGTTCCCGGTAGGAGTCAACTATTATGGCAAGGTTGAATATCAGTCTTTGCCGGTTGTCATTGACGAAAACACTTTGAAGGCGATTTCAGAAAGAACAGGCGGAAAATATTTCCGTGCTACGAACAAGAATGTTCTCAAGGATGTGTTTGCTGAAATTGACAAACTGGAAAAAACTGAACTTGATGTCAGAAACTTCAGTCAAACAGAAGATGACTATATGTTTTGGGCTTGGCTGCTGTTAGGACTTGTTGCCTTGGATGTTGTCATTCGCCACACCGTATTGCGTAATATTCCTTAAAATGAAAAGTTATGTTTAGTTTTGCTAACCCTGAATATTTATATTTGCTGATTTTGATTCCCGTCATTTTTGGCCTTTTTCTGCTTTCACGCATGATTAGGGCAAAGAATATCAAGAAATACGGGAATCCGGCATTATTGGAAGCCCAGATGCCGGACGTTTCAAAATACAAGCCATGGATTAAAATTTCAATACAGTTGGTAGCACTGGCCTTGATTGTCATTATATTGGCCCGTCCGCGTGCTATGGGCAATTCAAAAGCGGAGACTATCAACGTGCAGGGAATAGAAGTCATGGTGGCGCTGGACGTTTCCAATTCAATGCTTGCATCATCGACAGATGACCCTAACGGCATTAGCAGACTGCAGCAGGCCAAACTGTTGTTGGAAAAATTGATTGACAAACTGGGAAATGACAAGGTGGGTCTTATCGTTTTTGCCGGTGACGCGTATACACAAATTCCAATTACTGCCGATTTCGTATCAGCCAAGATGTTTCTTAGCAATATTGAACCGTCAATGGTTCCAACTCAAGGAACGGCGATTGGTGCCGCTATTAAAATGGCAGCCAATTCATTTACGGCTGATGACAAAATTCAGAAATCAATTATTCTGATAACTGACGGTGAAAACCATGAGGACGACGCAGTGGAAGCTGCAAAGGACGCTCATGACAAGGGTATTCAAATCAATGTGCTGGGAGTCGGCACTCCTAAGGGTGCTCCAATTCCTATCGGCGGTAAGGGTAATTATATGAAGGATGAGAGTGGAAATATCGTTATTACACAACCGAATGAGCAAATTGCCCAAGATGTGGCCAATGCCGGTAAGGGTATCTATGTATCCGGAACAAACCGTGATGCCTTGAATGTCCTTGACGCCCGTTTGAAAGAACTGTCGAAATCCAACATTTCGAAGAATGTTTTTTCTCCGAATGATGAGCAATTCCCGGTATTTGCCTGGGTTGCTTTGGCATTGTTGATTTGTGATATTTTTGTTCTTGACAGAAAGATTTCGTGGTTGAAGAATATCAATTTCTTCTCTAAGTAAAACTAAAGCTATGAAAAGAAAACTATTAATATTCGCTTTGTCGGTAGTCCTTCCTGTTTGCGCATTCTGCCAGCAGGATTACAGTACCAAGAAAGAGCGTAACTATATTCGAGAAGGAAACGAATTATTCAAAGAAAAGCGTTACGCTGAAGCGGAAGCAGCCTTTAAAAAGGCTTTGCAGGAAAATGGCAATTCTCCGATTGCAAAGTTTAATCTTGCCACTACCTATTTGAAGCAGGTGAACCTAAATGATACAACTCAGAACGGCTTGTTGAGTGAAACTCAGCAACTGCTGAAAGAAACGGCTTCAATTGCCGATCCGAAGTTGGCATCGAAAGCTTATTACGATTTGGGCAATATCTTTTACAATCAAAAAAACTATGCACAAAGTATAGCAATGTACAAAGATGCCTTGCGGAGAAATCCTGATGACGACCAGGCACGCCAAAATCTTCGTTTGGCGCAAAAGCAGCTTCAGAACCAACAGAATCAACAACAAAATCAGGATAATAAGCAGGATAACAAAGATCAGCAGAAGCAGAATCAAGACCAGAACAAAGAGAAAAACAAGAATGGTCAAGATCAGCAGAAGCCTGATAACCAGCAGCAAAAACAGCCGCAGCAACCTCCTAAGAATGGTATGAGTAAAGAAAATGCCGAACAAATTCTTCAAACGATGCAGAATGAGGAGAAAAACACTCAGGATAAGGTGAATAAAGCCAAAATGCAGCAAATGAAGGGTGGTCGCAGGACTGGAAAACAATGGTAGTGAAAATGATTGGAACTATGAATATGTATCGCTGTAGAAATATTGCAATTCTATTAGTAATGATGTTGCTCCCGATATCAGTATTGGGAGCTGCCTCGTTTAAGGCCGTTGCTCCGAAGCAGGTGATTCAAGGCAATAAGTTCAGTATTAGATTTGAGCTTGAAAATGCACAAGGTTCATCTTTTCAGGGGCCGGAAGTCGGCGGCTGTAAATTCCTTTATGGACCGTCTCAGTCTCGCATGATGAGCTCTTCGTTTATCAATGGGAAGTCAACCAGCAGTTCCTCGGAATCGTATACTATGACTTACCGTGCAGAGAAGGCTGGCAAGTATACAGTAGGACCGGCTTCGATTTCTGTCGGAGGTAAAATTTATAAAACGAACGCTTTCACATTGGAAATTTTACCGCCAGACAAATCTGCAACACAAAGAGGTAATCAGTCACAAGGTGTTCAGATTTATGATGCAGATTCACAAAGTGCCGGAAAGGCCGTTGGAAAAAATGATGTGTTTGTCCGGATTATCTTATCGAAATCGTCGGCATATGAACAAGAAGGTATTATGTGTACAATCAAATTGTATACAAAATATAATATCCAACAGTTTATGGCAACACGCCAACCGACATTTGACGGATTTATTTCACAAGAACTTCCGATAACTTCAAGCATTAACCGTATTGAGAACTATAAGGGTGAGAATTACATGGTGGCCGATTTGAAACAGTGCATTCTGTTTCCACAGCAATCAGGTAAGCTGACTATCAATTCCGGAACTTATGATCTGACGGTAATTCAATATGAAAACATTCGCAGTTTCTTTGGTATCATGCGTCAGCCGGTAGAAAAGAAGATACAGGTAAATTCAAACAGTGCTTCGATTGTCATTGACCCGCTGCCACAACCCAGACCAGCTGATTTCATTGGTGCTGTCGGACAATTTACTGCAAGTCTTGATATGGTGAACAAGCAATACAAGACGAATGAAGCCGGAACATTGCGTTTTACGCTGAAAGGTCAGGGTAACCTGAAAAATGTGAAAACCCCTACATTTGAGTTCCCATCGCAGTTTGATGTGTATGATCCGCAAACTACAGTCAATGCCAATCCTTCCGGTAATTCATTAGTCGGATCTGTGCAAATTGACTATGCTTTTGTTCCGCAATATGTAGGTAAATTCCAATTGCCTTCTTCTACGGTTTCTTATTTTGATCCTAATGCAAAAAAATATGTACAGCTTTCGTTGAAGGGATTTGAGATGAATGTGACGAAAGGCAGTGGTACATCCAATGCCGGTCAGGAAATAAGACAGAATAAAGATATCCTGCACATTAAAACCGGAGATTTGAATTTGGTTCCTGTCAACCATGTCATGCTTGTCGACCGAGGCGGATATGTTTTCTGGTATATAATTCCATTGCTTCTGTTTGCAGCAGTGTTGTTCTACTATCGAAAGAGCATTAAGGAACGGGCTAACGTTGCATTAATGAAGAACAAGCGTGCTAACAAAGTTGCTGCAAAACGCTTGAAATTAGGCCGTCAGCTGATGGAAAAACAGCAACGCGACCGTTTCTACGAAGAAATGTTGCGGGCACTTTGGGGGTATTTAAGCGACAAGCTGACAATTCCTGTTTCACAACTTAATCGTGACAACATATCAGCTGAGTTGCGTGCGTTTGGTATTTCGGAAGAATTGAACAAACAGATTCTGGATCTTCTTGATGATTGCGAATTTGCCCGCTATGCCAAATCGGAAGAAAACGGCAATGATATGTCGGTCATTTACCAAAAGGCATGTGATTCCATTAACCAGGTAGAGAACACCAAAAGGAAATAAGCTATGAAACGAAATATAATTATTCTGTTATTTAGCCTGTTTGCGTTCAGCATATCGGCTCAAAGTCTCACCCAACAGGCTGCTGCAGCATATAATGCCGATAAGTACAGTGAAGCCATTGAATTATATAATCGGGTTTTGAACGAAGAAGGCGTTTCGTCTGACCTTTACTATAATCTGGGTAACTGTTATTACAAGTCGGGGCTTTTAGGAAAGGCCGTATTATGTTATGAACGGGCACTTCTTTATAATCCGAATAATGAAGACGCTTTAACAAATTTGGCGTTTGTCAATTCGAAATTGGCGGACAAGATTGTGGACGATGAAAATATCGTGCATGTGTTTTTCCAAAGAATTGTAACTTTAACAACATCCAACGGATGGGCTATCATAGCAATTGTTTCATTCTTGCTTCTGATAGGAGCGGTTGCCCTCTATATTTTTAGTGGTGTCGTTCTGCTAAGAAAAATAGGTTTCTTTGGCGGTGCTGCATTTTTAATTATTACAATTGCTGCTAACGTAATTGCATTCCAGGCAGCCAGTCGGATAAAAAACCACAACTATGCGATTGTCCAACAAGAATCTGTCATTTTGAGTACCTCTCCTCGAGAGCCCAAAAACAAGACAGAGGAGGCTTTTATGTTGCACGTCGGTGCAAAAGTTGAATTGCTGGATTCGTTGGTATCAACGAAGGATTCTGTGGCGGTGAAATGGTATGAAGTGAAAGCCGGCACTAACAACAGAGCCTGGATAAAAGGGGAAGCTATTGAGAAAATTTGATGAAAGATATCTGAAAAGGAGGACGCCCGAAGTCAACGATGTGATTTCGGGCGTCTTTGTTTAAATAAGCGATATTTTTATGATTAAATCTTTTAAGGTGTCATACGGATTTTGTTGGGCTCCGATACCTTTGCTTCGAGCATCGGCTTCACGAATAATGCTGATAATGCGAAATAGCTTGCTGATGTTGTAATATGTCAAAGCTTGACGGTAGTCCTTAAACGCATAGGTTGACTTTAGTCGCAGTGCCTCTACTTTTGCATGTTCATCCCGATATTTGGGGCTGGACGCAATCAATAGGTTTGAATAAAAATTGAACAGCATACCAATGGTCAGCACTGCCGGATTGTTTTTCGGATTCTCAGAAAAATATTTGAGAATTCTCAATGCTTTGGAAAAATTACGGTTGGCAAGAGCTGTTACAAGTTCAAAATTGTTGTATTCCCTGCTTATCCCGATATTTTCCTGCACCATTTCTGCTGTGATTCGAATGCCGTTCGGAGAAATCATTTTCAGCTTGTCAATTTCTTTTGCCTGATGTGACATGTCATTGCCGACATATTCCACAAGCATGGCTTTGGCTTTATCGTCGATCGTGCAGCCAATACTTCTCACGTATTCATCAATGACAGGGCCAAGCTGATACTCCGGTATCTTCTTTGAATCAAAAAGAATACCAGACGGTTTTCCCGCAATATCAGTGTTGAATGCTTTGGAAAGAGCTGATGATTTGATTGTTCCGCTTTTATAGGTAATGACAAGAATGGTAGTAGGAGTCGGAGCTAAAGCATAATGCTCCAACAACTCCAGCTCTGACTTGTTTTTTAAAGAAGCCGCTTCTCTGAAAAAGACAACTTGGCGCTCTGCCATGACCGGATACCTTTTGCAAGCAAGAAGGACTTCTGTCATGGTGTGTTCGCTGCCATAGAAAATAGTCAAGTTGAAATCCCGTTCAGTTTCGGATAAGGCATTGTCGAAAATCTTATCAGCTATTTTGTCTATATAAAACGACTCCTCTCCACATAATAAATAAATGGGAGAGAAGTTTTTCTTTTTAATGTCCAGTTCAATTTGTTGTCGGGTTATCCCTTCGGATTTTGCCATATATTTTGGGGTTTGAAGAATTTGAAGTAAATTTACATAAAAAGAACGAAAGTGAAAATTTCAGATGAAATTAAATTTGCCAGCATACGAATTTCAGACACAGAAGGACGGTGACGATATCTCGATTTTTGACCGCTTGAGAAAAAAGTTTGTAGCATTGACTCCAGAGGAGAATGTGCGCCAACACTTTGTAGAGTACTTGATTAAAGAACGGGCGTTCCCTGCCGGATTGATGAACAATGAAATCGCAATTATGCAAAATGGCATTAAACGGCGCTGCGACACTGTCGTTTTTGATCGAACCGGTGAACCGTTAATGATAGTAGAATACAAAGCCCCTCATGTAAAGATAACACAGGAAGTGTTTAATCAGATTTATCGGTATAACCTTGTCCTGAAGGTGAAGTATCTGGTAGTGACTAATGGAATGGTGAACTATTGTTGTAAAGTTGATTATGAAAACAGACGTTGCCATTTTTTGCCAAATATTCCACTGTACGACAGTTTGTAGGCGTTTTACGGAGAGACATTAATGATTTTGTGCCGTCATGGCTAAAACGTTATTTTTCATTTGTCACAGAACTTGGCTTTGCGTATCTTTGGATAAGATAGGATGCGCCTCGGGATAAAAAATATCTGAAACAAGTTTCAATATTTTATTCTCCGCTCACCTTTGTTTATCTTTGTATTTACTTTTTAAATTTGTGGCATTATTATAAAACGATATACGGATAGTGGAAGACTTCTTACAACAGTTGAATCCGCAACAGTTGGCAGCGGTAAAATATGACGACGGCCCTTCTCTGGTAATTGCCGGAGCCGGTTCGGGGAAAACGCGTGTGCTTACCAATAAAATCATGTATTTGGTGAAGAACGGACATGATCCGCGCCGTATTATGGCCCTTACTTTTACGAATAAGGCTGCCAATGAAATGAGGGAGCGTATAGCCGGACTTATTGGTTTGGTGGAAGCTTCCAAATTGTGGATGGGGACATTCCACTCTGTTTTTTTGCGAATTCTGCACAGTAATGCCGAGCGGATTTGTTTTACTCCGAATTTTACCATTTATGACACGTCGGATAGTAAGTCGCTGATTAAAACGGTTATAAAGGATATGCAGCTCGATGAGAAGGATTATCCAGCCAATGTCGTAGCATCGATAATTTCCAGGGCTAAAAACAGTTTGGTTTCACCGGAAGACTATATGCGAGACACAGCTCTCGTCAGCCGTGACAATGCTGTGAAAAGGTCAATGGTAGGAGAAATTTATTCAAAGTATTGGTCAAGATGTCGTGCTGCCAATGCAATGGATTTTGACGATATTCTTTTTTATACCAATATCCTGTTGCGAGACCATCCTGATGTGTTAGAGCGATATCAGGACTATTTTACCTATATACTTGTAGATGAGTATCAGGATACAAATTTTGCACAGCATCTGATTGTATCTCAACTTTGTAAGAAACATCGAAATCTCTGTGTGGTAGGAGATGATGCTCAAAGCATCTATTCGTTCCGCGGCGCAAATATCCGAAATATTTTGTCTTTGCCGAAGCAGTATCCGGACATGAAAATGTTTAAACTGGAACAAAATTACCGGTCGACAAAAAATATACTCAATGCTGCAAACAGCCTGATTGCCAAAAATAAGGAACAAATACAAAAAAATATCTTTTCGGATAATCCAACGGGAGGGAAGATTCCTGTTATTGAGGCATTTTCAGATTATGAGGAAAGTTACATTGTGGCAAACAAGCTGATAGAGATAAAAATGCTTCAAGGCGGCAGTTATGAGGATTTTGCCATATTGTACAGAACAAATGCGCAATCCCGCGTATTGGAGGAAAGTTTGAGAAAACGGAACATACCGTATCGCATATACGGTGGCCTGTCGTTTTATCAACATAAGGAAATCAAGGATGCGTTATGCTATTTCCGTGTAGCAGTAAATCCGGATGATGATGAAGCATTGCGTCGAATCATCAATTTCCCTGCACGCGGAATTGGAGAAAAAACGCTTTTGAAACTGCGACAATGTGCGATGGAAGGAAATGTCAGCATGTGGGAAGTGATTGACAATTTAAATGATTATCCAACCGGACTTAATTCCGGTGCGGTGAAAAAACTGGATTCATTTAAAAACCTTGTCCGTCAGTTTATCGACAAAAATGCGGACGGAGCAAATGCTTATGAAATGGGTAGCTTGATTTTTTCGTCGACAAAAATTCTGT
This sequence comes from uncultured Porphyromonadaceae bacterium, assembly GCA_900544305.1. Lineage (GTDB taxonomy): Bacteria > Bacteroidota > Bacteroidia > Bacteroidales > Muribaculaceae > Limisoma. Next base: position 13,354 of record UQUV01000056.1, read on the forward strand.
CGTCACTCTACACGGACAACACCCCTGAAAATATCAGCAAGCAGGAGAATTTGAATGAGCTTCTCAGTGCTATGCAGCAGTTTGTTGATACCCATCTTGAAGAAGGCGCTCAAAATATAGGGCTTTACGATTTCTTGTCGGAAGTTTCCTTGGCAACCGATCAAGATGCAAAAGGAGAGGACAACCTTCCTCGTGTGACACTGATGACCGTTCATGCAGCAAAAGGTCTGGAGTTCAGGAATGTAATTATCGTGGGAGTGGAAGACGAACTGTTCCCATCAATACATAGTTCCGGCAGTACAGCAGAAATCGAAGAAGAACGCCGTCTGCTTTATGTCGCAATTACCCGGGCGCAAGAAAATTGTGTAATGACTTATGCCAAATCCCGGTATATCAACGGGCAGACAAGATTGTGCTCGAGAAGTCGGTTTATCAGTGACATTGATCCGGATTTGCTGAAAATGTCGGTTTCAAATTCTGTCGAAAAAACAGTGGAGCCGCATGACAAGTTCCGTCCATCGGTTCCAGCATTCAGCATGCCTAAAGCTCGGGAGTTGAAACCTATTTCTGAAGTGCAAAGTACTGTCAAAAGCGATTCCCAGTCCTCCCAGAACAAAGCCCAACTCAAGGAGGGAATGCGTATTCGTCACGACCGATTTGGAGAAGGTGTTATTCTTAAAGTTGACCAACAAGGAAATGATGAGAAAATAGAGGTAAGGTTCCGAAATGTGGAAACAAAAACCTTATTAGTGAAATTTGCAAAATTTACCATTATAGAATGAATATGACAAATTTAAAGACCCCATATTATATAGTATACGAAGAGAAACTGCGTAAAAACCTGTCGTTAATCAAACGGGTATCAGAAGCTGCTAACGTCAAAATTATCATGGCTTTCAAGGCAAATGCGCTTTGGAAGACTTTTAGCATAATCTCGGAATATTGTCAATCGTCTACGGCAAGTTCTGTCAATGAAATGTTGCTTTCATTGGATGAACTCGGTAAAGATGTGCATGCCTATTGTCCTGTTTATACAGATGAGACAATTGATAAGTTTATTGAAGGTTGTTCGCATATTACTTTCAATTCGATTATACAGTTTGAACGCTATAAATCCTGTATTGACGCCTATAACGCCCAGCCAGGAGTGAAGAAACCCGTGAGCTGTGGTATAAGGATTAATCCTGAATGTTCAGTGATTGACACGGACATCTATAATCCATGTATGCCCGGTTCTCGTTTTGGCGTTTCTATTGACTGTATGCCGGACAAATTGCCGGAGGGTATTGACGGCTTCCATTTTCATGCTTTATGCGAGTCTACTTCGTATGATTTGGAAAAAGTTTTGAATGAGGTGGAAATCAAATTCGGTAAATATTTGCCACAGCTAAAATGGTTGAATATGGGGGGCGGCCATCTTATGACCAGAGAAGGGTATGACACGGAGCATTTGATAGGCTTGCTAAACCGTTTTCATGATAAGTATCCCAATTTGGAACTCATATTGGAACCGGGTAGTGCTTTCACTTGGCGGACAGGTGATTTGGTCGCAACTGTTCTCGATATAGTTGAGCATAAAGGTATCAAAACTGCGATTATCGACGCTTCGTTTGCCTGTCACATGCCGGATTGTCTTGAAATGCCATATCAGCCGAAAATTACTTCGGCGCTGGCAGAACCTGATTATTCAAAACCGACTTACCGAATTGGCGGGAATTCCTGTCTTAGCGGTGATTTTATCGGTGATTGGAGTTTTGAACAACCTTTGACACCAGGAGACAAACTGGTCTTTGAAGATATGAATCATTATACAACTGTAAAAACTCATATGTTTAACGGCATACAACATCCGTCCATGGTTCTATGTCGAATGAATGGTGAAATTGAGATATTACGGGAGTTTACTTACCAAGATTATAAAAACAGAATGGATTAAAATTATGCATCTTTTTTGTTTTTTAAGTTTGATGCACTAATTTTGTATTCCATTACATTAGTGTCCCCTAAAAAATCATAGAAGTTCTTTGAAATTATTGAAATTCAATTTGTTATATGCAA
>UQUV01000057.1 GCA_900544305.1 uncultured Porphyromonadaceae bacterium
GGAGGACGGCCCTATCATTATAATGATGTATGAACTTTTAGCGGACAGTAATAAATTTTATCACCTTCCGCCATTACGGTAGGCAATGAGTACACTTTTACAGAACCTTTCAACTTAGACTGCGGTCTATGATTGGTTTCAATCGGGGCAGCCGGCACCATCGTTTTAAGCTTCACTTTGGGCTGAGCCTGCCCATTTGTTGTCATGCAGCAAAGAGTGGACAACAAAAGAACACTAACAAATGACATTCGCATAATAATAGAATTAAATGTAGTTGCTTATTAAAAAATCGTTGCAAAATTAAAAACCTTCTTAGATTTTCACAAACAAATATCGTATTTATTTGACAATTTTGCTAAAAAATTCATACAATTAATAACAATCCAACAAAACACAAGGAATCGTATCTCTAACCTCAAACTACTCTATACGGAAAACGAAAGTACACACTACTTCAACTCTGACATATCAAGAAACAACATTTTCGTTTGCTTCGGGGCTTTCATTTCTGTATCTTTGTAGAAGATCCACAAAAACAAAAAAATGAACACACTTAAAACCATTTTCTCTGCCGCATTGCTTGCCCTTTGTGCAAGTCCGTCGGCTTTTGCTGACCAGTTTATCCCAGCCAACAATGGCAACATTACCTATACAGGCCGTATTGATTTCAGCAATCCGCTCTCCCCACGATTTACTTATCCGGGAGTCAGCGCAGCACTCAATTTCGAGGGCACAACCCTGAAAATGAAGGCAAAACCGGGCAGCGGCTATTTCATGGTGGAAATCGACGACCGCCATCCGTTCAAAATCAACTTTACTGAAACCGACACAGTGCTGACGCTCGTCAATTCACTGGAACCCGGCGCGCACACGGCACGCATTTCCTATGCTGTGGAAGGCTACAATTACAATCCTGAATTCCGCGGATTCTATATTGACAACAACGCACGTCTGCTCGATGCTCCCAAACGCCCGGAACGGCGCATTGAATTCATCGGCAATTCCATTACTTGCGGCTATGGCATCGAAGGAGAAAACGGCAAGGAAGACTTTTCTTTCCGTACTGAAAACCATTTCTATTCCTATGCCACATTGACTGCACGCGCGCTGAATGCGGAACACGTTGTAGTGGCACGCTCGGGCTACGGCATTTATCGCAACTATGGTGGTCCGAAAGAAGGAAATCCCAATTGCATCCCGGCTCTCTACGAACGTACGCTATTCAACGACTCGACTGTCATGTGGGATTTCAACCGCTTCCGTCCGCAAGTGGTATGTGTGAACCTCGGCACCAACGATGTCAGCCTGTGTGTCATTGACCGCGAACGCCTGACGGTGGCCTATCGCGACTTCATCAAGCGCCTGCGCGGATATTATCCGGAAGCGAAAATCGTGATGCTCACCGGCTGCATGGCTTTCGGCGACGGACTGAAGGCGTTGAAAGAAACGCTTGATGCAGTGGTGAAAGAAGCCAACGACAACGGCGACAAGAATGTCTACCGCTTCGACATGTCGCAACAGGACGGCACACTCGGCTACGGCTCGGACTACCATCCGTCGATGCGACAGGCACAGAAGATGGCCGACGAACTTATCCCCTACCTGCGAGAGCTAATGGACTGGGAATAACGCCTATTCCACATTTTTCACATATTCGTACAACTGACGATAGAAGGCATGCCGCGACAAGGTGGCGGCATCGCCGAGAATCACGAGCTTCATACGGGCGCGCGTGATGGCTACGTTCATGCGCCGCAAATCGGAAAGGAAGCCAATTTGCCCGTCATCGTTGCTGCGCACAAGACTGATGAAGACCACATCGCGCTCCTGTCCTTGAAATCCGTCGACGGTATTGGCACTCAACAGGCTGCGTACCGGACGCAACACGCTGCTGGCCTTGATGAGCCGCCGCAGGTACTGCACCTGTGCCTTGTAGGGGGAAATCAGTCCAAAATCTATCCGTTCGTCCAATATGCGTTCTACACCAATGCGCTGCACATAACGCTCCAATTCGGCAATAAAAAATTCGCCTTCGGCTTTATTGATACGGCTGTTGCTTGCCGTGACAAACTCCTCCTTGAAATCCATTTCCGAGGTATCAATCCACTCCATCGGACGGTCATAGTCGAGAATGCCGCGGAAGCGCACATCGGGGGCCGCCACAAGTTTGCCGCCATAGAACCAGTCGGACGAAAAGCGCATGATGCTTTCGTTCATGCGATATTGCACAGTCAGCAGGGAAACCGTCTGCGGCTTGGTTTCTATGATATGTTCCATCAGCGTACGTCCCAGCCCGCCACGCATGGCCTCGACACACTTCACCGTCGGAGGAAGCTGGCAATGGTCACCGGCAAGCACCACCCGGTCGGCCTTCCGTATGGCAATCCAGGCAGCAGCTTCGAGAGCCTGACCGGCCTCATCGATAAATAGCGTAGAGAAACGGCGTCCGCCCAACAGGCGATGGTTGCTACCCACCAGCGTTGACGCCACGACACGGGCACTTTCGAAAAGTTCGTTGTTGATAGTCAGTTCAAGCTCCACAGCACGGGCACGCAAATGCCGCATACGGTTGCGCACAGCCTCACGCTCGTCACGCCCGTGACGCCGCATCGTGGATGTCAGTTCGCGCATGGCTTTCCGTACACCCCAGAGTTCAGGATAAAGGGCATGACCTTCAAACTGACGTTCGTAAGTGAACGACAGCATCTTGTCATTGACCCGCGTAGGATTACCGATACGCAGGACAGGCACACCGCGGTCGACAAGTTTCTCGCTAATCCAGTCGACAGCCGTATTGCTCTGCGCGCAGACAAGCACCTGCGTTTCACGGTGAAGCGTTTCGTAGACGGCCTCGACGAGAGTCGTGGTCTTGCCCGTTCCGGGAGGGCCGTGAACGATAGCCACATCACGGCAGTTCAGCACCCTGTTGACAGCGGAATCCTGGCTGCTGTTCAGCCAGGGGAAACGGACAGGAAACAGCTGACGGAAACCGGCAGCCACCGGCCCGCATAAAATGTCGCGCAACTCGGCCAAACGGGTGCCCTTGGCACGAATCACATCTTCCAATGCTTCGAACATCGCACGATAGGATGTTTCGTCGAAATACAGCTGCACGCCCAACGACCGCTCACCGGAAATTTCCTGCAGGCAATGTGCTCCGGGCAGAGCAACCACCATACGGTTTCCTTCCACATAGCTTACGCCGGCGGTAAAGTTCTTGAAACGCACCCGTCCGTCGAAGCCTTCCGTGAAAAAACATACCTGACGACCGTATTCAAACGCATGCTCCACCTCCGTATCTTCCGGACGGAATATCTCCACGACAAACTGATTGACCGAGTTGTAGTAGTTCCGCCCGACCGTCACCGGATACCAGCACAGTCCGCGCGCCACTTTCCGCTGTATGCCCGCTTCCTCCGTCTGCCGTTTGAATTCTTCCTTCTCGTACTCATACTCCATCCGCAGAAGCAGCTGCTGCCGCTGGAAATGATTGCCCGCTACCGACTGAATTTCACTCATCGCTGTCCGTTTTTCTCGTTAGTTTCTGCAAAGGTAAGCATTTCACCCATACCCACGAAAAAAAGTCGGGGATGCAATCCCAACGACTGCATCCCCGACTCCATATCGGTAAAAGGTCAAACGACAGCTGCCTAACGCACCATCACCTTCATCACCTTTTCATTCATCCGTACAATGTAGACACCGGCAGGAACTGCGAAAGTCTTCACACCTTCCTGCATTTCCGTTGCCAACAGCGTACGTCCTGCCATATCGACAATCGTAAGCTCTGCCGGAACCGAAGCCGTAACCTGAACAGCGCCCGAAACGCCTACAGCCGTAAATGCATCGGCTTCCACTTCACCGACACCCGACTGGGCATTGAACGTATATTCCGCCATTTCCGAAACACCCGACTTATAAACGGCCTTAATACCTACCGTATGTTCACCGGCTGTCAGACCGGTAAAGGCAAACTGTGTTTCTTGCGGTTCACCTTTCAGTTCACCGTCAAGATATACTTCATAATGGAGCACATTGCCCACATCTACCTTTGAGTCGGAATCATCGCTCGGACCTACATAGAAGTCATCCACCTGAGCCAGGAACGCATCAGTTGAAATATAATTTACAGCCAAATATACTGTCTGACCTGCATAAGCCGACAAATCAAGCGTATAAACCGTCCATTCTTCATAAGGCAATTCAACTTCATCCAGTACTGTGAATGAATCTAAATCCTGTGATGCAGAGATACAGAAACGAACAGTTTCCGGATATTGTGCATATGCTTTCGCTGTCAATTGCCAAACATAACCGTCTCTTATTGTCTGAGCCGGAGAAATCAACCATTTATCGGCTTGAGCCATTTGCGGAGAGAAGAAAATGACTGTCTTGTCGCCCGTTGGAGCCATAATGGCCGGATCGGTCGGAGCCATTGCCGGAACAGTCTTGTATGGATTGAATACCATCGGCGCGATTGCTGTCGGATTGTATGCGTCGCCCGAACCCGGGAAGGAAACGATATTCGAAGCAGAGCCCAAAGCGATAGGATAAACCGGCAACTTGTCGTTGTCAACAGTCAGCCATTCGCCGAACTCACCGGTCACAAAGTCTCCATAGTCTTCAAAACTGTCAGAGAAGCCCAAATCCTGATTCCATTTCACCAAAGCATCATATACAGCCCCTTCTTCGGTCAAATCGACGGTAATATTATACGGCAAGAACAGATGTTCCTTCAATTCAATATTCTTATCCACATCATCTGACACAACAATTTCTTCACGATATGTGTCATAAACAGGATTCTCTATCGACAAGGTGTACTTTCCAGCTGGTAACGATTCAAGCACAATTTTTCCGTCCTGAACCTTGGCTGAAATCAAATCGCCATTGTCCATATTCAAAATATCAACGTCAAATCCATCTGCGCTCACTTCATTATTTGTTGTCACATTCAACGTTACACGATGACAATTCTCATTACTTATTGCCAGTTCCACTGTCGAGATTTCTGTTTCCGTCAGTCTGTAAACAGCCTTCACGCCAAAAGTATGGTTGCCTTCTTCCACATTTTCCAGCGTATAGCTGTAGCTTTCCGTTTCGCCTACTTTCGTACCGTCCTGATAAATCTCAAACTTTTCGTTCGGATTGGCCGGAGATTTCTGCACACGGCGAAGTTTGGATGTCTCATCGTAGTACGACGGCTGACCAACATAGAAATCATCCACCATAAGCATGAACGCACCGTAACGGTTTGCGTTCGCTATATAATGAATGGCAATTTTCACAGCCTGTCCTGCATAAGCCGACAAGTCATATTCTTTTGCCACCCATTCCTCATATTCGACAGTTTCATAGTTTCCTGCTGATATGATGGTAAAGTCGTCGGCAGTCGGGTTTTCAACGGTTGTGATGCCCACCTGGAAACGTTCGGCATAAACGTCAGCAGCCTTAGCCATAAAACGCAGAATATTGTCATTGCCGACGGTGATAGTCGGAGAAATCAACCAGTCGTCATTAGCCTCACCCGAATTGGTGCGGACAAAACCTACATACTGGTTACCGCTGTACGGACGCAGCACCGGGTATTCGTACCACCAAGTAGGAACAACCGTCAACGGATTCACAATTGTAGCATACTGAAGTGCACCGCGGTTGTTATAGCTTCCGGCCAATATGGCAGCCGCCTGCTTGTCATTGTCAATACCTGTCCAGTCGCCAAATGAAATAGACCAGTCGGGATGACCTTCAAAATCATCGAAAAACGCCGGTTTTTCCTTATTCCAGGTCAATGTTACATCGTTTTTGCCGGTAAACACATCATGTTCAATGCTACCTGTCAACGAGAACGGTTGGCGTACAGCCTCCTGCAATTCAATGTCAAGCGTAATATCGCCGGTTACTTCTACGGTCTCGTCATAAACGGCATAACCCTCTTTTTCAACAACGATTCTATGTGTGGCACTATAGACATTCAGTGTGCACTGTCCGTCAGCCGACAATGTTGTTTCAGTCGCATTATACGTAAACCCCCAATCGGGAATTTTCAAGTCTACCACAAGGCCGTCGACCGACTCACCTGTGACCGTTTTTACATTAATCGTCATTCTATTGTCGCGTGTTTGCGCAGACATCGTTCCGAAAATTCCACACAATGCGAACAAGGTAAAAATAATGGATAACCGTTTCATCTTTATTATTTACTAAAAATCTTTACAAATATGGGTCAGACAAAATAATGAACTGTTTGTATGAGTAATTGCATTTATATACCAACTGTCAACAAAGATAGTATTTTTATTGTAGTCATCCTATAAAATTCAAAATTATCACAAAAACAAAACAACATATCTCCTGACAAAAATTACAGGTGTCGGCAACTTTTTTTCAGTGCCGGCAACTGTTCCTGTTTGCTGGCGACAATTTTGTCAGCCATCTATCATTTCACATATACTTTCACGCGGTTTACAAGGTATATGCCTTCCACAAGTCCTTCGATAAGCGTCTTGCCTTCGTTCACTTCCACTGAGCGAATCAGACGGCCGCCCAAATCGTAAACAGAGACAATTGCCTTACCCGGAGCAACCACTTCGATAGCGTTGTTGACTCCCTTCACGTACAGACCGTCGGCAGTTACGCTTCCTACTCCTGAAATCTTTTCCATTACGATATCCAGCACTACGCTGCCTTCATCGAAAATAATGCCAGTCTTTTCGAATGACTTGTAGCCTTCCAAAGAAGCTGTCACGGCATATTCCATAGAGTCGTCGGCAATCTCAAACGAATAAGCGCCGGTTTCGTCCGTTGTTACTTCCCATTCAGAGAACCAGTCGTCAGACAGAACTACGCGTACACCGGCAAGAGGCTTGTTGGTTTCGCTGTCTGTAACAACGCCGCTGATAGTGAGTTTTTCCAATGCAATGTCACGAACAACGTCGCCGTCAGCAACAGACACGTTTTCTTCCTCATAAGTCTTGTAGCCTGCGGCATAAGCTGTAAGCGTATAAACCAGACCTGTTTCTGAAACTTCGAATGAATAGTTGCCTTCTGCGTCAGTCATGTCGAAGAAGACAACTCCACCCGACTGCATCATTACCTGAACACCTTCCAACGGTTCTTTAGTAGCAGCATCTGTTACAACACCACTCACTGTCGGAACGATAGGTTCCAATGCGATATTTTCAACAATGCTGCCTTCAGCGAATGTAATACCGCTCTTTTCATACTTGTTGTAGCCTTCCAAAGAAGCTGTCAATGTATATTCTGCTGTATCATCACCGATAACAAACGAATATTTACCATTTTCGTCCGTTGTCACTTCTTCTTCCGTCCACCAGCCGTCGGACAACATTACGCGAACACCCGGAAGAGGTTCGTTTGTCTTGGCATCCGTAACGACACCGCCGATAGTAAGTTTGTCCAATGCAATATTGCGGACAATATTGCCTTCAGCTACCGATACGTTTTCTTCCACATAAGTCTGATAACCATAATAGCTTGCGCTCAATGTATAGACAAGGTCCGGTTCTGAAACTTCGAATGAATACTTACCCTGAATGTCGGTCATACCCATAAACATGATTGCACCTGACTGCATCATTACCTGAACATATGCCATCGGTTCGCCCGTTTCAGCATCTGTAACGACACCGCTAACTGTTTTTGCACCACTCGAGAATACAATGTCCTTCACTACACTGCCTTCTGTAAATGTAACGGTTTCGGTCACCGGATCATAACCTTCAGCTGTAACAGTCATCGTGTATTCCTTGTCAGCCTGGAACACTTCCATTGAATAGTTACCTTCGGCATCTGTTTCTGTCTTATACAATACATCGCCGGAAACAAGCTCAATTGTTGCAGCAACTGCTTCGCCTGTTGAACCGTCTGTCACTTTACCGCTGATAGTCGGAACTTCACGGCTTGTACCGAAATTGGCCACCGGCATTCCTGCAGTAGTCCATGTAGCAGGGAGTTCCACGTCATGACGACGGTACATGGAAACATTTGCCACAGCTGATTCATTGGCAAAATTCACAGCTTTGTAATTATCGGATGTTGATTCTACCATCACACACAAGTTCGTTCCATCGTAAACGAAAGATTCGTTAAACGGAAGGTCAAGCAAACGAACCAGTTCTGAACTGCTACCCTGCGGTGCGATTTGATGGTCACCCTCATAAACCAGTGTCATTGTAGCAGGATCAACCGGAGCATCGACTGATACAGTTGTAGCCGATGTGTTCATCATCCATACCTTGATATGGAAAGTCACATCTTTGTCCGCAGAGCAATAGCCGTCATAACCAAGGCTTACAATTTCACTTCCGGCAGCAATACCGAGTTTGTCTGCAGTATAGATTGTCTGCGACTGGCTCAGTTTCCAGTTCAACGCCAACGGAGTATTGCTGTTTGTTCCGGTAGCTTCGCCCACAGTCACTTCCTGTAAAGCGACTTCCTTGGAAACTTCTACACTGACTTTTCCCGACTGTACGGCATATCCGCCGACAGCAACTTCTACATAGGCTTCCACTGTACCATCAGCATGCGGAGTATAGTTGAAAGCAAATGTCTTTTCTTCACCGGCAGCCCATTCTTCTTCACCGGCTGTTTCAGCTACGGCAGCACCGCCCACATACAACTTGGCAACATAGGTTCCGGCTGCTTCAGCTACTGCATTCATGTTCTTCACTGTTACAGAAGCCGTATACGGATTGTTAACGACAGCTTTCAACGGAAGGCTTTCGGCAGAAACATACAAATCATGTTCTACAGTTGCCAATTTATAGCCCAACAAGTCATCGATAAGGGCATAGCCTGATTCAAATCCAATGTACCATTCTCCGGCCGGGATATTGTCAACCACGAATGTAGAGAACAGATAGCTGTCGCTGCTGTACGACGGCTTGTCAGAAGAGAATTGACTGTTCGGATCTTCACTATTTACAGAAATTTCTCTGACTTTTATCCAGTTTTTACGGTCAGCCGAATAATATACATTCAAAAAACCGTTGTATTGGTTGCGTTTGGCTGCCTTGAAACTCAAAGCTTCACCTTCTGCAACTACAACTTTTGGAGAAACGAGCATCTGCGGCTCAGACGAATTAGAGTTTTCCAACCAATATTTGCTGGTTTCCGTCTGCAAATCGTTCGGATAGTTTGCACGTTTCCAATTTGTCGGACAGATGAACTGTGCCGGCAATTCGTCTTCAAAATCTTCATACCATGTGCCTTCTTCCGGAACAGAACCCACGACAGAAATGCGCGGTTCAGTCGTACCGTCGTTTACAAAAACGATTTCACCTGACTTTGAACCTTTTGATTCTGTGCCCAAAGAAACGACAATTTCCTTCACTTCAGAAGCACCCACTTCAAACGGTACGCTTTGAGAGAAAGTAAATCCTTCGGGAGCGTTGATGGCTGTCACTGTCAGCGGCTTGCCACCTACGTTCTTCAAATTAAATTTAATGGAAGCCGGAGTATCCTTTACAATACCGAAGTCAAAGGTTTCCCCCTCTACATTCTGATTCTGCGTATTACGGATTTCAAGAATACCAATATACGGTATCGGTTCTATCCATGCACCATATTGCGATGTTCCTTTCAAGTTTTCACGTACATCGTAACGGCTATATCCGGAATAGACCGACGCATCGACAAGAGCCTCTACATGTACAGGATCTGAGAGTGTCGCACCCACTGGCAACGCCACGTCGATGGTGGTTGTGCCAAACACAACCGTATTATCGTCATCAACAATACTCAAAGAATAGTTTTCGTCACCCGGATTCAAAGCTACCGGACCGTTGTTTTTCACTACAACGTCGAATGCCACAGCAAACTTGTTTTCTTCATTGGCAACAGGTTCTGACTCACCCACAAATTTTACGGAAACGATTTCCATTGAAGGGCTTTTGTCGATTTCTGCGTTTTCGGCAGTGAAACTGTCAATGCAGGCGTCATCCAGACGGATACCGACATAAGTTCCCGTTTCAAACGTCGGAAGCGTTACTTTTGTCCATTCACTGTCCGACAGTTCCGGCATTGTTTCAATCACAATTTCCTCACCGGCTGTAAACTTGCCGCTTTCCAACGTACAAGTGTAAAATTTCACACTGCCATTTGATTTGGACAACTTGATATACATCGAAGCTGTTCCTGTCAGAGCCGGAGTAACCAGCAAATCATTAACGGTTTCCGAATAATAACCACCCAGCTCCTGGCTTCCGGCCTTCAGATAGCCGCCACCATCCTGACCACCGGTTGCAACACTTTCATAAGCAACAAAGTACTCCACATAATCAGTCCAGTCTGCATAAGAGTCTACGATATGTCCCCAACCTGCAGGAGCAAAGTCATGAGCGGACACATCAAGACCGTCAAAGCCTTCTGTGTAATTTGCCACATTCTCGGCTTTCACTGGCAATAGCCCGACAACTAACGCGCAAAATATTGCCAATACTTGAAGTAATGTTTTTTTCATAGCTTTTTTATTTTGGTCTTTTCCTAATACATATTCTTGTATTTAAAAGCAAAAGCAGCCACATTTTTGGCAATGCGGCTGCCGTTACTATTATAACATTCGCATTAGCGCTTGATGATACGGGTGCTGAATGTTCCTTCAGCTGTTTCTGCTGTCAGAATATACATGCCTGCCGGAAGAGCTGACACGTTCACCTGATTAACACCGTTTTCAGTCAATACGACAGCACCGGCTACATTGCGAACAACAACATTTGCAGCTTCAACGCCTTTCAGATATACAACATCTGTTGCCGGATTCGGATATACGCTTACGCCTGCAGCTTCAACCGATTCAACACCTGACATATTTGAGAAGTGTTCGAAATAGAAATCATCGAAGAAGGCAGCCAGACAGTCTGTTCCGTAGTGACGGAGAGCGATGTAGATATCCTGTCCTGCATAAGCCGACAAATCAACATTGAATTCATTGTAAGCAACAGTGTCATAGTAAGGCAATTCATAAGAATCCATTACCGTTTCAAAGTCTGCTGTATCGGTATTGCCCTTAGTGCTTACAAGCACTTCAAGGAACGGCTTGTTCCAAGGAAGAACAGAGTTGATGCTTTCCCAGTTGCGAGCATAGAAGCGGAAGTTGGATTCTGAAGTAGCTGTCATCTTCTCACTTATGATCCAGTTGTCAACAGCAGTACCTTCTGCATCGGCACCAAGTGCAACCAGCACTTTTTCGCCAGATACCGGTTCGAATACATTGTTCCAGTCCTTGTTTTCCTGTACACAGAATGCAAATGCTTCACCGTAAGCCGGGTAATCCAACATGGCCATATTTACAGTAGCCTTGCGGTCAACGTCAATGGTTGTAAATCCAGACGGATTTTTTGTACCCGGTGTTTCATTTTCGAAATTGTAATATCTTACATCCTGAGCCAAAGCCTCTGCCTTAACCGGGAACTCTACGCTATAGCCGCTTTCAAATGTCACCTTCATGGCATCTTCAACAACGGCAGCAGTTTCCATTGCATTAAATGTCAATGTAAAGCTAATGCCCTTACTAGCGTTAAGTTCGTCACCGGCTTTCAATGTTGTTGAGAAATTCGGAGTTGCAAATTCTACTGATTTCACAACTTGATTGTTCGTTCCATCATTCAGCATTGTCAACACATGAGATGACTTAACCGAGTTCTGATAGTTAACCTTACCGGCATTCCATTCTGCAACATTGAAGGAAACAGCATCGGCAGCAGATGAAGTAATCGTAATGTTATCAAGAGCAACACCTGTCGACTTCATCCAATCCTGCATTTCATAACGCCAGCGGAATGCGATGGTTTTACCCTTATATGCACTCAAATCAACACGTTCGCGATACCAGTAATTGTTATCTTCTTCTTTGTAAGAAATAATTCGAACTTCTTTCCATTCGCCATCGGCATATATGTCCAAATAACCGGCATCAATGCCATCAGCAGCTTTTGTCGGATTTTCCAATGTGCCGCTTTCATCCTTTTTCAAGTTAACCGGCATGCTATTGCCCCAATAGAATCCGAGAACAAGATCTTCATCTGACGGAATTACAAATTCCGGAGTTTCCAATATCACACCATTTTCTGTATTGCTGCTTGCAACAGCTGAGATTTTACCGTCAAACGGATTAGTGTTTACTGTTCTCCATGCTGCATAGCCATCTCCTACAGATCTCCAACCAAGAGGAGGATAAACTTCGCCTTCAAAACCTTCTGCATAAGGGAATTCTGTCACTGTCTGGTCAGCAATTGTAGTAAACGACCATGTCGGAACGTTTGCAGCATCACCCTTACCGTTGTAAGGAACGACTTTCCAATAATATGTTGTCTCATATTCGCAGCGTGAGATCACGTAGCTTGTAGCATTACCCATATCCTGACCGTTTACAAGTTCGTTAGCAGCGGAAGTAGTTCCCACATACAACTTATAACCGTCGGCAAACTGAGTCGGATTCCATTTCAGTTCAATTTCTTTATTGAATACGTTAACAGCAGCATCAGCCGGAGTAACTACTGTAGTAGCAGTCGGCTTGTCTTTGCTACCGTACAACGGAGGAAGAATTACGTTGTCAAGGAAGAAAAGGCTCAATTCCGGAGTTGTTTCCAAATCCATTGAAATAGCACTGTATTCCCATTTCAAATAACAGTTGTCGGAAGCAGGAGTTCCGAGGCTGATTTCTTTTGACAAAATTGTATTGTATTCTTCATTTGTGAAAAGAGTCTTCCATGTATTACCACCGTCGGTAGAGAATTGCAATGTAACGGTGTTGCCGGCAACTGTAACTTCTGTTTCAGGGTTGAATTCTTCATAACATTTGAATGAAACAGAATGTGTGCCTGTCGACAAATCCAAACGCGGAGACATCAATACTGATGCTTCTCCAAGACTTCCGCTTGAATATGCACTGAAATCGCCTGACAATGCATAACCTGTCTGGCTCCAACCGTTGGCTGTCCATCCTACCGGCGGGAAGAAATCGCCTTCAAATCCTTCAAATACAGCACCTTCCGGAAGAGCTTTCTTGGTTCCGGCAAGAGTAAGTTTCACATCACCTCCATTAGTCTTCACAGTTACTGTTGCTTTCGGAGCATTTGTCAGTGTCGGCTGATAGATAGCAAAGAATGAGTAAGAGTCGTTCTTGTCAAGATTTACATCAGCAGGAACAATTGTTGTTGAAAAGTCTGGGTTGTCGGAAACAACTTCTGTAATTTTCAAACCGTTTGTTCCCGTATTCTTCAATACGAATTCCTCTGAATATTCTTTAGCACCGATATACACTTCACCGAAGTTGTAAACCAACGGAGTGCACTGTGCCTTCGGAGCTGTAGCCGGAGTGTGTTGAGTAACCTTCACATTGTCGATATAGGCAATATTTGCAGTCGCTTTCAGCATTTTATGCACAAAGGCCACTTTCACAGTCTTGCCTTGCCATTTGCTTAAATCAACTTCCGAATGATAAACCTGCCATCCTGTCCATGGGAAAGTTGCAACACCGCTATCTTTCAGAATTTCAGGATCTTGGAATGACCAAATGGTTTCAGCATTTTCCAAATCTCCGTCAACTACTACACGTACCTGCAAATCGTACTCTCCATCTTCCAAAGCGGAAGCAGAAGCAGCTTTCCAGTCGAAAGCTAATTTGTAGGTATTGTCCAACGCCAAATCAGGCGTAAGAAGAATTTCTTCCTTCGGTCCCTGAGCATCGGGTTCGTCTTGATACAGCATGGTTGCATCACACGCAGCCGAGCATGTTCCCGTTATATCTCCACGAGTTGAATAAGAAACGTGCCAGCGATAGGAGTCATCGTTTCCTAAATAAGAATTTACAACTGACCACCCATCTGGGAAATTCGGATCAACTGATGTTGTTGTCCCGGTCTCAAAATCCTCGTCCAATAGAGTTTGAGCCGTGGCTCCCATACTCATACAGAATATGGCCGCCAAAAATGAGTAAATGTGCTTCATAATTTTATTAAACTGATGTTTTATAACAAAAATACACTGATAAGTTACAAATCAACACTTTTGCAAAATTACTCATAAATCTGACAAAAACAACATATTTCCAATATTTTTTATAACAATACTTCGGTAAAAAATTACCGAGAAATTAAAATTAAACAATAGAATC
>UQUV01000058.1 GCA_900544305.1 uncultured Porphyromonadaceae bacterium
CTGCCAGGCAAAAGGGTGAATTTGACAATCGGGAGCAAATCAAAGCCAGACGGGAAGTTGACAATGTGGTGGAGGGACAATACGACCAACAGCAAAAGAAAGGTCTTTCAATGAGAAGATAAGTTGATAAATATAGAACCAATGGAAGTTGGCTATAATATAATGATTTTGCTTGCACAGTTCCATTGGTTTTTATTGATGTATCCTTCTATATTCGATAAGTGAGATTCCGGTATGTCGTTTGAAAAAGCGGCACATATAAGACCCGTCTTCAAAGTTCAAATATCCGGCAATCTCTTTGACTGACATATCCGTTGTTTCCAACAGCATTTTCATTTCTAACATTACTTGTCGCTCAATCAGACCTTTGGGAGTATCGTTCATAAAGTCTTTTGTTATTTGTGAAAGGTAAAACGGTGTGATACATAATTCATCCGCATAAAAGGCGACCTCCCGATGCCGACGACAGTTCTTGCATATCAGTTCCCAAAACCTCCAGCACAACTTTTCCTTTCGGCTGTACTGCCGTTCGACGAAAGCGTCTGTCAGCATTGGCTGTGTCCGTCCTGCAATGTACAGAAAGAGGTTCTGCATATGATTGATAATTATCGGACGTTTGTGTAGCATGTCCTTCTGTAGGATACACCGGAGCTGGAGAAGCCATGTGCACAACAACTTCCGTTCTTCCTCCATAGGTCTGCAAAGCGGATACTGCCACAAGAACGGAAATAACCGGTTTGGCAATTTATATGCGATTTCTGTAGCCATTTCCTTTCTTATCTGCATATAAATCAGTTTACAATCTTTTGAAGTTGACGAAAACACTGCAAGCGAGTCTTCAGACAACACCAACAAGTCGGAACCTTTCAGCAGGTATTTTTCAAAATTGACCTTAATGACTGCTTTACCTTCAAGACAAATAAAAACTGCAAGATAGGGAAGTTTTAATGGATGCCCGATATGTTCGCTCATGCCACATTCATGTAATATTATTTCTATTTCTTCTTTCGGCATATTGTTTTTGTTTATACTGCAAAATTAATGGTTTATGCATTCTGTTTTGAATATTGTTTCTAAAAATACCGGTTTTGTTCATATTTTGTTTTCTTCTATTCCCGTCCGAAGCAGTATTTTTGCATCGAATCAACAAAATCCGATTTCGGATGATAATCAAACAGATTAAGAGTATGAATTTGAAAACAGAAAGAATGGTTTTGCGCCCTTGGAGGGAAGCAGATGCCGAAACATTGTATGAGTATGCGAAAGACGAGCGGGTGGGACCCGTTGCCGGATGGCCCGTTCACCGAAGTGTAGAGGAAAGCCGGGAGATTATCCGCACGGTTTTCGCGCAAGAAGGAGTGTTTGCCGTAACCCTTAAAGAAGATGACAGGGCAATCGGGTGCATAGGCGTAATACGCGGGGCTAAGAGTAATTTCCCGATTGGAGAAGACGAGGGAGAGATTTCCTACTGGATAGGTGTTCCCTTTTGGGGACAAGGGCTGATTCCCGAAGCCATGCGTGAGGTAATCCGATATGCCTTTGAGGATTTGAAGCTTACGAACTTGTGGTGTGGCTACTTTAACGGCAATGAAAGATCAAAACGGGCACAGGAAAAATGTGGCTTCCGTCATCATCATACCTGTGAAATGATGTACTATCCCTTGATAGATGATTATCGGATAGAACATGTCAGCTATCTTGCTCATAATGATTGGTGCATAAGGAAACGGTAATTATTGACGGTATCTTGGGGTACGATATTCAATGTGATGGACCTTATATGCTAACAGTATGGCACTGCCATCAATAAGGGATGACAGTGTCTCTGCTTTATGTTGATACTTGTCACGAAGAGCGTGTTCCGTGTTATAAATCTATATGATACATTCTTATCATGCTTGATTCTTCATTGTCCTCCTGGACAAGACATAAAAAGTTCCAACCGTATCTTTCATAGAATTTTGTATGCTCTGTAACCAGATACAAATCTTTCACATCCAAAGATTTCATGTCATTACAAATATATTTTAAGATTCGCCCAGCAATGCCCTGTTGACGATATTCTTTGTCTACATACAAAGCACAGATATTTGGAGTAAGGTCTTTACGATTATGAAAATCATTTTCGATAACTCCGGCTCCTCCAATAATTGCCTCGTTTTCTACTGCTAAATACCACTGAGGAACGCAGTTAGTCCCTAATATACATTCTTGTATACTTTCCATATATTCCTCAATCGGAATATTCCATTTTGAGTGGAACCAAACCGCTGCTTTCTCTGAAAGTTCAATATGTTCTCTAAGTTTCAAAATCTCCATTATCTTCTTTTTTATAGGATATTAGCCCTACAAAATTACGGATATTTTCTGTATGGTAAATGAGTTCAGCAAGAAATTTGATATGGATCCGCTCTGGAATAAAATCATGTTACGTAAACATTTTGTCATCGAGTGCATCAACAACATGCTTAAGAACACAGCCAAACTGGTACATTCAAGGCATAGTCCTATCAATAACTTCTTAATGAACCTCGTTGCGGCATTAGTGGCATATTGCTTTTATAAAGTTGTCCTTGGCAGATTTTCCGCATATTGTTATCTTTGTCTAAATTCAGGATTAAGTAGATAACAGTGGAATACAGGAAATTAATTACGCAGTAAGATGAGGATTCCGTCCAAATTGACACCTTTAGCAGGTTAAGAATTAATAAAAGTGTTAAATTTCTACCCTTTAGAATGTATAATTAAAGATAATGACCATATTTCTGACTTATTATCTATAAAATATTGAGTAATAATCGGTTGTAAATACTGGACTTGTTCGGGGTTGACAATGATAAATGTAGATAGTGAAAATAAATATTATAAATCAATAGACGGTGTATTATTTAATTTCGATGCAACAACTTTAATCCAATGTCCTAAAGGAAATAGTAGAACTAACTATGTGATTCCTAATTCTGTAACTGCTATTGGAAGTTATGCATTCTATGATTGTTCGGGATTGGCATCTATCACCATGCCTAATTCTGTGATAACCATCGGGAGTGCTGCTTTCGCCAACTGTCACGGGCTGACATCAGTTACCATTCCTAATTCCGTGACAGCTATCGGTGAAGAGGCTTTCCGTACTTGTTCCGGACTGACATCAGTCTCCATTCCTAATTCTGTGATAACTATCGGGAGTGCTGCTTTCTCCGGGTGTGATGAGCTGACATCAGTCACCATCCCTAATTCAGTAACAACTATCGGGTTTGCCGCTTTCTCCGGGTGTGATGAGCTGACATCAGTCATTATCCCAAATTCTGTAACTACTATCGGGTGTGCTGCTTTCTATGATTGTTCGGGATTGACATCTGTTACTATACCTAATTCTGTGACAACTATTGGTGAGAAGGCTTTCTCCGGCTGTGTCGAGCTGACATCAGTCACTATTCCTAATTCTGTGACAACTATCGATATTTATGCTTTTGCTGGCTGTTCAAGGCTCAAAGAGGTTATAAATTATGCCAAAGAGCCTCAACAAGTTTCAGTAACGATTTTCAGTTCT
Source organism: uncultured Porphyromonadaceae bacterium (assembly GCA_900544305.1). GTDB lineage: Bacteria > Bacteroidota > Bacteroidia > Bacteroidales > Muribaculaceae > Limisoma. The sequence continues at coordinate 3,551 of UQUV01000058.1, forward strand.
GTAAATCTTAGCAATGTCCGATTGTCTGTTCCGTCATTAAGCCTTGAGAAATACAAAAACGCTGATGCTTGGAGCGGTTTTGGGGAATTTAAAGGTATGTAAACGCCGATGGAACAGCAAAGATGTTCAAACCTCCCATTGAAGAAGTCAGCCGAAGAACAGAAAATCAAGCAGTATGTGAATGAAGTGAAGGCCAATTTCGGCGACGAGTATCTGTAGGGCGATATCTCTCTACAATACAATATATACGGCAACCGGTTCCTGTATGGGGATTCCGGTTGCCGTTTTTTCTTTTCTGCTGTTGTGCCCTTCCTCTTTGTGTGAGAGCGGAATATGCGGCCAACTCACGCAACTCAACAGCCGGATTGTTGAGTTTTTGTGAATTCTGTTTCTGTGCCGGAGCCGTTTCCTGTCTCTAATTTTGTAAGAAAATTTAATTATGAAAAACTATACAGCAAAAGCATTGAAACTCATTTTTGCCGGGTTGTTCTGCATGATGGCAGTTCTCGGCTCAGCTGCCGGAAAAAGCGGATTCATTGAGGTGGACGGCCAGAATCTTCGTACTCCCGACGGCCGGAAATTCTTTATTCAGGGTACTAATCTGGGCAACTGGCTGAATCCGGAAGGATATATGTTCGGATTCAAGAAAACCAATTCACCGCACTTCATCAACGAAATGCTCTGTCAGCTCGTCGGACCTGACTTCACGGCTGAGTTCTGGCAGCGTTTCAAGGACAACTATATCACCCGCGACGACATTCGTTTTATCCGTTCGACAGGCTGCAACACGATACGCCTGCCGTTTCACTACAAGCTGTTTACCGATGAAGACTACATGGGACGGTCGGCAAACCATGACGGATTTGAGCGTATCGACAGCATCGTGGCGTGGTGCCGCGCAGAAGGACTGTACCTCATCCTTGACATGCACGATGCTCCCGGTGGACAGACCGGTGATAACATTGACGACAGCTACGGATATCCGTGGCTGTTGGTCAGCGAACGGAGCCAACAGCTGTTCTGCGACATCTGGCGGCGTATTGCCGAACGCTACAAGGACGAGACCGTCATTCTCGGCTACGACCTGATGAACGAGCCGATAGCTCATTATTTCGAGGACAAGGAAATGCTCAACGCGCGTCTGATGCCGCTTTACCGCCGCGTGGCTGCCGTCATACGGGAGGTAGACACCAACCATATTCTTCTGTTGGGCGGAGCGCAGTGGAACAGCAATTTTCAGCCGATAACCGATACGACGTTCGACCGGAAAATCATGCTGACCTGCCACCGCTATGGAGGCGGAGCGTCGAAGGAGGCCATCGGCAGCTTCATTGCCTTCCGCGACAGTGTGAACCTGCCTATGTATATGGGAGAAATCGGCCACAACACGATGGAGTGGCAAGCTACTTTTGCACAGGTGATGAAGGACAACAACATTGGCTACACTTTCTGGCCCTACAAGAAAATCAACGAGTCATGTTTCAATGCCGTCGTTCCGCCGAAGGACTGGCAGGTGATTGTGGACTTTGCCGAAGCCGACCGTTCTTCGTATGAAGCTATCCGCAAATGCCGTCCCGACCAGCAGGAGGCCCGCCGCATTCTGGTGGAATATTTGGAGGCCGTCCGCTTCAAGATCTGCGTAAAACAAGAGGATTATATTCGCTCATTGCTCCTTGAGGACTACGATTAACTTACGTTTTTTGTGCAAAATCTTGCTGATTCGTAGCTTTCTGCATCTGTCTTGGCTTTCGTTTGACGTTCTTCTGTTATCTTTGTAAAAGATTAAGGTGCAGTCAGGCTCGTGGCTTTGAAAAGCCGGGTTGGCTGTTGTTTTATGTGAGCCTCGAAAAATCCATTTAACAAATTGACATATATCCAAAACAAACAGAATTTATGAACCTAAAATCCAAATTACTGTTGGGAATGGCGGCTCTTTCCCTGTTTACTGTAAAAGCGGAAACTCCGGCCTATCTCGATCCTACAAAACCTATTGAAGTGAGAGTGGAAGATGCTCTTTCACGAATGACTACTGAAGAAAAAGTGGCGATGCTCCATGCACAGTCGAAATTCTCTTCTCCGGGTGTTCCCCGCCTGGGTATTCCGGAAAACTGGACGACCGACGGCCCTCACGGAATCCGTCAGGAAGTGGAATGGGACGAATGGGGTGGTGCAGGGTGGACCAATGACTCCTGTACGGCTTTCCCGGCACTGACTTGCCTTGCCGCAACGTGGAATCCGGAAATGTCAGCTCTTTATGGCAAGAGCATCGGTGAAGAAGCACGCTACCGCAACAAAAACATTCTGCTCGGTCCGGGTGTGAACATCTACCGTACACCTCTCAACGGACGAAATTTTGAATATATGGGCGAAGACCCTTATCTGGCTTCAAAAATGGTGGTTCCCTACGTTGTGGAAGTGCAGAAAAACGGCGTGGCTGCCTGCGTGAAGCACTTTGCGCTCAACAATCAGGAAATCGACCGCGGCCATATCAATGTCATTGTTGACGACCGTGCGCTCTATGAAATCTATCTTCCGGCCTTCAAAGCTGCCGTGCAGGAAGGCAAGGCTTGGGCCATTATGGGTGCTTACAACCAATATAAGGGACAGCAATGCTGCCACAACCAATATCTTCTCAACGATATCCTGAAAGGTGAGTGGGGATTTGACGGCGTTGTCATTTCCGACTGGGGCGGCACGCACAACACGGAACAGGCTATTTTCAACGGCCTTGACATGGAATTCGGTTCTTGGACCGACGGCATGAAATCAGGCGTAAAAAATGCCTACGACTACTATTATCTTGCCAATCCGTATCTTGATATGATTAAATCGGGCAAAGTCGGCACAAAAGAACTGGACGAAAAGGTGCGCCGCATTCTTCGTCTCGTGTTCCGCACGACAATGGCTCCGTCGCGTCCTTACGGCTCATTTGCAACAGAGGAACACGCTCTTGCCGGCCGTACGATTGCACAGGAAGGTATCGTGTTGCTGAAAAACGACAAGAACCTTTTGCCGGTCGACACGAAGAAGGTGCGCAAGTTGCTTGTTGTCGGCGAAAATGCCGTACATCCAATGACGATTGGCGGTGGTTCTTCATCGTTGAAAGTGAAATATGAAGTGTCGCCGTTGCAGGGTATTCTTGCCCGTGCAGAGAAGGACGGTGTTGAGGTGGTCTATAAAGGCGGATACGCATCGCCGGCGGTTGCTGCACAGGATGTGAAAGGTGCTGTGGCTCCGGAAAAGATTTTTGACCTCAATGACCTGCGTGCCGAAGCTGTTGAGGCAGCTAAGGATGCCGACATGGTGCTTTTCATTGGCGGTTTGAACAAGAACGACGGCCAGGACTGCGAAGGCAACGACCGCAAATCGTACAATTTGCCTTATGAACAGGACAAGACCATCGAGGCCATTGCTGCCGTAAATCCGAATATTGCCGTGGTAATTGTCAGCGGTAATGCAGTAGCCATGCCTTGGGTAGGCAAAGTGCCGTCAATCGTTGAAACATGGTACAGCGGTACAGAAGCCGGCAACGCTCTCGCTTCGGTGCTGTTTGGCGATGTAAACCCGTCAGGAAAACTGCCGTTCACGTTCCCGGTTCGTTTGGAAGACAACGGCGCCCACGCTCTTGGCGAACATCCGGGCGACCATGTCAACGTACGCTATAACGAAGGTCTTTTCGTAGGCTATCGTTGGACAGACAAGGAGAAACTGAAACCGCTGTTTGCTTTCGGTCATGGACTTTCGTACACCACTTTCGAATACGGAAAGCCGACTATCGACAAGAAGGAAATGACAGCCGACGGAACAGTAACCGTGTCAGTTCCGGTGAAAAATACCGGCGACCGTGAAGGTAAGGAAGTAGTCCAACTTTATATCAGCGACAAGAAGTCGTCGCTTCCGCGTCCTGTGAAGGAACTGAAGGGCTTTGAAAAGGTTACTTTGGCTCCGGGCGAAGAAAAGGTCGTTTCGTTTACCATCAACAGCGAGGCTCTTTCTTATTTCGATGACAAGAAGCACGAATGGGTAGCAGAACCCGGAAAATTCGAAGCGCTTGTTGGCGCATCCTCTACCGACATCAAAGGCAAAGTGGCTTTCGAATTGAAATAAACCGTTTGAGTATCAATACAAAAACCGGCGTCTTTCTGATGGGGAAGACGCCGGTTTTTCTTTATTGGGGAAAGAGTTAGAATTCTGCGATGTATTCGTCAAAAGTGCCGCTGAGGATGTTCATTTTTTCCTTTAGGCGCATCTTTTTTCTTGAGATGCTGCCTTTGGCAATATGGTAAATCTCGGCAAGCAGCGACAGTGGAAGTTCCATTTTGATGAGGCAGCAGAAACGTATTTCCTCATCGGTCAGTGTCGGATGCTTTGCTTTCAGCCGGAAGGTGAAATTGTCGAAACAGGCATTCGTGTTGTTGACAACTGTTTCCCAGTCTTCTTCCGCCAGGTGCAGGGCTCCTGTCCTGTTGCGTGTATTCATCAGAATCGGAACCGTTATGGCGTTCAGGCGTTTGAAATATTCCACTTTCTGGCTCAGCTGGTCGATTTCCATCTTTTCCTTTGCCTCCTTTTCACGCAGAAGCTGTACTTCCGTCTGCTGCTGTTTGAGCATGAGCCGGTAGTTCTCTTTTTTCTCCTGCTGTATGCCAATCTCCAGTCTTGACTTTTTTCCGTTTCATGTTATGGTAGAATACAAACAGAAGGAGCAGTATCAGCGCAAACAGCGCCAATAGCCGGTAGAACAGCATCCAGTCGCGTGTGCGCTCGTTTTCCGATTCGATTACCCTTTCCTGTTGCCGTTTGAAATCCTGCAACATGCGGGCGCGTTCCAGGAAAATGTCCTTGCGGTCCATGTCGAGCGAATCCCGTAAGTCGGCATACTTTTTCATGCAAGCCAGTGCCTCTTTCGACATTCCGTGGAGGTTCAGCCAGTGGGCTGCGTTACGGTAGGCGTTCATCTTTTCCATCAGTGGCATCTGCTGTACAATGTTCTGGAACTTGCCGTAGGATGCCGGGTCGGGAGATATGAAATATTTGATGCACACTTTGGCACGGTAGGCTTGCGGCACACCTGCTGAATCTGTTGCAATGGCCTTTTCGAGTGTTTCAAGGGCCAGTTCTGGTTCGTCGAGGGCCAGTTGCGTGCGTGCCTTTTCCAGCAGCATTTCGGCTTTCCATTTCCGGTTTCCGTAGGGCGCATAGCGGCAGGCCTTACTGAAAGATACGAGGGCATCTTCGTTCCGTTTGTGTTCGCGGTGAATCATTGCCTCCGTCTGATAGGCTTTCGACAGCAGGAGGGAGTCTTTCAGCTGGCTGGCAAGGCTGATGGCTTCGTTCAGTGTTTCCATTTCTGTGGTAGCCTGCTGGTTGAAGTGATAAATCGGCACCAGATACATTTTTATCCTAAACAGCAGCGTAGAGTCAACGTTTGCTGCGAGACTTTCCGCCTTGCGGTAGTTTACCATGGCGCGAATATAGAAATAGTCGCTGTGGAGCTGACGGGCATTGATGTAGTATGCACGGCACAATTTGGCTGAATCTCCAGTTTTCTTATAGTATTCAGTCAGTTCCAGCAGCGTGCTGTCCGGCTTCGGAAATGAATCCAGACTTTCGAAACAGCGGTAGCGAAGCAAAGTGGCGTCGGCTCTGGTCTGTTTGTCAAGACGGGTAGTCAGAAGCGTGTCGAGTTTTACAAGCAGTTCACGGGGATTCGTGTGTAATTCCCGTTCCATCGCTTCATAGTCAAAATTATGATGTTTCTGGCAGGAGAAGACAGTGGCTGCCAGACAGAATAAGACGATTATATATTTTACCATTAAATATGTATAGTTTCTTGATTTTAAGATAGGATTGCAAAGATAAGTATATCAACGGATTTCCGTTAAGTAAGCTCTGTGTCTTAAATATTTTTAGTAATATTTATGCGGATATGAGTAAATATACATTCAAATTAAGGCTTTGGATAGAAAAGGCATCCGGACATTTGCCGGATGCCTCATGTGTTTTAACGGGTTCTGCAGGCTGTTGCAGCTATTTGTCGAAACTGATTTCCTTATGAGGTGCAGGCGGATAGTCGATTGAATAATGCAGGCCGCGGGATTCATGGCGCTCCTTGGCCTGGCGCATAATCAGATATCCGACATTGATGATGTTGCGCAGTTCGCAAATTTCTTTCGATGCCGTGCTCTGCTTGAACAGCTTTTCGGTTTCTTCATAGAGGATGTCGAGGCGGTTCCATGCGCGGTCGAGACGGAGATTCGAACGGACAATGCCCACGTAGGTGCTCATAATCTGGTTCACCTCGCGCAGACTTTGGGTGATAAGCACCATTTCTTCGTTGTGCTGCGTTCCCTCGTCGTTCCATTCCGGCACATCTTCACGGAACGAGTAGTGGTCGATGTTTTCAAGGCTGTGTTTGGCAGCTGCATCGGCATAGACCACAGCTTCGATAAGCGAGTTGGAGGCCAGACGGTTTCCGCCGTGGAGTCCTGTGCAGGAACATTCGCCCACTGCATACAGGCGCTGGATAGACGAGCAGCCGTTGAGGTCAACCTTGATACCGCCGCAAAGATAGTGGGCGGCAGGAGCGACCGGAATATAGTCTTTTGTGATGTCGATTCCGAGGCTCAGACACTTGGCGTAGATGTTCGGGAAATGATGTTTCGTCTCTTCGGCATCCTTGTGGGTGACATCGAGATAAACGTGGTCTTCGCCGCGCATCTTCATTTCATTGTCGATGGCACGGGCTACGATGTCGCGCGGTGCCAGCGACAGACGTTTGTCGTATTTCTGCATGAATTCCTTGCCGTCGCAAGTACGGAGCACGGCTCCATAGCCGCGCATGGCTTCCGTGATGAGGAACGACGGACGGTCGCCCGGATGATAAAGTGCCGTAGGGTGGAACTGGATGAATTCCATGTCCTGTACGGTACCTTTGGCGCGGTAAACCATGGCAATGCCGTCGCCGGTAGCTACCGACGGGTTGGTAGTCGTCGTATATACCTGACCGATACCACCGGTTGCCATAACTGTCACTTTCGACAGGAATGTGTTTACCTTCTTGGTCGTCAAATCAAGCACATAGGCTCCGTAGCAGGTGATGTCGGGGGTGCGGCGTGTCACAATTTTTCCGAGATGGTGCTGTGTAATGATTTCTACGGCAAAGAAATTTTCGTAGATGTCAATGTTGGGATGCTGTTTCACGGCACGAATCAGACTTTCCTGGATTTCAGCTCCCGTATTGTCGGCATGGTGGAGGATACGGAATTCTGAGTGTCCGCCTTCGCGGTGCAGGTCGAATTCGCCTTTCTCGTTTTTGTCAAACTGCACGCCCCATTCAATCAGCTGTCTGATTTGTTCCGGAGCGTTCTTCACCACCTTCTCAACTGCCTGACGGTCACTCAGCCAGTCGCCGGCTATCATCGTATCTTCAATGTGTTTGTCGAAGTTATCAACAAGCAGGTTTGTCACCGAGGCAACACCGCCTTGCGCGTAAAACGTATTGGCCTCTTCCAGTGTAGTCTTGCACACCAGTGCAACCCTACCTTTGCCCGCTACTTTCAGGGCATAGCTCATTCCGGCAATTCCGGAACCTATCACAAGAAAATCGTACTTATAAACCATAGCCTTTCGCATTAGTTTTTAGAATACAAATGTAACAAGAATTTTCTTCACACTGACGTTATTCCCTCTTTTTTGTGCTTCAGTAAGGTTGTCCTATCGTCCCATCAGCCAATGGTTCACTACATATTGAACCGGTGCGGCGAGGAATACGACTGCAACCAGAATGAATGAAAATATGGACAGCAGAACAAGTCCTCCGACAACGACAATCGCCAGCGTTATGAGTCCGGTGGGGTTCATTTCGTGGGTTGACTTTACATACTTTCCGTTTCTATACCAGTTAACTTTTGTCAGTGAATTGGCTCCAACCCAGTCCATAAAGCGGAAGGCTTTGCTTATGCCTTGTCCGGCCATTCCTGCCGCTTTCCCGACTCCTGCCATCATGCTTCCTGCAAAGTCCGCCATTTTGTCGGCCAGCTCTCTTGGTTCTTCCACTTCGTCGCCGTTGTAGGCCCTGAAACGCGGGCAGTTGGCCACAAAGATGTAGGCAATAATTCCGACATAGTAGCCTAAAGCCTGCCAGGAGAAGAATGCTTCCATCATCGTCTGGCTGAAACTGTCGCGTCCGCCAAGCAGCCATGGGAAGAAATGTGATCCGAACATACCGAGGAGCACCAGCAGTGGAATCCATCCCCAGCCATGGAACACGTAACCTTGTGCGTGGTTGTAGACGGCGACAAATTCATTGTATTCGTAGATAAGGTCGTCATCGTCACATCCTGTCTCAATGGCGCGGTGGTAAGCAGTATAGGAGCGTTCCAAATCCTTTTTACCGGGGTAGAAGCAATGAAGTTCGCCGTTTTCCGGCTCTTCCTGCCATTTCCAATAGCTGTGGGCTTCTTCCATATACTGCCATGCTTTTTCGCGAGCAGCGGCCTTGTCAAGTGGTTTTGGATAGCGTTTCAGCGTTTCTTTGTTTTCAGGTGAAAGCAGTTTGTGCTTGCGATAGCCTAAAATTACCAGTACTATCAGTGCTATGTGGAGTAGGAAGAACGGATGGAAACGTCCGCCGTCGCTTTTCAAATTGAATTCTTTTCTGTCGAGTTCGCCTCCTGCTGCTGCAGCCATCTCCTCTTCCGAAAACTTGTAGTCGTATATGGCAAGAAAATCGATGGCACCTTCCATTTCTTCCCTTCCGAAAACAAAGCTGGGATAATAGGTTTCGTTGTCTTCCCATGTTGAGGAGTAGGGCGAGTAGTGATACCATTCGCGACCTATCACCACATCCTTTTCCAGCGAGCCTTTGTCGAATACGGCGATGATGGTGGTGTATTCGTCACCTAAAGCCGTTTCGGAAACGACTGTGCCGTATTTGTTGCGTTCAGCATCGGCATATCCGAGCATGTTCAGGCGGCCGTCTTCTGTCAGTTCTATGGCACGCGAACCGATGGACAGTCCTGCTACGGTGTTGTAATTGCTGTTTCCGAAGAAATCCATGAAATGAGGTTTTCCCAACTTTGAAACTTTCAGGCGCATTACCACTGTCATTTGGGGCAGGTTGTCAGCGTTTATTTTGAAATCGGCGAGATACACTCCGTTCATGACCAAAGCCCCGTTCTTTTCCTTGTCGGTATCCACGAAACGGATGTCTGTAATAGGTTCTCCCCGGTGTTCTCCGGCTTTTTCCAATTCAACCCCGGCGACTTTGTCTTTTGTCGAACCATTAAAGTCAAAATAAAGCACTCTTCCTTTTTCCGGTAGCTCCTGGGCTGACAGAACTGCCGACAGTAGGCAGAATGAAAACAATAAAAACAGTTTTTTCATAATGATATAGATAAAGTTAAAACATTGGTTTTTCAATGTGGTTCTCAACAAATTTAAGTGATAGCGGGGCTTCCAGTATTGAAATTGCCGAGGTTTCTGTCGTTAAGTGTTCACTTTTCTATATCTGTCTATGTCGGAATAGTTGTCAACGTCCTCGAATCGGTTGCTGTGGGCGTTTGGCTTCGTCTTTTTGTGGGGTAGATATAAAAACTTAGGGGCGTGCCTCCCGGCAAGCCCCTAAGCTGTGATTTTCAAGAAACTATTCGACTTTTACATTCTTTTGTACCACAAAACAAACATTCAGTTCACCTTTTGCAGGAGTGTTGTTTTCGATAGTTCCCATTTTCCGAAACCTTCTAGCTCAAGAAGGCATTACGGAAAACTTCACTTGGTTTTTATCAGTTGTCAGTGTTGCGTAGTAGATATTATCTTTTCCATTGGATTTCGACCTAAATGGGTCTTAATCGTTTTAACGGAATTCGTAACTGCTCTCAGATACGATGTCATTCCATTACAATAAAAACATTACTTTTTTCATTAGTTGCGATGCAAAATTACTACGATTTTTCCCAAGTCACCAAATTTTTTGATGTACATGAGCATTTTTGGATTATATTGTAAATCAATGTATTACAAAAAATAAGCAGTGGTCATTGATGTACAAGTTGTTTTTAGGGGCATTTTTTCCTGACTTCGTCAACGCGTACCCCAAAATTCATCCGTAAACAATGGCGCAATGC
>UQUV01000059.1 GCA_900544305.1 uncultured Porphyromonadaceae bacterium
ATCAATCAGCGTGCTTATTTTCAACGGATTAGTTACAATTTTAACGAAGTATTATAATAAGATAGATTTTAACTTGGTATTGTAGAACTTGAGAACCTTGTTTTCATTTTTTGTTTTATCTTGTCCCGTTTTCTATCGTGAAAGACAAAATATTTAGAAAAGCTGAGTATTGAGTCGTTTGAGATTAACCTTATAGATGCAAACATTTTAACCTTAAGAGAAATTTTCAAATTATGAAATTATTAAAAACAATTATTGCTATATGTTTTTGTGTTACATTGTCTTTTGATGCCATGTCAGCCTATAATATAACAGGAAAAATAGTGTCGGTAACTGATGGTGAGCCAATAGTTGGGGTTAATGTGTCCTTGAAAAAGGATTCTGTAAATGTGGTATTTCAAACTCAAACTTCCGTAAACGGAACATTCAGTTTTGAGAAGGTGGAGGAACCGGATGTTTCTGTCGTGGTGGAGAGTCCTGGATTTGACAAATGGAGTACAATGATTTCCGGTAATGCAAACAATCTTGATTTGGGAATCATAAAGTTGTCTAACGCAGGAATTAAATTGGGAGAAGTAGTAGTGGAAGGTGCTGGGATATATCAAAAGGCTAACCGCTATGTTGTCATTCCTTCTCAACAAGAATTGGAAAGGGCTGCTGAAGTGATGAACCTGATGAGTGAAATGGCTGTTAAATTGCCCGGATTGAGGGTCAATGAAATTACCCGTTCAATAACTGTTGATGGCGGCGCTCCTGTTGTTCAGGTGAACGGACGAGAACAGCCTCTTTCCAAAGTGCTGAATCTTAATCACAACGATATCCTAAGAATAGAGTATAGCGATTCTCCTGATATTCGTTATGCCAATAGTGGTGCTTCGGGAATCATTAATTTTATCATGAAGCCGACACAGCAAGGCGGTTCGATAATGGCTCGATTGAACAGTGCAGTTACGACAAATCGGAATAACGGCCAACTGAACGCAACGTACAATTATAAGAAATCCGAGTGGACATTCAATTATGGAGGAATGTTCCGTAAAAGTAAAGATGAGATAACGAACATTACGGAAACTTTCATTGGACGGGAAAACCCAGTTGTAAGGAAGCAGGAGGGGCAGCCGTCGAAAACAAAAGATTTTGACAATAATTTTTCATTGGATTATGTTTATATGCATGATCCGCAAACCATGTTGGCTGCCACATTATCGTATAACTATCATGACAATGAGCGTGACGGAAACTATCGCATGATTGAACGATATGGTGCGGAGTCAGAAGAATACAATAAGCTTTTCCACTATTATTATACGCGGAATACACCTTCTTTGGGTTTGTATTTCCGCAAGGCATTCCAACATAACCAACGAATAGAAATTACCGCCAACAGTTCCATGTCGAAAGGTGACTACACAAGAGGATTGGACTATACAACGGATTTTGAGTCGGAAAGTTTTACCGACAATCAGAGTTGGGTGGCCGGTGGTGAAGCTATGTACGCAAGAGAGTTTAAAAATCTGACGATGAGATTTGGTGCCAGCTATGTACATAATTATGCTGATAATGGTTATTCGGAAAATGGAAACAGACAGATTTCGGACAAATTGGGAAAGGATAATGTTTATGTTTATGGAGACATATCAGGAAATTTGCAAAAACTGGGTTACGCTGTTGGTGTTGGAATGAAATACTTGCGTTCCTCTGATTTTTCGATGAGCAAGTCTTTTGTCAAGCCGAAGGCCACGGTTTCATTGAACTATCCGTTTAACAAACATTTTACGGCTAACTATATGTATATGTTCGATTCATCGTTACCTTCTCTTTCCAATTTCTCTGAAATTGTCAGGACGGTGGATGATTTGATTGTGCAGACTGGTAATGTGAATGTAAAGCCGGGGGAATGGTTCCGTAATCGTTTCTATATACGTTACAATACCGGGAATTTTTATGCAACGGGAGAGGTGAACTATAATTATACAAATAATCCCATAGTACAACAGTATCAGTATATTTCAGATCAGAATAGTCCCTACTACGATAAATTTATGAGCAAAGTGGAAAATGGAGATTTTGACAAGCAGTTAAATCTTCAACTATATTTGGGCTACCAGAATTTGTTTGACCATATTACAATATATGGAACGGTCGGGTGGGATAAATTCAATGCGGTCGGGCGCGGTTATGCGACAAAAAAGTCAGCAATGTATTCTTCTGTTTCAATGAATGTTTATTGGGGAGGCTGGACGCTTTTTGCAAATGTCGACATTGTTCCGAGGTACAGCATCTATGGAACGTCGCTTTACAAGTCGTGGACATATAATTATATCGGAGCCAGATATAAATGGAAAAATTGGAATTTTGAATGTAATATTAACAATCCGTTCGTTAAGAGGGGATCTTTCCAAAAGACATGGAATACGACACCCGCTTATACTTCCTATGAAGAAATGTGCATACGGGATTTCAACAATATGGTGTCGCTTACCGTGCAGTATCGAATTAATTTAGGAAAGGCATTCAAAAAAGCCGGTAGATCTTTGCGTGGCAATCGAATTGATACAGGTGTAGACGTTAATTATTGATTATAAAACCCACAAAAAAGTTCTCCTGTTGGGGAGAACTTTTTTTGTGAGGAAATGCTTTATTCAAATGAAAGGAAGGCTGGGGCGGGGAGGTGCATTCCTGCCATGATGAGTTTGTTGGTTTTGGCATATTCCAGCAGCTGTTTTCTTGTCTGGATGGCCTTTTCCTTATCCATGTCGTAGGCGGCACAAATTTCCGGATGAGGAATCTGCAATGCCGCACCGTGCATCAAGTCGCCCACTACAAGCAGTTTGCCGGTCATATAGGCCGTGTGTCCCGGAGTATGTCCTGCTGCATCGATGGCTGTGATTCCGCACGGCAGGGTGTCGCCCGGGTTGAACAGGTGCATGTGTCCGGCGTATGCCTTGTCCATTTTCCGCTGCATGGCGTTCTTGTCGTCGGACATGTTTTTCAGCCATGCGTCGTATTCAGTCTGTGAAGCATAGACCTCGGCTTTAGTGAATACGGCAGAATCGCCCTTCAGCATGCCGCCGATATGGTCGCCGTGGAAGTGGGTCAGGTAGATGAAATCAATATCGTCGGCAGTCAGATTGATTGCCTTCAAACCCGTCATCAGCCGGCTGTCGTCCTTTCCGTTACCCGTGTCGAACAAAATGTTTTTGTCGTCTTTCTCCAGTACGAACACGCTTATGGTGGCCGGTACGCCGTTTTGCAGGCCCAGACTGTCAATCAGTGCGTCGCTGGCATCGGCAAACAGGGTCCTTTCCATGAGGCGTTCCTGTGTATTGTCCTGAATCCACGTCACTTTCATGCCGTCGGTTTCAATCGTTTTCACTCCTTCCATCGTTGTTTCTTTGTTTTCACTCATTGTAGTTTCTGCTTTTTTTGATGCGTTTCCGCTGCATCCTGTCATTACAGCGAGGGCAACTGCCGCTACTGCGATAGCCTGTTTCATGATCTTCATAGTCGTTCGGTGTTAGGGTTCATCGCAAATATATATTTTCTGACTAATTGTTGTGGTATGTTCAAACAAAAAAGTTCTCCGAGGGGGAGAACTTTTTACGTTATTCTGTTGTCGTGATGGTGTCGGTTGGTGCGGCTTCGGGTTGGTGCGTGGCTATTGCCGTAGAGTCGGCGGGCACGTTCGGTTTCCATTCGCCCGGAGGGGTAGTGGATTCCGTTCCGTCTTCCAACACGTTTTTCGGCTCTTCCCGTTTGCCGAGCGGCAGGGTGTAGATGGCCGACAGTCCGATGTTGATAGGCATTTTCCGCGTTCCGTAGCCCGGAATGTACCACGGGTCGGAATTGGGTGTTCCCTTGATGCTGAGCGGGAAGTTGTAGCGGAGAGTCCAGCCCATCGAGAAGTTTTTCACCAGTTCCACCTGTATACCTGCTACCAGTTCCATCCACATGGCTGAGCCTTTCTGGTTGAGAATGTCGAAGGTGGTCTGGTTGCCCCAATAGCCGTTGGTGTAGCTGATGTTGGTGATGTCGTAGTTGAACGACGAGGCACCAAAGCGCAGACCTCCGAAGAGCAGGTATTTCGGGTCGCTTTTAAACATGAAGTTGTAGTTCATGCCCACACGTCCGTAGAGCGACAGTTTGTTCTTATAAGTGTAGTTCCCGTTTTCGGGAGTTGAATTGGCTGTTCCCATACCCACTTCCACAATCGGGATAAAGCGGTTGCGCAAATTGAGTGCCGCCCACACTTCCACTTCTCCGTACGACTGTCCGAGTGCCATGGCAATCGGATCCCAGAAGTTTACGCCGAGCGATGTGGAATAGAGGAGCGGATATTTTACCTGCTTGGCAGCCTTCTCTATGGAGTCGCGGCGCAGGGAGTCCTGAAGGACGGAATCGGAAAGCATCTGCACCGACTTGGCACGCTGGCGCAATACTTTCAGCTCTTCTTTCGTAACGATTTTCAGCTCGTCGGACGATTCCACGGGCGTCACTTTCCGCTGTGCAAAAGCGCAGGTAAGGCAGAATATGGCCAGCAGGGCGAGGGTTGCTTTGCGGATTCTCATTGCTGTTCGTCCGCCCCCGTCCGGAAATAGATTTTGATGGTTTCAGCCGTGGTGTTGTCGAACACGGGTGTAATGATTTGCATCGAGTCGATAAGCACGTTGGTGGTGCGGTAGCCTTTCACGTCAAAATAGTACATTGCGCCACATTCTTCCGAGTGGAAATAAGGGCGCGGGCTGTAGTCAATCGTGATGGTGTCGGCAAGGTTGAGCGCAGCCAGTTGCTGCTGGTCGTAGCGGATGACGAAGCGTGCCTGCATCTTTTCGATGTCGAGCGGGAAATAGGTTTGCGATGCCTGCGCGGTGTCGAGCAGCAGCGAGTCGTTGGGCACGCCCACACCGAAGACGGTGAGCGAGTCGATGGTAATGGCTTTCTTCGTCTGCGACGAATAGAAGCCTGCGAGCGGCATGCTGCTGGTATTGCCTTCGCAGCCTTCGTCGTTGCACGCTGCAAAGCCGACAAGCAGAATTGCCGCCAGTAGGAATATGCTATGTCTTAGTATGCGCCCCATTGGATGATTTCGTCGACTGGTTTACGTTTCTTTTCCGGAATAAGGCTTTCCGCCGGATAGCCGATGGGAAGAATGGCCACGGGTTCTGCCGATTCGGGCAGGCGGAGCAGTTCGGCACACTTTTTTGCATCGAAATTGCACACCCAGCAGGTGCCAAGTCCCAGCGATGTGGCGGCAAGGCAAAGGTGTTCGATGGCTATGGCGAGGTCAATGTCCGTATGGTCCTTTCCGTCGGAGGGGCGGTGCCAGGCTTCCGAGTGATTTCCGACAGCTACGATGAAAGCCGGAGCCGTCTTTATCCATTCGCGCGGATAGCATTCCGCAATGGCCTGACGCATTTCCGGAGTGTCGAGCACAACGAACGTCCACGGCTGGCAGTTGACAGCCGACGGAGCCAGCGAGGCGGCCTCGATGGCTTTCTTCAGGGTTTCGCGGGCCACTGTGCGTGCCGCGTAGTTGCGACAGGAATAGCGTGCGGCCGAAAGGGTCATAAAATCACTGTATGCTGACATTGTCTTGTTCTTTGGAGTTTTTAGATTTCTTCTCTAATCTGATAATTGTTGCGTTCGGCGGCGTTGCGTGCCACGAGTTCACCGATGAATCCGGCAAGGAAGAACTGCGAGCCGAGCAGCATCATGGTCAGAGCGATGAAGAAATAGGGCGAGTCGGTCACGAGGCGGTAGGGCATGCCGTTGTAGAGGGCATAGAGCTTCGATGCGCCCACCACGATAGCGGCAATGAAACCGATAAGGAACATAATCGAGCCGAGGAAGCCGAAAATGTGCATCGGTTTGCCTCCGAAGCGCGAGATGAACCAAAGGCTGAGCAAGTCGAGATAGCCGTTCACGAAGCGGTTCAGACCGAATTTCGTTTTGCCGTACTTGCGTGCCTGATGGTGAACCACCTTTTCGCCGATGCGGGCAAAGCCGGCGTTCTTGGCGAGATAGGGAATATAGCGGTGCATTTCGCCGTAGACTTCGATGTTTTTC
The DNA here is from genome assembly GCA_900544305.1 of uncultured Porphyromonadaceae bacterium. Classification (GTDB taxonomy): domain Bacteria; phylum Bacteroidota; class Bacteroidia; order Bacteroidales; family Muribaculaceae; genus Limisoma. The sequence goes on from UQUV01000059.1 coordinate 6,067, forward strand.
ACCACATCGCGGCGATAGGCCTTCAGTCCGCAGTTGAAGTCGTGGAGATTCTTGATGCCGCTCACTTTGCGTGCCGTAGCGTTGAACAGTTTCGTCGGGATGGTTTTCGACAGCGGGTCGTAGCGTTTCTGCTTCCAGCCCGAAACGAGGTCGTAACCGTCGACGGTTATCATTCGGTAGAGTTCCGGTATTTCGTCAGGACTGTCCTGAAGGTCGGCGTCCATGGTGATGATTACATCGCCCTGTGCGCGTTCGAAGCCCACGTTAAGCGCCGGCGACTTGCCGTAGTTGCGGCGGAAACAAACGCCTTTCACACACGGATTTTTCTTTTGAAGCCCTTGAATGACTTGCCATGACTTGTCGGTAGAGCCGTCGTTCACGAAAATAATTTCATAGCTGAAATTGTTGGCTTTCATCACCCGTTCAATCCACGCTTCCAATTCCGGCAGCGATTCGTCCTCGTTATATAGCGGAACTATTACTGATATGTCCATATTGTTTTCTGATTGTGTACGTACAAAGTGCAAAATTACACATTTTCTGTAAATCGCAACCCCTATGGGCGGGGAAACTTTCGGATAAAGACAACGCCCGCACTGGTGGTGCAGGCGTTATGCGAAAAAGCAAATACGGCAGAACGTTTATTCCTGATTGTTTTTGAGCCATTGCTGACGGCGCATGTCGGGAAGGTGTTTAATCTGGAACTGCTCGAAAACGGCCTTGAAACCGTTGCCGTCGGGGCTTGCTGCCATGAGGCCGACTTGGATGGGAGTGTTGTCCTGCATCCATGCGTTGCGCATCATGACGTAGTTCTTGTCGTCGAACGAATAGAAAATCTCGATGGCGTCCAGGCGGCGTACGGCCTTAATCCAGATATAGGGTACCGGCTTGTCGAGGCTGATGACACTCCAGTCGGAAGTGTGGTGGGTGACAACGGTGCTCAAGTTATATTTGCCGTCTACGAATTCAATGCCCGCCTTGATATAGTTTTCGTGGTCGATGCGGAGCATGATTCCCGCCTGGTCGAAACGAGTGCGGTAGTCGCCGGAGATTTTTGCCTTTACTTCAAATTCTCCGCCTCTTGTCGTGTAGTAGAACGGAGCGTCGTCAACTGTGAAACCGTAGTGCGAGATGCGCCAGTAGTCGCTTTGCGGAGTTACCTCCATGGTGAGCGTTCCGTTGCTGATTTCCCACTCCGACGGTTCGTTGAACCAAGTCATCTTTTCGAGCGACTGAGCCTGTGTCGTCATAGCGATACAAAATAGAAAAAGTGATGTTAGATAGTGTTTCATTGTTTCGTTGTTTTTAACTTTGCAAAGTTAGCCGCGATAGGGTAGGCTGTAAATACTCATAAATAACCATATTTGATGAAACAAATCGAGAAAAAGCTCTACGACGAACTGCTTGCCAATACCGGAGATGTATCCCAGGGCGGTGAGCCGGCTTTGGATTATTACAAGAAGATAGCTTCGGTCTATGCCCGTGTCGAAAATTCGGTGGCTGTGCTCAGCGACTTGAAATCGGATATGAGCTACATCATTATGGGCGGCGTTGCCGAGCGGCTCGGACTGGGAAAGAAGGGGGAGACACTGGCTATTCCCTCCATTTGGGAGCGCGACATTTTCAACCATATTCATCCGGCCGACATGGGGGAGAAATATGCGCAGGAATACTATTTCCTTCAGTATGTGAAGCGGCAGAAAGCCAAAAACAGGGAAAATTATTGCCTGAAAATGCGTTTACGGATGAAGGATGTCAGCGGACAGTTTGTCGAAATATTGCATCGTGTGTTCTATTTCACTGACAGTAGAGAAGGAAAGCTGCGGTTTGTCATATGCTTGTACGATTTTACCGAAAGCGGTTCGACGGCGAAGGCTGTCGTTGTCAATACGCTGACCGGCCAACGAATAGAACTGAAGCCTGCTACTGCCGGAGAATTGCTCACTGAGCGGGAAGTGGAAATATTGCGGTTGGTGAGAAAAGGGGCAACGAGCCAAGAAATAGCCGAACGGCTGTCCATCAGCAAAAACACGGTCAGCCGTCACCGCCAGAACATTCTGCTGAAACTGCAGGTGCCGAATTCGCTGAAGGCATGCGACATTGCCGCCGATTTGGGTTTGCTTGACTGAATCTGCATCTGCATCAAACTCTTATTCTATGTTAAACCCGTGGCGGGGATTTTTTATTTGCAGGGTTTGTTTGTAAATTTGCAGTTTATGAATAACCTTGAAACGATGAAGATAGTACTCTATATGCTGCTGGCAGTGATGGTGCTGACAGCTTGCGGACAACGGCAGCAGGAAGTTGCCGATGCCAATCTCGACTATGCAAAGGGGCTGACCATTACGCGCTACCGCGATTATACGAAAGTGGCGGTGCTTGACCCGTGGAACAACGGGAAAGTGCTGCAAACCTATCTGTTGGTGCCGCGTGACAAAGCGGTGCCCGACACGCTGCCGCAGGGCACGGTGGTGCGTGTGCCGTTGCAGAACGTATTGGTCTATTCCGATGTCCATGCGCGTGCCCTGAAGGAGCTCGGTTGCGTGGCAGCCGTGCGCGGCGTGTGCGACGGGAAATATTTCAAGACTCCCGAAATTGTGGCAGGACTTGCCGACGGCACAGTGACTGACTGTGGCTCGTTGATGGCACCCGCTATTGAAAGCGTTGTGGGCATTTCGCCCGAAGCCATTCTGCTTTCTCCTTTCCAGAATGCCGGCTATGGCGCGCTTGCCAATATCGGCGTGCCGATTCTCGAATTGGCCGACTATATGGAAACCAATCCGCTCGGCCGTGCCGAATGGATAAAATTTCTGGGTATGCTTTTTGACCGTGAAGCCGTGGCCGACTCTATATTTTCCAGTGTGGCCGACAACTACAACCGCTTGGCAGCGACGGTGAGGAATGTGCCTCACCGTCCGACGGTGATTTCCGAAACGGTGACAAGCGGCGTGTGGTATGTGCCCGGCGGTGCCAGCTACAAGGCTACGCTCTATGCCGATGCCGGTGCCGACTACCCATGGGCTGACGACACTTCTGCCGGTTCGCTGCAACTTGATTTCGCACAGGTGCTTGACAAGGCACAGAATGCCGACTTCTGGCTGCTGACCACCTACGGCTATGAACTGACGCGCCGCGCGATGCTTGACATCTATCCGCACAACGATCAGTTTGCCGCGTTCGGCAAAGGCTCCGTTTATTATTTTAACTCCGCGGTAGTGCCGCTTTTCGAAGAAACGGCTTTCCATCCGGATTTGCTGCTGAAAGAATATATCGGCATCTTCCATCCCGACAAGGTGCCGGGTTACGAATTGTCTTACTTTAAACGGATGGGGGAATAGCCATGAGCCGGACTCGCCTTGTGATAGTATTGCTGTCGGCGGCCATTGTCGGGCTGGCGTTTTTGCTGCTGCTTGTGGGCACGGTGCACATCCCTGCGGGTGAAGTGCTCCGCATTCTTGGTGGCGAACCTTCCGAACGTTCGGCATGGAACTTTATCGTGTGGGAGAGCCGTGTGCCGCTGATTGCTACGGCTGCCCTTACCGGTGCCGCTCTCGCCGTGTCGGGGCTTTTGTTGCAGACTTCTTTTGGAAATGTGCTGGCCGACCCGTCGATTTTGGGCATTTCCACCGGTTCAAGCCTCGGAGTGGCCGTTGTGATGCTCGCTTTTGGCGGTGTTATCGGTTCGGCGGCGATGGGCTACGTTGCCACGCTCCTCGGTGCGCTTCTCGGCGCGTTGCTGATTATGGCCATTTTGCTGGCATTTTCCGTAGCAGTGAAAAATTCCACGATGCTGCTTATTGTCGGTATTTTGATAAGCTATCTCGCTTCGTCGGCCATTTCGCTGCTCAACTTTGCCGCCACGCAGGAAGGCGTCCACTCGTTTGTCGTGTGGGGCTTGGGTAATTTTTCGGGCGTTACGCTCCGCCAGTTGCCTGTCTATGCTTCGGTGGTGGCCGTAGGACTGATAGCTTCACTGCTGCTTATCAAGCCGCTCAACGCGTTGCTGCTCGGTCGCCGTTATGCCGAAAACCTCGGTGTGAATATCCGTCTGACGCGTAACCTGCTGCTGCTTATCACCGGCGTGCTTACTGCCGTCGTCACCGCCTTTTGCGGTCCGATTGGCTTCATCGGGCTTGTCGTGCCTCACATCGCACGGCTGATGCTCCGCACCTCCGACCATTTCCGGCTTATACCCGCCACGATGCTCACCGGTGCCGCCATCGCCCTGCTGTGTACGCTCGTCAGCGTGCTTCCTTCCAGTGGAACGATTCCTATCAATGCCATTACGCCCATTATTGGCGTGCCGGTCATTGTCTACATCATACTTAACCGTCGGAAAATATTTTATTTCAACTGATTTATGGAAATGATTCTCGAAACACGCGGCCTCACGGCTGGCTATCGCAAGGGTAGGGTGGAATCGCCGGTGCTCCGCAATGTGTCACTGACGCTCTGCCGCGGCACGCTTGTCAGCCTTTTGGGTGCTAACGGTGCAGGAAAATCGACACTGCTGCGTACCATTTCGGGCGTGCAGCCTCCGTTGTCGGGCGAGGTGCTTCTCGGCGGCGAGCCTATTTCCGGCTATTCGCCGCGCCGCCTTTCGCGGATGGTGAGCATCGTTTCCACCGACCGCACGCAGGCAGGCGGACTGACCGTAGAGGAACTTGTAGGCCTTGGTCGTCAGCCGCATACGGGATTTCTTGGCCGTCTCGACGATGAGGACCGCGCGGTGGTGCGACATGCCATCGAGTCGGTGGGCATCGCCCATAAGGCAAAACAGTTTGTGGCGGAACTGTCTGACGGAGAACGGCAGAAAACGATGATAGCCAAAGCCTTGGCACAGGAAGCTCCGCTCATTATCCTCGACGAGCCGACGGCTTTTCTCGATGTGGCAAGCCGCATTGAAACCCTTCAGTTGCTCCATCGGCTGGCGCATGAGGAGCGGAAAGCCGTGCTGCTGTCGTCGCACGACGTAGCGCAGTCGCTCGCTTTGTCCGACCGCCTGTGGCTGTTGGGTGCTGACTGCACGATAGTCGACCGCACGACCGAAGACGCTGTGCTTCAGGGCGACATGAACCGCCTGTTCCCGGGGCGTGACCTCTGTTTCGACATGACGTCGGGCGACTTTTTCAGCGGACTGTCGGGCTCGCGGCCTGTAAGTATTTCTGCCGACTCTCCCGAACTTCATCATTGGGCTCACAACGCTCTCCGTCGTAACGGCTACCGTTCCGAAGCCGAAGCCCCGCTGTCAATCCATGTCCATGCGGCTACTAAAATCATCCTCCGTACTCCCGCGACTACCGAAACTTTCAGCTCCTTCGAACAGCTGCTCGGAGCGTTGGCAAATAGGATGGAATAGGATTATAGAATTACTTATGAAACGGATTTTTTATTTTTTAGGCGTGTTGCTTGTTTTGGCAAGCTGTACGGGAAATAAAGAAAGTCACGTTGTCGTTCCCGTTGATGAACCGCAGCCGGTGCTGTTGATTCAGCCATATAATGATGTGACCCTGCAGGAAGCCGAGCGGTTGAAAGCGGAACTGGAGCGAGAGCTGCCGCGGCTGACGGGCGACGATTTTGAGGTGAAGGTGTTGCCTGTACGGCAGTTGTCCGACAGTTTGAAGAACGATGCCCGGACGCGTTTCCGTGCCGACAAGATTCTGACTTGGCAAACCCGGAATATCGCTGTAGGAAATGCGCCGACCACGTTGCTCGGATTTACCCATTCCGATATTTCGCTTCCCTATAAGGGGTGTGCCGATTGGGGCGTGTTGGGACTGTCGTTTCGAGGAAAACGCACGGCAGTCATTTCCACCTATCGTGTCCGGGATGCCAAACGCAACTTGTGGAAAGTGGCAGCCCACGAGTTTATCCACGCTTGGTATGCCTATCCCCATTGCCCGAACGCCGATCCGCTCTGCATCATGCAAGATGCAAAAGGCAAGCCCAACTTCAGTAATCAGACATCCCTCTGCGACTCCTGCCGCGTCTTGCTCAGTAGAAAATCCAAATAAGTAAATTTGATAAAGTTTTAAACCTGTATTTAGCCGTGCGATTTGACGCTATCAAATACAACAGAAAAAGTAGAATAAAAGGTTGAAAAGGTTGTTATTTGTTTGAAAGTTAGGTAACTTTGAACTATTGAATACAACTGCAAGGAACAAGATGTCAGCCAACAGACTGTTGTGATTTACTTACAAATTAGGTAACTTTGAGCTATCAAATACAACTCGGACTTCCTCTCCTTGTCCAAAATATAGGTTGTGATTTACTTACAAATTAGGTAACTTTGAGCTATCAAATACAACAGATCTAATAAACATTCGAATCAACACTTAGTTGTGATTTACTTACAAATTAGGTAACTTTGAGCTATCAAATACAACTTCCCAATTGGAATCGCGATAGTAGTCGGAGTTGTGATTTACTTACAAATTAGGTAACTTTGAGCTATCAAATACAACCGTTGGCTTCGCTTGTGGTGTTGACTACATGTTGTGATTTACTTACAAATTAGGTAACTTTGAGCTATCAAATACAACCGTTGGCTTCGCTTGTGGTGTTGACTACATGTTGTGATTTACTTACAAATTAGGTAACTTTGAGCTATCAAATACAAC
>UQUV01000060.1 GCA_900544305.1 uncultured Porphyromonadaceae bacterium
GAGGACGGCCCTATCATTATAATGATGTATGAACTTTTAGCGGACAGTAATAAAAATTTATACTAACTTTGTCGACGGATGTGTGCGTTTTTTTGTCTATAAATCATACAAAAAATCGGATAACCAACCTTAAGGTAACTATGAACTTAGTGAAACCCTTAAAATAACTTACCATTACAAACTTAACTAAAAACTGTATTTATGAGTGAAAATCACAAAAACAGAAGGAAACTTCTTGCTACTGTAGCGATTTGTGCCGCTCTATTGGGCAATGGTACAGCTATGGCTGCTGAAGCTGCTCCTCAAACAGTGCAGGGAACAGCTCAGTCCGGTTCCATTTCCGGTATGGTGGTGGATGCAGACGGTGAACCGATTATCGGTGCCAGCGTAATGCAGAAAGGTACGAACACCGGTACAGCAACTGACCTTGACGGACGCTTTACCTTGAAAGTGAAAAGAGGAACTCCTCTGACAATTTCTTATGTCGGCTTTGAACCGCAGACTGTCCTTGCTTCTAATGACATGCAGGTAGTGTTGAAATCCAGCACTGAGTTGCTTGATGAAGTAGTTGTCGTTGGTTACGGTGTGCAAAAGAAGGTGAACTTGACAGGTGCTGTGGCTAACATTGATGTGGAAGAAGCAGTTGCTAGCCGTCCGATTACCGACATCGCAAAAGCCCTTCAGGGTGTTTCTCCGGGTGTTAACGTAACAACTAACCTTGGTGGTGTAGGTGTTGAATCTACTATCAAACTTCGTGGTTCTACAGGTTCTTTGAGTGCTTCTGGCGGTACTTCTCCGCTTATTTTGGTGGACAACGTGGAAGTTCCGAGCTTGAGCATGGTGAACCCTGATGATATCGAATCTATTTCAGTATTGAAAGATGCTGCTTCATCTTCTATTTACGGTACTCGTGCTGCTTGGGGTGTGATTTTGATTACAACCAAGACCGGTAAGAAAAACGAAAAACCGAGAATTACATACTCAAACAACTTCGCTTGGAGTACTCCGACTACGATGCCGCAGGTGGCAAAAACATATGAATCCGCGCAAGCTATTCTTTTGGCTGCACAGCGTTCAAATCCTGCTACAACCAATGTTTCTTCAGTTGGCTATAATGTTAGTGCTGAAGCCATTGAAAAAATGAAAGAATGGGATGCCCTTTATGGTGGCATGAGCCAGGAAGAATTGGGCGAAATGCAGCTGGGACGCGACTTCGAACAAATTGGTGGCAAATGGTACTGGTACCGCGGCTTTGACCCTATCGACATGTTCCTTCGCGACTGGACTCCACAACAGAAACACAATCTTTCTATTTCAGGCGGTAGTGACAAGACTACCTATAATATTGGTATGGGCTATTTGGATCAAAACGGTGTTATCAAAGTAAACCCTGATGACTATAAGCGTTATACGTTCAATGCCAATGTCAATACACAAATTCGTGATTGGTGGTCTGTTCGCGCCAATGTAATGTTCTCTCGTTCACAGAAGAAAGAACCGTACAAATATACAAGCGGTTATACAGACTTGTGGTATTATCTGCTCCGTTGGCCGGCATTCTATCCTTATGGTACATACGAAGGAAAGCCGTTCCGTTCAGCCATTACAGAAGTACAGTATGCAAATCATGAGTATACAACTCGTAACTTTACTCGTGTGAACTTAGGCTCAACTGTTTCTCCGATTGAAGGTTTGGATGTAAACTTTGACTATACATTCGCTCTCTACAATACATATTTAAAACGCGAAGGTGGTGAAGTTTACGGTTATGACTTCTTTAACACGAACAACCCGTTGCAATATACAAGCTTGTACAGCGCGACTCACAACCGAGCTGTGGAAGACAGCGAATATACAATGGTGAACACGTTCAAAGCCTATGCAACTTACGCCAAGACTTTCAATGAAAACCACAATTTGAAAGTGATGGTCGGTATGGATGCTGAAACTCGTGAAAAATTGGGCCACTATTCTGAACGTCTTGAATTGGTGAACCTTGACAAGCCGGAAATCAACCTGGCTCTTGGCGATCAATTTGTTGACGGAGACCCGTTCCACAATGATTATGCAGCAGCCGGTGTATTTGGTCGTATCAACTACGACTATAAAGGCAAGTATCTTGCTGAAGTGAATGCTCGCTACGATGGTTCTTCATTGTTCCCCGAAGGTAAGAAATGGGCATTCTTCCCATCTGGTTCTCTTGGTTGGCGTTTGAGTGAAGAAAATTTCATGAAATGGGCTAAGCCGGCACTGTCCGACTTTAAGGTTCGCGGTTCTTGGGGTACAATCGGTAATCAGGATGTAGCTTCCTATTCATATTTGTCAATTATGGATGTTAGTGCAAGTTCTGGCTGGTCAGTTGGTTGGTGGTAAGGAACTTCCTTATATTGGAGTGCCTTCTGTAGTTTCTCCAGCATTGACGTGGGAACGTGTAACTACTATGGACTTCGGTTTTGATGCTCGTTTGTTTGACAATGCATTGACTATCACATTTGACTGGTATCAACGTACAACTTCAGGTATGCACTCTCCGGGTGAAACGTTGCCATCTACATTCGGTAGCTCAACAATGCCGAAGGTGAACGAAGGTGAAATGCAGGGTCGCGGATTTGAAATTGCTGTGGGTTATCAAAAACAATTCGACTGTGGTCTTGGATTCTCTATTGGTGCAAACTTGTCTAAAGTTCAAGAAAAGATTACTAAATACAATAACCCGAACAAGAATATCTATGGAACTTACGAAGGTAAGATCATCGGTGAAATCTGGGGTTATGAAACAGACCGTCTGTTCCAATATGAGGACTGTAAAGAAGTCACAGATGATAAGGGTAATTCTATGTGGGTAATTGACACAAGCAAACCGGGTATTGCTGACCAGTCACTCTATGAAAGCGGTTCATTCAAATATGGCCCGGGTGACGTGAAGTACAAAGACCTTAATGGTGACAATAAGATTACTTACGGTGAAGAAACTTTGGAAAATCACGGTGACTTGAAGCGTATTGGTAACACATTGCCTAACTTCGAATATGGTTTCACTCTTGGTTTGACATACAAAGGCTTCGACTTCTCGACATTCTTCCAGGGTGTAGGTTCTCGTGACGTTTGGGCAGTTGGTCAGGTAGGTATTCCGGGCTATATGCCGAGCGAAGGTTGGTTGGCTCACCAGATGGACTACTGGACACCGGAAAATACAGATGCATTCTATCCGCGTCCAACTTCTCACTCTTGGTTGAACAACGCTCAGAACTTCTTGCGTCAGACTCGTTACTTGCAGGATATGTCATACTTGCGTTGCAAGAACATCACATTCGGATACACATTCCCGGAAAAATGGATGAACACGATTACATTCACTTCTGGTCGTATCTATGTCAGCGCAGAAAACGTATTTGAATTTGAAAACGGCTATATTCCAGTTGACCCTGAAACCACTGAATATGCAGCAGCTTCAAACGGTTCTTTGAAATTCGGTAAGAGCTATCCGTTTACAAGAACAGTATCATTTGGTCTTCAACTTACATTCTAAAATCTTATGAAAACAAAAATATTAGCAATATTGGCATTGGCGGGTTCAATTGTATCGTGCTCGGACTATCTCGAACGTCCTCCATACGATAAGGTTGAAAACTCTCCGGAATTCTACAATAGTGAAAACAATGTCCGTTCGACGGTAAACGGATGGTATGACATTTATTTCACTGGTTATGAAACTGGTTGGACAAGATCTGACTTTTTCGACGGAACTGACCGTGCAAACTGGTGCGATGACTTGGCGCAGGAATCTGCAACTTATTTCACGACAGTGGCTCCGTCAACCAGCACAAACTGGTCGTTTGCAAATGTACGCCGCATCAATCTCCTTTTTGAAGGTGTGACTGCTTCAACATTGCCGGAAGAAGTTAAAAACCACTGGTTGGGTATCGCCCGTTTCTTCCGTGGTATGGAATATGCCCGTTTGGTAAGAATGTTTGGCGATGTTCCTTACTATGATCATGTAGTGCTCAATACGGACGTAAAAGACTTGTACAAGCCTCGTGACAGCCGTGAGTATGTGATGGACAAGGTGGCTGAAGATTTTGAATTTGCATCAAAATTCGTTCGTCAAAGTGATGGTACCAAAGGATTGACTGTCAATCGCGACGTAGTGAATGCTTTTATCTCTCGCGTTATGTTGTTCGAAGGTACATGGCAGAAATATGTAGAAAAGAATGACGAATATGCAGCTAAATATTTGCAGATTGCCAAGACTGCCGCTGAAACAGTAATGAGCAGTGGTTATACTATCTCTGATAACTATAAGGCGCTTACTAATTCTATTTCATTGGCAGGCAATCCTGAAATCATTCTTTATCGTGAATATGAAGAGGGTGTAATCACTCACGCTGAAATGTCATGGCAGAGTGAGCAGACTTTGGGTAATGCTCCTTCAAAGGATCTTATCGATAGCTATCTGACAACAAACGGTCTTCCTATCGCTCAAGCTGGTAATGACCAATATAAGGGCGACAAGACTTTCAAGGATGAAATGACAAACCGTGACCCACGTTTGAGCTACAATATCGTAGACAGCCTTTGCCTGAATGGGGTAACAGGTGCAGTTTATGGTATCAGCGGATATATGGGCAACCGTTTCGTGAATACTGACTTGATGAACACTCCTGGCGGTCAGAGCTCAACTAACATCACAGACGCTCCTATCATGAAACTCAATGAAGTTATGTTGAACTACTTGGAAGCAGCTGCTGAATTGGCTCAACTTGGCAAGTATACTTTGACTCAGACTGACTTGGATAACACTATCAATGCCATCCGCGACCGTGCTGACGTGAAAATGCCGCATGTTACTTTGAAGGGTGACCAATTTGAAGTGGAAGGTGTTGTGGTTGACGACCCGAACCGTGATAAGGGTTATGCTGAAGTTCCTGGTGACTACGCTGTTCCTTCTATCATTTGGGAAATTCGTCGTGAACGTCGTATTGAATTGGTTTACGAAGGTATCCGTTTCGACGATATCCGTCGTTGGGGTAAGCTCCACTATGCTGACATGGTTCTCAACAAGAAGTTGAACCTTGGTTCTTGGTTGGATAAAGAGGCTTATATTGAAGAATTTAACAAAACAGCTCCGGCGGGTAAAGAATTGACACTTGAAAAGTTGGAAGCGATTTATTTGGATCGTGCAGGTAATGCCGGTTATATTAAGCCGATTCCTTCAGATTTGAATGTCCGTACTTATGCAGATAAGGACTATCTCTATCCTATCCCAACAGGACAGATTTCTCTTTACAAGAGCAAGAGCGAACAACTTGGCGACCCGAGCATCAAACTTGAGCAGAATCCGGGTTGGTAATTGGCAGATTGCTCTGTTCGAAATAACTTGAACAAATAACTCATGCGGGGATGTTTCTTTCGGGAAGCATCCCCGCTGTTTTTGTTGGCTTGCTGAATTTATTTTTCATTTTCTGGCTCCAGTTGAGCATTTTCTCCGATTCGTTTGTTATTTTAGTGCGTTAATTTGAAATGTTATGGAAAAAACAACAGTCCCTGTTCTTGAAATGAGCTGTGTCGTATGTGCCGGAAATGTGGAGCGTACGGTGGCCGGACTTGAAGGTGTGGCTTCGGCATCGGTTAACTTTGCCGCCAATTCGCTGACGGTGGAGTACGACGAACGGAAAATCAGTTTGCAGCAGATAAAGAAGGCCGTGCAAGATGCCGGTTATGATTTGGTCCTGTCTGACACTGACAAAGCTCGGGAACAGGCCGAGAAGAAAGTATATGAGGAATTGCGTCGCCGGCTGCTGGTGGCATGGTGTCTGTCTGTACCTGTTGCCGTACTGTCGATGACGGAGCTCGGCTATACGGTTGCAGGCCATTGGGTACTGGCTTTGTTGGCTACTGTAGTTTTGGGCTATTCAGGCCGGGATTTCTACCGCCGTGCCTGGAAGATGGCCCGTCAGCGTTCGGCCAACATGGACACGCTTGTGGCGTTGAGCACGGCTGTTGCCTGGGTATTCAGCCTGTTTCTGACCGTGTTTCCTTCGTTTTCCGATACGCATGGGCTGGGACATTTCGTATATTTCGATTCGGCCACGATGATTGTGGCTTTCGTGCTGACCGGAAAATGGCTGGAGGAAAAGGCAAAAAACAGTACGACATCAGCTATCCGCAGCCTGATGAAGCTACAGCCTGCAACAGCTGTGCTTGTTGATGGCGAGACGGAGCGTGAAGTGGGTGTCGATGAACTGAAAATTGGCGACCGTGTGCTTGTCCGTCCGGGCGGACGTATTCCGGTTGACGGAGCGGTGGTGTCCGGCTATTCGTCGGTCGACGAAAGTATGCTGACAGGCGAGTCGGTTGCCGTGGAGAAAGAAGCCGGAAGCAGTGTGTTTGCCGGAACGATAAACATGCAGGGTGCTATTGTGGTCAGCGTGCAGAAGCTGGCAGCCGACACGATGCTGGCACAGATGGTGGAAATGGTGCGCGAGGCGCAGGGCAGCAAAGCTCCCGTGCAGCGTGTGGCCGACACGATAAGCAAATATTTTACGTTTGTCGTTGTGAGTCTTGCCGTGCTGACATTTGCCGTGTGGCTGCTTGTCGGCGGAACGGCCGTATTTTCGTCTGCGCTTGTCTGTGCTGTTTCGGTGCTTGTCATCGCTTGTCCGTGCGCGTTGGGATTGGCTACGCCTACGGCCATCACTGTTGGAATCGGTAAGGCGGCCGAGGGGCATATATTAATTAAGGATGCGGCCGCGTTGGAAAAGGTTTGCAAAGTGTCGGCCGTGCTGCTCGACAAGACGGGAACGGTGACAGAAGGCCGTCCGATAGTCGTTTCCATGAAACGCAGCCCGGAGTTGACTGACGAACAGCTTTCGGTGCTGTATGCCGCCGAGAAAAAATCAGAGCATCCGTTGGCTTCTGTCATTGTGGAACATTTGCAGCGGCAGGGTGTGACGGCACTCGAACTCGACATATTTGAGGCTGTGGCAGGACGCGGAGTGCGGATGGCTTGCCGTGGCAAGGAATATTGGGCAGGAAGTGAACGCTATGCCCGGGAAAACGGAGTGGACGGAAAATTGCCGGAAAGCAAAGGCGGCAGCAGTGTGTATTTCGGTAGCGGAAACCAACTGCTTGCTACGCTTGAACTCGCCGACCATGTGAAGGAGTCGTCGCCTGTGGCAATCGACCGCATGAAGCGCATGGGGCTGAAGGTGTATATGCTTTCGGGCGACAACGAGGAAGCCGTGGCGCGCGTTGCTTCGGAGGCCGACATTTCCTTGTGGAAATCGCGGATGCTGCCGTCCGACAAGGATGCTTTTGTGCGAGAATTGCAGCAGCGGGGTGAAGTTGTGGCAATGGTGGGCGACGGTGTGAACGATTCGCAGGCCCTTGCGCGCGCTGATGTAGGTATAGCCATGGGAAGCGGAACAGACGTGGCGATGGAAACAGCCATGATGACTTTCACAACCTCCGATTTGGAACTCCTGCCGGCAGCAGTTCGTCTGTCGAGAAAAACCATGAACATTGTTCATCAGAACCTGTTCTGGGCATTTATCTATAACGTGATAGGAATACCGGTAGCCGCCGGCGTGCTGTTCCCTGTCTTTTGCGTGACACTGAACCCGATGTGGGCAAGTGCGGCAATGGCTGTCAGTTCGCTGACGGTAGTGCTGAACAGTTTGCGGCTGAAGTTTGTTAAAATGTAATTATTCACAAAATATAAAGAAGCGGAAAAATGGAAGAAAGAAGATACCGTACATCAGCAAAATGCAATGGCTGTGTGAGTGCCATTGCCGGGAAATTGGATGAAATAATGGGACGTGAGGACTGGAACATTGACTTGACGTCGCCCGACCGTGTCCTGACAGTGAAATCCGACGTGGCCGAAGAGGAAATCGTGAGCCGAGTAAAGGGCCTCGGTTTCAAGATTGAACGCCTGGGTTGACCTGGGTCTGCCTGCAATTTCCGGTAAGATCGGTTTGGGGATGGAGTGCCGTTTCTGTCGGTGCGGAACCGTAATTTAGGAATTTTTAAAGTAGCATTCTGCGGTGGAATGTTTACCTTTGTCTTTAAAAATCTGTGAAATTGATGGAAACAGCACTCTATTTGATACCCGTAATGCTTAGCGATGAGCCTTTGGAAAAAGTACTCCCTGCCTATAATCTGGAAATAGTGAGGGGTATAAAGCATTTTATTGTCGAAAATGTTCGTTCGGCAAGGAGGTTTTTGAAGAAGTGCGACAGGGAAATCAATATTGACGAACTGACGTTCTACACGCTCGACGAGCATACCCGTCCGGAAGAAATTACCGGCTATCTCAATCCGCTGGAGGCGGGAATGCCGATGGGAGTGATTTCAGAGGCGGGATGTCCGGCGATTGCCGACCCCGGAGCCGATGTCGTGGCCATGGCGCAGCGCAAGGGACTGAAGGTCGTACCTTTGGTGGGACCTTCCAGCATTCTGATGTCGCTGATGGCTTCGGGCTTCAACGGGCAAAGTTTCGCCTTTCAGGGCTATTTGCCGATAGAAGCTGGAAAACGGACAAAGAAGCTGCACGAAATGGAACGCAACATAGCAGCCGGACAGACACAGATTTTTATCGAAACGCCGTATCGCAACAACCGACTGATAGCCGAGCTTTGTAGCCGGCTGAGCGGTGACTTGCGTTTGTGTGTGGCCTGCGACATTACCGGTCCGACGGAGTCGATAGTGACCCGGAGCATCAAGGAATGGAGCAAGGCAACCTACAACTACGACAAGCGGCCGACGATATTTTTAATTTATCATTGATTATGAAAAAACTTGACAATATTATTGACAATTCACTGCAATATTCTTTGTTTGCCGACGAGATGTCGGGAGAACAGGAGCCGGTGGTGGTGAGTGGAGGCGCTGACTTGAGAGCGAAAAAGGCGGATGAGGAAAACTCGGAACTGGACACTCCCGTAATTGACCTGCACGCTACCAAATTGCTGAAATTCATAAGTTTCGGCAGCGGAAGCAGCGGCAACTGCTCTTATATAGGCAACGAAGAGGAGGGCATATTGATTGATGCCGGTGTGGACATGACGACGGTGTTGAGCGAACTGCGTGTCAACAATATCCGTCCGGAATCCATCAAGGGAATCTGTCTGACACACGACCACGGCGACCATATCCGTTATGCCTACACGTTTTTGCGCAAGTTCAAGCCATCGATGCATCTGTTTTGTACGAATCGTGTGCTGAACGGTATTCTGCGCCGTCACAACATTTCCCGTCGGATAAAGGACTATCATGTGCCCATTTACAAGGAAATCCCGTTCAAGATTGCCGGATTTGAGATTACGGCGTTTGAGGTGCTCCACGACGGAAGCTGCAATTCGGGATTCTCGATTGAATACGGTGATGCCCGTTTTGTGCTGGCTACGGATTTGGGTAGCATCAGCGAACGTGCCCGCCACTATATGTCGCAGGCCAACTATCTGGTGATAGAAAGCAACTACGATGTGAAGATGCTCGACAACGGTACTTATCCCGAATATCTGAAAGCGCGTATCCGTGCAGCTAACGGTCACCTCGACAATGTGGATGCCGCTTCATTCCTGGCAGAAATTTATTCTGAGGAACTGAAATATGTGTTCCTCTGTCACTTGAGTAAGGACAACAATACGCCGGAAATCGCCCGTGAAGCCTCGATGCGTGCCCTGTTGGGACGTGGTGCGACGGTGGGCGAGGGTACGGATTCGCTGTCCGACCGTACGAAGGATGTGCAGCTGATGGTGCTGCCGCGTTACGATGCCACACGCTGCTTCAAGTTCCGCGTTGAAATGTAGACTGCAGCGGAAAAGAATACAAACCCTGTTTCCCGTTCGGGAGGCAGGGCTTTTTTGTGTCTTGTCGCGAATGAGACGGATTATGAAAATTTTTTTTGAAATTTGTGTTACAAAACGGCGGATGCCTCGTTTTGCTAAGTGAACAGACAAAAAACTGACGAACGAAACCAACAATTTATGAGCGAAGAAACGCTGACATCGACCTTCACACTGCTGCGCCGGAAATTTCTGCGCCTGGCTTCGCGCTTCTTCCCCGACGAGGAGGATGCCAACGATGCCTTGCAGGAGGCTTTCTGCCGGCTGTGGCCGAAGCGCGACGAAATCGACAGCCGTCAGGAGGCGGAGGCGATGGCCATGGCGACGGTGCGCAATCTGGGCATTGATGCCTATCGCAGGCGGCAGTCGGTGCAGTGGCTCGAATTGAACGAGGAACGTGACGGAGGTGTGGCCGAGCCGGTTTCGGATGAGTTGGAACGGCGCGAACAGTTCCGTACGGTAGAAGCGATTATCGACCGGCATTTGACGGAAGTGCAGCGTACCATCGTCCGACGGCGTGAATACGACGGGGCGGAATTCTCGGAAATCGCCGCAGAACTTGGAATGGAAGAGCCGGCTGTCAGGATGCAGCTGTCGAGGGCTCGGAAAACAATCAGAATGTGTTATCAAAAACTATCGGAAAAATGAACGGACAACAGGCAGACATACAGAATCGCACCCGTGAGGAGTGGCTCGCATTGAGCGAACGCTATTTCGAAGCGCTGACCACTGTCGACGAAGAACGCGAACTGCGCCGGTTTCTTGCGACGGCTGAAGCTCAAGGCAGGGAGTTTGACGAGTTGCGGGCAGTGATGGGCTTTTTGACGGTCGGAAAACGGGAGCAGGAGCGCAGACGGCATCGTGTGCTGCGCCTGAATATCAGCCGTGTGGCAGCTGCTGTTGGAGTTTTGCTGGTTGTGGCCGGTTCTGCATTCTATGCCGTCGACCGCCGACAAAACCAGTGTGTGGCCTACATTGGCGGCGTGAAATATACGGACGAAAGTGTGGTGCTGGCCGAAATGCACCGCTCGATGGACGATATGGGCGAGGCTTCGGAGGCTATGGATATTGACAGCCAGATGGCCGACATTTTCAGTACGTTGGGTGAATGATTGTAGAACGGATAAAAAGAAACGACGAGATATGAAACGAGCAGTTTTAATTTTGTTTCTGCTGACAATGGCAGTTCCTGCGGCATTCAGCCAAAAGGGAATGGCTATCGGCGAACTTTTCAGCAGCGGACTGGAAAAGCAGCCGAATGTGGTGGAGGTAATCGTGAAAGGGAAAAAACTGGAACCTTACCATCTGACGGTGTTCCGCAGCTTGACGGTGAAGTCTGATGCCGCTATGGCTGAGCGCATGGAAAAGCTTGTGCTCAGCGATGCGAAGGCGGCTACCGACCGCGAGCAGGGCATGACGGGAGGCCGTCTGTACTACGGGTTCTTTACCTTTGCCAATGGCGACGGCACATTCCGCTATGTGTTCTATCGCAACAACCTGCTGCGCAAAGGAGCTAAACCCGAAACAACGGTGGTTTACATGGAGGGAAAGGCCACGCTGGCGCAACTGAAGTCCATGTTTAAATGACAAATCAAGTGACAATAAAAATACAGATAAAACATATGAAACGAATGATTTTTTGCATGGCTGTACTTTGCAGTGCATTGGCAGCCGGAGCAGTTGAGACAGTGAAGGCTGATTCCGTATTATGCTTTCATAAACCGGATTCGGTAGTGGTGAAGCACAACGATGAACGGGTGAAAGTGGAGGTGTACGGCATACCCGAAAATCCCGACTACTACTATTCCTATGCCCGCAGCGGTCAGGCGTTCGACAACGAAATCGTGAGCGAGGGTTCTACTAACTGGGATTTCAAAATTCCGTTTGTCGACAACAAGAAGAAAACTACCCGCAAGCCGCGGTTCAGCTTTGAAGTGGGTGGCGTAGGCGTTGGTTTTGTAAACGCCATGAATGCTCCGGCTCCGATGGATGTAGACATGGGTAGTTCGTATGAAATTTTTGCCGACCATATTCTGAATCTCCGTTGTTATCCGTGGGCAACTAAAAACACATCGTTTTCAATCGGTTTTGGTATTGGATGGCGCAACTACCGCATGACCGGAAAGACTCGTTTCGTAAAGGACAACAGCGCGATTTCGTTTGACTCCTATCCGGAAGATGCCGATGTGAAATTTTCGCGTATCAAGATTTTCAGTTGGACTGTTCCTGTCATGTTCCAGCAGGAGCTTGGTCGGGCTTTCACTTGGAGAATCGGTGCGGTGGTGAATTTCAATACGTATGCCAGCATGAAGACGGTCTACAATCTGAACGGCGAAGAACAGAAGTATTTCTCTGACAATATCCATCAGCAGCGCGTAACGGTGGACTTGATGACCGGGCTTGACTTCAAGTCGATAGGCTGGTATGTGAAATATTCCCCGTGCAATATGCTTCACAGCGACTTCGGCCCGTCGTTCAACCACCTGTCGACAGGTTTGACGTTATTCTATTAGACAGTAAAAACAAACGGTCCCTTTTTTGACACAAGAACACAAGGACATAATTTTGAAGACGTTATCAAGGGATGTCCTCCTCTAAAGATGAACTGCACCCAAAAAGTTGGAGAGTTAAAAACTGTTACAACTTTGGGAT
>UQUV01000061.1 GCA_900544305.1 uncultured Porphyromonadaceae bacterium
TGAATTTCAATAATTTCAAAGAACTTCTATGATTTTTTAGTGGACACTAATGTAACAATATATAAGATGAAAACAATAATACTGGCTCAACGTAAAGAACGTGATGAACTAATGTCTCGACCGTATTTAATTCGTAAGAGCAGTCCTAAAACGGAGAAGTGGGATTTAGACAGTATAATTGAATCTGCTGGAAGATTAAAGTTTGATAATCTGGTTATTGTGACTTATAGGGACAAACGCACAATAGAAAAGGATGGTTATAAGATAGATGTGGTGCCAATCACTGAGTTTTGAATATTATGGATGTCCTGACTCATTTTAGAAGCATAGAGGAATTAACTAAAACCCTCTCACGTGAACAGGGATTGCTGAGTGAGATGTTTGAAAAGCGAAAACTCATGAAGTTTCCGGTGGGGCTTGCCATAGACCTAGTCGGAGGAAATGAGGCCAGATTAAGAAAACTGATTGACTATGGTGTGCTGGTGGAAGCTGGAAATGCGCTGGAGATTGAAAGTGACTACCTGAATTTTTTCGAGGAGGTGCTGAATGTCAACGAAGAAATTAGTGTGTTGAGTGTGCAGGAGTGTATAAATACTTTGAAGGAAAACATTGGATATTTTTTGCAGGAGACTAATCCCAATCGCAAAACAGGGTATCAGGATAATGTTCGTCAGCTTCTGAAGAAGACAGGATTCAGGACTTTGAAAAATGTAGTGGATCTGAAGCGCAATATGGACAATACGTACAAGCAGGAGCCGAACTACATCATCAAAAAAAAGAAACTGCAGAATTTGGACGAAAAGAGCCATGGTATTCGTGCAATGATACGCGAATGTGAAAAACTGATGGACAATGAACATGCCTTTTTCATCATGGCTAATGATCCGCACATGGCCAAGGCATGTGGCGATGTGAGGCATGATTTTGTAGAAGCCTATCATGCACTGATGGAGATTGACCGGCAGATCATATCGTATATCAATCAAATCGACGAGCAGAACAAGCTTTATAGAAAGATTCGCAAGTTGAAGTATCTGCAAGACCAGCTGCTAATCAAAACCGATACGAATATCGTGAATGTTCTGGAATCTATAAATCCTATTTGGATGGAATCCCGACAATACAGCAGGCTACGGTTGTCATTGGAAATGCTGAGGGAGAATGACCAGATCATTAAAATACTTAGGCGAATTGCAGAACGCAACGGAATACAGAAGACTGCGAGAACGGAGGCAGAGCCTTTGACAGAGGAGGATTTACAAGACCATACTCGACAAATGAAGGAAGTGGATTCTGCAGAAATATGGAATGCGTTTTTAGCATCAAGTTATAACCTTTTTGATTTTATTCTGAGATATGACTATAAGGTAAAACGTAACATCGAAGATCATGTGGCCGTCTTCTGCCAGTTAGTCATTCTGCATCCTGACGAATGCCGGATGACAGGAGAATATGCAATTTATCAAGACATTGAATATCCTATAATTTATGCGAAATAATACCCAAAGAATTTTTGAGCGTCTAAGTCGGGGGGAATTCCTTTCGGCAGACAGTACAGATATTTCTATCCGTCATTTATATGAAGACATAGAAGAAAATCTGGAGGATTATACCGATTATTTTCGGGAAATAGGACTGCTGCTTGAATCCGGCAATGGTTATTACTATTTTTCACGAATAGGAGAAAGTAAGCAATCCATCGAGCAGAAACTGGACAGCTTTTCAAAATGGTTGGACTATCTGGATTTCCTGAAGTGCTATAATCAGTCGTTTACAGCCGGATATCAGTTTCGCAAAAGCCATCTGGTGGAGCAGATAAGTCTTGATATTGAGATGAAAGAAAAGGCGAATCATCTTTTCAAGAAATACGGTGCAGGGTCTAACGTCGAGATTGTAAACAAGTTGCTACAGGAGATGCAGGGTATGGGATTTGCAGAGTGCATAAGCGAGCTTGACGAGACTTATAAGATAACTTCTGCATTCCGTTTTGTTGAGGAATTGGTTGACATAATTCAAATAGCAAACGAAGATGAAGTACCTGAATAAAATCATTTTTATAAATAGTGCAAATATTCCGTATGCAGAGGTTTCTGTAGATGGTAATGTGCATTTTACTGGGACACAGGGTGTCGGTAAAAGTACAATACTGAGGGCACTTTTGTTTTTCTACAATGCCGACAAACACCGTCTTGGAATTCAGCAGGGACAGAAACCGTTTGATGAATTCTATTTCCGTCAGGCAAATTCCTATATACTTTATGAAGTCATGCGTGACAACGGTGCATATACGATACTTGTCAGCAGATATCAGGGGCGTGCTACATGGAGATTTATTGATGCTCCATATAAGCGTGAATGGCTGATTGATGATGAAAAGCAAGTATTAAGTGACTGGGTAAGGATTAGGGAACGCATCGACAGAAATGTGACTGTTTCTGCAAGAATCGAATCCGGAACGATGTTCCGGGACATCATTTTCGGCAATAATCGTGACTCAAAATATGTGCGTTATGCATTAGTACAAAGTCCGCATTATCAGAACATCCCACGAAGCATTCAGAATGTATTTCTGAATACTAAACTGGATGCAGATTTTATCAAAAATACTATAATACAATCCATGACAGAAGAAGATCTGCCGATTGATCTGCAGACTTACAGACGACTGGTGATAGACTTCGAAAGGGAGTATGATGAAATCGACTGTTGGTTCCAAAAATCACGTGACGGCAATTACCCTGTGCGTCAGCAGGCAATGAAGATTGCTGAACAGGGTCGTACAATTGTTGCTCTTGACCAGCAATTGCAGGAGATATGGCGTATGCTGAACCATGCCGTAACTTATAGTGAGCAGCACATTCCGCTTCTGAAAGTTGAAGCGGAAGAAATTGAACTCAGTATTAGGAAAGAGCGTAGCAGGGAAAGGGAACTTGCTGAAGAGTATGAAAAGGAAAAAGATTCGCTAAATCAGGAACTTGGTGCCAAGAAGGGAAAACTCAAGGAAATAGCGCAGGTGAGAAAGGAGTTTGATGCAATGGATATCGGTACGATACTCGCTCTTGCCAGCCGTGAGGCCTCTGTCAGGCGGGAAATGACGGACAAACAGACATTATTGGATGATTTGTTGAAAACTCATGCATCAATTGAAGAAAAATATAACATTGCCCGAGGCAAACTTGAAAATGCACGGCAGGCATTCGAGAACTTACAAAAAGAAGCATACTATCAAAAACAAGCTGAAATTCAGGAGAAGCGCAGATTATTGGACGAAGAACGCACCAGGAAACGGAATCAGGTTATGGAGGTTTTCAATGTCTGGAGACATGAATCTGATGAACGGTGGCAGATGCTTCTGAATGAACAGAGCAGGGCCGAAAATGCACTGAAAGAACTACGACAGTGGCATCCGATGGCCGGTGAAATAAGGCAGGTGGAAGAACAGTTGCTGCAATTGGACATGACTGAGAAAGAAAATTCAGCCAAGCAGACAGCAGTAAAAAGCCAGATCGCCCAGATTTCATCCGAGTATGAGATGAGGGAAAGGGAAATTAAGCAGAATTTCCAACGCGAACAGGAATGCCTTGTGACAGAACGTGCAAACATCCGGGAGCAGATTGTAAAAATTGATGGATTGCTTTCACATTTGGACGGGTCTCTTTACAAGTGGCTATGCGAGAATATGGAAGGCTGGGAAAACACTATCGGTAAGGTCGTTGATGAGGAAAGAATTTTATATGCTCAAGGACTTGAACCTCAGTTGTGTAATCCCAATGACGGCCTTTTTGGCATCACGTTGAATTTGGAAAATATTGACTCTGTACATCGTACGCCTGACGAGTATAGATTGGAGAAATACAATCTGGAAGAGAAAGCGGAGCAGATTAATTCTCGGCTTGCACAAATGCCTGTTACCCTTGAGGAAGAGAAGTCCAAACTAAACAAGAAATTTGCTGCACAGGTCAATCCTCTACGTCAAAAAATGACATCGTTAAAAGTTGAGGAAGGACAGATTCCAGCCAAACGACAGGACCTGCAAAACCGTAGGCATAAATTGGAGGTGGATGAACTGGAACTGATAGCTCGGGAAAAGGAGAGCCGTGAACATATTTTCAATGAAGCGCTGCTGAAGGCAAAATCGGAGAAAGAGGCCCGCGACAAATATGTAATAAAGAATAAGAGAGACCTTAAGGACTTGGAGTCATCATTTGCCAAGGCCAGCAAGGCACTTGACAGTGAACTGCATATTTTCAAAGAATTGCAAAATTCCGAGACTGCTGCACGTAATCAGGAGTTTGTAAAGCAGCAGAAACAGCTTGACGAGCAACAAAATGCAGAACTTGCAGGAAAAGGAGTCGATACGAATTTGCTTGATCGGTATCGCATGGCTCTGGATGATTTGAGAGCGCTATTGAATAGGATTGACAAAGAACGTCCTGTTGTCATCCGATATCAGGAATCCGAAAGGAATCTCTTCACGAAAGAGCCGGAAACCAAAGAGAATATAAAAGCCATCGAGCAGCGACTTTCATTATTGCGACAGCGTTATGAAGACAGACAGTCGCGTATCATAAAGAAATGTCGGGAAATGGAAGAACGTCATAAATTACTCCAGAAGGAATTGGAACATAGAATGGATGGACTGGAGCGTTACCATCAGATGATCGATAATGAACATCTGGTGCCTGAAGCATATCTCTCGGATGAAAAGACAATAGAGACTGATAAGGATTGCCAGCAGCTATTGAGTCTGTTAAGAGGAACAGTAAATCAAAAACGTGAATCGATTGACAAACTTAAATCATTGGTTGTCACTTTTAACCGGAACTTCAAGCCTCAGAATGCCTTTCATTTCAACACAATGCCTGTGACTGATGACGATTATATGCAGATTGCCGTTGATTTGCAGGATTTTATGGATAATAACAAAATCGA
Source organism: uncultured Porphyromonadaceae bacterium (assembly GCA_900544305.1). Lineage (GTDB taxonomy): Bacteria > Bacteroidota > Bacteroidia > Bacteroidales > Muribaculaceae > Limisoma. Next base: position 4,933 of record UQUV01000061.1, read on the forward strand.
GGAGTTCCGCAGGCGCACCAGCGAGCATTATAAAGATATCATGGGACGTATCTCAACAGAAATTGGCTCTCTCATGAAACGAAGGGCCGATATCGATGGGGTTATACTTGAGATAAACCGAGATTTCGTGGAAAAGAATTTTGCGGGAGTAATCAGAAGCATTGAACTCAGATCAAATGAATCGTCTGACAAACTGATGCAACTACTTGTGTCTATTCACAATTATACAGCAGAAAATGCTCTTTCTATCGGCGAACTGAATCTTTTCTCAGACAATAACCGGGATGAAGTGAACAGCAAGGTAGTGGATTATTTGAAAAGTCTGTCACATCAGTTGCAGAATGAGCCTAACCGTCCGACAGTTTCCTTGGGCGACGCTTTCCGCCTTCAGTTCCGTGTCAAAGAAAATGACAACGATACCGGTTGGGTTGAACGTATCAATAATGTCGGATCGGATGGTACAGATATTCTTGTGAAGGCAATGGTCAATATCATGCTCATTAATGTCTTTAAGAAAAAAGCTGCTAAGAAAAGCGGCGATTTCATAGTACACTGCATGATGGATGAGATCGGACGGCTGCATCCCAACAATATCAAAGGCATTCTGCAGTTTGCCAATTCCCGCAATATATATCTTATAAACAGTTCACCTACATCGTATAATCCTTACGACTACCGCTATACGTATCTATTAAGTAAGCATGGGGTGAAGACGAGAGTGGAAAAATTGTTGAAACGAATAAATTAGTCTATTACATGGCTATTAATACATCAATACAGGCATTGCTGGATGGCAAACGAGTTGCCGGCTCAAAAATAGGCAGTAGATTGCTTGAAGAATTGTTGGCAGAAGGTTTATTGTCGGTAATATCGCATGGCTCAAGAAAATCCTATCTTGCCCGTGATACTGAGGCTCTTAAAAGATTCCTCATAGACAGGGATGAAAGTTTTCGAATTATAGAAGTAAATCATTCTGATTCCCGCGCATCAATGGCAACGGAAACAGGAAACTCCAAGCTTGTGGCCATCCGTTCCTGCCCAGGATTTCCTGTAAACAGCTATGAACCTATTGAATGCTTTCTTCGCGGAAAGCCATTTATAGTAAATCCGCAAGATGGATGCTTTTTCTTTGTTTCCGATTGGGAGAAATTTATAATTCCTGAAGATGTGGTGATAATTGGTATTGAGAATATGGAAAACTTTAGGATGATACGTAAGCAAAGAGCATTTTTTGAAAAGTATCTCCAAACGCATGAGTATTCAAGCTGCGTACTCTTTGTTTCCAGATACCCGCAGTCCGCGGATCTTAGAAGATGGCTGTGTTCCATTCCTAATCATTATCTTCACTTCGGTGACTTTGATCTGGCAGGAATCAATATATTTCTCTTTGAGTTTCAGAAGTATTTGGGTAAAGACCGTTCTTCATATTTAATTCCTGACGATATAAAGTCCCGTCTGCACTCAGGCTCTCGGAAAAGATATGATGAACAGTATAGCCGCTTTAAAGATATCAAATCTGATATACTCGAATTACAACAGTTGATAGATTTAATTCATCATGAGCGTAAAGGGTATGATCAAGAAGGTTACATATGTTACGAAAATTAGCAAGTATCCACTGGATTTAATTTTGCAGTAGATACTTGCTAATATGGGAAAAATCGGAAGTCCGATTTTTGATAAATTGTTATTCTTTACTGTTTGCTTTTGGTATTTATTTTTTATTTCGATACCAAATAGCGTTCTGCGTCGATGGCTGCTTTGCAACCTTGACCGGCTGATGTGATGGCTTGGCGGTAGATAGGGTCAGCAACGTCACCGGCTGCAAAAATGCCCGGAATGTTGGTTGCTGTAGTTACGCCGTTTGTCTTGATATAGCCGTTCTCGTCCAACTCGATGTATTTCTTAAATACATCAGTATTCGGTTTGTGGCCGATGGCAAGGAAAAATCCGTCGATGGCAATGTCAAGGTTTTCTTCCTTGTCAGTTCCTTTGAATTTTACAAGGTGCGCGCCTTCTACGCCATTTTCTCCAAACAATCCCACAGTGTTCGTGTTGAACAATACTTCAATCTTCGGGTTGTCGAATACGCGTTGCTGCATCACTTTCGATGCGCGCAAATGGTCTTTGCGGACAATCATGTAAACTTTTGAAGCAAGATTGCTCAAATAAACAGCTTCTTCGCAGGCTGTGTCGCCGCCACCTACAACAGCTACCGTCTTTTTACGATAGAAGAATCCGTCGCAGGTTGCACATGCCGATACACCCATGCCCGCATATCTTGTTTCGTCGGGAAGGCCGAGATATTTAGCGGATGCTCCTGTCGCGATAATCACCGTGTCGGCGAGCACTTCAATGCCATCGTCGGAAACTGCTTTGTATGGAGCTTGGGAAAAATCCACATCGATGATAACGCCGATACGGATATCAGTTCCAAAGCGTTCGGCTTGGGCGCGTAGGTCGTCCATCATATCCGGACCAGTGATGCCGTTCGGATAGCCGGGAAAGTTTTCTACTTCGGTGGTCGTTGTTAGCTGTCCGCCAGGCTGAAGTCCTTCGAAAAGTACCGGCGAAAGATTGGCGCGTGAAGCGTAGATGGCTGCCGTGTAACCGGCAGGTCCTGAGCCGATGATGAGGCATTTGGTTCTGATTTGTTCCATATTTGTAGTTTTTTAATTATTATCGTAAATCCACTACCGGTGTTCCTGCCGGTACCATTGTTTTATTGAAAACAAATGTGTTGTCCGAAAAGTTCTGTCCGGTTTTGTAGTGACTGAGGGTAACGATGACCGAAGACATGTCTTTCAGTTCAAAAATGATTTTCACTGGCAGATTGGTTGTTTTGTTGATGGTCAGCCTGACAGACTTGATGTCGGTAGCCTTGCCGTTTTTAGGCAGCATCTGCACTTCGTGGTTGCTTGCCGTAGCCGATTTCAGCAACTGTGTGCTGAATGATTGGCGGAAACTGCTGATGATAGAGTAGGGGTTTACCATTTGCAGTTCCTCGGCAGTCGGTTGAGTGATATTTACCTCTTCAGTCACCGGTGTGTAGCTCCATTGCAGCGTGCCATTGTACCAGCATTTCAGGTCGGCCGACAGCATGCGGAACTTTTCGCCCTTCATGGCAATGTTGCCGGAAGTTTGTCCCTGATCTGTGGTGATGATATAGTCGGCTGAAATTCCTTTAGCCGCACGATAGGTATTCACTACCTTGTTGATGACAGCATCGGCATTTCCTGCGGCTTGTGCAGAAAATACCGCCACAATCATGAGTAAGATATAGGATAGTCGTTTCATCTTCGTTTTATGATTGAATTTATTTTGCAAGTATTTGGGCAAGCTGGAACGAATCGATGAGTACCTGGCGCGGTTTGCCGCCTTGGCTCGGTCCTACGATTCCGGCTGCTTCCATCTGGTCCATGATTTTTCCTGCACGGTTGTAGCCAATTGAGTAGCGGCGTTGCAGGGAAGAGGTGGAGGCTGTCTGTCCGCCGGATACGATAAACGATGCCGCTTCTTCAAACAGCGGGTCACGGTCGCCTATGCTGCCAAATCCGGCATTGCACCCTTCAGCGCTTTCAGGCACGTATTCCGGCAGTTCGTAGGCTTCGTCGAAACCAACCTGGTTGTAAATAAAGTTTGTGATGTCCTGTACTTCCGGCGTGTCGACAAAGGCACACTGTACTCGCACAAGGTCGTTGTTTGCCGAAATCAGCATATCTCCGCGGCCGATGAGTTGGTTGGCTCCCGGGCGGTCGAGAATCGTACGGCTGTCCACCATCTGCATTACGCGGAATGCGATACGGGCTGGGAAGTTGGCTTTGATGATACCGGTGATGACGTTTGTCGAAGGACGTTGGGTTGCCAGTATCATATGGATACCGATTGCACGTGCCTTTTGGGCAATTCGAGCGATAGGTGTTTCCACTTCCTTGCCTGCACTCATAATCAAGTCGGCAAACTCATCGACTACTACAACGATATAAGGCAGGTAGCGGTGGCCTTTTTCCGGATTCAATCGGTGGGCCACAAACTTGGTGTTGTACTCTTTGATATTGCGCACTTCCGCATCACGCAGCAGCTGATAGCGGTTTTCCATTTCCACTACCAGAGAGTTGAGCGTTGCCACCACTTTGCTCATGTCGGTGATGATGCTGTCCTCTTCATTTGGAAGTTTGGCAATATAGTGGTATTCAAGTTTTGAATACAGGCTGAATTCCACCATTTTCGGGTCAATCATCACAAATTTCAGTTCTGCCGGGTGCTTTTTGTAGAGCAGAGAAGTGATGATGGCATTCAGTCCTACTGACTTACCTTGTCCGGTAGCACCGGCAACCAGAATGTGCGGCATCTTTGTCAAGTCGGCAATGTATATGTCCTTGGAAATGGTACAGCCCAAAGCAATCGGCAGTTCATATTTGCATTCCTGGAATTTTTTCGAAGAAATGACGGAATGCATCGAAACCGTTTGAGGTTCCTTGTTCGGTACTTCGATACCGATGGTTCCGCGGCCGGGTATCGGCGCAATGATACGGATGCCCAGAGCTGCAAGGTTCAAGGCTATATCGTCTTCCAATCGTTTGATTTTTGCAATACGTACACCTTCGGCCGGAATAATCTCATAAAGTGTAACGGTAGGACCAACGGTCACACCAATACTTTTGATGGAGATTCCGTAGTCGTTCAGCGTTTTTGTAATACGTTCCTTGTTCTCGTTCTGTTCTTCCACGTCAACGTTGTTCTCGTTTTGCTTGATTTCTCTCAGCAATTCTATTGGCGGGAACTTGTAGCGCGAGAGTTCGGCTGTTGGGTCAAACGGTTCTTCTTCAATTTCGTCGGCTTTTTCGATTTCGTTGACAGTAACGGTCATTTCGATGTTGTCAGAGTCAGCGTGTTTCGGCTCAGACTGCTTTTCCGTTTCAGGCTTTTCAACGGTTATATCCGACATCTCAGATTTGTCGAAATGGATGGACGGAGTGATGTCCTTTTTCGTTTCCGCTGCATAGCGGTGCGTGTTGTCCTCGTTGAAGGAAACTACGATTTCCGGCGTTTTCTTGGGTTCTTCTTCCGGAACAATAACAGCCGGAGCCTCTTTCTTCTGTTCTTTGGCTTTTTCTGCAGCTTCCTTCTCTTCAGCTTCACGACTGGCCTTCTGATGTTCCTTTTGGCGGACAATGAAACCGCTTACTGCTTGGAATATTTTCTTCAATGTATTGAAGCAGAGAGCTGCAAGAATAATCAGCAACAGGAGATTGACGAGCAACGTGCCGTAAAATCCAGACAGGTTATAGAGGAATTGATTGGCATATACGCCGTGGTGGCCTCCATAAGCGAAGAATTCACCTTTTCCGATGGCAAAAAATCCCAATAGACTGGAGGTGGTAATCGTTGCTGTCAGGCAGGTCAGGGTGGAATTCAGAATACTGATTTTTGTTACGTTTATCAGTCGTAGCGCATAAATGAAAAGCAGTACGATGATAAAGAAGAAGCCAAGGCCGAAACCGTGGTTGATGAAATAGTCGGCCGCAGCAGCTCCCAGCGGACCGCAGCTGTTCTTGATAGTCGCGTTTTGTGCATTTTCAAGAATCTTGTGCTCCATTACAAAATTCTGGTCACTTGCTCCCTGTGCAAAATAGGAGAAGCTGGCAACCAGCAGAAAGAATGCCGCTGCAGCCAGAATAAAGGCAAAGATGTAACGGTAGCGTCGGTTGAACACAAACTCCCGCTTAGGTTTTGGTTTGGGCTTTTCCGCTTTGCGTTTTCTTTTTTCATTTGCCTTTGTCGGCTCATTGTCGTTTCCCGCTTTTGGCTCAACTTTTTCAGTGTCTGAGTATGTCGGGATATAGTCATTTTTTAGTTCGTCTACGTTTAATGCCACTGTGATAAATATTTAAATGTTAATGCAAACTTACGAAAAATCTCTGGAATAACCTCGAAAAACGGGTGAAATGACGCTAAACGACTTAATATCAGAGTTGTTACGGTGTCAAATGATGACAA
>UQUV01000062.1 GCA_900544305.1 uncultured Porphyromonadaceae bacterium
TTGGAATAATTTTCATATTATGGATTTTTTATTCCAACTTTTTGGGTGCAGTTCAAGATAGAGGAGGTGGGCGAAGCCCGGAGGAGTATGAACGCTGTCGAAGGGTTGACAGATTATGGTTTACAGTTTACAGACGCTAACCCTTTGCTGACGTTCATACCCCTCAGTCGCTAGCGACGGCTCCCCTATCTTAGGGGAGCACATCCCACCATGCTTCCCCTCCAAAAAATAGCAAACTGTCAAAAAAATCGGACAAAAGGACATAAAGACATACTTTTGAGTATATTCTTATCAGCCGTTTTTGTTCTTCTGTCAAAAAAGAATATAAGCAAAACTGTCCGTATGTTTGGAAGACTATAAATAAAAAAACACATTCCGACACGTGGCTGTGTCGGAATGTGCTCCTATATCCTTTCAACGTTCAGGCAATCAGCAGCCCAGCAGCCGCTGCAATACTTCTACCTGATAGTTCCACAGATTTTTCGATTCTTCGAGCTCGTCGGGTTCGGCAAAATCCGTCACGGTCAGCAACGTAGTATCGGTCATTTCCGACACGTCAACCCTCAGTTCGAAATACGACTTGTCGTCCTCGTCCTTCCAGCGGTAACGCACATATTTTTCCGTACGCATCGCAATTATCGTAGCCGGCTGTTCGGTTCCCTTCCACGAGAAAACGACATCCTTTCCGTGCATCTCTGCATTGTCGGCAAACCACTCCTTCAGTCCGTTGGCAGTTGCCAGATACGACCAGAGCAAAGGCACGGGAGTGCTTTTCATTTCAAATTCCAGTGTATATTTTATTTTCGCCATAGTATTAAGTCCATAAAAAAATTTCGGGTGCTAAATAAACACAAAGTTCATAAACCAACAAATCTTTAAAGCACTTTTCTTGCAGAATTGACACTTTTCCACGGTTTAATATTTTTTCATACTGGATTTCCACAAATTCATGGAAATTTTATGGTTCATTACATTTTAATTCTATAATTTTGCAAATAGCAAAAAATACAACAATTATGGCTTTATTTGACAAGCTGATCCAAACAGCGCAACAGAACAAACAACGAATAGTCCTTGCAGAAGGCACAGAACCAAGAACTTTGCAAGCAGCCGACATGCTTCTCCGTGATGAAATCGCCAACATCATCCTCATCGGAAAGCCCGCAGAAATAACAGCTAAAGCAGCCGAACTCGGACTCAAGCATATCGACAAGGCTACAGTCGTAGACCCGACAAATACAGAAGCTACAGAAAAGTATGCACAACTTTTCTATGAGCTCCGCAAATCAAAAGGCATCACGATTGAAGATGCCCGCAAAACCGTTCTCAACCCTCTTTATCTGGGCTGTCTCATCATCAAGAACGGTGAAGCTGACGGACAGGTTGCCGGCGCACTCAACACTACCGGCGATGTGCTCCGCGCAGCATTCCAGGTCATCAAACCGAAAAAAGGCATCAGTGTCGTTTCCGGCGCATTCCTTATGCTTCTTCCGGAAAACTGCCCTTACGGCCAGGACGGCATGCTGATTTTTGCCGACTGTGCAGTAGTGCCTAATCCGACTGCAGCAGAATTGGCACAAATCGCCGTTTCATCGGCTCAGACAGCCAAGGATTTGGCAGGTTTCGACCCGCGTGTTGCCATCCTCAGCTTCTCAACCAAAGGCAGCGCAAAACACGAAATGGTGGACAAAGTCATCGAAGCTACAAAAATCGCCAAGGAAATGGCTCCGGAACTGGCTCTCGACGGCGAATTGCAGGCTGATGCAGCCATCGTTCCTTCAGTGGGCAAGAGCAAGGCTCCGAACAGCGACATCGCCGGAACTGCCAACGTGCTGGTATTCCCGTCGCTCGAAGTGGGCAACATCACTTACAAGCTCGTTCAGCGTCTGAGCGGCGCACAGGCAGTAGGTCCTGTACTCCAAGGTCTGGCACGTCCGGTGAACGACCTTTCTCGCGGCTGCAGCCCGGAAGACATCTATAAAACAGTCATCATCACTTGTAACCAAAGCATCAACGCGTCCGAAAAATGAAAATATTAGTGCTCAACTGCGGAAGTTCTTCCGTAAAATACAAACTCATCGCGCTTTCAGGCAACGAGCAGAATATCCTTGCCGAAGGCGGCGTGGAAAAAATCGGTCTCCCCGACTCTTTCCTCAAATTCAAATACAACGGCGAGAAAGTGACTATCAACGCTTCTATGCCTAACCATAATGTGGCTATCCGCATCATTCTCGACAACCTGACAAGCGAAAAATTCGGTTGCATCAAGAATTTTGACGAAATCGAAGCCGTTGGCCACCGCCTCGTTCACGGTGGAGAAAAATTCAACTCCAGCGTTCTCATCAACGACGAGGTAATCGCCAAGGTAAAGGAATGCTACGACCTCGCTCCGCTCCACAACCCGGTGAACATTGCCGGTGTCGACGCTATCAGCGAAATCCTTCCTGACGTGCCGCAAGTGGGCGTATTCGATACTGCTTTCCACCAGACAATGCCGTCGTACGCCTATATGTACGGTCTACCCTACGAAATGTATGAAAAATACGGCGTTCGCCGCTACGGCTTCCACGGAACAAGCCACCGCTACGTTTCCCGCCGTGCCTGCGAATTCCTCGGTCTGGAATACGAAAAACAGCGCATCATCACTTGCCACATCGGTAACGGCGGTTCCATCACTGCCATCAAGGACGGCAAGTCGGTCGACACATCAATGGGTATGACTCCGGTCGAAGGTCTGATTATGGGTACTCGCTGCGGCGACGTTGATCCGGGAGCCCTTCTCTACATCCAGCAGAAAGAACAACTCGACCACGAAGGCATGCAGGCGCTCATCAACAAGAAGAGCGGTGTGGCAGGTCTGACAGGCGTTTCTTCCGACATGCGCGACATTGAAAAGGCAGTGGAAGAAGGCAACGAACGTGCCATCATGGCGTTGAACATGTACGAATACCGCATCACTAAATATATCGGTGCCTACACTGCTGCATTGGGCGGTGTCGACGTGATTGTGTTCACAGGCGGCGTCGGCGAAAACCAGACAGGCACACGCGAACGCATCTGCAAGCAGCTTGCCTTCCTCGGCATCGAATTCGATGTGGAAAAGAACAAGACTCGCGGTGAAGAAATCGAGCTCAGCACTCTGAATTCAAAAGTTCGCGTCGTAGTCATCCCGACTGACGAAGAATATATGATTGCCCGCGACACGGAAGCAATCGTAAAGGCATTGTAAGAAGTCATACACTGAAAACGATACAGCGTAAAGACTGCATTCTGTATTCCGCAGAATGCAGTCTTTTTTCAAAAATGTAGTTCCACTTTTTTCATATCATTTCTATGCGCAAGAAAAAACTGTGGCGGTTCATCCGCCTTTTCGTGGTCTGGTTTTTCATTCTTTCCATCGGTTCGGTCATTCTGTTCCGTTTTGTTCCCGTCTATTTCACTCCGCTCATGGGCATACGCTGCGTGCAGCAACTGGCCGACGGCAAAAGCCTGAAGCTGAAACACGACTGGGTGTCGCTCGACGAAATGTCGCGCCACATGCCGATGGCAGTCATCGCCTCGGAGGACAACCGCTTTGCCGAGCATCACGGCTTCGACTTCGTGGAAATCAAGAAAGCCATCAAGGAGCGGGAATCCGGCAAGCGGAAACGCGGCGCAAGCACCATATCGCAGCAAACGGCCAAGAACGTCTTCCTGTGGCCCTCATCATCATGGCTCAGGAAAGGACTGGAAGCCTATTTCACGGTCCTCATCGAAATCTGCTGGAGCAAGGAGCGCATCATGGAAGTGTACCTCAACTCCATTGAGATGGGCGACGGCATCTACGGCGTGCAGGCCGTAGCCGAAGAACATTTCAACAAGGACGCCGACAACCTGTCGGCCAACGAATGTGCCCTGATAGCCGCCACCCTGCCCAACCCGCGGAAATTCAACTCCGCCCACCCCTCCAGATACATGAAAAAACGCCAGGCACAAATCCGCCGCCTCATGCGCCTCGTCCCCCAATTCCCCGAAAAGAAGGATTAGCCTACAGAATAAAATATGACAAACAGTCAAACATTATCAAGAGAAGTACAAGACCTAAGTTTTACTCCTGTTTAAATCTTGTCCAGATTCCAAATATCTTTAACAGCTGCAATAATTTTATTGCATCTCCTTTCTATACTTAATTTATCCCAAACAGGATGTTCTTTATCGGTTACAAACTCTATAATTTCTTTTTGTTGGTTCAGTAAATTATCTCGTCCATAGACTTGTAATTTATCCACAAATGGACGATTTCCCAAAGAACTATTTTGCCGTCCAGCCATCAACATTAGGTTCCCGACACTATTCATCCATTCACCTGAAACGATTCCCTCTTCAGGATATTCTTTATCCTCATAAATACCGTAACCGTTTTCTAAAGGATTGGCTTGTGACTGTGGGGCTATATGCTCAATACTTTCATTGGAAATTACATCTGCATAAGAAACTTTTGGTGTAGGATAATTGGCATTACACAAATATTGTTCGTATCTCCATAACAAGTAGTTATCCACACGGTTGCCATAAAACCAACCACTCTTAACGTGGTTAAGCATTTCTGTATCGCTCCAATACCCCCACCACCAATCATTGTTAAGCTTCCATTTCACAGAATCTATCTGGTTATTAAAGCTTTCTGTATCGTTTGCATTTTGAATGACATTCTGCAACCTACTTGTTATATCAGCCCGTCCACCTCTAACCAACAGACGAAACGTCAAATTTTCCAACAACTTGATAAGGCGCATGAATACTTCATCACTAACATTTGACAATTTAGCTTTAATGAGCATAGGATACGAAAATGCCATATTATTCAGGCATTTCAAATTTGCGGTATAAAAAGAATTGTCTTGTTCTATCTGCTTGACAAAGCAAAAGGCTTTAGACAGGCCATTAACAAAATCCTTTATTTGTTTTGTTTGTTCTTCTCTTGAGACAGATTTTAGCCAATCTTTGACCTCGCCTACAACTTTCTCGCTATAATATCCTTTTGGACCCACAGCCCTCCAATAATAGTTAAGGACATTATCTTCATCCACAGTTACAAGGACAATGTTATGGTATATTTCTTCAAAAGCCTTTTCTATATAGTGGATATCATCCTCATTATTTTCTATGCGGAAAATCTGCAACATGAAATAGGCTTTGAGAACTTCCAGATTGGTAAGTTTCTTACCTCTGTCATTTTGGTATGCGAAGATTTGTGCCGCCTGCAATTTGTCCTTGACTATAAAAGTGGTAATGGATGCATTCTCCAACGTACTAATCCAAGAAAGCATTTGCTGTATAGACACTTTCCTAAGTTCCGTTTCAAAATATGTGCGTGCTTCATACATGGCAATCTTTGACTTTGATGTCAAATCCTCTTTTGAAATGGACTCTTTGTATTCAATGACTGCATCCACAAAAAAATTATTGTCATAAGGCACAGTCATGAACTTCTGCTTATTGCGCCTTATATCTTTCAAATAGTAGTCGGTAATGTCCTCCAATAAGTTCTTGATATTATCGGCATTTGCGTCATTGCACCACTCCTCATGCCGATATTTAAAAGTATTTACTAATGCACTAAAAAAGATAATGCATGTGGTCAGACGTTGCTGTCCATCAATGACATATAAGGTATCTTCACATTGTTCAAACAGAAAGTGCCCCAAATAGTAATTTTCGTCACACTCCCTTAAATCCTCAATAAACTGTGAAAATTGCCTTTCTCCCCATGCGTATGCTCGTTGGTATTCAGGAATAACAAATCGGATATTACGTCTTCCGAATAACGCTTTAATTGTCGTAGATTCCATAATATTACAGATTAAAAATACAATATTTTTATGGCTATTTGTGCGCAAGCTTCAGCATCTGCCAACGCATGATGATGGTCTTCCAAATCATATCCACAGTATTCTGCCACAGTTTGGAGCTGATGATTTGGAAGTTTATTGCCCAAAATAGTTCTCGAAGCTCTGCAAGTGCAGTAAAATGTATAATTGGGATAAGGCATCCCATAAGCATGAAATGCCGCCTTCAAGCAACTTTCATCGAATGGACTATTATGAGCGACTAATGGCAGTTCTCCTATCAGCGGACTAACCTTTGCCCATACTTCAGGAAAATCAGGCGCAAATTGTGTATTATCAGCCGTTAACCCGTGAACCTGTGTATTCCAATATGAGTAATAATTGGGCACAGGGTGGATAAGACTATAAAACTTGTCTACAATCTCATTGTCCCTCACGACAACAACTCCAACGCTGCATACGCTTGAACGATACTGATTAGCAGTTTCAAAGTCAATTGCTACAAAGCTTTTCATCTTGATTCCCTGTGTTATGTTGGTCAGTCAGCCGGTTATTTTCTCAATCCAATATTTTACTCTTGCGGAAACTACACTTGCGTCTGTAGATTTCACTTTTTCCAAGACAACATATCCGTCTGCATTTATCTCTTTGTCTTGACATCCCATACGTTTTAAAGTGCTCTTCAATAAATCCATATTATCTTTTCGATTAGCAAACTGTATCAGGACTTCACCACTTGTCCCATCTTCCATAATATCCATATAGGGAGTTCCTTCTTCTTCTGAATTCAGTTCACAAGCTAAGATGTCCCAATACCAAATAAAAATATTCCAATTATCATAAGCGCCTACTTCATTTTCCCATGTCGCTGTACGATAATGACGGCTAATTATATCTTTCAATTGCTCTACATTGTTTATAATGTATTGCTGCAATTCCTTGTTTGACTTAAACGTTTCTACGAATTTTCCTTCTGCTATATCGTAATACGGTTCTGGCAAGTATTGCCACCATGTACCACGGCTTCTTCGTCCTCCTTTTTCCCATTTCAAGGGTTTAGAGAAATCAGAATCTCCATCATATGCTGCTTGAATGTAATAGTGCCCCTCCCAAAATCCGACTTCAATAACTCCGGGATTCCCATTTTTATTTTCCATACGGAAACCATCATATTGGTCAGACATTCCTTCAATATGCCAACCCTCTTCACTCCATTTAGATAAGGAACAATCCCATATGCTTGTATCTTCTGTATGGGGTGTTTTAACTTGTTGCTCAGAATTCTGTTCATTCAATTTCTTTTCAGAAGCAGTATCAATGCCCATGTTGGTAAGTGCATTAGAAAGTACATTTAAGTCAACCAATATACGTTGTGGTTCTTGTTCTATATCACGATTATTACTTTTAGCATTACGATAAGCATCTGAGAAATTTTCCAATGTACTTCGTTTATGTTTGTCGTCAAATATAAAATCGTCACGATACAAGTCTTTTCTGAACGCTTCTACAATACAAAAAAGGTTGTCTAATAAAGGGTCTGGTGAACCACTCTTATTTTTACGGTTCAAGTTTTCTCCATCTTCATCAGGGCAGCAATATTCAATAAGCTCTTTGACCGCATTACTGACTGTCGCTATGTATTTCGAATCACAGTGCATTGCCACATAAGAAGTTTGAAATTCGAGACGGATTTTTTCTTCATCCGAAAGGCTATGGTCTTTGATTACATCACATAAAGTATGGAGGTAGTCTTGATAAATCCGAAGTTTCTCCCCAAAAATTTTGGCAGCTCTCTCACGTTCTACATCATCATCGCTTTGACCTTTTAGAAGTATCATTGTTATAACTGCGGTAATGATAACCCCCAAAACAGCTGCAAACATCTCGTACCAAAGTTCTTTACCGGTAAACAATCTCAAATATACGGCAAAGAAACACGCTATAACAACCAATATTGCCACAACCAAAATGGCTTTTTTCTGTGTTAGTCTCATAAGGAATATTGAAAAATAAATAATAGAGGGTGTGCTTGAGAGACGTGTCACAATCACACCCCCTCATAGCTAAAACACATTAATTACGCTTAGACCATGTTCTACCTTCGTTTGTAGAATAGTAAAGTCCTTTTGAGGTTTGTGCTAAAATTTCCCTTCCGTTATCTGTCAAATCATGGAAATCACCACATGATGTACCAAAATAACGTTGAGACCATGTTCTACCACCATTGGTTGAATACTCCAATTTGGTTACAGTTTGCGGGGATATACGAATCAATTCTTTTCCCCTGTTAATCATTTGAGCCATACTCACAAGTTTTTAATTTGCCCTCTCTAACGGGTTGAGGCTTTCCGCTATCTCCCAGTTCCTATAGAGATTATAAACAACACGAAGCGTGGAACTGCACATCCACATCCTTGTGAGTAGGCCCTGAGAAAACCTTTAGAGACAAATGTGGAGATAGCAGCCCCACGCATATGCGCGGAGAACCATCATGCCAAATCTTGTCTCTGTGTAAAGTTTCTCAGGCTTTTCTCACGCAAGATAAAGACATAACGCTTTCTTTTTCTAACATGTAAATGAAATGAGCAACCCTCATTCCATTTACAAATATATATAAAAACAATCATAAACTTTCAATTACTGACAAAAACTTTCCTTTTTTCATGCAAATAAAGAAAAACCAAAGATTTTTATGTAAGTTTGCATCTACGAATTAAAGTGGAACCATAAAACATTACAATCAGATGATATCAAATTTCATTACGTGGACTTTTAATCCTGATATGATTTCGTGGCCGGTGACCATCCGCTGGTACGGCATGATGTTCGCCATCGGTTTTATATTGGGCGTATATATCATTTCTAAAATCTTCAAGCATGAAGGCGTGAAGCAAAGCTGGGTAGACTCGCTTTTTGTCTACGTCATTCTGTGTACGGTAATCGGTGCCCGATTGGGACACGTGTTCTTCTATGCCTGGGACTACTATTCGCAGAATCCGGGCGAAATTCTGAAGGTGTGGCACGGAGGACTGGCCAGCCACGGCGGTGCCATCGGTATCCTGCTCGGCATGTTCCTCTACTCATGGAAGGTGACGAAACGCAATGTACTGTGGACGCTCGACCGTCTGGTGATTCCGGTGGCCATGGTAGGCGGACTTATCCGCATGGGCAACCTGTTCAACCACGAAATTTACGGCGACCCGACCAACCTGCCGTGGGGTTTCCGCTTCATTGAAAACCTCGACGCATGGATGCACGGTGCACAGCCGATATTCAGCGTACCCTCCCACCCGACACAAATCTACGAGGCTCTCTGCTACTTTGCCTTGTTCGGACTGCTGATGTTCCTCTACTGGAAGCGCAACGCAGGCGAACGTCAGGGACTGATTACGGGTGTGTTCTTCGTCATTCTTTTCACGGCACGTTTCCTTATCGAATATATCAAAAACCCGCAGGAAGACTTCGAAGTGGGCATGATTCTGAACATGGGACAAATTTTGAGCATTCCGTTCATCATTGCCGGCATCATCCTTTGGATTCGCGCAATGAAAAATCCGCGTGTGCCTATCGACTATAAAAACGAGTTTGCTCCGGAAGACAAAAAGTAACGGACTATGACAGAACAGCTTGATTCTTTCTATCAGACAATCGGCTATACGGCCGGCGGACAAATCGACACGCCCCACCGCATTATCATCGTCGTGTCGGTGCTTGCGCTGTGCTTTATCGTCTATCTGCTCTGTAAAAAGGTTGTCGTACCCGTTCTGCAAAAATTGGTTTCAAAAACCTCGGCCACTTGGGACGACCATCTGCTGAACGAAAAGGTGACGAACGTTGCCTGCCAGTTCCTGCCGCTACTTCTCCTCTATCTGCTACTTCCACTGGCTTTCCACGACAAGCCGCTGATACTCGACGTTGTCAACAAACTGACCGTTCTGCTCATCATAGCCATCGGCACAAAACTGATACTTGCGTTTATCTCCACGTTCTACATCATCACCAACGAGTCCGACAAGATGCGCAACAAGTCGCTCAAGGGCTTCTACCAGATGCTAAAAATCGTGGTGGTGTGCATCAGTTTGATTCTAATGTTCAGCATTATTCTTGACAAGCGTCCGGAAGTACTGCTGACCGGTCTGGGAGCTTCGGCAGCCATTCTGATGCTCGTTTTCAAGGATTCGATTATGGGCCTTGTGGCAGGCGTGCAAATCAACGCCTACGACATGCTCCGTCCCGGCGACTGGATTAAAATGGATAAATTCAACGCCGACGGTATCGTGACGGAAGTGACACTCAACATTGTCAAAATCCGCAACTGGGACAACACCATCATTACCATCCCGACCTATCTGCTCGTCAGCGATTCGTTTCAGAACTGGCGCGCCATGTGGGAAAGCGGACGGCGGAGAATAAAGGAAATCCTCTATATCGATGTCAACAGCGTGCATTTTTGCGATGAGGAAGAAAAAGCGCGCTTCGAGAAACTGGTGAAAAACTGCCCGGCTACCGTGGGACAGCCAAGCAATCTCCACTATTTCCGCTACTATATGGAGAACCACATTGCACAGCATCCGAAAGTGACAACGGAACCCCACATGATGGTGCGCCTGCAACCAGCCACCGAGCACGGTCTGCCGATAGAGATCTACTGCTTCTCGGCAAACACCCAATGGATTCCCTATGAACACCTGAAAGCGGAACTGGTTGAGTTTGCCCTCGCCTCGCTCCCCGTGTTCGGACTGAAAGCCTTCCAGTCACCAACCGGAAAAGACATTTCCCAACTTTCGAAATAAAAACGGACAGCGGCAGAAAAATCCTGTCGCTGTCTGTTTTTTCCGCATTCACCTTTCACTATTTTTGAATAAAATAGGAGGCGGTTCGGCATAGCCAAATTTGAAAACTGTGTTTTCATTTGTCTCTGCACTCACCTTTCACTATCTTTTCTCTAAAACGTGATTGTCGACATCTGCAAAAAACAGTCTCAGAAAAC
>UQUV01000063.1 GCA_900544305.1 uncultured Porphyromonadaceae bacterium
CGCCTCTTTTTTCTAAATGTCGGCGTTCCAATTGCAAACATAGTAACTTATGTATGAATTTGATATGATGTTGTGTTACACTTACAAATACTTTGATTGTAGGGTATGAGAATATATATTATAAAATAAGAGTTGGTGCTGTTATTAGGTTAACGAAATCTCTCCGTTTTTAACTTTTTCTATCGTTGCTTTTCTATGATAACCATTCTTTGTGTATTCGTTTATCCAGATAAGTTTTTTAGTACCATCCCCATAAGGTTGTAATCTAAAATGACCACTGACTTGGAAACTCTCATTATTACATATTTCAGTGTACCATTTACTATCAAATAGATAAAAATCTAGTCCAGATTCAGTGATTGTTTGTTTTTTCTTGTTTTTCTTAATTTCTTTTTTTATAGTGCTTGAAACTTTGCGCAATTGAACTTCCGCCCACTGTCTTAAACATAAATAATCTAAAACCATATCAATATAGTCTCTAAGATTTACTTCCATGCAATTGTCTAATAAAGGCACAATCATACAATCTAATTGATGGCCTTCTCCTTTGATCTTATCTTTGGGTGAAACGCAAATATAATAAGTTGGAATTGACAGGTGTTTGCTTATTGTATCATGGAATACCCATAATGTTAGACATCCATTTTTTATGCTGTAAACTATATAGCAGCCTTCAAGAAAGTATGGACTGCGAACAATTCCATTTTTATTCTCAAGTTCCTTGAGAATATCTATATGAAATTGGGTAAACTTCATAAAAGATTTGTCCATCGTTTCTATGAATGTTTTTGAGAAAACTACTAATTTACGACAATTCCCTTTAATGCTAGAAAGTTCTCTAATTGCATTTTCTCGATCTGAATCAACATCATTTCCAACACTATAGTACCAGTTAAGAATACTTTGTGGCAAATCTCTGTTGTCAAGATTGAATAAATATCGGAATAATGTGATTTCGTTTATACTTTTATTTTTCATTGGGTTTTCATTACTTTAGAACAACGGTATCTCTAATTCTTTGATTTGCTAATTTAGAACGAATGAAAGGAAGTGTATTTCAGTTTAAAACAGGAATTTACTGTTTGGGCTCTTGGAAAAAACATCCGCGGTAAACATTTTTCTTTTAGCTTGAAAATATTTTTTCTCTTTTAGATTTTTTGAGTGGATTTATTGTATGTGGAGGTTTTTAAATTCTATTTGTGAATATATGAATGCTATTTCCTTACTTTGAAAATTTAAAGTCCAGACATCATTTTCTTTCTTTTTGTCTGCTCCGATTGCTTGCATGAAACGGCAAAATTCCTTATAGTTATTCTCTCCTTTTTTTTCATTGTAATTTACTTCATTTTCAAATCCTGTTGTTTTAAATACAAAAACAAGCATAATCGATTTTTGAAAATTTTGTCCATAATCACCTTTTTCTATTGTAGCAGCTGCTGCGTGAAAAAGTTGATAGCGTAGTTTTTTGTCTTGTTCTGAATGGTGAGGAATGAATTTTTCAAGCAGTTCTTTTGCTCTGTGAGTATTCTGTGATTTGAGACTATTTTCGATTGTGCACCCAAAGCTTTCATCAACTTTTGCTTCTACGGTTATGAAAATCTTGTTATTATTTTCTAACTTTCCAATTAACACCATATCTCTTTGACTCTTTCTTTTATAATTGTCAAATTTGACAGATGCTTCAACGTCACATGATAAAAAATCTATATTACCAATTCCACATTGTTGCAGTTTCTCTGCTATGATTTTTAATCCATTCCTATTTAATATAAAATCAGCTAAGGAATAGGCACTTCGTCCTTCTTTCCAATGTTTTTCATCATTAAAAGCATTTTCCCAATCTTTGAGGGTTGATACTTCTTTATTTCGTACTGTTATTGTTAATGACATTGTTATATATATTCAAATATTTTTAGTAAGAATAATTGTAAATAATGAAACTAAATTAGTTTATGAATGTTATTCATTTTTCTTTCCTCGTTTGCGGGTAACATTTTGTTCGTTCAATACATCATCTAACGATTGGTATTGCTTTTGGGCGAAGAGGGCATCAAAGTCGGACAGCGCATTCAGGGCGAATCCAATTTGAAGCAATCCTTTCAATGAAATTTCCCCAGTTTGCTCAAATCGACGATATGTGGCAAACTTGAGTCCGGCCCGGGTGGCCATGCCTTCTTGGGTAAGGTTTAGTTCCAGTCTCCGCGCTTTTACTCGGGCCGCAATCTGCTGTGCGGCACTTTGGGGTGTTTGAATGTTAAATGCTAATATGTTATTCATAATAGCCGGTTTTGCGTATGAATGAATAATATATTGTTTTTTACAAATGTACGATTATTTCTCAATAAATCATAGTTATAACTGTGTTTTTTCTACTTGGATTTTGAAAAATAGAGGAGGAAAGGGGATACGAAATACCGCTTTCCGAAACGGCGGTTTCGGAAATACAAGATGGGAGTAAAACGGGAGATTTTCAGGCTAAAACGGATATTTCCGTTTGGGATTTTTGGGGAACCAGCCGCGGCGGACGCGTTTCTCTTGTTCGAAAATCTCGCCGATGCCCCACAGGGAGGAGAAGCCGGTTACGCCAAGAATGACGGACCAGAAAAGGTCGTCGATTTTCCACGACAGGAAGCAGCACACAAGGCCGACAATGAGAAATGCCCACCAGATGCGTACGCCGAAATAGTATTCGCCTTTGATGACAAGGGGATGGAACACGCCGATGATGAGAAATGTGCAGAGTCCGATGAGGAGTCCTGCCATGTGGTATGTCGTAAGAAAATCTATCATAATGCTATCAGGTAAGGGTTGACGAATCCTTTGTAGAGCAGTTGTGCCAGGATGTAAAGGATTACGATGTTATATAAATAACGGTTGTTGAGGTGAATTGTTCGCTGATTGCGCGACAATGTGTAGAGCGAAACGGCGATGGACACCAGTAGGAGTATGCTCCAGACGGACCAGTCGGCGAACGGCGGCATGCGGTAGCCGAACATTTCGATGCTGACACCGAAATGCAACGCCACGAACATTCCGGCAAAAATGGCTATCAAGAGACCGAAAAGGCTGCCGGTGATTCGCCAGGAGATGGTATGGTTGTGAATCTGCGACAGGATGAAACTGCTGATGACCGACATGTTGAAGAAAATGGCTACGAGCAGCATGACGAGCGACAGACGGTTGAAGGCAAAGAATGTGGGAATGGCAAGCAGGAACAGAATGACGCCAAACTGACGGAAGAAGTTGAGCGACAGGAACTGCCGGCGAATCCACGAAGGGTTGGCCGTAATCCAGAACAGTCCGATGATGATAGGAATGGACCAGGGAAATATTGAAAATACGATGTGGCGGATGAATATTTCAAGTTTGGAATATTCGGACAGGCTTTCCGTCACTTGTTCCACGCCCAGAATGCTTGTGGCAATGGTGGTGTCGTTGGTGATGAACACAATCATGACATAGGCTGCCACGGTACCGGCGGCTATGTTGGCAGTAAGTCGCAGGTATTGCCATATTTTGCGTGACTCCTGCATGAGCAGCAGTATGATGCCCATAATCCACACGGCTACCGGCCCGAGTATTCCCATGAAAATGGAGGTGAACAGGGTGGTGATAATCAGCAGGTAGGTTTTGTTGAGGTTGGGCGATTTTGTCCAATGATATACTGCCGAGAGGGAGAAAATGAAGGGCAGGGCAATGAGCGACACCGTGCTGGCACGATAGGCAAGCGAGCTGACCAGATAGCTGGAAATGAACAGCAGGGCGGCAAGGAACGAATGGCTCAGCTTGTCGCGCCTGTCGCAGAACTGGTAGAGGCCGAGTGTCAGCAGCAGAATGATGACCGCCGACGGCAGGCGTACGGCGAGCGTGTCGGAAATGTCGAGATTGTTGTGGCACACGGACACGATGTAGGCATAGAAATTGGAGAGGAAATCGGCACCCGTATCGGTGAATACGCTGCCAATGCCCAGTTTGGCGAATTTCTCGGCCAGGGTGGAAAGCACTATCTCGTCGGGCTGGAGCGGAACGCGCCCCAACGGCGGGAAAATGATGACTACTGCCGTTAAGAGCAGCAGGACGAACAGCGAATCCTTTGCCTTAAACTTTGCCATGTCGGTGCTATTTGAAGGTCACAAAGCGGTTGTAGCAATAGTTGGCGAGGGTGTAGACCACCATGCTGAGGCACATGACAAGGTTTTCGCCGGGGTTCTTCATCGGAAGCCACGACAGCTCGAAGTTCTGGATGGCGGTGTGGCTGAGCAGATACCAACTTACGAGCAGCTGGAGTCCGAAGCAAATGAGGAATCCTACAGCAAAGAGAGCGGCTTCCTTCATGATGTTCTTGTGGGTCTTGAACACCCACTGGCGGTTCCAGACAAAGCTGTTGACCACGCCGAGGACATAGCCGGTGACGTTGGCTATGGTGTAGGACAGGCCCAGGATGGTGTTGAACAGATAGAACACGACGAGCGTGATGAGCGTGTTACCGACACCTATGATGCCGTATTTCAGAAGCTGTATGGTAGTCTTTTTTGCTTGATTGTTCATTGTTGCGGGTTTTTAGTTTTCGTTGTTGCGGAGAACGGGTATTGACCAGTTGTATTTTACGGAAAGCAGGCGGATGGCAATGACGGCGACAGCACAGGAAATCTGCTGCACAGAACCGGAAAATCCGGCAAGCATGGTGAGCCAGTAGACGACGCCGCCGGCTATGCACGCCGTTCCGTAGACGTCCTTGCGGAAAATCAGCGGTTCTTCGTTGATGAGGATGTCGCGGATTACGCCACCCAACGCACCGGTGATGGTGCCCATGAAGATGGCCACCCACATGGGGTAGTCGAACATGAGGGTTTTCTGTATGCCGATGACGACAAACAGACCGAGGCCGATGGTGTCGAAGAAAAAGAACGTGCTGTTGAGTCTGACAAGCTGCTTGCGGAAGAGGATGACGTAGAGCAGCGATATTCCCGTGACGGCGAGATACCAGCCGTTGACCATCCAGAAGGGAGTCGTGTCGAGGAGAATGTCGCGCAGCGTACCGCCGCCGATGGCCGTCACAAGGCCGACGACATAGGCTCCGAACCAGTCGAACTTCTTAGCCGCGGCAAGGCGTATGCCGCTGATGGCAAAGGCGATGGTTCCGACGATTTCGATGATGAGCAATAGGGTGGTCTGCATAGGGGGATTATTTCGTTAGTACAGATGCTTTTGCCGATTTGGCGAAATACTTGCAGTAGGCGGAGATGCCGCACTTTTCGCATTGCGGTTTTCTTGCCGTGCACACGTAGCGGCCGTGAAGAATGAGCCAGTGGTGGGCCTTGGGCAGGAGTTCGGCAGGAAAGTGGCGTACGAGTGTCTTTTCGGTTTCCAGCGGAGTTTTGGAGTTGTTGGTCAGTCCGATGCGGTTGGAAACGCGGAACACGTGGGTGTCGACAGCCATAGCCGCCTTGTTGAAAATGACGGCAAGCATGACATTGGCCGTTTTCCGTCCTACGCCGGGAATTTTCACCAGTTCGTCGAAATCGGAAGGCACTTCGCTGCCGTATTTCTCCACGAGCATGCGGGCGGCTCCGACAAGCGATTTCGACTTGTTGTTGGGAAACGTAACGCTTTTGATGTATTCGAAGATGACTTCCGGAGTGGCGCTTGCCATGGCTTCCGGGGTAGGGTAGTCGTGGAACAGCGGCGGAGTCACGATGTTGACGCGCTTGTCGGTGCATTGTGCCGACAGGATGACTGCCACAAGCAGTTGGAACGGATTTTCGTAGTGCAGTTCCGTTTCAGCCACCGGCATGTTTGCCGAGAACCATTCGATAATGCCTTGATATCTTTCCTTTGTTGTCATCTGTGTAGGAATAATAAAGAGAAGATACACGGGGTTTTACGTGGTATCTTCTCTATTTTGATGTTATAGCTGTCTGTAGGAATAATTAGTGAGCCGCTTCAAACTCGTCGAGGAAGCGTACGTCGTTTTCCGAGAACATGCGGAGGTCCTTCACGCGGTATTTCAGGTTGGTGATACGTTCAACACCCATACCGAGTGCGTAGCCTGAATATACCTTGCTGTCGATTCCGCAGGCTTCGAGTACGTTCGGGTCAACCATACCGCAGCCGAGGATTTCCACCCAACCGGTATGTTTGCAGAAGTTACAGCCCTTGCCGCCGCAGAGGTGGCAGGAAATGTCCATTTCAGCCGACGGTTCAGTGAACGGGAAGTACGACGGACGGAGACGGATTTGAGTTTCCGGTCCGAACATTTCGCGGGCGAAGTAGAGAAGAGTCTGCTTCAAGTCGGCAAACGAGATGTTCTTGTCGATGTAAAGTCCTTCAATCTGATGGAAGAAGCAGTGTGCGCGGGCAGAGATTGCCTCGTTGCGGTACACACGTCCCGGGCAGATGATGCGGATAGGCGGCTGTGTAGTCGTCATGACGCGCGACTGTACGGAAGAAGTGTGCGTACGGAGCAATACGTCCGGGTTACGTTGTATGAAGAACGTGTCCTGCATGTCGCGGGCAGGATGGTCGTCGGCAAAATTCAGAGAAGAGAACACGTGCCAGTCGTCTTCAATTTCCGGTCCTTCGGCAATTGTGAAGCCCAGACGTGAGAAAATATCAATGATTTCGTTGCGCACCAAAGAAATCGGGTGGCGCTTGCCGAGCGGAGCCGGAGCGGCAGTACGAGTCAAGTCGATGGCACTGTCTTCGCTTTGGCTGTTTTCAATGGCTTCGCGGAGCGCGTTGATTTTTTCAGTGGCAAGTGTTTTCAGTTCGTTCAGTTTTTGGCCGATTTCTTTCTTCTGTTCGTTTGGAACATTACGGAAATCGTTGAAAAGCGAAGAAACTTCACCTTTCTTGCTGAGATATTTTATGCGCAGAGCTTCAACCTCGTCCTTGGTTGCTGCATTCAGCGCTTCGATTACGCCCTTCAGGCTATTAATTTTCTCTAACATTTCTCTTTATTAATATTTTGAATGCAAAGATAGTGCAAGCCGAGCGAAAAACAAAATGAAACAAAATGAATGTAATTCAAATTTTGTTTCGAAAGGTTTTTCCGAGGCGCAGCCTGTCTTCTATAAAGATAGTGCAAGCCGAGCGAAGAAAAAAGAGCTTGCTCAATTTTTTCATCCGAGGCGCCAGCAATCTTCTGAAAAGATAGTGCAAATCGAAACAAAATCAAATAAGCTTGCTTAATTTGTTTTGTGAGATGCCGCCTATCTTCTGTTTTCAGCTTGTTGTTGGTGTCGTTAGGTTGTATTGCGTTAGCCAGTCTTCCCATAAGGTAGGGGAAGTGGCCGTAGGCCGAAGGGGTATGTAACGTTGTCATTGGCTGAAAAATGTCCGTAGTCGGGATCTGCAAACTTGAAAACTGCGTTTTCGTTTGTCTTTGCGCTCACCTTTCCATATCTTTGTAAATATGATAAGCGAATTTGCCAAACGGATTAGTGCGTTTATATCGGCACATGGATTGTTCACGCCTGACGATCGTGTACTCGTGACGTTAAGCGGCGGAGCCGATTCCGTTGCGTTGCTGCGTGTGCTGTTGGAGTTGGGATACGACTGTGTGGCGGCGCACTGCAATTTTCACTTGCGTGGTGAGGAGTCGATGCGCGACGAGCGTTTTGTGCGTGCCCTTTGCGACAGGCTTGGTGTGCAGGCTACGTTTGTCGACTTTGATGTCGACAGCTATGTGGCGGACCGCAAAATGTCCGTCGAAATGGCTTGCCGCGAGTTGCGTTATCGTTGGTTTGAGCAAATGAGGGTGGAGTTTGGCTGTCGGGTGATTGCCGTGGCTCACCATGCCGACGACAGTGCCGAAACGTTTTTCCTTAATTTGCTGCGCGGTACCGGACTGGCCGGTTTGACCGGAATCAAGCCCCGGAACGGTGCGATTGTCCGCCCGATGCTATGCGTAGGGCGGCAGGATGTGGAAGCTTATCTTGCACAGCTTCCGCAGGATTATGTGACCGACAGCACAAATCTCGAAAGCGAATACCGTCGCAATAAAATCCGAAATATTATCCTTCCGGCTTTGCGTGAATGCTTCCCGGGAAGCGATGCCGCTTTGTCGGCTACGATGGCGAATTTGTCGGGCGACTGGTTGTTGCTTCAGGAACTTGTAGGGGATTACCGTCGCCGTGCCGTTACGGAATCCGATGGGGTAGTGCGTATCGACAAGGCTGTCGTGGCACAGTCGGCACATCCGGAAACGCTGCTCCACGAGTTGCTTGCTCCCTATGGCTACAATCCGACGCAAACGTCTGCTTTGTGGAAATCGGCAGCGACGGTCGGAGCCGTGTTTGAGTCGGCCGACTATCTGCTCGAAGTGGGGCGGGAACAATTCGTGCTGATGCCGCACGACGGTTTGCAGAACGATGAAACATTTGTGTTCCGCCTTGACGACCGTACTACGCTTCCGCCGTTTCTCGAGGTGGAGATTGTGGAGCGAACGCCGGATTTTAAGTTTGTGGCTGATGGAAATTTTGCCTATTTCGACAGCGAAATTCTTGGCCATGAACTGACTTTGCGCCATTGGCGGCAGGGCGACCGCTTCCGTCCGTTTGGCATGAAAGGCAGCAAAAAGTTGAGCGATTATTTCAACGACAACAAATTTTCCCTGCTCGACAAACGCCGCGCGTGGCTACTCTGTGCATCCGACACCATCCTCTGGCTCGTCGGCCACCGCGCCGCCGACGCCTTCCGCGTCACCCCCACAACCCTCCGGGTCGTAGTACTGAAATACCGCCCGTAGCCGCCCACCAGTCCGAATCGCTGTTCCCCCAAATAAAAAAAGCCCCGCATCCGCGAGGCTTTTCCGTTGTATAGTTATTGTTCGTTGGATTTCTGTACTTAACATTGTTTTTGCTTGGCCTTAATTCGTTTTGACAACCAGATATTGGCAATTGTCCATGCTAATACGTCAATGAGCAGAAGCAAGTTGATGTTGATGTATTTTGTAAGGAAAAGGTTGCCGAATGTGAAAACGATGGCGAAACTTACAATTGTTACCATTGCCGGGCGCTGTTTCATTCCGATGGCCAGAAGTTTGTGGTGAATGTGGCTTTTGTCCGGTTGGAAAGGGTTCATTTTCTGTTTTATGCGGTGAATGAAAACCCTAACAACATCAAAACACGGAATGATAAGTGGGGAAAATGCTAAAGCAAACGGATCGTAGTTGTCGATGTAAGTTTCGTGTGAGTTATAGAGTTTGATGGCTAATATACAGATGATGATGCCGATTGTCAAACTGCCGGTGTCGCCCATGAATATTTTACGACCCTTTTCAGCGTTGCCAAATACGTTATAGTAGAAAAAGGGAACAAGCACGCCGAATGTAGCGATGGCAAACAGGACAAATCCGTATTGCTGTGACAGGAAAAATGAGTATCCGTATGACAACAGCGCTACGCTGCTCAAACCGGATGCCAGTCCGTCAATGCCGTCGATGAGGTTGATGGCATTGATGATGAATACTACTACAAGTACGGTAAACGGATAGCCTATCCATTTAGGTAGTTCATAAATGCCAAATAAACCATGAAAATTGTCAATCCAAAGCCCTCCTGCAATTAAAAGGAGGCTACAGATGATTTGTATAACAAATTTTGCGCGATATTTTACGCCAATCAGGTCATCGGCCATTCCGACGAGATAGAGCATCATGATGGCACAATATGAATAGGCCAGTGTTTTTGCGTTGCGTTCAAGCACTTCAATTATTTCGGTGTGTCCAAGTGATAACGAAATACCTAATGTTAAGGCTATTGAAATAAATATAACAGGCTTGAAAGCTATACCTCCTAAGCGGGGTACGGCGCAAGTGTGAATTTTTCTTTCATCTGGTACGTCAAAAAGTTTTTTCCGAAATGCAACAAGTAGGATTTTAGGGATTAGAAATCCTGCTAAAAAAACACTTACCAAAAATACAAAAAGCACAATTGAAATCCAGTGTAACATAGTGGGCTAAATGTAATGTTAGTTATTATTATATAATTTGAATATGGTTAGGGTTAATTTCAGAAACCACAACAGCCACAATATCGGGCAAGATAATGGCTAGGTTCTTTTTGCTTTTATCTTGGGTTGGCAAAAGAATTCCTTCAATCCCATTAAAAACTCCCTCGGTAATTCTAACTTGTGTTCCATTTGAAATGTCAATTTCTGCAGGAGATAAGTAGTTTATTGGGTTCTGTGGGTTATTATAAATTGTGATAAATTGCAGCATGGTTTGTTCTGAAACGGTGATAGGAATATCTTTTCCGTTTTCGGGTTTTGTTAGGTGCTGCAGAATTGGAATTTGCCGTTTTATTTCTTTGATTATGGTTTGTGTTGATTTGACGAATATTAAATTCGGAATTGCAGGTGTATTTTTTGGTATATTGCTGTCACTTGTTATTTTTTGACACATCGGTAAAAATGCTTCAATATTGCAGTGTTGTAATAAAATTTGTGTTTCCAACTCTTTACCAACGGGAACACTCATCGCAAACCAAACCTCATTGTTTTTAGTCATAATATAAATTATTGCAAATCATTGATTCCGTACAACAACTTGAATGTGTTCATAATTAATTAGTTATCTCGTAGGATGTTAAATGTACAAAAAAACTTTTACGCGCGACAAAAATAGCGTTTTATTTTTAGACAATAGTTCGTTAAAAATTAGCCAAGCCTAAGCGGCTCTGGCAGTAAATAAAAT
>UQUV01000064.1 GCA_900544305.1 uncultured Porphyromonadaceae bacterium
GTGAACTGAATTTATTTAATTTTTAACCTTGTCCATTTTTAGTGGACAGTAGTGATATTGTTATTCAAATACAATATTACCATTTTTCATTCAAAAATCAAAACATACTGCACAAAATATATACTATTTTATGCAATACAGAATTATTATTGAATAAAATCAGAAAATAATAACTGCGTAGAACTTTCTAAAAATCATTCATAGCATTGGCTTTGCTACAAGTCTGATGTTTTATGTCGTTTGTCTGCTCTGTACTGCTGTGGGGAAACGCCAGACTTGCTTTTGAAAAATTTTCCGAATGCTGACTGGTCGGAAAAATTCAATTGGTCAGCAATACTCTGCACTGTTTCATCCGTATACGTAAGCTTTCGACAAGCCTCGGCATAAAGCAAACCGGAAATAAAATAACCGGCTGTCTTCTGTGTCACCTTGCGAATGACACGCGACAAATAGGTAGATGAAATTGACAGCTGACCGGCATAGAAATCTATATAATGTTCCTGTCGGTAATGCTGAATCAGCAATTGAACAAAACGATGAAAAAGTTCCTCGTTATGATTAAGCGAAGCCGGCAGTTGCCTTACCCGTCCTTCCACAAGTTCCAGCACTTGCAACAACAGGACATGCAATTGATGATGAAGAATATCTTCTTGATAGACGCAGACATGCGAAATCGTTTCAGAAATCTGCCGCATGGAAGCCGCAATCGTTTCCGCCTGTTCTTCCGACAAATGAATGACAGGAAAATCTGTTCGGCAAAAGAAAAGAGAGTACGACTGATAGGCTATATTCAACGAAAGCAAATGCTCAAAAAAACTTCGGTCACACATCAGATTCATTGCTACAAAATCTGCACTTTGTCCGGTAATGGCAACCAGTATACTTGGAGAGAGCAACAGCAAATCACCTCGTACAACGGTATATTCACGAGAGTTAATGGAAAAAACGGCTTCTCCCGACTGAACGAGCAACAATGAAAACATATCGGCAAATGTCGGTGACACGGTGTCGATATTCACCAAACTACTACCCAAACGGAAACAGGCAACACTGTTTTTATAAACCTCCGTTATCTCATGATATTCCATGAGCTCCTTAAGCTGCAAGTTGTGATTAATAGCCATATTCCAAACAATGACAAAAACACTCGGGATATGTTTTTCCGTCTAACTTTACAAAGATAATCATTGTTCAGTATTTAACCAATCCAGTTTTTTATTTTAACAACCACTATTCAATTTGATTCATCAACTTTGCAATCAGAAAAATTGACTAAAACGAATTGAAATATGATGAAAAATTGGATTTATATTGGAACATTCGCGCTAATGTGTGCCTGCACCCTTCCGACAGATGCACAAAATATAATTCTGCACAATGCAGAAGGCAAAGAAATACAAGTTCCTACACGTAAGGCATTGCCGACCAATGCGCCGCGCGTCCGCTATCCAGGCTTCAAGCAGGAAACAATCGTACTGAAAGCCGGCAGCATTCGCAGAGAAGGTGCCAAACCTCTGACATGCGACATCCTGCTTGAAAGAGATGTGCCTATAAAAATGCGTGACGGCGTAACCATCTATGCCAATATATTCCGTCCGACAACAGGCGATGCCTGTCCGGCCCTACTGGCTTGGAGTCCGTATGGAAAGGAAATCGGAGGCCAGATGCTCGACGATGTGCCAATGCGTGCAGGAGTAGCCATTGACGCAACCTCCGGATTGGAAAAATTTGAAGGTCCGGATCCTGCCTATTGGGTGGCACATGGCTATGCAGTGGTAAATCCCGACAAACGCGGTGCCTATATGTCGGAAGGCGACCTGCTGTACTGGGGACACGAAGATGCTCTCGACGGATGTGATGTGATAGAATGGATTGCCTCACAGAAATGGTGCAACGGAAAAGTCGGAATGTCGGGCAACTCATGGCTGACCGTTTCACAATGGTTCATTGCAGCAGAACGTCCAGCACATCTGGCAGTCATTGCACCGTGGGAAGGTTTCTGCGACCATTATCGGGAATCCGGCACACGTGGAGGTATTCCTACACCAGAGTTTCCCGAAATGATTGCCGAAACTTTTTCTTCTGCATACGGAAGACTGGAAGACCAACCACGAATGATTGTGGAAAAGCCTTTCATGTGCGACTATTGGGAAGACAAAGCTGCGAAAGTGGAAAATATTGAGATTCCAGCCTATGTGGTGGCCAGCTACACCAACGCCGTTCACACACACGGAACCTTTGCCGGATACAGAAGAATGGCATCAAAAGAAAAATGGCTTAGAGTTCACAATACGCAGGAATGGTTTGACTACTACACACCGGAAAACGTGGAAGACCTTCGCCGCTTCTTTGACCATTATCTGAAAGGAATCGACAACGGTTGGGAAAACACTCCAAAAGTACGCCTGTCCGTTCTCAATCCTGGAGGTCAAGACATTGTCGGACGTGAAGAGAACGAATTTCCGTTGGCTCGTACGGAATACCGTAAACTATATCTGTCGGCCACCGACAGCACATTACTCGCTACGCTTCCGACTGACACTGCCACAAATACCTATCTGTCAACTGCCGACAATGCAAAAATCACCTACCGCTACCGCATGGAGCAACCTACCGAAATAACAGGCTACATGAAGCTACATTTGTGGGTTTCGGCACCGGACAACGACGATATGGATTTGGCTGTCCGCGTCGAAAAACTTTCAAAAGATGGCAAACCTCTTCCCGATAAAACCGGTGCAATTATCGCTGCGACGGGAATGATGCGTGTATCCATGCGCCAAATCGACAAGGCCAAGAGTACGGAAGCCGAGCCTTATTACCCGTTCACAACTGAACAGAAACTCAAGCCCGGCGAAATTGTACCTGTCGAAATTGAAATCTGGCCGATGGGACTTCTTTTCGACAAAGGCGAAATACTGCAACTGACCGTTGGGGCCTATAAGCCCGAAAAAGCGGCAATACCGTTCGGTTCTGCCCGCATCACGATTCCCAAAGAAGGATTCACCTACATGCCCGGACAACAGGTAGAAATGATGACACTCGGAGGTAATGCAACCCAATGTGCCGATCCGGAAGAAGTTGTCACCTCTCCGGCAACTCACAATGTCGGCAGACACTACATCTATACCGGCGGAAAATACGACAGTTATCTGTATGTGCCAGTAATCCCTGCAAAGGCCAAATAATCTGCAATCCACACAAATAATAAGATCGATGACAGCCGGAAGGACTCTTACAACCGTTCTTCCGGCTGTCATTTTTTAACAATCTACACAACATATCATCATACAAGCAAATCTAAGTACCAGTTTCTAAAGATCTTTTCCACCAAACCGGCACTCGCCACATCCAGCTATAGGATGCAGTTCAACATAGCCCAATTTGAAAACTGCGTTTTCATTTGTCTCTGCGCTCGGCTTTCACTATATTTTCATAATATAGGAGGCGCCTCGGCATAGCTAAATTTGAAAACTGCGTTTTCATTTGTCTCTGCGCTCGGCTTTCACTATATTTGCACAATATTTTAAAACATCAAATGGAAAAGCAACTGAATTTATGTGGCGTGACCTTCAATTTCAGTGTCGAAGGCGAAGGAAAACCAGTAGTTCTGATGCACGGATGGGGCTGCAACCGCACCACTCTGGCACGCATCGAACAACTGCTTGTGCCGCATTTCAAAGTATATAACGTCGACTTTCCGGGCTTCGGCAAAAGTTCGGAACCGACCTCTGTGTGGGGAATTGAGGACTATACCCACCTTTTCGAAGAATTTCTTAAAGCGGAAAAAATCGAGAATCCGATTTTGCTGGGACATTCTTTCGGCGGACGCGTTGGCATTCTCTGTTCGTCGCGCAACAAAGTGCACAAACTGATACTTGTCGATGCCGCCGGCATCAAGCCGAAACGCTCACTGAAATATTACGTGAAAGTATATTCTTACAAAGCCGTTAAAAAATTACTTCCTCTCATTTTCGGGAAAGCCAAGGCCGAAGAAAAGCTGAATGCCTACCGCAAGCGTGTCGGTTCGAGCGACTACAGCCAGGCATCGCAGATGATGCGTGCCATCCTCAGTAAAGTCGTAAACGAAGACCTGCAGTTTGCCATGCCTAAAATCAACTGTCCGACACTGCTTATTTGGGGCAGCAACGACACGGCAACTCCTATTTCCGACGCACGTCGCATGGAAAAACTTATTCCGGATGCAGGACTGGTAGAATTTCCGGGTGTTGGCCACTACAGTTTTCTGGAAAATCCATACCAGTTCGACGCCGTACTGAACAGTTTTTTAGAAAAAGACAAAAAACAACATTAGGACATGATTTCAATAAACTTCATTCTGACTATCCTTCTGACTCTCGTGTCAGCCGTATATCTGGTTGCGACCTATAAGGTTGACTTGCAAATGATGCAACAGAATTCCTATCGCAACAATCGCTATTTCAAATGGTGGAAAACCAACAACAACTACGCCAGCATCAGCCGAATCACCGACCTGGCCATGTTGTTGCTCCTTATTTCCACATTCCCCCAATATGTGACAACGCCTATTGTCATCATCGTATTCCTCGTAAAATCCATTGCACTGTTCAAGAAGAAATACAAAAAGCCGCTGGTGTTCACCAAACGCGTATGGCGTCTGTTCACCACCATGTCGGTGTTCTCACTCCTGTTTCTTGCGGGTGCTTTTGTTGGCTCCGGAATGAATCCGGTTTCATTGCCGCTCTGCATCACCCTGCTTGCCGTACTCTCATGGATAGTGCTCACTTTTTCCAACTGGGCTATGGTGCCGGTAGAAAAAGCCATCAACAATATGTATGTCAACGATGCCAAGCAAATGCTTGCACAGATGCCGGACCTGAAAATTATCGGTATCACAGGCAGCTACGGCAAGACAAGCACCAAGCATTACCTCAACCGTATCCTCAGTGAGCAGTTTGACGTACTGATGACTCCGGGCAGTTTCAATACCCCGATGGGAGTAGTCCGCACCGTCCGTGAAATGATGAAGCCCTACAACAATGTGTTCATTGTGGAAATGGGTGCCAAACAGTTAGGCGACATCAAGGAAATCTGCGACATCGTTCACCCGGAAATCGGTATCGTGACGGCTGTAGGTGAACAGCATCTGGAATCATTCAAATCGATTGAAAACGTACAGCGTACCAAATTCGAATTGGTAGAAGCCTTGCCGGAAAACGGTTTTGCCGTACTGAACGACGACTTTGAATATGTGGCCAACCGCCCAGTAGAAAGCGTTAAGGCATACCGATATGCCGTACAGAATACGAAAAACGCCGCTTACACAGCTAAAAATATAGAATACAGCGAATACGGAACACGCTTTACCGTAGCAGGCGAAGGCCGTGAATTGGAACTGAACACGAAACTCGTGGGCGAATGCAACATTTCCAACTTGATGGCCGCTGTGATTGTTGCCATGAAGTTAGGAGTCAGCGACGACAAGATTCGCTTTGCCGTCAGCAAAATCGAACAAGTGGAACACCGCCTGAACATGAAGCGTACTCCGGGCGGAGTAACCATCATCGACGACGCATTCAATTCCAACCCCGACGGCTCACGCATGGCTCTTGACGTGCTGTCGCGCATGACAAAAGGAAAACGCATCGTAGTTACCCCAGGCATGATTGAACTGGGCGACAAACAGGCATACCACAACAGCCGTTTCGGTGAACACATAGCCGAAACCTGCGATGTGGCTATTATCGTCGGCCAGTACAACCGCGAAGCCATTGTGGAAGGCATCCGCAAAAGCGGCAAATTCGACGAAAACAATCTACTGATTGTCGACTCGTTTGCAGAAGCAC
This sequence comes from uncultured Porphyromonadaceae bacterium, assembly GCA_900544305.1. Lineage (GTDB taxonomy): Bacteria > Bacteroidota > Bacteroidia > Bacteroidales > Muribaculaceae > Limisoma. The sequence continues at coordinate 5,829 of UQUV01000064.1, forward strand.
AGACACGTCTTGCCACAATTCTGAAAGCAGGCGACACGATTCTTTACGAAAACGACCTGCCCGATACATTCAAATAACAAGGAACTAAAAGCATAAAAAATTACAATAAAAAGATGAAAACAAATGTTGCTGTCTTCTTCGGAGGACGTTCAGTGGAACATGAAATCTCAGTTATTTCAGCTTCACAAGCCATGCATGCAATGAATAGGGACAAATACAACGTAATCCCTGTCTACATATCAAAACAAGGAAAATGGTACACCGGCGACGCGCTGTTCGACGTAGCCAACTACCGTGACATGAACGCGCTTATCGCAAAATGCGACGAAGTGTTCATGCGTCCGGAATTCGGCGATTACAACCTCTATCGCGCCAAAACAAAACTTTTCGGTTCGAACATCTACACGACGCTTGACGTTGTGATTCCGGTGCTTCACGGAACCAACGGCGAAGACGGTATTTTTGAAGGTGTACTCGAAACCATCGGTATCCCCTACGCCGGCTGTAATACTGTTTCTTCAGCCAACGGTATGGACAAAATCACGATGAAAATGATTTTGAAGGACTGTGGTATTCCTGTTGTCGATTATGTATGGTTCACCGACAAACAATGGTACAAGCAAAAAGACCAGCTGATTGCCCAAGTGGAAGAAAAAATCGGCTATCCGGTCATCGTGAAGCCGGCCAACCTCGGTTCAAGCGTAGGCATCAGCCGCGCATCCAGCCGCGAGGAATTGGTAGAAAGCGTTGAAAACGCCGAAAAATATTCAACTCGTATCATCGTTGAGGACATGGTGGAAAATCTGAAGGAAATCAACTGCTCCGTTTTGGGAGACTGCGACGACTATCAGACTTCCATTTTGGAAGAACCTATCAAAACCGGCGACTTCCTTTCATACGAAGACAAATACATGGGCGGCTCAAAGAGTGCTAAAGGCATGCAGGCTTCACAAAAACGCATTCCGGCCGAATTGCCGAAGGAAATGACCGAACGCATCCAATTCCTTGCCGGCGAAACTTTCCGCGTACTTTCCTGCCACGGTGTCAGCCGTGTTGACGTGATTGTAGACGGCAACACCAACGAAATATTCGTCAACGAAATCAACACTATTCCGGGTTCACTTTCCTTCTATCTCTGGGAAGCAACAGGTATCAGTTTCGACAAACTGATGGATAACCTCGTTCAACTGGCACTCAAACGCAAACGTGAATCAGGATTGAAAACAACCAACTTTGACCACAACATCTTCAACCTTTCGGGAGGCGTGAAAGGCGGTTTGAAAGGCGGAGTAAAGAAATAAGGACAATCTCCCCCTCATATACAGCAGGCATGCAGTCAAAAGCGTGCCTGCTTTTTTGTTGCCGTAAACAAATCCGCCAATAGTTTGTTTTATAGAAAAACACAACATTACAGATTATGAAAAAAAGACTGACATTCGGTTTCATTGCCGCTATATCTTTTCTCAGTTTACCACAACCATCGGAAGCCTGTACAGGCATCACACTTACCGCTCAGGACAGCACAACTATCGTAGCACGCACCATTGAATGGGGCGGCAGCGACCTGAACAGCCAATATGTCGTCGTTCCGCGAGGCTATACGACTCAATCCTATACACCGGAAGGTGTCAACGGAATGAAATTTACATCACGATACGGCTACGTTGGACTGGCGGTAGAACAAAAAGATTTTGTGGCCGAAGGGCTGAACGAAATGGGACTTTCCGCCGGACTGTTCTATTTTCCTCGCTATGGAAAATACGTAGACTACAATCCCAACAACAAGTCAAAAACAATAGCCGACCTTCAACTGGTTGCCTGGTTGCTGGGCGAATGCGCCACTGTTGACGACGTCATGGATGCCGTAAAGGATGTGGACATTGTTCCAATCGATCCGCGGGCATCTACCGTACACTGGCGGTTCACTGATCCGACAGGCCGACAGGTTGTATTGGAAATCGTGGACGGCAAACTCCAGTTTTTCGAAAACAAGCTCGGAGTTTTGACCAACTCACCCGGTTTCGAATGGCAAATGACCAATCTGAACAACTACGTAAATCTGTTTCCGGGTTCTGCCAGCACGCAGGATTTCGGCAATATCCAACTCAATTCTCTTGGTGTCGGCAGCGGAGCGCTGGGCTTGCCCGGCGATGCCACTCCCCCATCACGCTTTGTCCGTGCTGCTTTCTATCAGACCACAGCCCCGCAGCAACCGACAGCTGAAGATGCCGTGTTGCAGGGCTTCCAAATCATGAATAATTTTGACCTTCCGCTTGGCATCGAATTTCCGAAAGGACAGGCTACAATCAACATTCCGAGCGCAACACAATGGACCTCGGCAACCGACATGACCAACCGACGGATTTACTACCGAACGATGCACAACAGCGCCATCCGTTGCATCGACCTCAACAAAATTGACTTTACACGAACAAAATACAAAGCCGCACCGCTCGACAATGTAAAACGCCAGCCAATAGAAATGGTAAAAATCAAATAAATCATCAAAAACAGTTTCCCGAAACGGAAGCTGTTTTTCGTTTTATAAATAGGCAAACTTTCGTATTTTTGTATCCGACAAACAACTTGCTATGGACAAGCATCCGACACAGGCAGAAGCGACAATGTTTATTGAATACAACAATACCGCAGACCCGCAATCCATCGAACAGGCCTATTACCAGTTTGACGGTTTCACCCTGTGCCTTTGCCGGAAAGGTTCTGTAAGTTTCAAAATTGACTATAACGAATACAGGCTGAACCAAAACGACATCTTCATCATACTGCCAAAACACATTCTTGCAACCACGTCAGTTACACCCGATCTGGAAATCAGAGCACTCTGTATGACAACGGAGTTCATGAGCGAACTGCCCATTACCCCATCACTGGACACATTAAAAAGAATCGGCTATCAGCCGGGCATTCAGTTATCGGCAGAAGAAATGAACGAGTTGGACATCCTGTATGCAATGGCAAAACGATACCGTGAAGAAAACAAGACTGACATTTCAAAATCACTGATATATTCACTGATATTGATAACCTTGAATCATTACAACGCTATTCCGGCGGTAAACAACGCACCGGTTTCCCGACAGGAAGTCCTGACCCACAACTTTTTTGAAATGCTGTTCCAACAAAAGGGCACAATGAGAAATGTAGGATTTTACGCGGAAAAATTGTGTATCACCTCAAAGTATCTTACAACAGCCGTCAAGAAAACCACCGGACAGTCCATGCAGCTATGGATAAACGAAGCGACAATCATTGAAGCCAAACGTTTTTTACGCAACACACATTTGAGCATACAGGAAATTTCAGAAAGGATGAATTTCCAAACATCATCTTCGTTCGTCCGGTTTTTCCGCCAGCACACGGGACATACGCCTTTGGAATACAGGAAAAAAGAATAAAAATGGGAATATCCCCCTATCGGAAGACATTCCCACTCACCATAAAAAGGATTTAACACACTTTCTTTGCATCTCCTGACTTCGTCAACGCGTACCCCAAAATTCATCCGTAAACAATGGCGCAATGC
>UQUV01000065.1 GCA_900544305.1 uncultured Porphyromonadaceae bacterium
GAGTAGGTCACCGCCCCCTTAGAGCCTCGAAGGAGAAATCTTTCGAGGCTTTTTTATGTTCGAACGGAAGCGGAAAAATGTCGGGCGGAAACCTCCTGTTGCCTCTCGTCGGACACACCTGGGGTGTGTCCCTACGGCTTGGGATTGTTTGTGTGTTGTCGTGCGGTGATATCGGAGTATAAAATTGAAAAATGTGTGTCTGTACCGTGTCTAACGTAGGGACGTACCCCAGGTACGTCCGAAATTCCAAGACGCCTGATGCACAGGGGCACTCCTTCCCTCCGGCACAAGGCTCTAAAGCCCGTGGCACCGCCGCTACTGCGAAATAGGGAAGGCGAAGGTCACCGCCCCCTTAGAGCCTCGAAGGAGAAATTTTTCGAGGCTTTTTTATGCCCGAACGGAAACGGAAAGATGTCGGGCTGAAACCCCCTGTTGCTCCCCTGCGGACACACCTGGGGTGTGTCCCTACGGTTGGGGATTGCTTGTGTGTTGTCGTATGGTGATGTCGAAATGCAAAATTGAGAGTTTACAGTGTTGTGTCAGTCGTAGGGACGTACCCCAGGTACGTCCGAAATTCCAAGGCGACCGATGCACAGGGGCACTCCTTCCCTCCAGCACAGGACCCTAAAGCCCGTGGCACTGCTGCGAAATAGGGAAGGCGCAGGTCTCTGCCCCCTTAGAAGAGGATATATCGAAAGAAAAGTATGCTGTAGGAATATTTTTACAATGCACTTGAATCGTTTTCTGGATGTACTCAATAATTATTGGAAAACGGTATTTTGATTTGTTTTGGCACTTGCTATTATTTATCTTTGTCTATTATAGGAATTTTTCGGTATACAAAAAAATGAGAGTATGACTATTCAAAATTTGTTGGATGTTAAGTCGAGAAAAGAGTTACGTGATTGGTTGTTGCGGAATCATGATAAGGAATCGGAATGTTGGATTGTGGTTAAACGTGGCAGACCTGTAGATGATGGGACTTTCTGGTATATAGATGCCGTGGAAGAGACTTTATGTTTTGGTTGGATTGACAGTACGACTAAAAAGATATCCGATGATGTAACAGCTCAAAGATTATGTCCGAGACGACCACGGAGTAATTGGTCGGAATTGAATAAAGAGAGATGCCGAAGAATGGAAAGGCTGGGGTTGATGACGGATGCCGGAAGGGCTGTTTTGCCGGATATGTCGGAAAATGGTTTCTCAATAGATGAAGATATTCTTCAGGAATTGAAGGCAGATAATGTCGTATGGGAAAATTTCTGTCGTCAGCCTGAGTTATACAAGCGAATACGGATAGATACCATTCAGATTAAAAAGAAGCAGCCTGAAATTTTTAGAAGCCGTTTGGATAAGTTTATCGAAAATACAAGAAACGGCATTCTCTATGGAGAATGGAATGATAACGGAAGGCTTTTGTGAATAAAAACAATGTCAGCAAGGTTTAGTTGAGCCTTGCTGACATTGTTAGTTTTATTATTGCTGTAATACTGCTTTAGTGATTTGGTCAGTCGATGCTTTGGCTGATGAATTCGCCGTTCGTAGAGTAGCGCAGTTCATAGTGAGCCCCCTCAGCTGTGTTGATTTCAAGAACATAGCCGCCGATTTCTTTTTCAGCCTTGAGGATATGTGCTTGTGGGTAACGGCTGTTTAGATCTGCCGTTATATTCTCCGGCAATACGTTTGGAGGGAATGTGGAGAACGGACAGGTAATTTCTTTCCAGTCGCCGTTTTCATCAAATTGCACAGTTGAACCGTCCGATAGAATGACATCGTATTCTTTTCGTCCATCATCTTTATCCTGGATGATTTGGGTGATGGATATTCCCGGGAAATTGCCAGATATGAACTGCTGTGCTTTAGTTGGCAGCTTGTCAATATCAACACGTTTTTCATCATCACAGCTTGCAAAGAGCAAAGAGAATACGAATAGAATAAGAATGTTGCTGAAGTAGAATGTTTTGTTTCTCATTGTTGTTTCATTTTATGTTTCTGATGCAAAGTTCTAATGTAATTCTGAATAGAATCTGAATTACTTTACGAAATGAGAATTTTTTTAGCCCGAAACGGTCGACCTCCAAACAAAGTTAGGCTGTTGACTGTGCGTTTTAGTTGGCTCTTTAGTTGCTTTCCGTACTGCTGTCGACATCTTACTTTCTGCCTGACAGCAGTGCGAAATCAACCATAAAGTTTAATGACCTATTTGGGTTTAATAAAAAACTCGGGAAAGAAATGTCTTCCCCGAGTTTCAGTATGATTGCACGAAAAAATCAGTTATTTGTTTACAATGACTTTTTCTATCAAATTTTCTGTATAGGAATAAGCAAAGTATTCGAATGACGGCATTGGCTTCGTGATGATGAAGTTTGCCTTTTCGCCTTTGAGGATTTGTCCGTATCTGCCGTCAAGTCCGAGGGCGTAGGCTCCGTTTACGGTCGCAGCATTGAGAGCTTCGTTCGGTGTCATCTTCATTTTAATAGAAGCCAGCGAAAGAATGAATTTCATGCTTGCCGAAGGTGAAGAGCCGGGGTTATAGTCGGAAGCTACAGCTACAGGAAGTCCGTAGTCAATCATTTTTCGGGCAGGAGCATAGGGCATTCCCAGGAAGAAGGCTGCTCCCGGCAATACAGTTGGCATTGTTCGGCTGTGGAGCAACGCTTCGCATTCCTCTTCACCCGTGTGTTCGAGATGGTCGACAGAAAGGGCGTCGTATTTCACACCTACCTGTATGCCGCCCGAGCGTGCCAGTTCGTTAGCATGTATTTTCGGCCGGATGCCGTATTTTGCAGCAGCTTCCAGTATGCGTTCCGTATGGGTAACGGTGAAAAATCCCTCATCGCAGAAAACGTCCACGAAATCAGCAAGGTTTTCTTTGGCCACTAATGGCAGCATTTCGTTGACAATCAAATCTACATAGCCGTCGTGATTGTCTGTATAGTTACGCGGAAAGGCATGGGCTGCCAAAAAGTTGCTGCGTACCGTAATCGGTGCAGTTTCTTTCATACGGCGGATGACGCGCAGCATTTTCAGTTCGTCCTCAGTCGACAATCCGTAGCCGCTTTTGATTTCGATAGCTGCAGTTCCGCTTTCTACACAGCGCAACAATCGTTCCATTGCTGTGTCGTAGAGTTCGTCTTCCGATGTCCGGTGAAGCAAATCGGCAGAATTCAAAATACCTCCGCCGCGTTTGGCTATTTCTACATAGGAAAGCCCTTTGATTTTGTCGACAAATTCAAGTTCGCGGCTGCCTGCATACACGATGTGCGTGTGCGAGTCGGCAAAAGCCGGAAATATAAATCTGCCGGACATGTCGTTGACTTCTGCAGTGTCGGGAATTTCCGGGAAATCAGACATTGCACCAAAATCTGCTATCACACCGTCTTCATCAACGATGAGATAGGCATCCCGTATCGTCGGGACATTGTCCATTTCCTTTCCCTTTAAACAGCTGACGGGGGCTTCGTATGCCCCCATCAGTGCCTTAATATTCTTATAGACTTTCATATTCATGCAGATGGTAGTTCTGTTTCAGGAAATCGATGGATTTTGCAATTTCTGTGTACAGCACTTTGTCCACTTCCACGAATGGCACAACTTGTCGGTATTCTTCAAAAATGCGTTCGATGACCGGTGAACTCTTGGCCGGACGGCGGAAATCGAGAGCCTGTGCCGCATTCATCAGTTCCACAGCCAGTACCTTATATACATTTTCAACAACTGCCGCACATTTGGTTGCAGCATTGGCACCCATGCTGACATGGTCTTCCTGTCCGAGTGACGATTCAATGGAGTCAACCGAAGCCGGTGTTGCCAATTGCTTGTTCTGGCTGACAACTGATGCAACCGCATATTGCGGAATCATGAAACCGCTGTTTAGGCCCGGTTTTGCCACCAAAAACGCAGGAAGTCCACGTTTGCCTGAAATGAGCTGATATGTGCGTTGGTTGGAGATACTTGCAATTTCAGCTACGGCAATGGCAAGAAAGTCGTTGACAAGAGCCAATGGTTCTCCGTGGAAATTTCCGGCAGAAATGACAAGGTCGTCTTCCGGTACAACAATCGGGTTGTCCGTTGCACTGTTGATTTCTGTTGTCACCACATTAACAACATGGTCGATAGTGTCTTTCACAGCTCCGTGCACTTGAGGAACGCAGCGGAAAGAGTAGGGGTCCTGCACATGCTCTTTGTGGCGTTCAATCAGTTCAGAGCCTTGCAGAATGTGGAAAATGTTGTCGGCAGTGTCGACCTGTCCTTTGTGTGCACGCATTTTGTGTGCAGAGTGCAGGAACGGACTGATGCGTCCGTCGAAGGCATCGATGCTCATGGCTGCAATATAGTCGGCCCAGGCAATCAGACGTTTCGCACGGATGACATTCCATACTGAATACGCTGACATGAACTGTGTACCGTTAAGCAGGGCGAGTCCCTCTTTGGATGCAAGTTTGATAGGTCCCCAGTTCATCCGTCGGTTGAGTTCTTCTCCACTCATCCGTTCATTGCCGACTGTCACTTCTCCCAGACCCAGCAGCGGCAGACACATGTTAGCCAGCGGTGCAAGGTCGCCGGATGCGCCCAATGAGCCTTGTGTGTAGACTACCGGAATGATGTCGTTGTTGAAGAAATCGACTAACCGTTCGATTGTCGGCAGACAGGCACCCGAGTAACCGTAGCACAATGATTGTATTTTGAGGAAAATCATGTATTTCACGATTTCCTTCGGCACTTCATTACCCATGCCGCAGGCGTGTGACATTACCAGATTCTTTTGCAGATCGCTCAATGAATCCTTGTCGATGGAAACGTTGCACAGCGAGCCGAAACCGGTGGTAATGCCGTAAATAGGTTCTTCCGATGTTTCAATTTTTTTGTCCAAAAACGTGCGACAATTGACAACCAATTCTTTTGCCTTGTCGCTCAGCGCAATTTTCATTCCGCTTTCAATGACGTGAGCCACTTGCTCAATTGTGATTTTTTCAGGAGATATATAATGAATTTCCATAATGATTCAAAGTCAGCGAATTATTCAATATCGAGATTTTCAAACAGTTTGTCGTCTACAAGGTTCGGTAGTGTCACCTTGAGGTCGGGCGTGCGTTCCATTTCCAGTTTGATGGCATCCATAGCACCTTTGTTGCGTGCCCAGCTTCTACGGGTGATACCGTTGTTTACATCCCAGTGGAGCATCATGCGGATGTTGCGTTCTGCTTGTTCCGAACCGTCGATAACCATGCCGAATCCTCCGTTGATAACTTCACCCCAACCGCAGCCGCCGCCGTTGTGGAGTGAAACCCACGTTGCACCGCGGAACGAGTCACCAATCACGTTCTGTACGGCCATGTCGGCAGTAAATGCAGAGCCGTCATAGATGTTCGACGTTTCTCTGTAAGGTGAGTCCGTTCCAGAAACGTCGTGGTGGTCACGACCAAGAACGACAGGTGCGGAAATACGTCCGTCGCGGATTGCCTGATTGAAAGCCAGTGCAATCTTGGTTCGTCCTTCACAGTCAGCATAAAGGATGCGTGCTTGAGAGCCAACAACGAGGTGGTTGCGTCCGGCCTCCTTTATCCAGTGGATATTGTCGTTCAACTGTCCCAAAATGTCGTGAGGAGCATGTGTGGCGATTTCTTCCAACACTTCTGTGGCAATCTTGTCGGTCATGGCAAGGTCGTCGGGGTTGCACGATGTGCAGACCCAGCGGAATGGTCCGAAGCCGTAGTCGAAGAACATCGGACCCATGATGTCCTGCACGTACGATGGATAGCGGAAAGTGCCGTCCGGATTCATGATGTCGGCACCGGCGCGCGATGATTCCAAAAGGAAGGCATTTCCATAGTCGAAGAAATACATGCCTTTTGCAGTCAGTTTGTTGATGGCGTCAACCTGGCGGCGCAACGATGCCTGTACTTCTTCCTTGAATTTTTCCGGATTGCTGACCATCAGTTCGTTGGATTCCTCCAGAGAGTAGCCTGCGGGGTAGTATCCGCCTGCCCATGGATTGTGGAGCGATGTTTGGTCGGAGCCCAAGTCCACTTTTATGTCTTCTTCTACCAATCGTTCCCACAGGTCAACGACATTTCCCTGGTAGGCTATTGATACAGTCTCCTTGTCGGCAACGGCTTTGCGGATACGTGGCATCAGTTCGTCGAGCGAAGTAAACACTTCGTCTACCCAACCTTGTGCGTAGCGTTTTTCTACTGCTTTCGGGTTGATTTCTGCCACAACGCCTACAACACCGGCTATGACTGCCGCTTTCGGCTGTGCACCCGACATACCGCCCAATCCGGCTGAAACGAAAAATTTGCCGGCAATTGGTGCGTTATAACTGCCTTCCTGTTTGCGTGCCGCATTCAGTACGGTAATAGTTGTGCCGTGTACAATTCCCTGCGGGCCGATATACATATAGGAACCTGCTGTCATTTGTCCGTATTGCGATACGCCCAGAGCATTGAAACGTTCCCAATCGTCCGGTTTTGAATAATTGGGGATTACCATACCGTTGGTGACAACAACGCGCGGAGCGTTCTCGTGTGACGGGAACAGGCCGAGCGGATGGCCGGAATACATTACCAACGTCTGACGGTCGGTCATGGTGGCGAGATATTTCATCGTAAGCCGGTATTGCGCCCAATTCTGGAACACGGCACCATTGCCTCCGTAGGTGATAAGTTCGTGCGGATGTTGTGCCACGGCCGTGTCAAGATTATTGTTGATCATCAGCATTATGGCAGCCGCCTGACGAGATTTGTAAGGATATTCGTCGATTGGGCGGGCATACATCTTGTAGTCCGGACGCAGGCGATACATATAGATGCGTCCGTATGTTTTCAGTTCATGAAGAAACTCTGGAATAAGTTCTGCATGCTGTTCCGGACGGAAATAACGCAGTGCATTGCGGAGTGCCAGCTTTTTCTGTTCCGGAGTCAGAATGTCCTTTCTTTTCGGAGCGTGGTTGACTGTCGGGTCGTATGGTTTGGCAGGTGGCAGAATATCGGGGATTCCTGCCAGAATCTCTTTTTGAAAATCAGTGAGTTGTTCCATATCTATGGTGTTTCGTTAGTTTTTGTCTATAATGCTGTTTACCGTTTTGAGAATCTCTGTCTCGAGAACCATAGCCTGGTCGGCAATAAGTTGGGCTTCGTTGATGAGTTTCTCAGCCTTTTCCCGGTCTTTGAGGCCGGCTGCATTGATTTTTACATTTAAAAATGCTCCCAAAATGGCTGATCGGGTTGCCAATGCACCTACTCCTGCATCCGACACGGAGTTCGGATTGCCGTGTTCAGCCATGGCTTTGATAACCGGGAAGGCACGGAATGCGCATTGCATTGTGTGTAACGGCACTTCCGTTGCGTAGAGTGTCGCTTTTTCCATTGCTTCTGCTCTTGCTGCCTTTTCTTCCGGTGTTGACTTCGGCATTCCAAATACAGCCATTATGCCATTGAAAGCTGCTGTGTCTTCATCTACCAGATGAAGCAGTTCCGACATGATTTCGTGGCCTTCGGCGGCGTAGTCGGCAAAGAATTCCCAACGGTCATCCCATCCCGGTTTGTGGGCAGAAAGGTTGGCCACCATTGTGCCGAGGGCAGCTCCTAATGCTCCCATGTATGCGGAAATGGAACCGCCGCCCGGAGCCGGAGATTCGCTCGCCGTTTCTTCTGCAAATCCGTCGCAGGTCATGTCGACAAGTTTTTCCGTCTTGTCGGCGATGAGATATTCAATTACTTTTTCCTGTGGATTGAATGCGCCCAAATTGTCGAGTCCCATGGAACGTACGGCAATTTTTATGATTTCGCTTTCGGCAATACCGGCAGAACGGTTTTGTTTGGCAAGGAAATATTTGCCGGCATTCACCAGTACCACTTTCGGAACCAGACCTACGATTTCCGTTCCAGTGACACGAACACCGCGGGCAGCAGCCTTAGCGCAGACTTCTTCGAAGGCCACATGGAGTGGGGTGGCATTCATGTCGGTGATGTTCATCGACACTTGAGCAATACCGTACTCCTTGATGAACCAGCCGATGGCTTTTGTTCCCTTCAGTGTTCCGGGAATCATTACCTCGTGTCCGTTTTCGTCAAGCACTTTTTTACCGGTGATAGGGTTGCCTTCGCGTTTTACCCGTCCTTTTTCTCGAACGTCGAAGGCAATCGCGTTGGCGCGACGTGTGGAAGTCGTATTCAGATTGAAATTTACTGCTAAAAGAAAATCGCGAGCACCAATGACGGATGCGCCGCTTTTCGCAACCGATTCGTTCCATTGGTCCGGTCCGAAATCCGGCTTCATGTTCGGATTGGCAAGTTTGTTTGCAAGTCCTTCGTATTCACCTTCGCGGACTACTGCCAGATTCTTTCTTTCCGGAGTAGAAGCGGCAGCTTCGTAACAATATACTGGAATTTCGAGTTCTTCTCCGACACGCTGTGCAAGTGCTCTTGCGTATTTTACCGTTTCCTCCATGGTAATGTTGGCAACGGGAACGAGTGGACAAACGTCAGTTGCTCCCATGCGCGGGTGCTCGCCGTGGTGTCCTCGCATGTCAATCAGTTCTTTGGCTTTTCGTATGGCGGCAAATGCAGCTTCGCATACCTGTTGCGGTTCACCGATGAAGGTGACTACGGTGCGGTTGGTTGCATAGCCGGGGTCAACGTCCAGAAGGGATACTCCTTCAACTGATTTGATAGTGTCGGTAATCTGGTTGATGATTGTCATGTCGCGTCCTTCGCTGAAATTCGGAACGCATTCCACTAATTGTTTTTTCATTGTAGTTGATTATTCGGAAAAATGATTATTTCAATTTAATGTCAGGGGGCTTTGGGTAGCCCTTACAAAGTTAAAAAAATATACGGTAAAAACAATTATTACTGTCCGCTAAAAGTTCATACATCATTATAATGATAGGGCCGTCCTC
>UQUV01000066.1 GCA_900544305.1 uncultured Porphyromonadaceae bacterium
TTAAAATTAATCGTTTAACTACAGTGATGTGGTTTTTATCGCACCACTAATAATTCGACATTTTGAATACATGGAGAGCGGACGGATTTGTTCCGCCGCTCTCTTTTTATCCTTTTTTAAACGATTTACAGGTGGTGACGTCCTGAGAAACGGCACGAAAAAACAATACTAACATAGAATAAAGAATGAATTATGAAGAAATCTAACTTTTTGATTGCTACAGCGTTGCTTGTTTCTCCATTGGCAATGGCGGCTTCTTCGCAGGACGGGACTGGCGAGACTGACGGATATAAATTGGTTTGGCAGGACCTGTTCGATGCCAATGAGCTGAATTCTCAACGTTGGAACATTGAAGTGAACGGTGACGGCGGTGGAAACAACGAATTGCAGTACTATACGGACCGTGCGGAAAACGTGCGTCTGGGTGATGACGGAAAAGGAAACGGCTGTCTGATTCTGACAGCAAAAAAAGAGGTGTATGGCGGACGTCAGGCAACTTCCGGCCGAATCACTTCCAAAAACAAGATAGCATTCAAACACGGTAAGATTGAAGCTGCCATCAAATTGCCGAAAACTGCCAACGGACTTTGGCCGGCATTCTGGATGATGGGCAACGATTACGACCAGGTGGGCTGGCCGCGTTGCGGTGAAACCGATATCATGGAGTTCGGCAATGCTACGGGAATCAAGAACGGAACTCAGGACCGTTATTTCAACGGCGCATGTCACTGGGGACAATCATGGGAAAACCATCCGAACTATGCACGTGCGGTGACTTATCAATACAGCCTTCAGGACGATGAGTTCCATATCTATACTCTTATTTGGGATGAAGAGAAGGTGGCCATGTATGTCGACCTTGACAAATATCCGGATGCCGAACCCTATTATATAATGACTATTCCGGCAACCAACGACACCAATTCTCCCGGCTACTATTTCCACAAGGAGAATTTCATTCTGTTCAATCTCGCTGTAGGCGGCAATTTTCCGGGTATCTGGGATATCAATCAGATTACAGCATTGAACGAATCGAATGGCTATCAGGCAAGCATGTATGTCAACTATGTGAAAATCTATCAGAAGGGAACAGCCGATGAGTCTTCTTCTTTCCTTGATAAAGGTGACATGGGCGATGCCGGTGTAGAGACTGTTGCTGCAGGACTGGATATGAACTATAACGGCAAGATGCTGAATTTCTCTGACAAGGCTGATGTGGTAGTCTATGATATTGCCGGAAAAATGGTGGCTTCACACAAGGCAGTTGACGCAGTGTCGGTAGCCGGTTTCGTTCCGGGCATTTATGTCGTTAAGGCTGTATGCAACGGCAAGCAGCTGGTTGAAAAAATTGTATGTAAATAATGAATAAACAGTGGTTAGGTGTGGCTTTGGCCTGCATGTCCGTATGGAATATGTCGGCCGAGTCACCAATGAGTGAAAAAGCGTCCGGCTACACGTTGGTCTGGAGCGATGAATTCAACGGTTCGTCGCTCGACGCGACAGCTGGAATGTGGAAATTAACGGTACCGGCTGCGGAAATGCCGAATTGCAGTACTATCTGGACAAGCCGGCTAATGTATGTGTCCGCGACGGTAATCTCGTGATTACGGCACGCAAGGAGAAATATCAGGACAAGAATTTCACTTCCGGTCGTATCAACACGATGAACAAGGTTTGTTTTACCTATGGTGTCGTGGAAGCGCGCATCAAGTTGCCGAAAACTGCCAACGGACTTTGGCCGGCGTTCTGGATGATGGGCAATGATATTTCTACTGTAAGTTGGCCGCGTTGCGGTGAAACCGACATTTTGGAAATGGGACACTCCAACGGTATTAAGGACGGAGTGACTGACCGGCTTTTCAACGGTGCGTTGCATTGGGGTGTGGCTTCGTCGGAACATCGCATTTTGACGGGCGACCATGTGAGCGACTATAGTCTGCAAGACGGAGAATATCATATTTTCCGTGTCGTTTGGACACCCAATGAGATAGCCATGTTTTTCGACGACAACAAGGAGCCCTATATGAGAGTGGACATTTCCGACAGAAGCAGTGAGGACGGTGTGGGATACTATTTCCACAAGGACAATTTCCTATTGCTGAATATGGCCGTCGGAGGGAATTTCCCCGGCATACACGATGCGGAAGGCATAACGGCTTTGCCGCAGGGCAGTGCGGAAATGCTGGTTGACTATGTGAGAATTTATCAGAAGGACGATGCGAAAAGCACGCTGACTCTTTTGAAATAATAAAACGAGCTGTAGACGATGAATAGATTTATGAGCCTTTGTGCGTTGGCTGTAGCCGCTGTTTTTTCGGCAGTGGCCGCCGACGATGCACAGATTGAAAAGAAAATTGACGCGTTGTTGGAAAAGATGACGCTCAGCGAGAAAATCGGGCAGTTGAACCAGCAGACCGGTCAGGGTTATTCTGATGGTATGGTAGGTCAGCTGCGTGGCGGATCGGTCGGTTCCATTCTGAATGAAGTGGACCCGGTAGTTGTAAACAAATTGCAGAAGGAAGCTGTGGAAAACAGCCGTTTGGGCATACCGGTGATTTTTGCCCGCGACGTGATTCACGGGTTCAAGACCATTTTCCCTATTCCGTTGGGACAGGCTGCCACATGGAATCCGGAACTGGTGAAAGAGGGTGCGCGTGTTGCCGCCGTTGAGGCTTCTTCGGTGGGTATCCGCTGGACTTTCTCACCGATGGTCGATGTGTCGCGTGACCCGCGTTGGGGACGTATTGCCGAATCCTCCGGTGAGGACACCTATTTGAATACGGTGATGGGCGTAGCCATGATTGAAGGCTATCAGGGCGACGACTTGTCGAAACCCGGCACGATGGCTGCCTGTGCAAAACACTTTGCCGGCTACGGTGCGGCCGAAGGCGGTAAGGACTACAATACGACATGGATTCCCGAAACCCAACTGCGCGACGTTTATTTGCCGCCGTTTGAAGCGGCTGTAAAGGCCGGTGCGGCAACGTTCATGTGCTCGTTCAACGATATCAACGGTGTGCCTTCGTCGGGCAATGTTCATCTGAACCGCGACATTCTCCGCAATGAATGGGGATACGACGGCATGCTGGTGAGCGACTGGGCTTCCATTCAGCAGATGATTCCTCACGGATTCTGTGCCGACCTTTCCGATGCCGCTCAGAAAGCCGCAGCGGCAGGGGTGGACATGGATATGGAAAGCTATGCCTATATCCAGCATCTGGAAAAACTGGTGAAGGAAGGAAAAGTGGACGAAAAGGTAATCGACGAAATGGTTCGCAACGTGTTGCGCCTGAAGTTCCGTTTGGGACTGTTTGATAATCCTTATGTTGACATGTCAACGGCGCGCAACTTCTACTCTGCCGATGCATTGGCAAAGGCACAGCGTACGGCTGAGGAAAGTGCCGTGTTGCTGAAGAACAGCGGCGTGCTTCCGTTGGCGGCTTCTGCCAAGAAAATTGCGGTAGTCGGTCCGATGGCAAATGCTCCTTATGAGCAGGCCGGAACATGGAGCTTTGATTTGGAAAAGGAACACTGCGTAACTCCGCTTGCTGCATTGCAGGAAATGTACGGAAAGAAAAATATTATCTTTGCACCGGGTTTGGCTTATAGCCGCGACAAGGACAGCAAAGGCATCGCTGCCGCTGTCGATGCAGCCAAGAAGGCGGACGTGGTGGTGATGTTTGCCGGTGAGGAAGCTGTGCTTTCGGGCGAGGCCCACTGCCGTGCCGACATTTCGCTGCCCGGCGCACAGACCGAAATGATTGAAGCGCTGAAAGCTACAGGCAAGCCGCTTGTGCTGGTAGTGATGACAGGCCGTCCGATGACAATCGGTTATGAATGTTCGCTTGCCGACGCTGTCCTCTATGCTTTCCATGGCGGAACAATGGCCGGCCCGGCGATTGCCAACCTGCTTTCAGGAAAGGCAGTACCTTCTGGAAAACTTCCGGCAACAATGCCTAAAATGGTGGGTCAGGTACCGGTTTACTATGCTCACAAGAATACCGGCCGTCCGGCTGAAAACATCGTGCTGATAGATGATATTCCTGTTGAGGCAGGTCAGACATCTACGGGTTGCACAAGCTATCACCTCGATGCCGGCGACCGTCCGGAATTTCCGTTCGGGTTCGGCTTGTCGTATACGACTTTTGAATATGGCGATGTTCGCCTTTCTTCCGACTCAATGGGTGTCGACGGTCAGATTGAAGTGACTTGCACGGTGAAGAATACGGGTAAGGTGGAAGCTGCCGAAGTGGTACAGCTGTATGTGCGCGACCTGGTGGCATCACTTGTCCGTCCGGTGAGAGAGCTGAAAGGCTTCGAAAAAATTACGTTGAAACCGGGAGAGAGCCGCGACGTGAAATTCACGCTGAAGGCTTCCGACCTTGCGTTCTGGAATCTGGACATGAAGAAAATTGTGGAACCGGGCGAATTTATGGTATGGGTGTCGAAAGACAGTGCCAGCGGCAGTCCGGTCAAGTTTAACGTGAAATAAAAAACGATAATAATATGCGTAGCCGTAATTTGTTGATTGTTCCGGTGCTTGCTGCTGTCATAGCTGCCGGATTTAGCGCTTCCGCCAGAAGCTACAAGCGTGGTGTAAGTGAAAATAATTTTATGTTGAAGGAGGAAATGGAAGTGCTTACTCCCGGTGTTTGTTGGTTCTACAACTGGGGCAACACTCCTAATTCCGGAATAGCCGACTATGTCGGCGACGAAACGATGGTTTTCCTGCCGATGTGCTGGAATGCCAACTACAATGCCGACAATATCCGCAACTATTGCAAGGCACATCCGGAGGTGAAATACTTGATGGGTTTCAATGAACCTAATTTCGTGTCACAGGCCAACATGACTCCGCAGGCTGCTGCAGAAGCATGGCCGAAAGTGAAGGCTCTTGCCGACGAGTTGGGACTAAAACTTGTCGGACCTGCCGTGAACTATTCTCCCGACGGTCCTGAAAACGACCCTTATACGTGGTATGCCAATTTTGTGAACCTTGTCGGTAAGGATGCTTTCGACTTTATTGCCATCCATAACTATTCCGGCGGTGCCGGCGGCATGAAGGATATGATTGACCGATTCTATGAACTTTATGGCAAACAGATATGGGTAACGGAATTCTGCAGTTGGGGTGCTGACAACGTAACCGCTGAAATGCAGATTGCTTCCATGATTGAACAGTTGGAATATCTCGAAAAGAGCGAAAAGGTGTACCGCTATTCATGGTTCAAGGCAAAAGGCAGCACATCTTCTCACCCGTGCTACGGACTGATTGTGCCGAAGAACGGTTATGGCGAACGTGAACTGTCGGAACAGGGCATGGTGTACGTCTATATGACTGACTTCGACAAGACTGTCTACCATTCGGTTGACGAGATTGTTCCGGCAACCGAATACATCAGTTCGCAGTCGTTGATGTTGGGTTCGAACAAGGACAGCCGCAATCCGGGCAAACTGGAAATTACACGTTTCAACTCAGGCGCTTATGCTGACTATCAGTTTGACATTCCTTCAGACGGCGAATACACGCTGACAATGCGCGTTTCCGGCGAAGGCGAGCCGACTCGTTTCGACCCGACAATCGGTATCAGCATCGTGGATGAAAACGGCGAAGAGCAGGAAGTGTTGGTCAAGTCGTCGTCATTTGAGCTTTCGGGCAAGGACGAAGAGTTTGCTCCGGTTCAGTTCAAACTGAATTTGAAAGCCGGACAGCAGATTATCCGTATCAAGGATGCGTCACCTTATATGCCGAGCGGATTGCACATCAGCTGTATCTCCTTCAACGATGGGCTGGCAGGCGTTTCTGTTTTGCCGGTAACTGAAGTGGAATTTGACTGCAAATCAGTTGACGGTCAGCTTTATTTTACATCAAGCGAAGAAATTACAGACTGTGAGGTTTACAGCCTGAATGGTGCTCTTGTATTTGCAGGAGCGGTTTCCAACAATGCTGTCCGTGTGTCAGCATTGAATGCAGGTTTGTATATTGTGAAAGCCGGTACGGTTTCCGGAAAAACGGTAACCGCAAAAGTAGTCGTTTATTGATTGGGAGTGTTAGGTAGCTCCAAAAGGTAAAGAGGTTGTCAATATGCTGAACGCGGCTGTCGGGATTCCGGCAGCCGCGTTTGTATTTATTGGTTTACAGTTTACGGGGTTCTCTCTTCTTTATATTAAGCTCTAATGCGTAGGGACACACCACGGTGTGTCCGAAAAATCCCCCTTGATATTTCAGTTCTTCTTTTCGATGTCCTGAAGGTGTTCCATCTTCTTGATGGCGAGGAATTCGTTGATGCCGCAGAGGTGTTCGCGCACGCGCTGGTTGCCGAATTCGTAGACTTTCGTGACGAGTCCGTCGAGGAAGTCACGGTCGTGGGAAACGACAATCAGTGTGCCGTCGAAGTCCTGGAGGGCCTGTTTCAGAATGTCCTTTGTCTTGAGGTCGAGGTGATTGGTCGGCTCGTCGAGGATGAGCAAGTTGACAGGGTCGAGCAGCAGCTTCATCAGTGCCAGACGGGTGCGTTCGCCTCCCGACAGAACTTTTACTTTCTTCGCGCTTTCTTCACCTCCGAACATGAAGGCTCCGAGCAGGTCGCGGATTTTGTTGCGGATATCACCTACGGCTACGTCGTCAATGGCCTGGAAAACGGTCAGATTCTCGTCGAGCAGCGACGCCTGGTTTTGGGCAAAATAGCCTATTTGCACGTTGTGGCCGAGTGTGAGCGTACCTTCGTGTTCGATTTCCTTCATGATACATTTTACGAGCGTTGACTTACCCTCGCCGTTACGTCCCACGAAAGCCACCTTGTCGCCGCGCTCAATGGTCAGCGTTGCGTTGCTGAACACACGGTGTCCGTCGTACTCCTTGCCCACGCCTTCCATAATGACCGGATAGTTGCCGCTTCGTGGCGACGGCGGGAATTTCAGGCGGAGTGCCGAAGTGTCTTCCTCGTCCACCTCAATGATTTGCAGTTTTTCCAGCATTTTCACGCGGCTCTGCACTTGAAGCGTCTTGCTGTAGGTGCCTTTGAAACGAGTGATGAAATCTTTCGTTTCCTGAATCATTTTCTGCTGGTCCTCGTATTGCTTCATCTGCTGTTCGCGGCGTTCACGGCGCAGTTCAAGATATTTCGAGTAGTTCACCTTATAGTCGTAGATACGGCCCATTGTCACCTCGATGGTGCGTGTCGTGATATTGTCGACGAAGCGGCGGTCGTGGCTGATAACCACTACTGCTTTGCCGTTGTTGATAAGGAAGTCCTCCAGCCATTGGATTGACTCGATGTCGAGGTGGTTGGTCGGCTCGTCGAGCAGCAGTACGTCGGGATTTTTCAGCAACAGCTTTGCCAGTTCGATACGCATGCGCCAGCCACCGCTGAACTCGCTTGTCGGGCGGTTGAAGTCGGAGCGTTCGAAGCCCAGACCGAGCAAAGTCTTCTCCACATCCTCCTCAAAGTGAGTCAGGTCGATGGCATAGAACTTTTCGCTCATGGCCGCTACCTTCTCAATCAATTGCATGTAGGAGTCACTTTCGTAGTCGGTGCGTTCCGTCAGTTCCTGGTTCATGCGGTTGATTTCCTCTTCCATTTCGTGGAGGTGGGAGAAAGCCTGCGAAGCCTCTTCGAAAACCGTACGGCCGTCTTCCGTCATCAGGTGTTGCGGAAGGTAAGCCACCACGCAGTCCTTCGGTGCGGAGATAGAGCCGCGTGTCGGTTTGCGTACGCCTGCAAGAATTTTCAATAGCGTACTTTTTCCGGCTCCGTTTTTACCCATCAGGGCGATGCGGTCCTTTTCGTTAATGACAAAAGAAATATCGCTAAAAAGCGTTTTGCCGTCAAATTCCACGGCAAGAGCGTCGATTGAAATCATATAAAAAATCTGTGCAGTTGGAAAATTCAGGAACATCCGTTCCATTTCGTTTGCAAAGATAGTGCAAGACGAGCGCAGTGGCAAACGAAAACGAAGTTTTCAGATTTGCCACTGCCGAGCCGCAATCTATCTTATCTAAAGATAGTGAAAGTAGAAGGCATAAAACCAAACTTGTTTGAGTTTTATGCTAAGACGTATCCTATTTTCTACAAAGATAGTGAAAGGCGAGTGCAGCGGCAAACGAAAACGGAGTTTTCAGGTTTGCTACTGCCGCCTGTCTTTTTGCTACATTTTTTGAATTGTGATATTCTGAAATAAAATTAAACCGTTTTTTGTTTTTTTCAATACTTCGGTAAAAAATTACCGAGAAATTAAAATTAAACAATAGAATCGGTG
>UQUV01000067.1 GCA_900544305.1 uncultured Porphyromonadaceae bacterium
ATTGAATTTCAATAATTTCAAAGAACTTCTATGATTTTTTAGTGGACACTAATGTGTTAGAAAATAAAAAGAAAGTGACCCTTCTGCCATTCTGAATGGCTTTTGGGTCACCCTCTTGGGTTATAGTTGGGATTTCAGTATTTCGGTCAGCTCGGCCACGCCTTCGGTGGCGGTTTTTGCGATGACGGTCACTTTTCCGGCGCCGTCGGGAATTGGGGCCGGGCGCGGGTCAATGTAGTAGATGGGCACGCCGGGGCGGACATAGTAGAGCAGTCCGGCAGCCGGGTAGACGTTGAGCGAAGTGCCGATGACTACGAATATGTCGGCCTGGCGAACCAACTCGATGGCAGGCTCAATGTTGGGCACGGCTTCCTGGAAGAACACAATGTGCGGACGTACAGGGTCGCCGTATTTGTCGCGGGTTTCCGGCGTGGTTTCCAGATTGTCGGGCGTAAGCGTGTATACGCGGTCTTCATGGCGCATGGAGCGCACTTTCATCAGCTCGCCGTGCAGATGGAGCACATGTGTGCTGCCGGCGCGTTCGTGCAGGTCGTCGACATTCTGGGTGATGATGCGTACGTCAAAAAATTCTTCCAGTTTTTTCAGCCCGATATGGGCGGCGTTCGGCTGGCAGTGGATAAGTTCCTTGCGGCGAATGTTGTAGAACTCGTGCACAAGTGCCGGGTTACGCACGAATCCGTCGTGGCTGGCCACATCCATTACCGGGTATTTGTCCCAAAGTCCGCCGGCATCGCGGAAGGTCGACAGTCCGCTTTCCGCGCTGATTCCGGCTCCGGTTGATACGATAAGTTTTTTCATAGCTATGCTGTTTGTTTTTGTGTTCTTGTTTTGTCTGTCAGTTTGGAAAATGTTTAAGGGCTGATGTGGCCGGTGTGAGTTGCGTTTCCGCTTTCTGTGCCGGACACTTTCCTATATTGTCCGAGTATGAAAAACAGGCTTTACGAAGATAGGAATTTTTCTGTAAAATCGGTAATCTGAAGGGTGAAAAATACGAGTGTAAAATTATTGCAAAATGTGTATTTCTTAGTTAAATATTGGGCTGTCTGTTGCTATGTTTGAAAATATCGCTAACTTTACAAAAAATGTTTTTGAGTTACGTTGTCATTCAGAATGAGTGGGATATAGATGCTATGAAACACATGATACCATATTTTTGAACGACATGCAAGGATAGAAAAAATTAACAAAAACCTATATTTTAACTTAAAATCTAATTTTGTATGAAAAAGTCATTACTTAATTTGGCGTTTGGCGGTCTTGCAGTGCTGTCGATGGCGTCAATGGTGAACGCGCAGACTTTGACACTGGATTGGAAGTATACGGAGGACATTCCGACTTCTGCTGGCGCAAGAAGCGCAACTGGATTCCAAGGTAAATTGTGGACTAACGACAAGGATGCAAAACAACTCATTTATTGGGATGAGGAAGGCAAGCATGTCGTAACTGGGGCTGAAGGTGCATCGCTTGCCGGTTCAGGTACAGCCATTACATTCGACAATGCCGGAAACCTGATTATGAACGGCGGATTCCCAAATGCGGCATCCAGCACAACATTCCAGATTCTTCCTGCAGGAGGAGATGCTCTGATTGATTTGAACGTGACACTTCCAGAAGGAGTGGCAGCAGGCCGTATGGATATTATGGGCCGTGCTATCGGTAATGTGATGAGTGAAGACGGTGGTGCTTTCTACATTATTCCGACAGGTGGTACGAAGATTGCTAAGGTGTTTGTTGCCAATGGTGCCCAAGTGGCAGAAAAAACTGAAGCATCTGCCCAGACAATTGCAGTGGGAAGCATTGCTGCTGCTGATAACCTGACATACGTTCAGCCGCTTGACAATGATGTCAACGGTTGGAATGTTGCATGGCGTGTCCGCACAGGCAAGGATTTCTGCTATTGGCAAAATGGTGAAACAAAGGTGTACAGCAACGCCGGTGCCTCTACAACAGCCGGTGGCGACATTGTTGTGCTGAACGGTGTTACATATACTTTTGAACCGATGGGTACGGATTATGCCGACGGTTTCCAGGTGGTTGACCGTTCGACAAATACGGTTGTCGCTACTCATGAGACAGAATGTGACGCAGTGTCAGCAGCTGTAAACTCTTTGATTGTTGAAAAAGTTGACGAATATACTGCTAATGTTTACCACATGCTTCCGAGCAGAATGGTAGCCAAGTATACATTCGCATTGCCGAAACCTATACCACTTGACGTGAGAAATGCTTACGCATACGATATCACAGTTGCTACAGCTGAAGGCAAGGCTACTGTAAGCTATCGTCTGAATGCTCCGGCTTCTGCAGTCAAAGTTCAATTGTGGAACGGCGACGAATTGGTGAAGGAAGTTGACGGTACGACAATTGCCGAATATGGTGATCAGGAAAAGGCAACTGTCAAGAACTTGAATACCGTAGTTATGGACATTGCCGACGTTACAGCTCCGGGTAACTATACATATAAGGTAAAAGTCAGCAGCGACGTTGTGGACACTCCTACTGCCGCAGGTCCTGTTTACCGTTTCTGGAGTCCTTACGGAATTGCTGTTGACAACAATCCTGATAGCCCGTATTTCGGCCGTGTTCTTGTGACAGAAACTCAAACAAGCTTGCCTGACAAGACTTATCACTCAGCTCCGTCATTGGGCGGTATAGGTATTGGTATCTATGCATTCGACCAGATGTTGCAGCCGATTGAAAACGCTCAGGGTACACACGGTTTCACTGCCGGTATGGAAATGTCGACAGGTAAATATCCGAACGGAACTTCTGCTATCTACGACCCGAAACGTATCCACATTTCGGATGACGGACGTATCTTCTTGTCTCGTGTGACTACAAATGCTTCTTCTTTGTGGGAAATTAATCCTGACGATTTGAATGCTCCTGCAACAGAAATTTTCAAGGGCACTCTTGGTACTGAGGGTTATGTGACAGACGCTGAAGGTAACTTCGTTGCCGGTCCGGCTACTGCTATGGATGTTTGGGGCGAAGGCGAAAACTTGAAGGTTGCCATCGTTTCTTGTAAAGACGGTTACGCACTTGATCCTAAGGCTCACCGTGTAGACGTTTACAATTTGGGTACTGCAAAAGAATGGTCAAGCAAGCCGTCGCAGGAACTTGCTTCTATCAGCAATAAGTATTGGATTAATTCAGCCGTTGTTAATATGGCATTTGATGCTGATGGTAAGGGCTTGACAGTCGGTCAGTATCGTGCTACTCCAAACGACAATGAACCTGCATACAAGCATGTGAACCTTGAAACAGGAGAAGTTGACTATACAGACCTTACAACTGTTGCCGGTGGTGCAGGTATGGCATGGAATGCTGACCACACTTTGTTTGCTATGGTTTCCGGTAAGGGTATTATCGGCATCTTCGAAGTGACAAAAGATGAAAGCGGCGTTCCTACTTTCAACAAGAAGTATGAATTCAACACTGGTTTCGGTACAAACATCAATGCAATTGCATGGGATGCTGCCAACAACCTCTTCACTTGCTCTAATTCAGGCGAAGAATTCGGTCAGTTTGCTATGCCGCGTGAAAACGGTGATGTAACTGTTGCCGCTGCTTCCAAATACAATTTCAAAATAGAGGCTGACGTTCCTGAAAATCTTTACCTCATCGGTATGGTCAATGGTTTGAACTGGGATCCGACTCAGGGCGAACTGATGACAAACGAAGGTGACGGCGTATTTACAACTCAAATCATCGATGCAGCTGTTGGTGAAACATTCGGCTTCTCTTCTGTATTGGCTGAAAACAACGATGGTGGCGGTTGGGATTATGTCAACGCAAACCGTTACGGTGCTGTTGCCGACAATACTCCGGTTGTAATTGGTGAAGAGAATGCTATCTATCAAAATGCATTTGCATTCAACTTGCCGAAGTCAGGAACTTATAATTTGACTGTAGACCTTGTCAATATGAATATGTTTGTAGAATATGTTGAACCTGAAAATCCGGAAACACTTTATCTGTTCGGTACAATTACAGAAACTGATCAATGGGTTCCAACTACAAATGTAGAACTTGTAAATGACGGTAATGATGTCTACACGGCTATGGATGTTGAAATCTATGCGTCTGGTGACGAAGGTGAAACTTACGGTTATATCGCGTTTACAGCGACTCCGAGCGAAGACTGGAACGTAGTAAATGCAACTCGTTATGGTCCGGTGGTTGGCAATACTGAACTTGTAAATGAAGTGGCTACTGAAATCGGCAGAAACGGCGATACTTCTTACAAGATTGTTCCGGGAACATACGACTTTACAGTTGATTTGAATGCTAATACTGTAACTGTAGTTGAAAAGGGCAGTGGTGTTGAGCAAGTAATCAATGCAGTAGCCGTTATCGGTGGAAACGGAAATATCCGCATTGTGGGCGAAGCTCAGAGCGTATCTGTTTACAATGTGAACGGTCAGGCTGTTGTTCTGAACAGCGCAGAACGTTCGTTCGACGTAGCAGCCGGTATTTATTTAGTGGTTGTTGACGGTAAGACTACAAAAGTGATGGTGAAATAAGAAGTATCGTTTCAACTTCATTATATAGTGAAATGGGCTTTCGGGGTAACCTGAGAGCCCATTTCTTTTTTCTTTGGATAAGTCAAGTTGCGCTTCGGTAATGCAGGTTTGAATAAATTCGTTGAGCATTGTGCTCAGCTTACGTTATCTTTGGATAAGCTAAGTTGCGCTTCGGTAATGCAAAATTGAATAAATTCGTTGAGCATTGTGCTCAGCTTACGTTATCTTTGGATAAGCTAAGTTGCGCTTCGGGAATGCAAAATTGAATAAATTCATTTTGCATTCCGCTCAGCTTACATTATCTTTGTAAAATAACAATATAATTTACGAAAAATGGGCTCAATTAATAGCATACAAGACGAAATCATTGATGAATTCAGCGGATTCTCCGACTGGATGGACAAATATTCGCTGATTATAGAAACGGGCAATTCGCTTCCTGCACTTGATGAAAAATATAAGACTCCTGAAAATATCATCGAGGGATGTCAGAGCCGTGTGTGGGTGCATGCGAATTATGAAAATGGAGTAATTACGTTTGAAGCCGACAGCGACGCTATTATTGTCAAGGGCATTATTTCGTTGCTGATTCGTGTGCTTTCCGGACAGACTCCTGACGATATTCTGAATGCCGACCTGTATTTCATTGATGAGATTGGCTTGAAAGAACACTTGTCGCCGACACGCAGCAACGGCTTGCTGGCGATGGTGAAGCAAATCAAGATGTACGCCTTGGCGTTTAAAGCAAAAGAAACTTTGTAGAAAATGGAAATGCTAAAAAATAAGTGGGTGCTTGGAATGGCGGCTTTTCTGTTGGCCACTGTTGTCGTTTATCTTTTTGTACCTCTTTTTAAAGTATCGATTTTTGGGATTGACACCGGGCTTGACTATCTGAAAATAGTGTTCAAGACGAAAAACGTGTCGAATATCGTATCTTTTTTGTTGCCGTTTATCGGTTGTATCGGTGGCATAGCGTGCGGCTTGTGCAAGGGGCGCGGACCGCATATCCTGACGGTGGCCTTTTCGTTGCTTCCGGTCATGTTTTTCAGCTATTTCATCATTATGCTTCAGAAATATGCCAGTGCAAAAATTATGGGAATAGAGCTTGTGTCGGTCTTTGATTTGGTGGGAAGCGGCATTTGGCTTGGTCTGTTGTCTTCGTTGTTGGCGCTGGCGGCATCTGTCATGCTTGTAGTGAGTGATAAAAACAAATTTAAATCATAAACCATTAACACTTATCATTTATGTTTAAAAATCAACCTAAAGGTCTTATCCCGGCGGCCCTTTCCAACATGGGAGAACGCTTCGGATATTACATTATGAATGCCGTGCTGACACTGTTCTTGTGTTCGAAGTTTGGTTTGAGCGATGAAACGGGCAGCCTTATCTATTCATTTTTCTATGCCGGTATCTATGTCCTCAGCCTTGCCGGTGGTTTTATTGCCGATAAAACTCAAAACTACAAAGGAACCATTATCAATGGTTTGATTATAATGTCGGCCGGATATTTGATTCTTTCTATTCCAATTTTGTCGACTGCCGACAATATTTCCTGGCTGTTGCCGCTGACTTGTGTCGCTTTGTTCCTCATTGCGTTTGGTAACGGTCTTTTCAAAGGTAACCTTCAGGCAATTGTCGGACAACTATATGATAATTATGAAGCAGAAGCTGCAAAAGAAGGTCCGGAAGCGTTGGCTGTTGCCAAGAGCAAGCGTGACTCCGGTTTCCAGATTTTCTATGTGTTTATCAATATCGGTGGCCTTGTTGCTCCTTTTGTCGCTCCGTTGTTGAGAAACTGGTGGCTGAATGCCAATAATATGATTTATAATTCCGATATGCCTGCATTGTGCCATGCATATATCAATGAAGGTGCAAACATGGCAGCGGAAAAGATGAGCAACCTTGTGGACCTCGCTGCTAAAGTCAGCACAGTTCCTGTTACTGACCTCGGTGCTTTCTGTGGCAAGTATCTGGATGTTTTCAATACAGGTATCCACTATTCGTTCATCGCTTCTGTTGTGGCAATGCTTATCTCTCTTGTAATCTTTATTGCTACTAAAAAGATTTTCCCGACTCCGGGCAAGAAGAGCAGCCAGACTACTGTCGAATATACAGCTGAAGAAAAGATGGCTATGGCAAAAGAAATCAAACAACGCATGTATGCCTTGTTCGCTGTGCTTGGTATTGTGATTTTCTTCTGGTTCTCATTCCACCAGAACGGAACTTCTCTGTCGTTGTTCGCTCGCGACTTTGTCAATACATCGGTTATTCCTCCTGAAATCTGGCAGGCTGTAAATCCGTTCTTTGTCATTGTTCTCACACCGATTATTATGGTTATTTTCGGTTCTCTTTCTCGTCGTGGCAAAGAGATTTCTACACCGCGAAAAATTGCTTATGGTATGGGTATCGCCGGATTGGCTTACTTGTTCCTTGCGTTGTATTCTTATTCACAGGGTTATCCTTCTGCAACAGAATTCAAGGATATGGCCGACGCTTCAAAGGCTGCTATGAAGGCAGGTCCGTGGGTGCTTATCGTGCTTTACTTCTTCCTTACAGTTGCTGAACTTTTCATTTCTCCGCTTGGACTTTCATTTGTTTCCAAAGTCGCTCCAAAGAATTTGCAGGGACTTTGCCAGGGTTTGTGGCTGGGTGCAACAGCCGTAGGTAATCTGCTTTTGTGGATTGGCCCGTTGATGTATAACAAAATTCCTATCTGGCAATGCTGGAGCGTATTCCTCGTTGTATGCTGCATATCGATGGGCGTAATGTTCGGTATGGTGAAATGGCTTGAACGCGTG
>UQUV01000068.1 GCA_900544305.1 uncultured Porphyromonadaceae bacterium
CGTTTGACTTAATCATCTCCCAACGGCCTACCAACGGAGAATCGGCAGAATCCTCAGCACAGGACACCAGCAGCATACACATCACAACAACAGACATGAGTGTTGCCCACAAATTTCGTTTTGTCATAATCTTCTGTTTTTATTTTTAATAGGTTTAATAAGCTACTCTATAGACATTATAGTTTCTGAAATCGCGGTATTCAGAAAAATACAGATAACTTCCACGGCGTTCATAATAGCAGGATGTACGGCCAAGATAAGAATTGAAATATTCTATATACAGCTCCCGTCCGTAGCCGGTGCTCCATGTAAAAGGTTCAGCAACGATATTCCCACGATTGTCAAAATAGCAATAGTAACCGTCGCCGTTGTCATAAAAATTATAATAGTTCACGTCATTACGGCTAACAGGATATCCGTTATATTCATACAGTTCCCAATTACCGACAAGTTCATGAACGTAATTTTCGTTTTCACAATAGGTTACGTCGCACGACGAAACCATCGTGCCCATTACTGCAACAACCAAAAGAACCGGCAGACAAGATATTGTTTTCACAGCCTTTCTATATAGCGTACCCATTTTACTCATAAACATTATTCTTTCTTGTTTCAATAATGCAAACATACTACAAATAGTTGGAAAAAGCCAAATACTTGCAGAAAATAGACATAGTCCCTAAAATTCGCTGAAAAGCTGCGGTTTGATTACCAGACCTATGCGCAGGCGGGAATGGTACTGATTGTAGTCAAGAAGGTTTTCGCCGTAGCCATTATAGTACTGCAAAAACAAGAACTGGTTTTCATCCTTAAAAAGACGGTAGTTTACTTCCCAGATAGTGTTATATTTAAAATTCCAGCCCTTGCGCTTCACCATTGTCAAGGCAAATCCAAAACGCTTGTTGGGAGTTGTAAAGGTGGTACCGACCTGATATATGCCGCTATAATAAAGAATATCTTGATTGTTCTGTCCGTCGATAATAGGAATCCAGACCTTACCGTGCACCATAAAGTTCGGATCGATAAAAATGTTGCTTGCCAACGACACCTTGTTCCAACTGCGCGATTCAATGCCGTCCCTTCCGTTCGATTCGTGCTCAATCATCAGTGTGACCTTACCCACATAACGGTTTTTCACAAAAAGATGCTTCGCCAAACCGATACCCGGATTAAAGTTGAAATCGCGCATAGGCATGGAATTTTCAAACACGTTCCACATGCACTTTTGTGTGTAGAAAAGGTAAAGATAGGTGTTGAACGGCAAAGTACTCTTCGTCAGCCGCTGTGCAATGCTGACTTGAAACTTCACATCCGAATTAGTTGCCGTAGGTTTACCGCCGATAGTTGTTCCGGCTATAAAATAGTTGTCCTTATACAATGTGAAATACGGTCCGTTGTCCAAAGCCCGACGGATGCTGTCAGCTTCCAGTTTTTCTTTTTCGACCGTATTGACTATCTGCGCACGGGCAGGAAATCCCAGCGACAGAATCGTAATAAACAATATTAGAATATAGCGATGCATACAGTCGCAAAAATACGAAATTTATTCACAATTAATTGTATCCAGTTCCTAAATATAGTTTTATTATTTGCTCCTTTAATGGTAAAAATGTACTTTTGTTTCTATATCCGACAAAAAAGCAGTATGAAGAATTTTATTTTTCTGTCAGTTCTATTTCTGATGACCCTGTTTGCCGTGTCCTGTACGAGCAAAGAATTCAAAGTGGAAGGAAAATTCAGCGATGCAGGAACTCAAAACCTGCGCTTCGTCTACGTTTCGAACGATGCCATCCACACACAGTGGATACCGACTGTCGACGGTTCTTTCAGCCTGATTGGCACGTCGGACGAACTGACTGTTGTTTATGTCTATTCTGCTCAAATGAGACTTATCACTCACTTTGCCGTTAAAAACGGTCAGACTATCAGCATTGAAGGTGAGCTGAAAGACAATTTCAACATTACAACAAAAGGCAATGAAGAGAGTGAGGAATGGAATTCTTTCATCATAGCACATGCTTCTGACTTCAAGGAAAGAAACTCGGAAAAAACCGACAAGGCAATTGCCGAATTCATAAAGGCCAATCCGAAAAATGTGGTAAGCACGCTGCTGCTCACCTGCGACTATACGGATATCCGCTCGGAGGAGGCACAGAAACTGTTTGAATCAATCGACGAAAAGGCACGCCCCGAACAACTGACTGTACTCTACAATGATCTGTTGCTCCGTGAAATTGAAAAGCAGAAACCACTGACAGTACTGAACCTGCGTAACAGCAAGGATTCATTGGAAACCGTGCAAAGCAATGAAGCAAAACTGTCGCTTTACTATTTCTGGAAAGAGAGCAACACAAAACGTGACAGCATCGTCAGCCAACTGAAAAAGCTCGAAAAGAATGCCGGCAAAGAAAACCTTAGAATTGTCGATATTTCCATAAAACCTGACACTTTTGGATGGGGAAGAATAGTGGCACGCGACTCTGTCAAATGGAAACACTATGTTGCCGTTGGCGGACCGGTTGACAAAACTATTGCCGACCTCAACATTTCCGCACCTAAATTCTTCATTCTGACCGACTCGACCGGCACTCAACTGTACCGGGGAATAGACGTGGAAGAAGCCTGCAAGGCTGCGGAATCAAAAATTCAGGCACTGAAGAAATAATATATCTGGGAACCACCTATTCCCTTCATACATACCATAACAACACAAACCATTAGCCTTATGTTAGTAAAAGTAAATGCAGCAGCTGTCCAAGGCATCGATGCCCTTCCGGTGATGATTGAAGTATCGGTAGAGAAAGGATTCAGCACATACATAGTCGGACTCCCCGACACAGCCGTCAAGGAAAGCTATCAGCGCATCATGTCGGCTATAAAGCTGAACGGATTGACCTTTCCTCACAAGAAAATAGTCATCAACATGTCGCCGGCCGATTTAAAAAAAGAAGGGACAGCCTACGATTTGCCCATTGCCATCGGTATTCTTGCCGGTGACGAACAGGTGAAATCAGAAAAACTTTCCCGCTACATGCTGATGGGAGAACTGTCGCTCGACGGTTCCGTGCTGCCGGTAAAAGGAATACTGCCTATGGCCATCAAAGCTCGGGAGGACGGATTGGAAGCCATTTTCGTACCGAAAGCCAATGTAATGGAAGCAGCCGTTGTCAACCGCTTGAAAGTCTATGGTGTCGACAATATGATGGAAGTGGTGGGTTTCCTCAACGGTACACACGAACTCCAGCCAACAGAAATAGACACACGCGAAATGTTCCGCCGTCAAATCAACCATTTTGACGTGGATTTCTCGGAAGTGAAAGGACAGGAAAATGTGAAACGTGCCTTTGAGGTGGCATGTGCTGGCGGACACAATATCCTGCTGATAGGCTCACCCGGTTCGGGCAAATCAATGATGGCAAAACGACTGCCTACCATATTGCCTCCTCTGACGCTTCAGGAGGCATTGGAAACAACCAAGATACATTCCGTTGCCGGAAAGCTCGAACGGGGCTCTATGCTCCTTACACAGCGTCCTTTCCGCTCTCCACATCATACGATATCACCCGTCGCGCTTGTCGGTGGCGGTTCCTACCCTATGCCAGGCGAAATAAGCCTTGCTCATAACGGGATACTCTTTCTGGACGAGTTTCCCGAATTCTCAAGACAGGTACTGGAAGTAATGCGCCAACCGCTGGAAGACCGCCGTATCACCGTCTCACGGGCAAAATACACGGTCGACTATCCGGCTGGATTCATGCTGGTGGCTTCAATGAACCCGTGCCCGTGCGGCTACTACAATCACCCGAAGAAGAAATGTATATGTCCACCTGGAGCCGTACAACGCTATCTGAACCGTATTTCCGGTCCGCTGCTCGACCGCATTGATATGCAGGTGGAAGTAGCTCCGGTAGAATTTGACGAAATATCATCAAACATCCCGACAGAAAGCAGTGAAACGATACGCGAACGTGTCATCAAGGCACGCGAAATACAGACACGCCGCTATGCCGGTATTCCAAACGTACACTGCAACGCTCAGATGACAACACGCCTGCTTCACGAATATGCACAGCCCGATGAAAAAGGACTTGAACGGCTAAAAGAGGCCATGACCCGCCTGAACATGTCGGCACGTGCCTACGACCGTATTCTGCGCGTAGCCCGCACGATTGCCGATTTGGACGGCTCGGAAAACGTACAGATGCACCACATTCAGGAAGCCATCAGCTACCGCAACCTCGACCGCGCCAACTGGGCCGGAACGTATTTCTAATACGAAATGAATTGCTGTTTACTTATGACCGACAAAATGATAGATAGCCTGGCGGCCTTCGTTGAAAAGAAGATCCAATATACTTAGATTGGGAATAAAACCTTGCTTGTCACTCCAAATCTGATAGTAGGAAGGAAGAGAATACTCACAGAAATCAATCTGTCGACGGTCACGGAAATCGTGCAGTATATCAAAACTCATACTACCGTCAGCAACTTTTGTTTCTATCGGCAGGTCAAGAAAATCAACAATCAGACGGTGAAGTTCCAAGTTGAATTCACCGACCGTTGTTATGTCACTTTGATACAGTTGTTTTAAATCATCTGCGAAATATTCGAAAAAAGGAGTACGACCATAAGCTGAAAAAAGAGCTCCCCAATGATTATGCCGCCAGTTGCCATGCTCTGAAAGCACTATTTCTCCAACTTTTTGGGAACTGTTGGGTTTTGCCAACGGCATAGACAATGACTGACGTCCATTCGGCCCGACAATGTCCATGCGATTCATATATTTGTTTTTTTTGCAAAACCTTTCCTCGATATCAAGAACAATAGACCCATAACGAAGCATGGCAGCATAGTAACCTACACTACCAGCATAACGTAAACTGAATATAGCTGTCGGTTCAGCCATTATTTATCAGGGTTAGCATCTTTAAACATACGATCCCAACGGAAACCGTTGAAGAAACCTTTATCACCATCAATAGAAATGATGACAAACATCGGAGTACCGACGATATGATCTTCCGGAACAAATCCCCAATAACGGGAATCGGCCGAATTATCACGGTTGTCGCCCACCATCCAATAATAGTCCATCTTAAACTTATAGCGCGTAGTTTCTTCTCCATTAATATAAATTTTGCCGTCACGCACTTGCAGGTCATTACCTTCGTAATTCTTGATAGCACGTTCATAAATAGGCAAATTATACATATTCAATTCCAACGAACAGCCTTTCTTAGGAATCCATATACCTTTCTCCAAGTTGGCGGCGTAGTTGGCACGTGTCCATCCGTAATCTTTCATAATCGGATACACCGGAAGAACTTCCATTGCCGGCACGCGTTCCACTTCTTCTACGTAAGGCAATGCTTCGAAAAATTTAACCATTGAATATGTCAGAGGTACGGCATAAACAAGATTCAGCTTACCATAATAATCTATATTCTGCGGCTGATAGCTTCGGTCAGCAATGCTTACGCCGGCTTCTTCCCACACAATATCCGTAATCTGTGTTCCGTCGGTACGGATGAAATAGTTAAACTGAACATTTTCAGGTTCTTCCAATGGTTTTCCATTGATATAGAAAACATTGTCGACAATCTTCATATAATCACCCGGTAAACCGATTGCACGCTTCACATAATTCTCGCGACGGTCAACGGGACGATATATAACCTCACCGAAACGTTCTTTTTCCAACTTCACATATTCACGTCCGACAGCAAGACAACGTTGCCCGTATTCATAACTTCCTTTTTCAAGGAAATTCTTGTCAGAAAGAGGATTCTGAGCAAGGAGGTCTTCACCAATCTTATAGCAAATCGTATAATAGTCAGGATTTTGAACATTGAACACAATCGTATCTCCTGCCGGATAGTTGAACACGACAATATCATTTCTTTCGATATTACGCACTCCTTTCAGACGATGATATGCAAACTGAGGTTTGTCGAAATAACTCTTCGTATTGATAATAGGAAATGTATTCTGAACAAGAGGAAAATGCAAAGGAGTTTGAGGAACACGCGGACCGTAACACATCTTGTTTACCCACAGATAATCGCCAACCAGCAAAGTCTTTTCCAAAGATGAAGACGGAATTTTATAATTCTGTCCAACAAAAGCGAAAATAAAATAGACAAGAATCAGCGCATAGACAATGGAATCCACCCAGCTCATCACCGTGCGGACCGTCTTGTTTTCCGATTTTTTCCACCAGTTCCAAGGAATATACAGTGTGATGTATATATCAAACAACAAAGGGTAGACAAGCAGTACCCAATAGTTGTTCAACCACACTACCCAAAAGAAAAAAATCAAAGACACCACCGCAAAACGTATCCAGCGTGTGGTCTTTACCTTTTCTATTCTTTCCTTAAACGACTTGCTGCTATTTTTTTCCATCTTGACTCTTTTCTAAAAATTCATCATATCGTTCATCGTGAACCAGCCTTTCTTGCCTTTAACCCATTCGGCAGCAACCACAGCTCCCAGAGCAAAACCACGGCGAGAAAACGCTTCGTGTTCTATTTTAATACAATCCACATCCGAACGGTACTCAACAATATGCGTACCGGGAACTTCACCCTCACGTTCGGCTGTAATATTGACAATTTCGGAACTGTCGGAGTTTTCCGCCCATCCGATTTTTCTGTCCAAATTCTGTATAATACCTTCAGCCAAAGTAATGGCTGTACCGCTTGGATGGTCAAGTTTATGAATATGATGAATCTCTTTCATTGACACATCATACTGCTCAAAACGGTTCATGATTTTTGCCAAATACTTGTTCAAAGCAAAGAAGATATTCACCCCTATACTGAAATTGGACGAATAAAAGAACGTAGCATTATCCTGTTCGCACCAACGTTTTACCTCATCCTCCCTTTCCAACCATCCGGTTGTACCCGAAACAACGGCTACCCCTTGTTCAAAGGCACGACGATAGTTCTCAACCGCTGTTTTAGGAGTCGTAAATTCGATTGCCACATCGGCGCTGCGAAAAGCATCGCTGTCGAAATCATTCTGATTATCCACATCAATTTTACAAACAATCTGATGTCCGCGTGCTACCGCTATTTCTTCGATGGTCTTACCCATCTTGCCATATCCAATTAATGCTATATTCATTCTTTCTAACTTCTTATATAATAATACTTCGTTAAAATTGTAACTAATCCGTTGAAAATAAGCACGCTGATT
>UQUV01000069.1 GCA_900544305.1 uncultured Porphyromonadaceae bacterium
ATCTATTTCAGCAAGTTGGGAGGGAATGCACGTCTTTAGCGGACAGTAATAATTTTCTATACGCTGCTGCCAGTTTGGCGTAAAATGCCGTTGCATATTTGCGTCAAAGATTGTAACTTTGCTATATTACAAATATCAGAAGTTCTATGAAAATTAAAACTATCATAAGTGCATTGGTCGGACTGGTTGTCTTTGCCGGTTCTTTGGGTGTGCAAGCGCAATCCGGACTGTCGTCTGTCGAACCGCTTTTTGAGTATCCGAAAGTACCCGACCAGTTGACGAAAGTGAACATGCGTTCCAACTATATGGTTCTTCATCTTTGGGATGAGTGCCCTTTGGACAAGGAAGATATAACGAACGTTGAGTCCTTTCGTGAAACTTTCAGTGATTTCGTGTCCTTTTTTGTGCTTGCCGACTATGACGAAGTGGAGAAAGGCGTAAAGAAGTTTGTCGACAAGGTGGCTAAAAACAAAACAAACTTGAATTCAGTGTTGGGTTTTGTTGATACGGAAATATTTGCTCCTCAGTCACGTCACTGGAGCGATGACGTATATACCATTTTTGCTAAGGCTCTTCTCGACAACCGGAAGGTGGA
Source organism: uncultured Porphyromonadaceae bacterium (assembly GCA_900544305.1). Lineage (GTDB taxonomy): Bacteria > Bacteroidota > Bacteroidia > Bacteroidales > Muribaculaceae > Limisoma. Next base: position 596 of record UQUV01000069.1, read on the forward strand.
CAAGAATGTAAAAGCGATGTTGGAAACCAATTTACAGATGTTGGCAAATTCCAAACTCGACACGCAACTCGGCAATCTGACATTTGTAAATTCGCGTGACGGCAAAGCTTCGCTCTATGATTTGACTTCTGAATATGTATTTGTCTTTTTCAATACTGACGGTTCGGTGGATGATTCCATATACAAACTGCGTCTTAATACAGACGTGGCAACCAACACATTGATTAAGAATGGAAATATCAGTATCGTGTCTGTCTACTCAGGTACTACTCCTGATGCCAAACTTGAGGGTGAACCCGAAAATTGGTATGTTGCCAAACTTGACAATATGCAGCAGACCTACGATATGCGTGTAAAGCCGACACTCTATATCCTGTCGAAGGATAAGAAGATTATTGCAAAATCTCCGGCTGTCAGCCAGATATTGGGCATGACGGCTCAGATGAAAGCCGCTTTGAATTTGTAGTTAACGAAAAGAAGGTATTCCCATGAACAGGAAATTGAAGAAATTAATCATTGTCGGAGCTTCCCGCTCTTATGGTAATTTGTCGCGTTTGTTCATCCGTCTGTTTTCCGGAATCATGTTTATGCAGTTCGGTCTTCAGCAGATAGCCAACTACTATTTTATGCTTGCTCATTTTCCCTCAGTACTGGGAATGAGTTCTGAAGCTTCGCTGATTACAATGATTGTCATAGAAATGCTGTTTTCCGCATTTCTGATTTTCGGCTTCTTTACGCGTTTTGCCGTAATTCCGCCTATCATTTCCATGATTATGGCCGAGTATTACATACTGGCGAATCACATGCCTGCGGCTATGCAGCTCACGGATTCTTCCTATGCCATAATGATGAGCCTTCAGCCTGGCTATCTGCCGCTGATGTTTATCGGCATGTTTCTGTTTATTCTGCTGGCAGGGCCGGGCAGGATTTCCGTCGACTATCTGCTGTCGCTTTACATTACAAACAAAGAAAATTTGAACGAACTAAGAAATTTATAGAAAATGAATATAGCCGTATTGATTTCCGGCGGCGTAGACAGCGCCGTGGTTGTACACAAACTGAAAGAGGAAGGGCATGACTTGACTTTGTTCTATATCCGCATCGGTATGGACAACGGGGAAGGTGATTGCTCCGCTGAAGAAGACATTGAAATGTGTACGAGCATTGCGCATAAGTATGGCCTGCCTTTGGAAGTCGTTTCGTTGCATGAGGAGTATTGGGAAAACGTCATGGAATACGCATTGCGTACGGTGCGTGCCGGACTTACGCCGAATCCCGACATGATGTGCAACAAGATGATTAAATTCGGTTTCTTTGAGCAGCGTTGGGGCAAGGACTTCGACAAGACTGCAACCGGACATTACGCATCGACTGATTTTATTGACGGTAAATATTATCTGGCCACGGCCGTCGACCGTGTCAAGGACCAGACCGACTTCCTCGCGCAAATCAGCTACGAGCAGCTTTCGCATCTGATGTTTCCAATCGGTACGCTGCCGAAGAGTGAGGTGCGCCGCATTGCCGTAGAGTCAAAATTGCCGAATGCCTATCGCAAGGACAGCCAGGGCATCTGCTTTTTGGGTAAAATCAACTACAACGATTTCATCCGCCGTCATTTGGGCGAGAAGAAAGGCAATATCATAGAACTCGAAACCGGTAAGAAAATCGGTGAGCACAAGGGATTTTGGTTTCATACCATCGGACAGCGCAAGGGGTTGGGACTGAGCGGCGGTCCTTGGTATGTAGTCAAGAAGAATGTGCAGGACAACACGATATACGTCAGCAATGGTTATGATACCGACAAGCAGTATGGCAAGACCATACATATTGACGAAATGCACTTTATTTCGGGCAATCCTTGGGAAGGCACGACGGAGCCGGTCGACATCATGTTCAAAAACCGTCACACTCCGGAATTCATGAAGGCTAAATTTGTGCCGCTCGGAGGTTCTGAGTATCTGATTGAATCCGAAACCAAGGTGCAGGGCATTGCGCCGGGTCAGTTTGCCGTTATCTATGATGCTACCGGACACTTGTGTTACGGTAGTGGCGTGATTACGGGTCAGAAAGTGAAAAAATAATCCATTATAAGGAGGCTTGTATGGAAAACAGAGTGAAACTTGAAGTATTGGGTATTACGCAGAGTCAGATTCAGGCGGGTGCCTATGCTTTACTTTTGGCCGAATCGGGCGGTGACTATCGTATTCCGGTGGTAATCGGTGCGTCGGAAGCGCAGTCGATTGCTGCGAAACTGGAAGGAGTGACATTGCCGCGTCCGTTGGTTCATGATATGTTCTATTCGATGACCCGTGCCTTCGGCATACGGTTGAAGAACGTGTTTATCTATCGGTTTGAAAAGGGCGTTTTCTATTCAGAACTGACATTTGTCGACCGCGATGACCGCGAAGTGACGATTGATTCACGCACGTCGGATGCTGTGGCATTGGCCATACGCACCAACAGTCCATTATATACCACTGAAGAGATTCTTAAAACAACGGGATTTGTAGTGCAGGGAGGCAGCGAGCGCGTCTCTTCCAAAACGGAGGAAGAGGAGCCGGAAGAAGTGCCACTGAACCGCTTTGCCGTTAAGGAACTGGAGAAAATGATGCAGCGGTGCATCGAGCGCGAAGAATATGAGCGTGCCGCTGAAATCAAGAAGGTGATTCAGGAGAAGAATGAAAAGAGTAATGTTTAGAATCTTATTTTTAAAATCTATATAACTTGAAAAATTGAAAAGCTATGGATAATATTAAAATCCGTTTGGTTATCATGAATTTTCTCCAATTCGCAGTTTGGGGAGCTTATCTTACTTGTATAGGAAATTATCTTGGTTCTGCCGGAATGGGCGACCTGATTGCATGGTTCTATGCTATTCAAGGTATCGTGTCCATTTTTATGCCGGCTATTATGGGTATTCTTGCCGACAAATACATTCAGCCACAGCGATTGTTGGGATTGTGCCACATTCTTGCGGGAGTGTTCATGCTGGCATGCTGGGGATTGGGATATGCAGCAGGGTATAATGCCGAAATGCCGCAGCGTTCATTGTTCCTGACTTTCTATACGCTCAGTGTCGCATTCTATATGCCTACCTTGGCCTTGTCGAATACGGTGGCGTTCTCTATTTTGCGCCGCAAAGGCTTTGACACCATTCAGGCATTTCCGCCTATCCGTGTGATGGGTACAGTGGGCTTTATTGCTACGATGTGGTTTGTCAATTGTGCGACATGGACCAACGATGGCCAGTTCTTGTTTAGCATTGATAGTGTGTATCGTTTCCAATATACATACATGCAGTTGTTCGTTTCCGGCGCTCTTGGCTTGCTATTGGGTTTCTACTGTTTCTCTTTGCCGCAATGCCCGTTGGAAAAGAAGGAGGGAAAGAAGACGGTTTCAGAGGCTCTGGGTCTGAATGCTTTCCGTTTGTTCAAGAGTCGGAAGATGGCCATGTTCTTTATCTTCTCCATGCTGCTGGGAATGTCATTGCAGGTGACAAACGGTTTTGCCACTCCGTTCATCACCAGCTTTAAAGGAAATCCTTTGTATGCTGATACATTCGGCGCCAACAATGCTACGCTGCTGACTTCATTGTCGCAGATTTCGGAAGCATTGTGTATTCTTCTTATTCCGTTCTTCCTGAAACGTTATGGCATCAAGACCGTAATGCTGATAGCTATGATTGCTTGGGTATTCCGTTTCGGTATGTTCGGTTTAGGCGATCCGGGCAGCGGCTTGTGGATGTTTGTAACGTCAATGATTGTCTATGGCGTAGCATTCGACTTCTTCAACGTGTCGGGAGCGCTGTTCGTAGAACGTGAAACGGATACTTCAATACAGGCATCGGCACAGGGTTTGTTCATGTTGATGACGAACGGAATCGGTGCAACGGTTGGAACATTGGCAGCCGGTGCGGTTGTCGACAATTTCTGCCAATGGCAGATTGTTGACGGTCAGTCCTATCTGTTAGGTGACTGGACGTCGGCATGGCTTGTATTCGCCGGTTATTCGCTTGTAGTGGCTTTCGCTTTTGCTGTATTGTTCAAATATAAACATACTCCTGAAAAATTAGTCAGATAACGTTATGCATCGTTTTTATGCGCCCGATATAGAGACCTCAATGCTGCTTCCCGATGAGGAGGCGCAGCATTGTGTGCGCGTCCTTCGCCTTGCCGTAGGAGAGAAGATTGAAGTGGTCGACGGAAAGGGCAATCTTTTTCTGTGTGAAATAGCGACGGCCAACAATAAGTCGTGCGCGGTAAATATTCTCGAAAAGACCAGCATTCAGCCTCATTGGGGCTGCCGCATAACGGTCGTAATCGCTCCGACGAAAAATATGGACCGCTTGGAATGGATGGTTGAGAAAGTGACGGAAATGGGGGTTGACCGCATTATTCCCGTGCTTTGCCGCTATTCGGAAAGAAAAGTGCTAAAAACGGAACGGCTGCGAAAGATAGTCGTTTCTGCCATGAAGCAGTCGTTGAAAGCCACGTTGCCGCAGCTTGACGAACTGACTCCGGTGATGGACGTTATCAATGTACCCGCAGAAGGCAGACGGTTCATTGCCTATTGTGACAGGGAAATCGAAAGGCGCATCTTTACGAAAGAATATCACAAAGGGGAAGATGTGCTGATTATGATTGGTCCGGAAGGCGATTTCAGCAAGGAGGAAATAAAAGCGGCATTGGCTAACGGTTTTGTTCCGGTTTCTCTCGGCGACAGCCGTTTGCGTACAGAAACCGCAGGCGTTTTTGCCTGTGCAGCTATTCACACGATAAATCAGATATAGTTATGATAGAAACACTAAAATCTTTAAAAAACCACAATTTCTTTTTGCTTGCCGGCCCTTGCGTCATCGAGGGTGAAGGTATGGCAATGGAAATTGCCGGACACATTTCCGAAATAGCAAAGCGTCTGGATATTCCTTATGTGTTTAAGGGCAGTTACCGTAAGGCCAACCGTTCGCGTGTTGACTCCTTTACAGGTATCGGCGATATCAAGGCTTTGGAAATATTGAAAAAGGTGCACGACACGTTTCAGATACCTGTCGTGACCGACATTCATTCGGCTGAAGAAGCCGAAATGGCGGCGCAGTATGTAGACGTGCTTCAGATACCGGCATTCCTTTGCCGACAGACAGAACTGCTTGTAGCGGCTGCTAAAACCGGCAAAATGGTCAATATAAAGAAAGGACAGTTCCTTTCACCGGAGGCGATGGAATTTGCCGTGCAGAAGGTGAAGGATTCGGGTAACAATGATGTTGCCATAACGGAGCGTGGTACAACTTTCGGCTATCAGGATTTGATTGTGGACTATCGCGGTATTCCGACGATGAAGCAGTTTGCTCCGGTGATTCTGGATGTGACACATTCATTGCAGAAACCGAATCAGTCGTCGGGAGTGACCGGTGGTTTGCCACATTTGATTGAAACGATGGCACGTACGGGCATTGCCGCAGGTGTCGATGGTTTGTTTATGGAAACGCATCAGAATCCTTCAGTTGCAAAGTCCGACGGTGCGAACATGTTGCCGCTTGACCGTATCGAGGGTTTGCTCGAACGTCTTTCTGTACTGAGAATGGCCGTGAACAGTCTCGATGCACAAATGTAATGATTGTTTTACTTTCAATAGTATAAACGCCGGCTGCCTTCTCAGGTGGCCGGCGTTGTCGTTTTTTAAAAAAAACGATTAGGATTTATTCCTGTTTTTATTGAATCCAAATCGGTTTTTCGACCGTCGTGGATATTATTGGGCATTTTAGCCCTTCTCCGCGTTCTGTCGACATCTTGCTTCTGTCTGACAAACACCACGAAAAAATCCGTCTAAAGTCTATCGCCGATTCGGATTGGATGAAACTAAGACTAACTCAGAAGTTTTTCTTTTGAAAATTCAATGTCCATCAGCATGTGTTTTAGCGCTTCCTGGTCCGTGTTGACCCGTCGGATGATTTCCAGTTCTTCTTTCTCTCCCCAGGCGGAGCAGACTACGCCGTTGTTGCTGTAACGCAATTGCAGTTCCTTTTGCAGGAGTTGTGCCAACTCTATTTCGCCGGCTTGCATCATCAGCATGTCTGTCCAGTTGCATGTCGTGTTCCAGCGCATTTTCTGGATATAGGCAATCAGTGTGTATTTTAGGGATGCAACGGTGAAATCAGAATGGCAGTCCATGTATTTTTCCACCGTTTCTGCCAGATTCATTCCCTCGTGGATAAATAGCCCCAAGGCGTTGATTTTTTCCTCTATCGTCGTTGTTTTGTATTCATCAGCAAATTCATCGAGATATTTTCTTGGTGCAGGCAGATTCCAGTTTCCGTCGGCACTGATAATGTTGTGTTTCATTGCTGTCGTTTTCATGTTCTCCCGTTTTATATTGTTTGCTACAAAATTACGGGTAGAGTGGGCATGAAAAAGGTACTGGTGAGTTAAATGTTTTTTGGTGGGAGGGGATTGTTGAAAACG
>UQUV01000070.1 GCA_900544305.1 uncultured Porphyromonadaceae bacterium
AAATTCGGCCTATTACACACTAAAAATCAACCAGTTGCGTTAGTATATTCTTTTTTATTGAAAGTATAATAATTATATTTATAATAACGCGCACTGAAGCACAAAAAACCGCCGAACCTCGAGAGAGATTCGGCGGTTGATTTATTTAATGCTCAGAATGTCGGGATTACATCATTCCGCCCATGCCACCCATGCCCGGGTTTGGCATTGCCGGTGCGTTTTCTTCTTTCTTTTCAGAGATTACGCATTCTGTAGTCAGGAACATACCGGCGATTGAAGCGGCATTTTCAAGGGCAACACGTGTCACCTTAGCCGGGTCGATAACGCCAGAAGCGAAGAAGTGTTCGTATTCGCCTGTGCGAGCATTGTAACCGAAGTCGCCTTCGCCTTCTTTCACTTTTTGAACAACGATTGCACCTTCCAAACCGGCGTTAGCCACAATCTGACGCAACGGTTCTTCGATGGCACGTTTCACGATTTCGATACCAGTGTTTTCGTCGTCGTTATCACCGCGGAGGTTTTCAAGTGAAGCCACGCAACGGATGTAGGCAACACCACCACCAGGAACGATACCTTCAGCAACGGCTGCACGAGTTGCGCTCAACGCATCGTCAACACGGTCTTTCTTTTCCTTCATTTCAACTTCTGACGGAGCACCAACGTAGAGCACTGCTACACCACCTGCCAACTTGGCAAGACGTTCGTGAAGTTTTTCGCGATCGTAGTCGGAAGTTGTCTTTTCGATTTGAGCCTTGATTTGAGCTACACGGTCAGCAATCAGTTCCTTGTCGCCGTTACCGTTGACAATTGTAGTGTTTTCCTTGTCAACTGTAACTTTTTCTGCCGTACCAAGCATGTCGACTGTAGCCATGTCAAGCTTCAAGCCCTTGTCTTCAGAGATAACCACACCGCCTGTAAGCACTGCGATATCTTCCAACATTTCTTTACGACGGTCGCCGAAGCCCGGAGCCTTAACAGCGCAAATCTTCAAAGAGCCACGCAGACGGTTGACAACCAATGTTGCCAAAGCTTCGCTGTCGACGTCTTCAGCAATAATCAACAAAGGACGTCCGCTCTGTGCTGCAGCTTCAAGGATTGGAAGCATATCTTTCAACACTGAAATCTTCTTGTCGAAAATCAAGATGTAAGGGTTATCCATCTCACATTCCATCTTTTCAGCGTTAGTTACGAAGTAAGGAGAAATATAGCCACGGTCGAATTGCATACCTTCTACAACTTTTACTGTAGTGTCAGTACCTTTGGCTTCTTCGATAGTGATAACACCTTCTTTTTTCACCTTACGCATAGCTTCAGCGATGAGCTGGCCGATTTCAGCGTCGTTGTTGGCAGATACACGGGCAACGTTTTCAATTTTAGCCAAATCGTCGTCCACTTCCTGAGCCTGAGCCTTGATGCCTTCCACAACTTTAGCAACGGCTTTGTCGATACCGCGTTTCAAGTCGATTGGGTTTGCACCGGCAGCAACGTTCTTCAAACCAACGTTGATGATTGACTGTGCCAATACGGTTGCAGTTGTTGTACCGTCACCGGCATCGTCACCTGTCTTGGAAGCAACTTCCTTCACGAGCTGTGCACCCATGTTCTGGAACGGATCTTCCAACTCAACTTCCTTAGCAACAGAAACACCGTCTTTTGTGATGTGAGGTGCACCGAATTTCTTTTCGATGATTACGTTGCGGCCTTTCGGGCCAAGGGTTACCTTAACGGCGTTTGCCAATTCGTCAACGCCTTTTTTAAGCTCTTCGCGAGCCTTGATATCGAATTTGATTTCTTTAGCCATAGTAGTATATTTTTAAACCGTTGAAAAAAATTGGAGATTAGGCAAGGATTGCCAAAATGTCGCTCTGGCGCATTACCAGATATTTCTTGCCTTCGAATTCAAGTTCTGTTCCGGCATACTTGCCATAGAGAACTGTATCACCTTCTTTTACAACCATTTCTTCGTCTTTAGTGCCGTTGCCCACAGCAAGCACTTTGCCTTGCAATGGTTTTTCTTTTGCAGTGTCAGGGATAATGATACCGCCAATTGTCTTTTCTTCAGCCGGTGCCGGTTCGATGAGAACGCGGTCTGCCAATGGTTTAATGTTCATAACTTTAAGTTTTATGTTTTATTTATTTTTTATCAGTTCTTCTGCGGACTTGCGTCCGACACTTCGGAAATAAGCATAATGCGTGCCAAAAAACAACAGCGGAGGAATTATGACAAATTGTCATATTCCTCCGCCATTTTTATTGCTGGTTCTGTCAGTAATTCAAATCGTCCGCCAGTTTTGCAATGACATTATTTCCCCAAAACCTCCAGCAGCAGTTTTTCCATCACGGCATAGCCTGAGAGGTTGGGATGAACACCGTCTTCGGCGTATTTAGGGTTCATCGTGCGGTCAGGCATTGCCATCGGAGTGAAATAGTCAACCAATGGAATCTTGTTTTCCTTTGCATAGGCAGTGATGCGTCGGTTCAGCGAGTCAATTTTGTCCTGCACATTGGGCACATCCTTGTTCCACCAGTATTGCGTCACAGGCAGCACCGTACATAAAACCGGACGGATACTGTTGGCCTGTGCCAGTTCCACCATCGACTGGATATTGCTCATTGTCAAATCCTCGCTATATTCGCCGGCATTTTCGGCAATGTCGTTCGTACCGCCGAGAATCACGACTGTCTGCGGTTTCAAGTTCAGCACATCCTGACGGAAACGCGCCAGAAAATGCGTCGTTGTCTGACCCGATATTCCACGGCCTACCATGTGATTTTCCTCCAGAAACTCGCGATGGTCGCGTGCCCAGTTATAAGTTATGGAATTGCCCAACAGCACAATTTCACGCAGTGAAGCATCCAGTTGCATTACACTGTCGTTCGCTTCACGATAACATGCCAGATTTGCCCAATCGTGGCAATAGCCATCCACAGAAAGCAACGCCAGGGCTGCAAAAAACAAAAATCTTTTCATAGCCATATTGTTAAAAAGAGAAACGGCAACATCCTTTCGAAAAAGTGTACCACCGCCGTCTCTTGTATTTTGATTTATTATAATTATCGAATCATTCCGCCAATGATTTCACGGATAGATGAGATATTGTGACGTTTCAGATAATTTTCGATATAGTCAACAATCTTTACCGATACAGTCGGATCTACAAAATTGGCAGTACCCACCTGCACGGCAGTCGCTCCGGCAAGAATAAATTCAATGGCGTCGCGACCGTTCATGATACCGCCCAACCCGATAATAGGCACTTTCACGGCCTGTGCTACCTGATAGACCATGCGAACGGCAATCGGACGAATACAAGGACCCGACAAACCTCCGGTAACTGTCGACAAATGCGGACGACGTGTTTCCGTGTCAATCGACATGCCGAGGAATGTGTTCACCAACGAAACCGCATCGGCTCCTTCAGCTTCCACAGCGCGGGCGATTTCCGTGATGTCGGTCACGTTTGGCGAAAGTTTCACAATCATAGTCTTGTCGTAAGCCTCGCGCACGGCACGAACTACCTGCGAAGCTCCGGCACAAGTTGTTCCGAAAGCCATACCGCCCTGCTTCACGTTCGGACAGGAAATGTTCACTTCAATGGCGTGAATCTTGTCCAAGTCCTTCAAGCGTTCGCAGACAGCTACATAGTCCTCGACTTTTGCACCTGAAACATTAACGATGATTTCTGAATCATAATGCTTGATGCGCGGATATATTTCATTGACGAAATAATTTACACCCTTGTTCTGCAAGCCAACGGCATTCAGCATTCCCGACGGAGTTTCCACCATTCGAGGATAAGGATTTCCTTCGCGATGATTGATTGTCGTACCTTTGACAATGAAACCGCCAAGACGGTTCAAGTCGATAAAATCAGCAAACTCCTCACCGTAGCCAAACGTACCGGAAGCAGTGAGCACCGGATTTTTCAGATTCAAATCCTTTATAGTAACACTTAAATCTCCCATTTCAGTTGCTTTATATTAAATACCGGACCATTTGTACATACACACACATTACCGCTGTCGGTGTCTTCAACACAGCATAGACATGCGCCAACACCACAAGCCATGCGGTTTTCCAGCGAAACCTCGCATTCCACATTGTTCTTGCTTGCATATTTGGCAATTGCCTTCATCATCGGCATCGGACCGCAGCAGTAGATATTGTCCCAAGTTTCGTTCAGTGCGGAATTAAATGTAATCAATCCCTTCTCACCGGCTGAGCCGTCTTCTGTCGACATATAAACTTTGCCAACCGACTGGAATAAATCCAGTTCCAGCAAATCCACATTACGGCGTGCACCGAGAAGGAAATTCACTTCAAAACCGGCTTTCTTCAACTCAGTTCCCAAATAGTACATCGGAGCGACACCAACGCCACCGCCGACAAGCAGCACGCGTGCATCTTTTTTCTCCGGGTGTGAGAAACCGCGTCCAAGAGGCATCATGATGTTCAACAGCTGGCCATGTTCCATACCAATCAAATGGCGTGTACCTTCACCGGCATTGCGCACCAAAAGCCACAATTCATTATAGAATTCATCTACATAATTGATAGAGATAGGACGACGGAGAAATGTCGTTTTTGAATCAGGTATTTCAACCTGGACAAATTGGCCGGCAATGCACTTCACAATTTTGGAGCCATCAGCAGGCATCAATTTCAAAAGAGAATAGTTTTCATTAATTCTCTGATTCTCTTTTATTACAAAATCCAGTATCTGCTTTTTCATATAGTTTTTTCTTACTGCATGCAAAGTTACTACCTATTGCCGAAAATTCAAACAGTCGAAAATAAGTTTTACAACACGTTGCTCCGAAAATCATAGCCAACAAAATTCACAACCAATCACCTTAGTCACACCACTACGACTCTCAAAATTAGGTGTATACACTCAAACATTATCACACAAACAAACGACATACACGATACGACCAACCCTCTATACAACATTCCGACATCACCTCACAACAACACACAAACAATCCCTCCAAACGTAGGGACATACCCCAGGTGTGTCCGCCGGAGGAACAAGAGGAGGTTTCCGCCCGACATATTTCCGCTTCCGTTCGGGCATAAATGCGCTTCGGTCGCCTTGGATTTTCGGACGTACCAGAGGTACAGTGCTGTCCCAAGGATTTGTTAACATTTTAATATAACTAGCTATATCACTGTTTGTTATATAGCAATAATGGTTGCGGTGCATTTTGAAACGAAGTCAGAGATTACTATTTTGCATAGTTGGCAAAATGAAAGAGAAATGACACAAATCCCTTACATCTTCAATCAGCTGCATAACTTCCTTGCTAAGGACTATTTTGACAGATTGGTCAGAAAATATAACGGTAATGCATATGTTATCAACTATACATGTTGGAATCACCTTTTGGTGATGATATGGTCACAATTGACTTCAAGACGTAGTCTTCGGGATATCGAAACATCCATCCATGCTCATTCCGATAAAGCTTATCGGCTTGGTTTCGGCAATTCCATTAGCCGTAATAATATCGCTTATGCAAATTCGAAGCGCAATGTGGCAATCTATCGCGAGTTTGCCCAGGAGATGATGAGGAGGGCTTCAAAACTACCATTAAGGACAAGACGCTTAGAGAAATTGCCGATGTGTTCGGACTAAATGGATTCTTTGCAATCGATTCGACTACGGTATCACTGAATCTGGATAAATTCAAATGGTCTGTTCCTCAGGAAGAAACCGGAGGAATCAAACTTCACACGCTGTATGATTTATTGAGAAATGTTCCCAAAATATGTCTTATCACAGGCCATGAAGAACGGGACCAGACATTTATGGAAAGCTATCCCTTTGAGCGGAATTGCTTCTATGTATTTGATAAAATGTACTTTAAGACAAGAGGCTTTGCTGCTATCAACTTTCAGAAAGCTTATTTTGTCACCCGGATGAAACGCAATGTCGTTTTTGAGACAATAGACAGGCGTTCTGTAAACGGCAAGCGTGTTTTAGGCGATGATATCATACTTTTCACCAGCAGATGGGCCAAGATGGGTTATCCGTATAAATTGAGAAGAATCCAATTCTATAGTGTCGAGAAAAACGAAGTGTTGGATTTTGTCACCAACAACTTTGATATCGATGCTGAAAACATAGCATTGATATATCGATACCGTTGGCAAATAGAGCTGTTCTTCAAATGGATCAAACAGCACCTACGCGTTACATCGTTTTACGGAACATCCGCAAACGCTGTGATGATACAGATTTACGTTGCCTTTACGACATTCTGTATGCTTGCCATGGCAGCAAGCTCTTTAAATTATCAAGGTTCATTGTATGAGTTCGCAAATATCATGAGTGTGTCCCTTACAGAGAAAGTATATCTTCGCGATTTACTTGACAGATACAGCAACAATATCGATAAGGTGAGTGCTGATAGCGGCCAACTTTCTCTGTTCGAATTTTGACATTTTGCTACTTTGCCACATCAGAAAATGAGGAAAAATAGTGTGTTAAATTTTCCTTGGGACAGCACTGTACCAGAGGTACGTCCCTACGACTGACACAACACTGTAAACTCTCAATTTTGCATTCCGACATCACCGCACGACAACACACAAGCAATCCCCAACCGTAGGGACACACCCCAGGTGTGTCCGCAAGGGAACAAGAGGAGATTTGCACCCGACATATTTCCTCTCCCGTTCGGACATAAAAAAAGCCTCGAAAGATTTCTCCTTCGAGGCTCTAAGGGGG
>UQUV01000071.1 GCA_900544305.1 uncultured Porphyromonadaceae bacterium
GGCTTTGTGGCGGAAGCCGCTTAGCCGATATGTTGAATTTTTAACGGACTATTAATAAACCAAATGTTTTAAAAATTATAGCCGAGCGAAACACTCCAACTGCTGTTGCGCAGACGGTGGTTTTCAGAGCCCTCGCGGTTTTTTGCGTTGTTCTTTATACTGTATTTAAAATAAGTTCCGATGAAATAGTGCTTGAAGAACGTAAGTCCGATGCCAGTCTGCAATCCGAGGTCCGAGCGTTTGACGGCAAGGAAGTCCTTCGGGTCGGCTTCGAAATAGTTGGTGTCAGTGATGGTCTGGTCGAAAATCAACTGTTCCTCCTCCGCACCGAAAGCGATGTAGGAATGCATGTGCTTGTTGCCCAGCACCCCATAGGAATAATAAGTACCGATGTCGAAATGCAGGTTAGCGTCTTTCAGCAAACAAAGCCGGAAAGACAACAACGTCGGAATGGTAATGTAGTTATAGCGGTTGTTGACAAACGTGCTGCCCATATAGTCCTCCGCCGTGTTGGCCGCCATCATCGAGCAGTCGTAGCCGCGGTTTTCCCACGACAGCCCCACTTCAATGGCGAGGAAATTGCGGATATGCAGGTCGGCAATGGCACCGAAGTGTCCGCCCATACGCCAATAGTAGTTGCTCTGGATAAGGTCGGGCTGTGTGGCAAGATAGTTGGTTGTCACACCCGAAGAGTTCAGCCCGGCACGCAGACCGAAAGTCAGCACCTTGTCGGGACGAGAATTGTCGATATACGGATAGCTTTGCGCTGCCACCGGAAGGGCGGCGAATGCAATGGCGGTTGTCAGTATGAAAAGAAATCGCTTCATGTCAGAGTGGTTGCGGTTTATAATTGTGAAGTTACGAAATATAGTTGTTTATGCTGTTGAAAACAATGTGAAAAATGGCGAAGTTTTCAGTTTTCCGTTGTTTCAAGAAAAGAGATGACGTTCCCGGCGGAAGTTTCGTTCAGCAGCGCATCCCTTTCGGGTCCGGAGAGATAGAGTGCCGGAGGTGCGGAATAGGCATACTTGTCGAGAGAGCTGAACGTGCAGTCGATGACGTTGGTCCATTCTCCGGGAAACCGGTTGAGGGTGCTTTCCCAAAGCTGTCGGTCATCGCCCACATACACGGTCAGCACCGTCAGCCGACGGTTGGCTACCGCTTCCCTGACAACCGCCGAGCGGCTGAGGCTGTCGGTCACGGCATGGCACATGTCGCAGTCCGGGTCCTGAAAATACAGCAGCGTGAGCGGCGTGCGGATGCTGTCGAGCGAAAAGGCGTTCCCGTCAGCGGTCTGCATGTCGAAATCGCGGACCTGAGCGAAGGCAGCGATGCCGACAGAAAACAGCAGTACGGCAGTCAAAAATCTAAGCATGTCAATATAGTTTTTTTGAGATTTCCTCAAAGATAGTCCAACCTTCCCAAATAGAAAACCTTTCGCGTAAAAAACACCGAAATATATCCGTATCAGGACAATAATCGGCCTCTTCCCGCTCCGATATTTCACTGTCTTCACAATGTTTCACGAATGTTAAGTGTTTCAGATTGTGGAGGCTATGCCGTGGAACAATTCGGAGTTATTAACAAAAAGGGTGACTTATCAACAATTCGGGCGTTTTTTGGAAAAATCATTTTGAGGTTGCGCAGAAATGTAATTCCTTTGCATAAAACACAGAAAGAAATGGGTAAAATTATAGCTATTGCAAATCAAAAAGGAGGAGTGGGAAAGACTACGACATCCATCAACCTTGCGGCATCGCTCGCCTCGCTGGGCAAGAAGGTGCTGATTATCGACGCCGACCCGCAGGCCAATGCTACATCCGGTCTGGGCGTGGACCCGAAAAAGATGTCGTCGTCCATCTATGAATGTCTGGTAGACGACTATCCTTTGAGAGGAGCGGAAAACAAAACTTGCGTAGAAAACCTGGAATTGATTGGCTCCCGTATCGACTTGGTGGGAGCGGAACTGGAACTTATCAACAAACCCAACCGTGAACGCGTGCTGCGCCGGCTGCTTTCGGAAATCAAGGACAATTACGACTATGTGCTCATCGACTGCTCTCCGTCGCTGGGACTGATTACGGTGAACGCCCTTACGGCTGCCGACTCGGTCATCATCCCGGTACAGGCCGAATATTTTGCGCTGGAAGGTATCAGCAAGCTGCTCAACACTATCCGTATCATCAAATCGAAGCTGAACACGTCGCTTGAAATCGAGGGCTTCCTGCTGACCATGTACGACGCTCGTCTGCGCCTTGCCAACCAGATTTACGACGAACTGAAAGGCCACTTCGGCGAAATGGTGTTCGACACGGTCATTCCGCGCAACATCCGTTTGAGCGAAGCTCCGAGCCACGGACTTCCCGCCATTCTCTACGATGCTGAGAGCAAGGGGGCAACCAGCCATCTGCAACTCGCTAAAGAACTGATGGCAAGAAATTAATGAATTTTACAAACCGTAATAACGACTATAGATTATGTCATCATTAAAACGAAGTGCCTTGGGGCGCGGGCTTGACTCGTTGATTTCGATGGACGACATCCAGACCGGCGGCTCTTCGGCAATCAATGAAATAGAACTGTCGCAAATTCTTCCCAACCCCGAACAGCCGCGTACGTGGTTCGACGAGGAATCACTGGAAGAACTGGCGTCATCCATCCGCGAACTGGGCATCATCCAGCCGCTCACTCTCCGCAAGGTAGGAGCGGAACAGTATCAGATTATTTCGGGCGAACGCCGTTTCCGTGCCGCCAAGCTGGCAGGACTTTCAAGTGTTCCGGCATATATCCGTACGGCGAACGACAGCGAGCTGACCGAAATGGCGCTCATCGAAAATATCCAGCGTGAGGACCTGAACGCCATCGAAGTGGCACTGACTTTCAAAAAACTTATCGACCAGTACGAACTGACACAGGAAAAGCTCAGCCTCCGCATCGGAAAGAAGCGTGCCACGATTGCCAACTTCCTGCGCCTGCTGAAACTGCCGGCCGAAGTACAGTTGGGCTTGCGCGACCGCCGCGTGGACATGGGACACGCCCGCGCGCTGCTGGCTGTGGAAAATCCGAAACATCAGCTGAAACTCTACAACGAAATCCTGAAAAAAGGGCTTTCGGTACGTCAGGTGGAAGAACTTGCCAAGCTCTACAACGAGCAGGAACACGGCGAAACTCCGGCAAAACCGGCTTCGTCGGGCAGCATCTCGAAAGAGTATGAGATTCTGAAAAACCATCTGTCGCAGTCGTTCCGCACGCCGGTTCAATTCAGTTGCGACAAGCAGGGAAAAGGAAAAATTACATTTCCTTTCAAAAATGAGGAAGAACTTGAACGATTAATTACTATCTTTGACCGTTTGAAAGGGAATATGGACAGCTAATCTGTCTGTGTTTCTTGATTCTCAGGATATTTTTATATCTTTGTAGAAAATAGGATGCGGTTCGGCATAGTCAAATTTGAAAACTGCGTTTTCATTTGCCTCTCCGCTCACCTTTCACTATCTTTGTAATCTGTTATAATGCAGTTGCAAACGAAAAAAAACGGTTTTAAACGAGTGATACATTTTGGCACGACCTTGGTATGAAATAGACAAGAAGCTGAAAAATGGTATAGTTACATTGCTATGCTGCATTTTGGCGTTTTCTTTTAAGGCGTATGCCGACGAGCCTGAAGCGGCCGGTACGGAAACGGCCGACGACGAATTGGAACAGGTGATTGTTCCCGAACGTCCGTCGCGGACCGAACGTCCCGTAATGCCTGCCGACACACTGGCCTCCGACAGCATTGTAGGCAAATCGCTGGAGATTGCCATGGCTGAGGACAGCTTGTCGCTTGCCGTCGACACGGTTCCTCAGGAATTCGAAAAGCGGATATTTTTCAAGCCCGACCCTACTCGTGCCGTTTGGCTTTCTGCACTCTGTCCCGGATTGGGGCAAATCTACAACCGCCGCTATTGGAAGCTCCCGATAGTTGTTGGCGGTTATGTCGGTTTGATATATGCCACATCGTGGAACAGCCGCATGCTGTCCGACTATACGCAGGCGTATATCGACGTTATGGACAACGACCCGAACACGAAAAGCTATATGGAATTCTATCCCCCGACAACCAAGGAGGAGGATTTGGACATCGAATGGCTGAAAAAGTCGTTCAAGTCAAAAAAGGATTTCTACAGGCGTAACCGCGACTTGTGTATCATCAGTATGGTAGGCCTCTATCTGGTCTGTATGATTGATGCCTATGTGGATGCTTCCCTGTCGCAGTTCGACATTTCGCCCAACTTGTCGATGCAGTGGTCGCCGGCGGTATTCGATGCCTCCGACCGAACGCGGACAATCGGTGTGCAGTGTGCGTTTAGCTTTTAGGTAAAGCGAATTTTGAACTTAAACAGTAGATATATATGAAAAAAAGAATATTGGCGTTGGCTCTTGCGGCAGGTTTCTCGGTTGTCGCATTTGCACGTCCTACGGTATTGTCGATCAAGGAGTCGATACAGGATAGCACCATAGTCTATCCGGAAAGCTTTGAAACAGATACGCAGGAACTGATGAAGAACTGGTATCTGCAAAATTATGCAGTGCTTTCGGGCGACAGCGAAACTAAGGACGACGTGCCGACAAGCGTCGAAGACTACCTGCAGCGACTGAAGGCTCTGCCCACCGTTATTGAAATGCCTTACAACCAGGTGGTGCGCAGCTACATCGACATGTACACTCAACGCCGCCGTACGTTGGTTGAAGAAATGCTCGGTCTGAGCCTCTACTATATGCCGATTTTCGAACAGGCACTCGAACAGGAAGGACTTCCGCTGGAACTGAAATATCTGCCGGTCATCGAATCTGCACTGAACCCCGACGCCGTTTCGCGCGTGGGAGCAACAGGTCTTTGGCAGTTCATGCTGTCGACAGCTAAAGGATTGGGACTGGAAGTGAACTCGCTCGTCGACGAACGCCGCGACCCTATCCGCTCTTCGGAACTTGCCGCCAAATACTTGAAACAGCTTTATGAAATCTACGGCGACTGGTCGCTGGCCATCGCTTCCTATAACTGCGGTCCGGGCAACGTAAACAAGGCTTTACGCCGTGCCGGTGGCGGAAAACAGGATTTCTGGGACATCTACTACTATCTGCCGAAGGAAACCCGCGGCTATGTTCCCGCCTTTATTGCCGCCAACTATGTGATGACCTATCACAACGACCACAATATCGGCAACGCACTGGCCAAACGTCCGGTGCTGACCGACACTATCCACATTACACAACGCGTGCACTTCGACCAGATTTCGGAAGTGCTCGGCATTCCGGTGGAAGAGTTGCGCGTGCTGAATCCGCAGTACCGCCGCGACGAAATTCCGGGCGACATCCGCCCCTATGCCCTTACCCTGCCATCAAAACAGGTCTACAGCTACATCGTGAGCGAGGACAGCATCGTGAATCACAACAGCGCAAAGTATGCCCGCCGCACGACAGCCGTTCCGGGCGGAGAAATTTCAGACAGCGAAACGCAGCTTGTGGTGAAATACCACAAAGTGAAACGTGGCGAAACGCTGTCAATCATCGCGCGCCGCTATGGCGTGTCGGTTTCGACCTTGAAGAAATGGAACGGTTTGCGCAGCAGCCGCCTGAAAACCGGACAACGTCTCCGCATCAACACCTACCAGCGCGTAGCCAAGAAAGAAGAACCGGAAACCGTTCAGGAGGAATTGGCTGAAAACAAGGTAGAACAACCGGTAGAAAAGCCGAACACCACCGTACAGCAGTCGGTAGATGTCGACACGAAATACCACACGGTTCGCCGCGGTGAAACGCTCGGACTGATTGCCGAACGCTACGGTGTCACTGTCAGCCGTCTGAAAGACTGGAACGACCTCCGTTCGAACAAGATATTCGTAGGCCAGCGCCTGAAAGTGGTATCAATGGTCGACAAGGGCGAAATTGAAGTGGAAGGCGATGCAGATGTACAGGAAAATGCCACAACTCACAAAGTACGCCGTGGAGAATCGCTGTTCAGCATTGCCGAGGACTATGGCGTGACTATCGACAATCTGAAGGAGTGGAACAACCTCAGCAGCTCGTCGATTGATGCCGGACAAACGCTGATTGTCAACGCTTCGGCTGCAAAAACATCGAAAAAGTCATCGGGTTCTTCTGAAAAGAAAGCAGCAACGACCAAACACAAAGTGCGCCGCGGAGAAACACTGGGAGCCATCGCTTCCCGCTACGGTGTAACAGTCAATAACCTGAAAGACTGGAACAACCTTTCTTCTTCACGCATTGATGTCGGACAAACGCTGATTGTGAAAGGCAGCAAGTCGACTTCCTCATTGCGCTCCAGCAAATCGAGTTACACCACCCACACCGTCCGCAACGGTGAAACACTGGGCGGCATTGCCGAACGCTACGGAACAACGGCATCAGCCATCCGCAAGGCTAACGGTATCAAAGGCTCCATGATTCGCAAAGGACAGAAACTGAAGATTCCGAAAAAATAAATCGGAAATCCCTCATAACAAACAGCTCCGGATATTGGCCCACCGCCAGCATCCGGAGCTGTTTTCATATCTTCGTTGGAGAAATTAAGACAATCTTATTTTTTTGACACAAGAACATAAGTTACTATGTTTGCAATTGGAACGCCGACATTTAGAAAAAAGAGGCGGC
>UQUV01000072.1 GCA_900544305.1 uncultured Porphyromonadaceae bacterium
TCAGCATAGTCAAACCCGAAAACTGCGTTTTCATTTGCCTCTGCTTTCACCTTTCACTATCTTTGTATCTGTAAAAAATATTAGAATTAAAAAGAAAATGAAACCTCGCATTTTGCTTTCCTACGTTCACATGGGTGGAACGGAAATGGAATGGGTGGAAAAAGCCTATCGTGAAGACTGGGTAGTGCCATTGGGACCCAATGTCGACGAATTTGAACATCGTTTGGAGAAATATCTTGACGTTCCCTATGTGGTGGCGTTGAGTGCCGGAACAGCAGCCATTCATTTGGGGCTGGTGTCGTTGGGAGTTGGTCCGGGCGATGAAGTCATCTGCCAGTCGTTTACGTTTGCGGCAAGTGCCAATCCGGTAAAATATCAGGGCGCCGACCCTGTGTTTGTCGACAGCGAACCTGACACATGGAACATGTCGCCGGAAGCATTGGAAGCGGCTATTATCGACCGTAAGGAAAAAACGGGCAAATATCCGAAAGCCATTATCCCGGTGCATCTGTATGGTATGCCGGCCAAGTTGGACGAAATAATGGCAATCGCGAAGAAATACAATATTCCGGTGGTGGAGGATGCTGCCGAAGCACTCGGCTCGGAGTATAAGGGCGTGAAATGCGGTACATTTGGCGAATTCGGTTGCTTGAGCTTCAATGGCAACAAGGTGATTACCACATCGGGTGGGGGTGCTTTGATTTGCCGTACAAAAGAAGAAGCCGACCGTGCGAAATTCTATGCCACACAGGCGCGCGAAAACCGTCCGTATTACTATCATGAGGTAATCGGTTACAATTACCGTATGAGCAACATTTGCGCAGGTATCGGATGCGGGCAGATGGACGTGCTGGCCGACCATGTGGAACTGCGTCGTAACATCCACCGTTTCTATACGGAGGCTTTGGCTGATGTTCCGGGTGTAACGGTTCAGCAGAATCCGTCGGCCGATTTCGATTCGAATTTCTGGTTGACAACCATACTTATCGACCCGGCTACGGGAAAAGACCCGGAAACGGCACGTCAGATTATGGCGGAAGCCGGTGTGGAAACCCGTCGCTTGTGGCGTCCGATGCACATGCAGCCTATTTATAAGGATGCGCCTTATTATGGCGGCGACTGCTGCGAACGTCTGTTCGACAGGGGGTTGTGTCTGCCGAGCGGTTCGAGCTTGAAACAGGAAGAACTGCAATATATAGTGGATGTGCTGAAAGGCTATTTGTTGAAATAGTTGCCAACGGCTATGAAAGTGGTGGTGTTCGACCTCGACGACACGCTCTATAAGGAAGTGGATTATGTCTGGTCCGGCTATCATGCCGTTGCTGCCAAAGTCGCTACCGATTATGGTGTCGACGGCGGGAAGGCCTACCGCTTGATGGCGGACGCTTTTGGCAGAGGTGAGAATCCTTTTGACGCATTGGAAGCGGGGTTGGGGCTGACTTTGCCGGTTGCCGAACTGGTGGAGCTCTATCGCACTCACAAGCCTGATTTGCATCTTGGCGGCGAAGCGGAAGCCTTGTTGACGGCGTTGCGAGCTGCTGGATGTCGGTTGGGAATCATCACTGACGGGCGTTCGAAGGGGCAGCGCAACAAGTTGGAGGCGCTTGGATTGTTCCGCTATTTTGATGAGGCGGCTATCTTGATTTCGGAAGAGACCGGAAAGGACAAGACGTCTCCCGATAATTTTGAATATTTTTGCCGGACTTATCCGCAGGCAGAAGCGTTTTTCTATGTGGGCGACAACCCGCGGAAAGATTTCCTTCATCCCAACCGCTTGGGTTGGACTACTGTTTGTCTTGCGGACGACGGAAGGAATATTCATCCGCAGAACATTGAAGTGGCCGACGAGGCAAAGCCGCGCTACACGGTCAATGCCTTGTCCGACATATTGAATTTGATAATTAAATAAAGGAAAAAATATATGGCTGATTCTCAAAAAGTAGCCCTTATTACGGGTATCACAGGTCAGGATGGTTCGTTCTTGGCTGAATTTTTGTTGGATAAGGGGTATGAGGTACACGGCATTATCCGCCGCAGTTCTTCGTTCAACACCGGTCGCATCGAGCACTTGTATTTCGATGAATGGGTGCGCGACATGAAACGCAAGCGCCTCATCAATCTGCATTATGGCGACATGACGGATTCAAGTTCGCTGATTCGCATCATTCAGGAAATACAGCCGGATGAAATCTATAACCTGGCCGCTCAAAGTCATGTGAAGGTGTCGTTTGAGGTGCCTGAATATACAGCCGAAACCGATGCCATCGGCACACTGCGCCTGCTTGAAGCGGTGCGTATGCTGAAACTTGACAAAAAGACGCGTATCTATCAGGCAAGTACTTCGGAACTTTTCGGTAAGGTACAGGAGATTCCGCAACGTGAAACCACTCCGTTTTATCCGCGCAGCCCGTATGCCTGTGCCAAAATCTATGGTTTCTGGATTACGAAAAACTACCGTGAAAGCTACGGCATGTATGCTGTAAACGGTATTCTGTTCAATCACGAAAGCGAACGTCGCGGTGAAACCTTCGTTACAAGAAAGATTACTTTGGCCGTAGCGCGCATTGTAGCCGGATTGCAGGACAAACTGTATTTGGGAAACATGAACGCCCGCCGCGACTGGGGTTATGCCCGCGACTATGTGGAATGTATGTGGCTTATCATGCAGCAGCCGGAGCCGGAAGATTTTGTAATTGCTACGGGCGAATACCATTCCGTGCGTGAATTTACGGAACTTTCTTTCCGTCGTGCCGGCATTGAACTGCGCTGGGAAGGCGAAGGCGTTGACGAAAAGGGTATCGATGTGGCTACCGGACGGGTGCTGGTGGAAGTTGACCCGAAATATTTCCGTCCGTGCGAAGTGGAACAGCTGTTAGGCGACCCGACAAAGGCACGCACGAAACTCGGATGGAATCCGCGCAAAACCACATTTGAGGAACTGGTAAACATTATGACCGACCACGATATCGAGATGATTAAACGTCGTCAGCACGATACCGATAAAATGATTTAACGGACTGATTATGGAGAAAAATGCTAAAATCTATGTGGCAGGCCACCGCGGACTGGTAGGTTCTGCTATATGGAACAATTTGAAAAGCAAGGGATATACGAATCTTGTAGGCCGTACGCATGCAGAACTGGATTTGTTGGATGCTGTTGAGGTTCGCCGCTTTTTCGACGAAGAACAGCCGGAATATGTTATTCTTGCCGCAGCTTTCGTGGGCGGAATTATGGCAAACAGCATCTATCGTGCCGACTTTATCTACCGCAATTTGCAGATTCAGCAGAATGTGATAGGGGAGAGTTTCCGCCACGGTGTAAAGAAACTGCTTTTCTTGGGCAGCACTTGCATTTACCCGCGCGAAGCTCCGCAGCCGATACCTGAATCCGCTTTGCTTACATCACCGTTGGAATACACCAATGAGCCGTATGCTATCGCGAAGATTGCCGGATTGAAGATGTGTGAAAGCTTTAACTTGCAGTATGGTACAAACTATATAGCCGTTATGCCGACGAACCTTTACGGTCCGAACGACAATTTCGACTTGGTGCGCAGCCATGTGTTGCCGGCCATGATTCGTAAGATGTATTTGGCAAAACTACGCATGGAGAACGACCGCGAGGCCATACGCCGCGACCTTGACCGTCGTCCTGTTGGCGATATTGACGGAAAAGCAAGCGATGAGGCCATCGACGCCATGCTGGATAAATACGGCATCTGCAACGGTCATTTGAACTTGTGGGGTTCGGGCAAGCCTATCCGTGAATTCCTTTGGAGCGAGGATATGGCGGATGCTTCTGTCTATGTGATGGAACATATCGACTTCGAACAGCTCAAGGGTGACAATCCCGAGGTGCGCAACTGCCACATTAATATCGGTAGCGGCAAGGAGGTGACTATCGCTCAGCTGGCTGACATCATCAAACGCACGATTGGCTATGAAGGTGAAATCCGTTGGGACGCTACGAAGCCCGACGGCACGATGCGCAAGCTGACCGACGTCAGCAAGCTGCATTCACTCGGCTGGCACCACAAAATGGAGATTGAAGACGGTGTAGCCGCACTCTATAAATGGTATCTGGAAAACTAAAATAATCCGATAAAAGTGAAGCCCGCGGGGTTGGCATTCAGTCCATCCCGCGGGCTTTGTTTTTGTTAGAGATATATTTTAGTTGATTACTTTCACTGTTGTCGTGCCGATACGTACAATGTATATGCCTTTAGCAGAAAGCTCGAAAGAGGCGGTTGTTGTGCCTGTGTTGTCTGTAAAGATGTTTTTCCCGTCAACGGTGTAGACATAAATTGGGGCAGCTTTCGGATTGTTTATGTAAAGTGTTGCCCCTGAAACGTAGGCATTTGTTTCATCTTGTATATCAGTATTGTTGATGCCACTTGTTTCGTTTACCAGTATGTCGTTTGAGTAATCACTTGTAATTTGACCATTGTTTGGAGTGATAATTGCCCCGAATACATTATAAATCAAAGCGTCAGTTACATTTGTATCAATGTTCTCAAATGTAAAGGATGTCGATTGGATTCCATAAAGGACTTGGTTGGCAATTTCCTTTCTAAGTTTACTGCCTTGCGGCATGTCAACTGTCAGTTTCAGGCCTTCAAATAGAAGTGACTTTCCATCTTTCTGGTAAATTAAAACGTAACAGGCATTTGTACCGTTTTGTAGTTGAATTGTCTGTTCCGTGAAGGTGGATGTTACCGGTACTTCGTGTTTGTCGATTTCTGTAAATGTTCCTTTTTCGTCTCGTATCGCTAATGTGACGATGGCTGTCGTACAGTCGGCACTTGCGAGATTGAGCGTTAGTGTGGCTTTCCCATCAAAAGGAGTCAGGTCAAGCAGAGGTGAATAGAGATAACTTTTTGCACCATATTCTCCAAAGGAATTGTCCAATCCAAGAGCTCCGTTGATGATGGCTTCCATGTTAATATACCAGCCGAATAGACCGTATTTATTGTCTGTATAGTAGCCGTCGAAATATGTGCGGTCCGGATTTTCCAATGTTGCATTTTCTTCTTCTGATACCACGTTTGCAAAGTCTGTTTCAGTATGAACATAGGTCTCTGCGGTGGTAGCAGTGTGTTCAGTATATAACCATACTTTATATGCATTTGCTCCAGGCGCTGTTTCCCAATTGGCTGTAAATGAATTGTCTGTAATATTGGAGGCTCTGGTGGCTTCTGGAGCGGCGAGAGATTCCGGCATTACAATTTGGTCGAGTGATGTTTTTGTAGGAATATCGCCAGGTTCCAGACCGAAAACATTGAAGAAATAGACTGTCGGTATTGGAAGATTGTTGACAAGATAGCTAGTCTCGGTTGTCTGTACTTCGGTCATCACTGGAGTTTTTATAAATTTCTTGTCAGCATCTACATCATTATAATATACGTTCAGTTTATAGCTTTCAGCCGAAGGGACGGTACTCCATGCTGCTGTAAATTTTTCCCCATCATAGTCTGTGGGCTGTATTGTGTTTGGGGCAAGAGTCGCCTGTATTGATACCTTTCCGGAATAGGGAGAGCGTATGCCATTTTTGACAACAGCTACTTGGTATGAGTAATCATTGTTAGGGTCAAGTTCTGTGATGTCAAAAGAGTTTGTATCGATACGTTTGTCCTTAATTGGATAATAGATATTGTAATAATCCATGTATGAAACATTCATAAGATAGTAGTCTGCACCTTCTACAGCATCCCAGGCGAGGTGTGCTGATGTTCCGTTATAGCCTGTTACCGTAAGTCCAGTTGGAGCAGGAGAACCTTCTGCCGTGATACGGATGTCGTCTATATATAAACCTGCGTTGAATGCATGGAAATTGATGAAGCATTCGTTCGTTGCATTTTCTAATGAAATTTTGAACTCCTGCCATTCGGTAGTGATGGGTAAATCCGAAACATTTAATGGGTAGGGGTCAATAAGGTCATAGAGCTCGACTGCGACATTGTCGTCAGCTGCTTCTTGTGCTGAGCGTGCGCGGAATGCAACGGTTATTACACCTTCGTTTGCGCTCATGTCGCAGATTGGAGTTGTAATGAATCCCGGTTCTGGTCCGTACCATCCATCAGTCATTCCGAGGTATGCTACACCGCCGGCTTGATATACGGCAGTACCTCCCCAGCCGGGAACTTGTGTCAGTTCATCGTTCATCACTCCGTCGCGGTCAACGCAGTCTTGAGAATCTGGGTTGGCTTCTGAACCTTTAGTGAACTTGTCAAAGTTTTCAAAAACCAGCACAAGGGGTTCGTCTGTGTTAGATGTTACTAATCTGATAGGGGAGGGAGGCAATAGTTTTGCTGTTTTCTCTAATTGGTTATCAGATAATTTGGGGTTTTTCCGTTCAATTTCTTGTCCGGAAACCGTTGCTAAAGATAATAAAGCAGCAAAGGTTAATGCATAAAATCTTCTCATTAGTTTTTCTTTTTTTGTTAATATTAGGTTTTAGGTGTATTTTTATGTAAAAACATGTGCCAATGCGATAAAGTTGAGGCTTAAAGACTGTAATATTAAATGTTTAGACTATTTTAACATATATGCAAAAAGCATACAGCGATACTTTTTATTTTCGCTGTATGC
>UQUV01000073.1 GCA_900544305.1 uncultured Porphyromonadaceae bacterium
TTATCTATTTCAGCAAGTTGGGAGGGAATGCACGTCTTTAGCGGACAGTAATAATAAATTTTCATGTCAAGACACAGTTTCACACAAAAATTTATCATTAAATATTAAAAAAGTTTTCAAAAACAAGAAGGTCAGACGATTGTCAATATTTGCCGGAACGGATACGGTAAAGTGTTTCTTTGGTAAGGTTTAGAAAAGAGGCAAGTTGAGTGACGGACACGACGTCCAAAATATGAGGATATTTCTTCAGTGCCCAAAAATAACGGTCGCGCGCTTCCATGCGCAACATAAACATATGTTCTTCCAGGTATTCGATATGGCGTTCCAAGGCAGCATTAATCACACGGGAATATTCTTCAGAACTGAGAATGGCATTGCTCAGCGAAACAACGGGCGTATAGCAGATTTCCGTTTCCGACAGAAACTGGACGAACATCTGCTGCTTCTGCTTCTGCATCATTGACAGTGGACGAATCACGAATTCACCCTCAAAAGAAAAGGCATAATTGAATTCCTTACCTCTTTCAATATAATAGGTACGGGCAGCACCGCGATGAATATAGAACAGATTGGCAAGGATCTCGTTTTGCCCGTCAATGACATGTCCCTTTTTGAACACTTGCCAGGAAAGCGAATTGAGCAGGCGTGCCTCGTCGTCGGACGAATAGTCAAGCATCGTCCGAAGTTCATCCAAAAATTTAGGCCGCCGCTCCATAATCCGGTTTATTTTTGCAGAATTGATTCAAGATGGCTCTTCACGTTGGCCATCAACCATGACGGAGTAGAAGTAGCCCCGCAAATGCCAATGCTGCCCACATGCTCCAGCCATTCGGGCTGAATGTCGGCTTCGGAAAATATCATGTGCGAATTGGGGTTCACATCACGACATTCATTATAAAGTATCATGCCGTTGCTGCTCTTCTTGCCGCTGACAAAAAGAATAAGTTCATGCTCGGCGGCAAACTGGCGGATACGCGGAATGCGGTTCGCCACCTGACGGCATATCGTGTCGTGACATTCAAAGCGTCCGTCGGGCTTGCGACGGCGAATTTCGTCGGCAAGGCTCTTCAGGCCTTCGCGCGACTTGGTAGTCTGCGAATAGAGCACAATGTCGCGGCTGTAGTCCACACGGTCGGCTCCCGACAGGTCCTCCACCACC
Organism: uncultured Porphyromonadaceae bacterium; assembly: GCA_900544305.1. GTDB lineage: Bacteria > Bacteroidota > Bacteroidia > Bacteroidales > Muribaculaceae > Limisoma. The sequence goes on from UQUV01000073.1 coordinate 1,160, forward strand.
ACGGCGTTGCCGTCGGTCTGCCCCACCAGCCCGTTTACTTCGGCGTGGCCGAGCTTACCGTAGATGACAATCTGCGGATTACCCTCCGACAAATAGGATGCCTTGATGCGCTGCTGGAGTTTGAGCACCACCGGACAGGTGGCGTCGATGATTTCAATCCCGTTTTCACGGGCTATGCGATAGGTTTCGGGCGGTTCGCCGTGGGCGCGAAGCAGCACTTTCACGTTGTGCAAGCGTTTCAAATCATCATGCGTGATGGTCACCAGACCTTTCTGCTGAAGGCGTTCCACTTCGTTGGAATTGTGCACGATGTCGCCCAGGCAGTAGAGTTTCCCCGATTTCTCGAGTTCAGCCTCTGCCTTGCGGATAGCTGTCACCACACCGGGACAGAACCCCGAATCCTTGTCAATTTCTATTCTTACCACTTATTTCCGGCTGATAATGGAGTGATACAAATTGAGCAGCCATTTGTCCTGCTCTTCGATAGTCATGTCCGAATTATTGAGCACCACGGCATCGTCAGCCTTGCGCAACGGACTTTCCGCACGGTTCATGTCGATATGGTCGCGTTCGCACACATTGCGGTAAACTTCCTCATACGAAACCAAAGTGTCACCTTTTCCCACCAGTTCGTCATAGCGGCGGCGTGCACGGGTTTCGGGCGACGCGTCGACATAGACCTTCATCTCCGCATCGGGGAACACTGTGGTACCGATATCACGGCCGTCCATAACGATACCTTTACCTTTGCCGAGTTCCTGCTGCTGACGCACAAGCGCATGGCGCACCGACGGAACGGCAGCAACAATGCTCACCTTCGACGATACGGGCATCTGGCGGATTTCCGTTTCCACATTACGTCCGTTCAGATAGGTTTCCGTTTTTCCTTCGGCATTCACTCCGAAAGTGACGCGGATATTGTCGAGTTGGCGTTCGAGTGCTTCCGTATCAAGGCGGTCGCCGTCAAACAGATTGTTTTCCAGACAATAAAGTGTCACGGCACGGTACATTGCACCGCTGTCAATATAGGCATAGCCGATCGTTTTTGCCAGTTTCTTGGCCATTGTGCTTTTGCCCGACGAAGAAAAGCCGTCGACGGCAATCGTTATAAGAGGTTTCTGTTCCATCATTTCATAAATTCATAAAGACTGGTTGACAGGTTGACCATAAAGGTCGTCCCGCCGATATGCGGCTGGGCAAGCGCAACGCCGACACGGAATTTGTTGGTGCGGAAGCCCGCTCCTGCCGAAAAGCCGGAAATGAAGTTGCGCGCGAAAGTCGCCATATCGGTTCGTGTTTTATAGTTGTAGCCCACGCCGATGTAGAAACGGTCGGACGGAGCGTATTCCACTGCAAAGATAAGATGCCTGAACAGATTTCCCACAAAATTGTCCTTCAAAACGAGCGGCGAATTGGCGTCGTTTGCATCCTGACGGGTATAATAGGGCAATTTCCAGCGGTTAAGGTTGACTGCCGTAATCGACAGGCGGAACGGTCCGCCGTTGAGCGACTGTGTATAGCCTAACTGGATGTCCCACGGCAGGCGGTCGTACTGGTCGGTAAAGCGTTTCACCTGTCCGCCGAGGTTTTTCAGCACCATCGAAAACGAGAGGTCCTTTTCCGAATTATAGTAGTTCACACCCAAGTCGGCGGCTATGGCAAGCGCCGTATACTGTTCGTAGCTCGAATAGAGCAGCTTCATGTTGACACCGCCACGGAAATAATCGTTGAAATCATGGGCATACATTCCGCTGAAAGCAATATCCTGCGGATGGAAAGAACCCGTAATCGTACCGCCGACATCAGCCGACTTGATTTCGCCGTAGCCGAAATACTGGATGCCTGCCGACCACGCCCCATGCTCGCCCGCCTCCTTAGCGAAGCGCACACCGGCATAGTTGCTTCCTCCAAGATAGCGCATATAGCTGAAACCCACCTGCATGCCCACTTCCGGACCGAGAAGTCCCGGGTTCTGCTCATAAAGGTTCACATCGTCGTCGATAATCGATATGTTGGTACCTCCCAAAGCATAAGCGTGCGACGAAGTGGTGGTGTTCAGATAGTTATACGCCGTCGTGCCGTCCTGTGCCAGAACAGGGAACGGCAGCAGGAAGGCAAGCGCCGCTGTCAATATTTCAACGTATCTGCTTATTTTCATATTCTTACGCACGAAGCCACAGCTTCGCATAGAATTATAACGGATAACGGGTCCGTATAGTATATCGGCCATTTATTAAAATTTCGCAATTTGCCGGCTGTAAAACAATGTTTTTGCAAAAATAAATAAAACATTTTCAATTATCCACAAAATCAGGCATTTCAGCATTGCATATAAGTTTTTTGCCCCTATATTTGTAACCGTAAAAAGAGAGGAAGACATTATGTTGCGTGATTTAAAACATATCATATTCTCGATAATGACGGTTCTGCTGGTTGCTCCGGCTGCCGGCGCACAGGTTTACCGTGTCGCAATTGCGTCCAACGCTTCACGCACCGACTATGTCGATGTTTATGAATACGACTTCGTGGATGTCCAGCCGCAATTTCCGGGCGGCGACCGCGGACTTATCAATTACATCAACAAGACCCGTGTCTATCCCTACGATGCCTACCAGCACAAAATCCAGGGAAGAGTGATTTGCAGTTTCATCGTCAACACCGACGGCTCGATTTGCAACATCACGGTTCTGAAAGGGCTTTGCCCCTCGATTGACGAGGAAGCCAAACGAATCATTCAGGAAATGCCCAACTGGAAGGCAGGAAAGCTCAACGACGAAACAGTGCCTGTCCACTGCATTCTCCCAATTGCTTTCCGACTGTAGGCACAGCTCTTTTCACTGAATTTGCCTAATACAAATCTTTTTCATAATCTTATATTTTTACCTCCGCTCCTGCTGACAGGCCCGGAGGATTTTTTTGTCTGCATTTCCCGGCAAATTTGTCGACCAATGCGGCGGTTTCGTCGGCAGAGCGGAAAAGGCCGGCAGCGAGGTAGCGATTTTTGAGTACTTTTGCACCGCTAAAATGAAGTTGAACACTACAGAAAAGAATAATGATTATGAAAAAATCGCTTATCAGCTATTCCGTATTTCTATTTATATTGCTCGGCGCGTTGACGGCATTCGGGCCATTGGTGACCGACATGTATCTTCCCGCCTTGCCGGGCATGGCAAATTATTTCAGCACAACGGCTTCAATGGTGCAACTGGGACTCACCACCAGCATGATTGGCCTCGCCGTAGGACAGCTCATTTTCGGTCCGCTGAGCGACAAATTCGGCCGCCGTCCGCTTCTTCTGGCCTCGATGCTGGTATTCATCGTTTCCACCCTGCTCTGCATCTACTCGCCGAACATTGAAACGTTCATCGCCCTGCGCCTGCTCCAAGGCATCGCCGGTGCCGGCGGCATCGTCATCTCGCGTTCGGTGGCTACCGACATGTTTTCCGGGAAAGAGCTTGCCAAATCGATGGCCATCATCGGCGCCATCAATGGTGTGGCACCGGTAGCGGCTCCCGTGCTGGGCGGATTCTTTACCGACATCATCGGATGGCGCGGCATTTTCTGGATTCTGCTCGGCATCGGCATTCTGCTGTTGATGGCTGTGGTGCGTTTCCGCGAGTCGCTCAAACCGGAAAACAAGAAGCAGGAAGGACTGAAACAGATGTTTCTCGGCTTCCCCGCCATGCTCCACAACCGCCGTTATGTCTACTTCGTACTCCAGTACGGCTTCTCCAGCGGCGTACTTTTTGCCAACATTGCCTCCTCGCCTTTCATCATGCAGCAGCACTACGGCTTCTCGCCGATGATGTTCAGCATCGTGTTCGGTGTCAACTCGCTGGCCATCGGCATAGCGGCGGCATCGTCCGTCAAATTCCACAACACAGAGAGTGGCACGTTCATCGGCAGCCTGGGAATGTTGATGTTTTCGGCATTGCTGCTGTTCGCCCTATGGCTTGAATGCAGTTTCTGGGTGTACGAGCTGTTGCTGCTGGCAGTCATCTTCATGCTCGGCCTCACTTTCACCTCGTCGACCACGCTTGCCATGGACAGCGGACGCGAAAATTCCGGTACGGCATCGGCACTGTTCGGTGCTGTCGGTTTTGCCTTCGGCGGAATTGTTTCCCCACTGGTTGGAATAGGCAACATATTGACCACCACAGGCATTGTGTTTGTCGTATGCTCCCTGTTTGCCGTATTCTTTGCCGTCAAGGCCGTACGCACAAGCGTAGGAATGCGCGCCAGCCTGCGTCCCCTGAAGCATCTAACAAAACACAAATAAATGAGGGTATGGGTTAGCGGTTAAGGGTTATGGGTTAGCGGAACTCTGTAAACCGTAAACCGTAAACTGTAAACCCCAAAATCCCCCTCTGCGTATTGGGCTACGAAAAGGGAAAATGTGTGATTGCCACAAATAATCCACTAAAAAAGTGGATTATTACAAACAATTGAGTATCTTTGCAAAGTGAACAAAGCAAAATAGCATGAAAATCATTTTCAATGAAAAGTACCTGCAAGAGATGTACGTTACAGGACAGACGGACAAAAAACACCGCTATCAGCCACAAGTGATACGCAAATACATCCGTGTCATCGATGTAATGATAGAAACGCCGAACGTGCAAGGTCTTTTAAGGTATAATTCATTGAATTATGAAAAATTGAAAGGTGACAAGGCCGGACTTTCATCCGTAAGGGTGAACGACCAATACCGTATCGAGTTCAAGGAACGGACAAGAGAAGGCGAAACCGTTGCCACAATATGCAATATCACAGATTTGTCAAACCATTATAAATAACAGACGGCTTATGATTGAGATACAAAAAACAGATCCGGCTATGATTGCCAACAATCTTACGCCGACATACCCCACCCACCCCGGCACAGTATTGAAAGAAGAAATAGAATACCGCAAGCTCTCCCAACGTAAGTTGGCTGGGCAGATGGGCATTTCCTACAAGATGCTGAACGACATCCTCAACTGCCGCCGTCCGGTCACGGCACAGACGGCAATGCTTTTTGAGGCGGCCCTCAATGTTCCGGCGGATTCACTAATGCGCTTACAAATAAAATACAACATGCAGCAGGTTGCCGCCGACCCCTCCTTTATGGAGCGGCTCAAACAAGTGCGCAAGTATGCCGCCATATTGTAAGTACTGACACATTGAAAATTTATCGTCCCGTTCTTCTGCTACGAAAAGCGGGACGATTTTTTCTATAGGGAGCGAAACAAACGGAGACATTAAAAGGTTATGGTTTAGAGGTTATCGGTTAGCGTCTGCAAACCGTAAACCGTAAACTGTAAACTCATATAAAAACTCGGACATAAGTTACTATGTTTGCAATTGGAACGCCGACATTTAGAAAAAAGAGGCGGC
>UQUV01000074.1 GCA_900544305.1 uncultured Porphyromonadaceae bacterium
GCGCCATTGTTTACGGATGAATTTTGGGGTACGCGTTGACGAAGTCAGGAAAAAGGTACTGGTGAGTTAAATGTTTTTTGGTGGGAGGGGATTGTTGAAAACGTATAAAAAAGAAGAAGGAAAACGTCTGAGAACGCTTTCCTTCTTCTTTCTGATATTTTGTCTGGCTTGTTATTTTATTTTCAATACTCTGCCCGGACGCAGCACTGTTCGTGTGCTGATGCCGTTCAAGCGGCAAATTGTGTTGACAGAAACTCCGTATTTTGAAGCGATTTTACCGAGAGTATCGCCTGTGCGGATTTTGTGTGTCTTGTAGGAAACTTTCTTAGAAGACTTGCTAGCCTTAGCTTTTGCATTTTCTGCATATTTTGACTCGGTCGGAGCGTAGTTACGAGCTTTCGTGTATGTCTTTTTGTTGAAGACGTAAGAGTCCGTGTGAGTTGTCTGGTTCTTGAAGTCGAAGATGGCACTTGGGTTGATGGCGTATCCCATGAAACGAGTTTCAAAGTGCAAGTGAGGGCCTGTGCTTCGGCCTGTGTTGCCACCCAAGGCGATAGGGTCGCCGACTTTGACATCTTGGTTCGGTTTTACGAGGAACTTGGACAAGTGGCCGTAAACGGTTTCCAATCCGTTGTGGTGGCGTATAATCACATAATATCCATAGCCTCTTCTTTCATATTTAGTAAGTCGGACTTTGCCGCTGAATGCTGCCCTTACAGTATCGCCGATTTGCAGTTTAAGGTCAACGCCCTTGTGCATTCTGCGGAAACGTGGACGATAGCCGTAAGGCGATGTCATGTAGCCCGGAACCGGCATTGCGTATTCGCTGACATCGATAGGAACATTGTCAGGAACTACTTCTCCGGCGTACGGATTGACAAGGTTGCTGTTCCAGCTTTCTGTATAGATATCGATTTCCGGTTCATCTTCCTCTTGGAGGATGATGTCCATGAATTCTTTTGTTTCATTGAGTTTGATTTGGTCCTCAATGTTGCGTTGTGACGCGATCAGGTTCTCGTGAATGTTGTTGTGGGCCGATACGGAGCGCAACTCCTGAGCCATTGCTGTCAGCGGGCATAAGGTGAGGGCGAGTGCCGTAAAACCCAGTGCTTTGTATAGCTTGTTTAAAATCATTCTCTTTTGCTGCTGTTTTTAAGTGTTTGAGTTTAAGTTAGCTTTACTTTTAAAGTTCATCTAAGGCATAGAAAACTTTAAATGTGACAGGTTGGTAGTCGAATATTTCTTCATCTTTGAAGAATCGTTTCACTTCAATGATACCGTTTTCCACAGAATCGGAAGCGTGTACGATGTTGTGTTGTCCGCTCATGCTGAAATCGCCGCGAATAGTTCCCGGCTCTGCTTTGCGGGCGTTGGTTGCACCGGTCATTGCGCGTACTACCGACACCGCATCAAGACCTTTTACACACATCACGATAACCGGCGACAACTTCATGGAATCGCGAAGAAGCGGGAAGAAGGGACGGTCAACCAAATGTGCATAGTGCTCAGCAAGGATTTCGTCAGTCAGTTGCATCATTTTCATGCCGGCAATTATCAGACCTTTTTTTTCGAAACGGGAAATTACCTCTCCAATCAAGCCTCTGTGCACGGCTGAAGGTTTTATGATGACTAACGTTTGTTCCATTGCTATTTGATTTTGGTAGGTTTGAAATAAAAAATTATATGCCCAAAGGTAATAAAAAAATTGTGGAGGGTGAAATTAATCTGTTCATAATCACCCAATTTTTCACATTATTTAGAATTTCTAAAAACTGTGTAGCATGAATTGCACTTTTTTTGCACAATAAGGTCTCAATGTGTATATTTTGTTTTATTGACAGCTTCTCAGCTGATTCGGCTCCAGTTGACAGTTTTGTCGAAATGTTTGTGCAACTGTTCGACAAGGATTTGATTTTCAGGCAACGCCAGTTCCGGGTCCTTGTCGAGTAGGGTATTGGCTGCATCGCGGGCAACAGCTAGAATCTGCCCGTCGGTGGCAAGGTTGGCTATACGCATGTTGAAGGCTATGCCGCTCTGTTGCGTGCCTTCAATATCGCCTGGACCACGCAGCTGCATGTCGGCCTCGGCAATAAGAAAACCGTCGGTGGTTTCTGTCATGATTTCCAGTCGGCGGCGGGTGTTCTTGGCGATTTCCGGCTTTGTCATGAGGATGCAGTAGGACTGTTCGGCACCGCGTCCGACGCGTCCACGCAACTGGTGGAGCTGGGAGAGGCCGAACCGTTCGGCGTTTTCAATAACCATTACCGATGCGTTGGGAACATTCACGCCGACTTCGATAACGGTGGTGGCTACCAGTATCTGTGTGGCATTGCTGGCAAACTGTTGCATCTGGTAGTCCTTTTCGGCGGGAGTCATTTTGCCGTGTACGAAGCTGACTTTGAAATCGCGGAATGTCTGGCGGACATATTCGTATCCGTTTTCCAAGTTTTTCAGGTCGAGCTTTTCGTTTTCCTGAATGAGCGGATATACGATGTAGACTTGTCGGCCTGCACGCAATTCCTTGTAGATGTCGCGGTTTACGCTTTCGCGGCTGTTTTCATAGCGGAGAAGCGTCTGGATGGGTTTTCGTCCGGGCGGCAGTTCGTCGATGACTGAAACGTCGAGGTCGCCATATACGGTCATGGCAAGGGTACGCGGTATCGGTGTCGCCGTCATCACAAGTACATGAGGCGGGTTGAGGTTCTTGTTCCATAATTTGGCACGTTGCGCCACGCCGAAGCGGTGTTGCTCGTCAATGATGACCATACCCAACTGCTTGAAATTTACGTTGTCTTCAATGACGGCATGTGTGCCAATCAGCAGGTGTATGCTTCCGTCGAGCAAGCCCTGATGAATTTCATCACGTTTCGACTTTTTGGTGGAACCTGTAAGAAGTTCCACACGGAGTCCGATTTTGGAGCCCATTGCAGAGAGCGATTCATAGTGCTGAGTGGCAAGAATTTCGGTCGGTGCCATCATGCAGGTCTGGTAGTTGTTGTCCACGGCCATCAGTGCCGTCATCATGGCTACGATGGTTTTTCCGCTGCCCACATCGCCCTGCAACAGACGGTTCATCTGTCGTCCGCTGCCTACGTCGGCACGAATCTCTTTCAGTACCCTTTTTTGTGCGCCGGTTAAAGGGAAGGGGAGCACTTCATTGTAGAAACGGTTGAAATATTCGCCGATGTGCCTGAACACCAACCCTCTGATTTTTGCATTCCGGTTTTTTGAATAGCGGAGAATGTTCAGTTGGATAAGGAACAGTTCCTCAAATTTCAGCCGGAATTTAGCATCCTTCAGTTTTGTCAGATTTTCGGGCATGTGGATGTTGACCAGTGCCTCACGCAAATTCATCAGCTTGAATTGTCCGGCCACGTTGTTCGGAAGCGTTTCCGGTATGTAGGCCACTTTTGCCAATAGGTTAGCTACAAGCTGTTGGATGGTTTTTGACGATATTCCTTTGTTGCGCAGCTTGTCGGGCAGGGTGTAGATGCCCCGCAGTCCATGCGGCTCGTTGTCGGGCTTGTAGACTTCTATTTCCGGATGAACCATGTTGATTCGCCCGTTGAATACGGAAGGTTTGCCGAATAGAATGTATTCCATGCCTGTCCGGTACATGTCCGAAATGGACTTGATGCGGTTGAACCAAACGATGTCAATCGTGCCGGTTCCGTCGGAAAAGAGCCCTTGCAGGCGTTTTTTTGCCCCTTCTCCGTGCTGGGTGAAGCTGACAAAGCGTCCTTTCAGCTGGATGTAGGGCGACTCGCTGTCGAGTTCGGCTATACGATAGATGCGGCTGCGGTCAACGTATCGGGATGGGAAAAAATAGAGGAGGTCATAAAACGTAGCAATGCCGAGCTCCTTTTTGAGAAGCTCGGCGCGTTTTGGTCCTACTCCGGTCAAGTAGGTTATGTCCATGTCCTCCAGTCGGTTCATTCTATTTGTTGAGTATTATTTCAGCAATTTTAATGTCGTCGGGATGGGTGATTTTTATGTTGCGCACGTTTCCTTTGTAGAGCGCTACCTCCGTTCCCCGGTATTCGACAACCGAGGCGTCGTCTGTAAACATCGGGCTGTAGGCCGTGTTGTAGGCTTCTTTCAGTAGGGAAAGATTGAACACTTGAGGCGTCTGTACGGCAACGAGCGTGTCACGGCTGATTGTGTGGCTGCCCTGACGGTCAAGCTGCCGGATGCTGTCGGTGACAGGAATGACAGGTATGGCGGAGCCGCAGCGTTCGGCTGTGTTGAAACCGTCGGCTATTGTCTGTTGGTCGACCAGCGGACGGGCTCCGTCGTGGACGGCTACAAGTCCTTCTGCTTCCTTTATTGTATGAAGGGCATTCTTTACAGATTCGAAACGGTTTTCACCGCCGATGGCAATGCGATGGGGTACGGTGAACTCGTGCTGCCTGCAGATGTCGTTCCATAATGTCAGGTATTCGTTGGGCAGCACTACGATAATTTCCACTGTCGGGTCGTAGATGTGAAATGCACGGACGGAGTGCATGAGTACGGGCTCTCCATTGAGCGGTACGAACTGTTTCGGCAGGGTTGAGCCAAAACGGCAGCCTGTTCCTCCGGCTACGATAACTGCATATCTGTTCATTGTCGTTTCGATTTTTTGCTATACAAAATAAACAAAAACAATTTACTTCTGCAAATGACAGTAGAGAGGGATATAAAAACAAAAAAGGAACTTTTTCACAAAGTCCCTTCCTTATAGGTTTCCAATAGGTATAATTTTTTAAGGTAAAAAAGATTGTTTTAGGTTTGTGATGCAAATGTCAGCCTTTATTTTTGACTATGCAAGCAAAATATTATGTTCTTTAACTATGTTTTGTTGACGATGCTATGTTGATTGCAGTCTATGTGTGCTGTATTACAAGTGTTTACAGAATTATGTGTTAATTCTAAAATAATGTTAAAAATAACACACGGGCTTTCGATTTGCAATTTTTATGTTATAAAATATGTTTTTTTAGCTGTATTTCTTTTCCGTCAAATACGGCATAAGAGCAAAAATGTATCCAATCGCCAAGAATGATAATGCGCGATTTGTCATTGATTTGCTTGTCAAGCATGATGTGCCGGTGGCCGAATACGAAAAAGTCAATCGGTTCGTCGGAATATGATTTGGCAAACTGTTCGAGATATTCTTTGTCTTCGCCAAGATATTCAGGATAAGAATCCTTTGCACGGCTGCTTTTCGACCAGCCTTTTGCGAATGGGATTGTCCATCGCGGGTGTATGGAGGAGTAGAGCTTTTGGCAGGTTTTGTTGTGGAATATCCAGCGCAGTGCCCGGAATGTCCATTTACGGTTGCCCACTCCGTCGCCGTGTGCCAAAAAGAATTTTTTCCCGTCAATGGTGCAGATGCATTCTTTTTGCACGACTTCTACTCCCAACTCATTGGGCAGGTAATCGAAAATCCAGATATCGTGATTGCCAATGAACCAGTATATTTTTATTCCCATGTCGGAAAGTTCTGCCAGCTTGCCGAAAAAACGGACAAAGCCTTTGGGCACGACATAACGGTATTCATACCAGTAGTCGAGAATGTCGCCAAGCAGATAGATTGTCTTGGCGGACTCCTTTATGGAATCAAGGAATCCGACAACTTTTCGTTCTACCTCCAGAGGGTTTTCGAAGTAGGATGCCCCCAGGTGGAAATCCGACAGAAAATAGGTCAGTTTCTGTTGCATTCGTTTGTTATTTATAGAAAGCCCAGCTCCAGTTTGGCTTCTTCGGTCATCATGTCCTGGTTCCATTCCGGTTCAAACACGAGGTTGATGTCCACACTCTTGATGCCTTCGATGCTTTCCAGCTTGATTCGGATGTCTTCAATGATGAAGTCGGCAGCCGGACAGTTGGGTGCTGTCAGGGTCATGTCGATTTTTGCACAGCCTTCTTCGTTGATGTCGATACCATATATCAAACCAAGGTCGTAGACATTTACCGGTATTTCCGGGTCATAGACCGTTTTTAGCATTTTTACAATTGCTTCTTCCAGTTGTAGTGTATTTTGTTCCATAATTTGCAAATATTACTGGTGCGATAAAATCGCATTGGTTTTAAATGTCACCAAATAACGAGAGT
>UQUV01000075.1 GCA_900544305.1 uncultured Porphyromonadaceae bacterium
GCAGGCTGGAACTACCAGCAAAACAAAAATGAGGTTCAACTCTCTGACTTGGCATTGGAAAATGTCGAGGCTTTAGCTTGGGATGAGAATAAATCAAACTATCATTTGTTTCCATGTCCATCAAGTTCCGGAAATGAATGCCGTTTTAAAGACAGTGAACGTCCTGAATGTTATGGTCCAACGTATTGTAGATAACCATGTACAAATTACTATTTCATTATTTATGCATAATTTGCATTAGTATATCTTGCTCTCAGAGAAGAGAAAATATAAAGACCGTTGATAATGACTTAGTTGAAATACAGAAGGAGGAACTTTTTTTCCCTCCTTCTGACGTATTACAACTAAAGTCCTATTATTTGTCTTCTTCGGTACAAGTAGGTGCTAAACATATATTGATTGGATATAACCATAAGGAACATGCTTTGGATTGTATCGATCTTCTGGAGAAAAAAATCATTCAAATTCCGTTACAAACAAGTGGTCCTAACGCCATAACTCGTTTAACTGGAATTTTTGCATATCAAAAAGACTCCATTTGGGTTGCTGATGAATCGGAATCCGTATTCCTGATTGATCCGAAAGGGAATGTGTTGAAACGTATTCAAATCCGTAATTCTTTGCAAGAAGACGAGGAATTGATCATAAATACGAATCATGCTATGTCTACAATTCGTTTGTATTACAATGCCCTGCACCAGTCGCTGCTATGCACGGTAAAAGATAGGTCTGTTTCGCCACCCCGATTCAAAGTAAAAGAAATTTTCCTCGAAGAAAACCAAAAGGTAAAAACTTTCAATTTATCTCCATCTATTGCGGAACCAGACATAAGCAAAGGGTATGCGAACATGAGTGAACCGAATGTCAACTTTCGGGATGATTACATTTTATATAATTATCCGATAGAATCACATCTCTACAAGATCGATTTGAACACAGGATCTGGAAAAATGTACAAAGCTGATAGCGATTACACTTCCAATAAAGCTCAAAAGTGTAAATCCAAAACAGATTATACAGAATGGCAAAGACACGGATTTGAAAATCCTCATTTTTTTGATATCATGTATCTTCCGACATGTGATATGTATGCCCGTTTGCATGTGGATGCCATTGATTTCGGTAAAAACGAAAACCTGGAATTATTATCCAGAGAACGGGATTTTTATTTATGTCTGTTTGATAATGAGCTTAATAAAATAAAAGAAATCAAACTGCCCATAAACACATTCAATCCTTATACAGGCTGGTGTCAGCTTCATGATGGAATCCTTTTTTTTGTAGATAAAATTACAGATCAAGAGATTTCCGAAGATTTAGAAGTGCATATCTTTCATCCTGTCATGATAAAGAATGATTGAAATATAGTTTCTCCCCTAAAACAATGAATATGAGATTGCAATATAAAACAACTACAAAATATCTGTTTTTTTCGTTGCCTTTCTACTTGATGCTTTTTGCTTGCGGCTTACAAATAACCGATGTGGAATACGCTCTGCGGGAAGCCGGAGAAAACAGAGGGGAGCTTGAAGCGGTTTTGTCGCACTACGCAAAACTGGATGATCGGCAGAAACTGGAAGCAGCCCAATACCTGATTCGATACATGCCTTACCATACTTCTTATGATAAAGGCATTGAGGACTATTATCACGCCATTGATTCTGTCGTTGCTTTATCAGAAGACAAACTTGAACAAGAAAAACATATCGAATCGCTTCGTCTTAGATTTGAAAGTAAATATAAACAGAAACGGGATATAGAGGTTATCACTTCGGAGTTTCTTATTCAGTCAATCGATGAAGCTTTCAAACAATGGAGAGAATGCGAATGGGCCGAACATCTGGATTTCGAACAATTTTGTGAATATCTATTACCTTATAAATGTTTTGAAGGGCAGCCGCTTACCGAATGGAGGAATGCCTATTACGATATTTGTAAAGGAGATATTGATCTGGCATATTTGTGTGACGAGTATAAACGAAATCCAATTTTTGCAGCAACAGAAGTGAATAACCAAATGAAAAACACACCTCAAAGTTTTGGATTATTAAAGACACTTCCGATTTATGATCCTGATATCATACTGAAACTTCCTTTTTCTAATTGTGCCACGTATTGTTTAGGGGCTGTCTTAATCATGCGTAGTAAAGGAATTCCTGTCGCTTATGATTTTACGCCCAATTGGTCTACAGGTAATAATGGACATTCTTGGAATACAGTTTATACAACGCGTTTTGGAAACTTGGAGTTTGCGCCCCATACGACAGATCCGGGCACAGTTCATTATCCATATTTGAAAGTCCCTAAGATTTTCCGCAATGTGTACAAACCCAATGAAGAGTATCTGAAAATCGCAACTGAGAAATATATCCCACCCAAACTCAGGAATATGTTTATACAAGATGTTACCGCTGAATATATGCCTACGATTGACATACGTATTTCGTTGCAGGAATCATTGAAGAGTGGACAATCTCCATTTATAGCCATCTATGATGGAAATAATTGGACTCCTGTCTATTGGGGGAAAATAGCTGGTAGTCATGTGGTTTTCGAAAGAATGGGACTGAATACCTGTTATATCGCCTTGGCGTATGACTCTAATGGCAATGCTATTCCGATCAGCAAACCGTTTTTGGCTTCTGCTTCGAAGCATATCCAATTTATAGAACCAGACACTTCAGCTTTTCGTACGATCAGATTGAATCGAAAATATCCTTTGGGAGACAATGTATTTTCTATTAGAAAAAAAATAACAGGAGGTATTATCGAAACTTCTGAAAACAGGGAATTTGATCATACAAAGAAAATAGCGGAATTACCTCAAGGGAATTTAACAAATGGCACAGTGTTTCTTGATAAAAATGCCGAATATCGATATTGGCGTTTTACATCTTCTGATACAAGTCAGTGTGACATGGCTGAAATTTATTTCTATGATGAACATGATTCGATCATTCAAGGCAACATTATCAAATGTACAAATTCGATTTTTGATAAAAGCAACAACGCAGCTAATATAGCAGATGGTGATCAATTGACAAATTTCAGTGCCAAAGGAGAAGATTGGGTCGGTTTTGATTTTTGCCGGCCAGTAAATATATCCAAAATTTCGTATATTCGTCGTTGTGATGGAAATTCTATTCAGCCAGGATTGGAGTATTCTTTATATTATTGGGATAATAATAATTGGCAACTTATCAATACCAAAATAGCGAATGATGTTTTTATCGAATTTGAAAATGTGCCTCAAAAAGCCCTTTTGGCCATTAAATGCTCGCAGGGAAAGCAACAAAGAATATTCGTTTGTGATGAAGATAATAAAATTGACTGGTATTGATTGTAGCAACCTGAATATAAAATGATATATTTTTTAATCTAAAAGATAGATTGTGAAACGATGGATTAACATATTATTGAATCTATTTCTCGCTTTGGTGGTTCTGATCGCCTTTTGGCTCTTCTCTCAAGTCTTCCTCCTCGCCTCCTTCCGCATCCCCAGCGACTCGATGGAGCCGGAACTGGTCGAAGGGGATTTCGTGGCGGTCTGGAAACCGACGCTCGGCGCACGGCTGTTCGACCTCAACGCGACGCTGCGGCTGGAACAGACCGAGATACACCGCACACCGGGATTTCGGAAAACAAAGCGGGGCGACGTGCTGGTCTTCAACTTCCCGCATCCCAACGGCTGGGACAAGATCGAGATGCATATCCTGAAATACTACATCAAACGGTGTATCGGATTGCCGGGCGACACGCTTTCCATCCGGAACGGAAGGTTCCGGATAAACGGCACGAACGAACCGCTCGGGAACATGGATTCGCAGGAACGCATCGGGCGGACGTTGCCGGGAGAGTTTCCGGACGGTGTCTATAAGGCATTCCCGTTCGACTCCGTCATCAGTTGGAACATCCGGAATTTCGGACCGCTCTATGTCCCGAAAGCCGGTGACAAGGTCGAAATGAACCGGGAAAATTATCTGTTATACCGCAAGCTGATCGCATGGGAACAAAAAGCGGAAATCAACTATAATGATTCAACCGTTTTCCTGAACGGCGAACCGATACGGGAATACCGCTTCTTGAAAAACTATTATTTCATGGCGGGTGACAAAGGCCTGAACTCGCAGGACTCGCGCTATTGGGGCTTGTTGCCGGAAGAATATATCGTCGGCAAGGCGGCATTTGTCTGGAAATCGGTCGATCCGTACACCGGGCAGTTCCGCTGGGATCGGTTCATGAAGAAAATCGAATAAAAAACGGATAAGCATGGAAATAAAATACACCGGCATGGAACTCAAATTGCATAGGCATGGAATCCGGACTGCACTGGCATCCGTTTTCGGGGCGATGCTGATCGCCACGCCGTTCGTCGGCGACAGCGCATTGGCGAACGGCATTGTGACGGGGAAAGTCTTCTGGTTCCACCTGTCGATGGCGCTGATGGCGATCGGGACGGTTGTGACGGCATGGCCTGGCGGGAGGAAAAGCATCCCGTTTGCATTGCCGGACGGATTGTTGCTCCTCTTTGCCGGGATCACGCTCGCGACATACGACTGGCAGCTCGATCCCGAACCCGAAAAACTGCTTTTCGGCGGGCAGTTGGTCGTGTTGTGGTTTCTGTTGCGCTATTTTCTTACAGAGGCTCCTTGCCTGAAGTTCTTTTTCTTATTTGTGCTGATGCTCACCGGACTGGTCGAAGCCGTCTGGGGAATGCAGCAATTGCATGGCTATGCCTATTCCAACCATTCGCTTTTCCGGCTGACGGGTTCTTTCTTTAATCCGGGGCCTTACTGCGGGTACTTAGCGGTCGTGCTGCCGGTTTGCCTGTGGACGGCGTTGCGGTTTCAAAAGGGGATGCATTATTTCGGTTGGGTATGCGCCGGAGCTATCCTGATTGTCCTGCCTGCCGGAATGAGTCGGTCGGCGTGGATGGCGGCGGTCGTGGCTTGCGGATGGGTGTACTGGACGGAACGGATCGGATGGGAGAAGACGAAAGCTGTATGTCGAAGGTATAAGAATGCTACAATTCCTTTTATTGCAATTGTGGCGATATTGGTGGGATGTACCATTGCCGGGGTTTACGGGATGAAACAAGATTCGGCGGACGGGCGATTGCTGATGTGGAAAGTGACGGTGAAAGCGATTGCCGGACAGCCGCTTGCAGGAACGGGGTTAGGCGGATTCCCGGCGGCATACGCGGAGGCGCAAGGCGGGTATTTCGCAACAGGGAACGCAACAGACCGGGAGAAACGGGTGGCGGGATGTCCCGAATATGCGTTCAACGAATACCTGCAGATCGGGCTGGAACAGGGGGTCGGAGGGTTGATCGTGTTCGTGGCATGGCTGGGGAGCATGGCGTACTATGGAATCCGGAACAGGCAGCAGGGAACGGCCGGTGGCGTGTTGGCGTTAGCGGTGTTCGCGGTGTCGTCCTATCCGTTGCAGTTGCCGTCGTTTTGGGTGGCGTTGGTGTTTTTGGGGGCGATATGCGTGACGGAAGATGGGACGCGGACAAGATCATCTGCCCTATCCGTATCACCGGTGTGCCATATTACGATGATAAGTCTGTTGTCGCTTGCCTCCGTCTGTCTGTTCATCTTGCAGAAAGGGCAATATGAGGCATATAAACGATGGGGACGGATGCAGATGATCTACAACAACAAGGCGTATGAATCGGTTGCGGAAGATTATCACAGTTTGCATGACAAGCTAAAGCATAAACCTGAATTCTTGTTCGAAGAGGCGCAATGCCTCAGCAAGACGGGACAACACGCCGAAGCGATACGGGTGCTGGAACGGGCGAAGCGGCTGAGCGGAGACCCGATGATCCGGTACATGATCGCCAAAAACCGGCAGATGCTCGGAGATTACCGGGAGGCGGAAGAAGAATTGCTTCAGGCTATCGGGATACTGCCGGAGAGATTGTATCCATATTATTTGTTAGCCAAGCTATATGCAGAGCCGGAGTTCTACCAGGTGGATAAATTGCGGGCTGCCGCCGGAGCTGTGCTGACCAAAGAACCGAAGGTGGAAAGTACGGCAATCCGGGAAATGAGGGAAGAAGTAAAAAAGATAATAGA
>UQUV01000076.1 GCA_900544305.1 uncultured Porphyromonadaceae bacterium
TCTATTTCAGCAAGTTGGGAGGGAATGCACGTCTTTAGCGGACAGTAATAATTCCTAATAAAATAAATGCGAATAATCTCAATTTGCTCATACAATCAATCTTTATTTTCTTCAGTTGTCATTTTCGTGGGTGCAAAATTACGGAACAATACGGAAACATCCATACACATAAGATGTACAAATACGCAGCACAGATTACTATAAATCAGCCAAATAGCAAAACAGCCCGATGTACATCCGTAAAAACCGGCACTTCCGACAACAAAAAAGGCTCCACGCAAAAGGTGGAGCCTTACCGTTTGCCGCCATTGCTTATGGCAATATCTGTTTTCCGTACGGAGTGAGCAACGGAAGCATTTCATCGGCCTTGACCGTCACTTCAATCACCCCTTCGGAGTAAGGACCTATTTCATAAGGATTATAAACGAACGTAAGACCATCTTCATCCATGCGGATATTGTTGCTGGCCTCAAAATTTTCCAAGAACAGGCGTTCGCCAAGCATCTCCAATGATTCGCAGCCATACCGCTGCATCAGCTTCTTCAGAATCAGATTTTTCACTCCCGACTCGTCACCGATGATATCGTCGCAAACAATCTCCTTGTCAGCCTGAAGGTCGTAGCAAATATAAAGCACACCATGGTTGCCGTGTGCACCTCCGGAATATATGTAGTTCTGCTGCCGAAATACGGCAATCCGCTGATTGACATATTCCACCTGCAGGGAACTCTGATCCTCCATAAAGGCAGATCCCACATTCTCGGGTACTTCTTTCACGGGAATAAGACGATAGTCTTCGTTGAGCACGGATGTCCTCATCGAACGGCGAAGCACTTCCCGAATATCGTTCAATGCCGCCGAATCATTTTCAAGAATAGTCCGTTGCAGATTGACGGGAGTCTTGCCTTTGTAGCTCACCGGCCATTGCCATGACACTTTCGACATCTGATAGTATGTCCGGTCGTCGAAACGGTCCTGTTCCGGAATGTCGACGCGATAGTTTTCCGTCATGTCGATTTGCTCAAAAAGCAATCCGTCCGAAGTTTGTGCCTGCACTGCTACGGCCATGCCGGCAAGTGTCAGAAAAGTTGGCAGAAAAAATTTTTTCATTCTGATGAATGTTAGGTTCTAAAATGGTTATAACAATTCAGCCACGGCTGACTATATCAAAAGTAAGAATTAAATGCCGGTCAAACAAGCGAACCATGGATAAAAATCATTAAAGCAGATGGATATCGGAAATATGCGCAAGAGCATTAAATTACTAAATTTGTTTAAAATCACGGGCTTTCCGTCACACGGCAATTGCATTTATATCTACGATGCCTTAAATTTGCAAGCTATGTCTCCGATTTTGAGGAGTTATGGAGGATAATAAAAACCTAAAAACTACTGTTAGATGAACGTGAAAAAAATGCTGGGCAAACTGGCTCTGCTGGCAATGATTCTGTTGGCGACGCCTGCAATTTTTGCTGAAATACCGAGCGGATATTACAACGGTATTAACGGATTGAAGGACCGTTATCTGAAAACACGGTTGCATGAAATCATCAAGAACCACTCCACAAACAGCTATTCCGGGCTGTTTGCACAATGCTTTAAATATACGGATGTGCGCGACGACGGCACTTGGTGGGATATGTATTCCGACATCCAACGCTATGTTTCCGACGGCTGGAGCGGCATGAACCGTGAACACAGTCTGCCTAAAAGCTGGTGGGGAGGCGACGAAAATCCGGCCTATACCGACCTCAACCACCTTTATCCTTCCGACGGACCGGCCAACATGAAAAAGAGCAACTACCCGCTGGGCGAAGTGGGTACGGCTACCTACGACAATGGCGTGACGAAAGTCGGCTATCCTATTGCCGGACAAGGCGGTGGCAGCAGCCGGGTTTTCGAGCCTGACGACGAATACAAAGGCGACTTTGCCCGCACCTACTTCTATATGGCAACCTGCTATCAGGACTTTTCCTGGAAATATACCTACATGATGCTCAACGGCGAATATCCCTCCATGGCACAATGGGCTATCGACATGCTGCTGGAATGGCACCGCGCCGACCCTGTTTCAAAAAAGGAGCTGGACAGAAACGAAGAAGTGTACCGCATACAGCACAACCGCAATCCGTTTATCGACATGCCCGACCTGGTGGAATTCATCTGGGGCGACAAAGTGGGCGTACCTTATGAAGCCGGCGACCTGCCACCGGTGGGTGACGGCACCCTCGTGCTGCCGGAGCACAATTCTACCGTCGATTTCGGCGAGGTCATCTGCGGCAAGGATGTAACGGTAGATGTGGATATACGCGGCTCGCTCAGCGAAAACCTCACATTGAAGATATACGGCTACGACGCACTGAACTTTTCCATTCCTACGGCATCCGTTTCATGGGTGGATGTCAATAGCGGCGGCTACACGCTGAAAGTGACCTTCACGCCAAAAGAAGCCCGCGACTATGAGGCAAAACTCCTGCTGTATGACGGCGGACTGGTAGGTATTACCAGCTACGTAGTCAACTTGAAGGGAAAAGGCGTGGATATGCCGGTGTTCGACCGCGTTGAGGCAGTGGAAGCATCGAATGTCAGCTCGACAGGTTTCCGTGCCAACTGGCTTCGTCCGTCAAATCCGGAAGTGGTGGACTATTATATCGTGACAATAAAGGAATATGAAAACGGAACATTAGCCAACGTCTACCGCGAAAGCACGGATGCCGACGACCTGTTCTACGACTTTACCAACGGGAAAAGCGGGGCCGACTACTATTATTCCGTGCAGTCGGTACGCTACGGCGAAAAATCGCCGGAATCCAACGAGGTGCACGTCAGCCTGACAGGCGGAGTCGGAGGTATTGAGAGCGACAACCCGCTGGTGGCCATGAACATTGCCAACGGCCTGCGCTTCCTGGTGGCAGAACCGCACACGAACGTGCGCATCGTCGACATGGTCGGCCGTGTCATCAAAGTGCTGCCAAGCGTGGAAAAAGGCGACTGCATACTGCTTCCTTACGGAGCATTCGTACTCTACAGCGACCAGTCGGCACGCCCGTTGAAAGTATTGGTTAAATAAGTTTACGGTTTACTGTTTACGGTTGACAATATATAGTTTACGGGGTTTAAAATTTGCCAAGCAAATTTTAAACCCCGTAAATCGTAATCTTTCAGTCAGGAACTACTGTAATCCGTAAACAGTAAACCTCTATTATTTCAAACCATGTTTCGCAAAATAGAAGTCGAGCACTTCGCGAGCTGCCACAAATGAGCTTTGACGGCAGTCGAGCACGTTGTTTTCTTTCAGTTTCAACATGGCTTCGATTTCCTCATCGCGGTAGAAGTTTGCCTTCAGTTGTTCGTCGATGGTTTCATACATCCAGTATTTTTCCTGTGCCATACGGCGCTGTTCGAAGAAGCCGTTGCCTTTAACGTAAGCAAAATAGCGGTCAATCATCTCCCACACTTCCTTAATGCCCAGTTCGTAGTATCCGGAGTATGTGAGCACTTCCGGCATCCAGCCCGATGTTGTGGGCGGGAACAAGTGGAGCGCGCTTTGGAACTGTGCCTTGGCAAGCATGGCGCGGTCAATGTTGTCGCCGTCGGCCTTGTTGATGACGATACCGTCAGCCATTTCCATAATGCCTCGCTTGATGCCCTGCAATTCGTCGCCCGTTCCGGCCAACTGAATGAGCAGGAAGAAGTCGACCATCGAATGTACGGCCGTTTCGCTCTGCCCTACACCTACGGTTTCCACAAATATGTTGTTGTAGCCTGCCGCTTCACAGAGCACGATGGTTTCACGTGTTTTGCGTGCCACACCGCCCAAAGAACCCGCTGATGGGCTGGGACGGATAAAGGCATTCGGATGAATCGACAGTTTTTCCATACGGGTCTTGTCGCCAAGGATACTGCCCTTCGTGCGTTCGCTACTCGGGTCAATGGCAAGCACGGCCAGTTTTCCGCCGTCGCGAAGCACGTGCAGACCGAACACGTCGATTGACGTACTCTTGCCCGCTCCCGGAACACCGGTGATGCCGATACGGCGTGAATTTCCGGCATGGGGCAGACATTTTTCAATTACTTCCTGAGCGATGGCCTGATGTTCCGGCACCTGGCTTTCCACCAAAGTCACTGCACGGCTCAGCACCGTAATGTCGCCCTTCAGGATGCCTTCCACAAACTCGCCTGAAGTCATCATGCGCTTGCGTTTCTGCAGTTTCAGGTAGGGGTTGACTTGTGGCGGCTGTTCCACGCCACTGTTCACGGTCAGTCCCGTGTACTGTTCGTTATTTTCAGGGTGTTCCATATTGTTATTCTTTATATCCCACCACCCTCACTTTTACGGTTGGTGCGGCAGGGTCGTTGGTAAATAATATTATTTCCGTATTTAAAACATTTTCATTCACAAATTCGGGATTGCAGCTCACTTTCAGCGTTGCCGATTCGCCCGGTTCGATTTTCCGGGGACACCGCTCTACGGTCAGAGCCTCGCTGAGCACGGAGGCTTTCTTTATGAGCAGCGTCGTTTTCCCGTTGTTCTTTAGAGTGAACGTATCTTTGGGGCGTTTTGTTTTGGTCAGATTGCCGAAATTTATCCGGTCGGTTGAAACGGCTACCGAAGGCGCATCCTCATTGCTGCGTTCGGGAGCGGCAACAGTGGCTGTCAGCGTGACGGGCAGGCTGTTTCCGTTTCCGTCCTCCAGTGTCATCGGAATTTCCGTGATGCCGTAGTCGAGCGAATCGACAGCCGTAAACCGCAAAAACACGGAGAAACGCTCGTTCGGCTCAACCGCTGTCGGACGGCATTCCGCCGTGACAAATGACGGATTACCCGCTATTTGAGGATGCATGACGCTGTCGCCTGCATTGAATCCCGCAACATAGACAGTCGCCGACGAATTCCGCGTCACTTTTCCCGCCATGAGCTGCCGGTTGTTGACACGCAAGCAGCCGCTTTTTTCCGGGAAAAACAGGTTGAGCGTTCCTTCTGTCGGGACAACCTTTCCCTTTACCGTCAGCCGGTAGTTGCCGTCGGTAGTGCATACGGTAACCTGTTTGCTGAATCTGCCGGGACGGTTGGAAGGCGTAAACATCGCCGTCAGGCTCATCACCTCACCCGGAGCGACAGTCGAATCGTTGAAATTGGCCGTAGTGCATCCGCACGACGAAACAATGCGAAGAATGGAAACGGCCGACTTCGACGTATTTGTTGCCTCGAACGTATGCGTCGCTACCCCATTTTCCTCATAAATGGTTCCGAAGTCATGGGAAGTCGCGTTCCATGTCAGTTGCGCCGGGAGGGCCAGCGGCAAAAGAACGGCCAACAACAGAAGCAGACGTTTCATTTCTACTGTTTCTCCTCCTGCTTTTTCGGAACGACAACTCCTTTGACGACAAGATGCTTGACACCGATATTCGTCTTGACGGTAACTCCTTTCGTAAAGGTTCCCGGTCTGCCCTTAGGCACGTATGTCACCTTGATTGTACTCTTTCCGCCTGGAACAATCGGGCGTTTTGAAAATTCCGGACGGGTACATCCGCAATTGGCGCGGGCGGATATAATCATGAGCGGCTTGTCGCCGGTATTGGTGAACTCAAACTCATAGCTCACATTACCTCCGTATTCGTCAATATATCCGAAATCGTGTGAAGTCACTTTAAATTCCATTTCAGGCTTGCCGGCAGCCAACGACGTAAAGGCAAACAGAAAAGTTGCCACAATGGTGAATAAAAGCTTTTTCATAAACTAATACTTCGTTAAAATTGTAACTAATCCGTTGAAAATAAGCACGCTGATTGATA
>UQUV01000077.1 GCA_900544305.1 uncultured Porphyromonadaceae bacterium
GGACTATTCTATTATTTTTGTACACAGAAACGAGTTACTTGAAAGCAATTCAAGGTAGAACGCAGCAGATTGTACCGTTGCCAAGTCATTACCTCAAAAACGGGTAATTATCCCAAAGTCCTTTGTATAAGGTACTAACAGAAGTTTTCCAGAATTACATAAAAACTTTTGATTTCAATTGAAATCTTTTGAAAGAATATTTTTGTATTTCCCTACGGTTAAAGCCGCTTTTTTCTTGCGTGTTCTTTTGTTATTCCTTGCTCCAGAAAGTTCGGGTGAATAGGATAATTACCGTAAACACTTCCAAACGTCCGACAAGCATGAGGAACGACAGAATCCATTTGCCTACAGCTGAAATTCCTGCGTAGGAACTGGCGGTGAATCCGTGTCCCAAACCATTGTTGCAGAGACATGAAAGTACGGCAAAGAACGAGTCGAATAGCGACATTTGCGGGTCGGTTGCCAATAGGAGCATCGTTCCTATAAATATGAAGATGATGAAGAAAAGCAGGAATGTGACAACTTTTGTGATAACGTCGTTCGATACTACTTTTTCATTGACCCGTATGGGAACAATCGTGTTCGGATGCAAGGTTTTGTACACTTCACTTTTAAGGTTCTTGAAAATAAGAACCACGCGGTCGACTTTCACACTACCTGTAGTTGAACCGGCGCAAGCTCCGGTAAAGATAACAAAACAGATGGAAAGCAACGCTATGCCGTGCCATGCAGTCAGGTCGGAAACGGAAAATCCGGTCGAGGTGATGGCCGATACGGTCTGGAACAGGATAGTGGATACAAGTTTTCCGATTTCCTGATTTGGTGACGCAAAATATAGCGTAGTTAGAATCAACACAAAAACGACCAAGGTGATGGTAAGATACCAGCGGAATGTGTCGTTTTTATACAGTGCCTTGAAATTGCCGTGGGTAGCTTTGAAAATCAGTGCAAAGTTTACACCCGACAGGAACATGAAAAATGTGATGACTCCATTGACATAAATGGAATCATAGGCAGCTATGCTGGCATTTTTTGTGGAGAATCCGCCTGTAGAAATGGTGGCGAATGAATGGCACACGGCATCGAACAGGTTCATCGGACCGGCCCACAGCAAAGCTATGAGGGCGGCGTTCAGCACCAGATAAATCATCCACAGACTTTTTGCCGTATGGCTGATGCGCGGACGTATTTTGTCGTGGGTGATACCGGTCACTTCTGCGTTGAACAGCTGGATGCCGCTCTGCTTGTTCAGCATTGGCAGTACGGCCAGGGTGAAAAGAATGATTCCCATACCGCCGATAAAGTGGGTGATGGCACGCCACATCAGTATGCCGTGGGAGGCATCCTCAACGGAAGTGATGGCCGAAACACCTGTAGTGGTCAGTCCTGACATCGTTTCAAAAAAAGCGTCGGAAACCGACATGTGCGTATTCCCGAATACGAACGGGAGCATTCCGAACAGAGAAAACACAACCCAAGTCAACGACGTAATCAGGAAACCTTCGCGTTTCCCCATGTCATTGTTTTGTGTACGGACAAAAAGAGTGATGGCCAATCCTGATGCGGCTGTAATGGCGATGGAGTAGATGAAGCTTTTGGCTTCCTCCAGCTCATCGTAGACATAGCAGACCGCGAGCGGGGCAAGCATGAACGCCGCTTCGATAAGCAGCAGCAGTCCCAACAGTCGGATGATTGTTCGGATATTGATATGTTGTCTGTTTGAAAACATTTTTGCAAGTCTAAAAATCAGTTGAATATCTTTTCGATTTTGTGTATTGCACCACCAAGGCAGAATACGAGCACATGATCGCCCGGCTGTATCAGTGTGTTACCGTTAACCAACATACCTTTGCCGTCGCGGATAAGTCCACCGATGGTCATGTCGTGCGAAAGTTTCAAGTCCTTTACCGGCGCTTTGGTGATTTTTGCCCCTTCTTTCACAACAAGCTCCGCAACTTCGGCATCGGTGAGAGCCAGACATTTTGCGTTGGATTCGTCGAAGTCCAGCAGTATTTGGAAAATCTTGCTGGAAGCCAACAGCTTTTTGTTGATGACTGTTCCGATGTTCAGGTTTTCGGCCTGTGCGATGAATTGGATATTTTCCACTTCGGCAATTGTTTTTTTAACACCGAATTCTTTGGCTGTCAAGCAGGCAAGAATGTTCGTTTCCGAGCTGTCGGTCAAGGCTATGAATGCATCGTAGTCACTGATGCCTTCGTCTTTCAGCAGGTCGATGTCGCGGGCATCGCCGTTGACAATCTGACAGTTGTCAGGCACCTGTTTGATGAGCTTCAGACACTTGTCGCGATCCATTTCGATAATTTTGATACGATAGGAATCGTCGAGCATGTTTGCCAGTTGGGTGCCGATACGACTGCCTCCCATAATGAGTATGCGGCGGATATGATGCTGCTTCTTTCCGCAGATGTTCATTACGTTCTCCACATTCTGGCGTTGGGTGGTGAAATAGGCAATGTCGCCCACTTCCAGATGGTCGTCACCGCGAGGGATGATTGTTTCGTGCTTGCGGCGTATGGCCGATATGTGGAACGAGTGTCCGCTGGACGCCAGCTCTTTCAGTTGCATACCGATGAGCTGTGCATTTTCCCGTAGTTTCACACCGATCAGTGTCAGCTCACCGTTGTAAAGTTCAAACCAGTTACGCGCCCACGAATGGCGTAGGGCAGAAATGATTTCCAATGATGCAAAGTTTTCCGGATAAATCAGTTCGTCAACTCCTATGCCTTTGAAAAAGGGCTTGTATTCCGGTTTAAGAAATTCGTAGTTGTCAATTCGAGCAACGGTTTTCTTTGCTCCCAAATGTTTTGCCATACTGCATGACACGATATTGCGTGTTTCAAACGGAGTGACGGCAATATACAGGTCAGTATGGTTTACTCCCGCTTCCTTCAGTTTCTTGAATGCAGTGGGACTGCCGGTTTGAGTCATGAGGTTATAGTTGGAATCCACCACCTGCAGACGCAGTTCATCCGGGTCTATGAGAATAATGTCAAGACCTTCGTTTGAAAGAAGTTTTGCCAAGTGTGTGCCAACTTCACCGGCTCCTGCAATAACAATTTTCATAAATACTTATTTTCCTAATTCTAAAATATGTTTTACGATGCTGTCTTTATCAATGCCGCATCGCTCATATAGCTGGCTGACTGTTCCTTGTTTGACGAACGCGTCGGGCAGACCCAGACGGAGAATTTCCACATTTTTGTGGTGGTCGTTCATCCATTCGGTTACGGCTGTACCCAATCCGCCGCAAATGGTACCGTCTTCCAGCGTTATAATTTTGTTGAAATGGTTAGCCACTTCTTCCAGCAGCTCATTGTCGAGCGGCTTCAGGAATATCATATCGTAGTGGGCTGCATCAACGCCTTTTTCTGCTGCTTCTGAAATGGCCTGGCTGGCAATGTTGCCTATCGGACCGATTGTCAGAACCGCAACTTTTGTACCGTCTTTCAGTTTGCGTCCTTTACCGACGGGTATTTCCTTCATTTCGTTTTTCCAGTCGGTCAGAAGACCTTTGCCTCGAGGATAGCGGATGGCAAATGGTCCGAAGTTGCGGACTTGCGATGTGTACATCAGGTTGCGCAGATAGTGTTCGTCATAAGGCGATGCCACAATCATGTTCGGAATACTCCGCAGATAGCTGAGGTCAAATGCTCCGTGGTGCGTCGCTCCGTCTTCTCCCACCAGTCCGGCACGGTCGATGCAGAACGTGACTGGCAGCTTTTGCAGCGCTACGTCGTGGATGATGTGGTCGTAGCCGCGCTGCAGGAAAGTGGAATAGATGCAGCAGAACGGTTTGATGCCGTCTTTGGCCAGTCCGCCGGAGAAGGTCACGGCATGGCCTTCGGCGATGCCGACGTCAAACGTACGTTCAGGGAATGCTTCCTGCATATAGGTCATGGAGCAGCCCGTTGTCATGGCTGCTGTGATGCCTACGATTTTCGGATTCTTTTCGGCCAGTTCAACCAGCGTTTTGCCGAAAACGTCCTGGTATTTCATGCGGCCGTCGCTCTTTTCTCTGATAACCTCGCCCGTTTCCTTGTTGAATTTTCCGGGAGCATGCCAGAGTGTTGGATTTTTTTCGGCCGGTTCGTAGCCTTTACCTTTTGTCGTGCGGAGGTGAAGGATGCGCGGACCGTCCATGTCCTTGATGTCGTTGAACACGCGAACGAGGCGTTCGATGTCGTGTCCGTCATAAGGTCCGAAATAACGGATGTTCAGCCCTTCAAATATGTTCTGTTGTCGTGAAATGAGCGACTTGAGGCTGTTGTTGAACCGCAGGATAATGCCGCGGTGTTTGTCGTCAATAAGGTGCAGTTTCCGCAGTGCCTTGTAAACTTTGAAACGAATGCGGTTGTAGCTTTTTGACGTATTGATTTTGACGAGCGACTGGTTGAGTGAACCGACGTTGTGGTCGATTGACATATCGTTGTCGTTCAATATTATCAGCAGATTGTTCTGGCTGGATGCCACATTGTTGAGGCCTTCAAAAGCAAGTCCGCCACCGATGGATGCGTCGCCGATTACGGCAATGACATTACGGCGTTGTTTGTCCTTGTTCAAGCTGGATGCTATGGCCATTCCGAGAGCCGCCGAAATGGAATTGGAGGCGTGGCCGGCAGCGAAAGTGTCGTATTCGCTTTCGTCGGGAAACGGAAAGCCGCTGAGGCCGTTCAACTTTCGGTTGGTTTTGAATCTGTCGCGGCGTCCAGTCAGCACTTTGTGTCCGTAAGCCTGGTGCCCGACGTCCCACACAATACGGTCGTAGGGTGTGTTGAACACATAATGAAGCGCCACTGTCAGCTCGACGCTTCCCATGTTCGACGCAAAGTGTCCCGGATTTTCCGACAGATGGTCAATCAAAAATTTCCGCAGTTCTGCGCAGACATCCGGAAGCTTTTCTTCCGGAACTTTTCGTAAGTCGGCAGGACTGTCAATTTTTGACAGCAGTGGATATTTGTTGTCTGTTATATTGTTGTGTTCCACGTTAGCTATTTAATCGTTTAATTCTTAATCCTTGTTACTGTATTTGCCGCTCTTGTATTTTTTGTATACCGGAACAAAAATCACAATGCCGGAGGCTATGATGGAGAATATGACCATAAAGTCTATCTTTCTGCTTGTGAGCAGAATAACGCATAGAGCGACCCATAGCAATACCAAACAAACGAATCTAAAAATTAAATATTTGCTCATTGTCCTTATTCTGTATTTAGCTTACAAATATACTAATGTTTTCTGGACTGACGAAAAATAAAATTCGGATATCTTAAATAAAAATGTGTTTCATATTCTGCTAATGTTGGCGGAGCGGTTGATAGATGTAAGTAAAATGGCTGTAAAGTTAACAAAATGTAATTTAATGACGTAATTCCGTGAATTATGAAAAAGAGTCGCTATATTTGTCAAGACAATTTTTATGGAAAGTTGTTTTCTATTATATCAATAGTTCGTTAAAAATTAGCCAAGCCTAAGCGGCTCTGGCAGTAAATAA
>UQUV01000078.1 GCA_900544305.1 uncultured Porphyromonadaceae bacterium
ACAGTTTTTAACTCTCCAACTTTTTGGGTGCAGTTCATCTTAGAGGAGGACATCCTTTGATAACATCCTCAAAATTATGCCCTTTTGTCCAATTATTTTGACAGAAGAACAAAAAGAGCAAAAATTCCCCTGTTTGTCGCGAAAAAAATCTACCGGCAACTCTAACCTATAACCCCTAACCTCTAATTGATTCTTTTGGCCTGTCGTTTCGGGTGGGAACGAAAAAACGGACACCTGTCTGGCAGATGTCCGTTTCGGAGTATATAAGTCTGAATGTCTGTTATTCTTCCTTGTTTTCTTCGGCGTAAGCCTTGAGCAGTTTTTCCTGAATGTCGCCTGGAACGAGTTCGTAGGACGCAAACTTCATGGTGAAAGAAGAGCGGCCGCCTGTGATAGAGCTGAGGGCAGTAGAGTAGGACGACATTTCTTTTAACGGAACGCGGGCTGTGATTTTTTCAAATCCCTTTTCGCTTTCCATACCCATGATGATGGCACGGCGTCCTTGCAAGTCGCTCATCACGTCACCCATCTTGTCGGACGGAACGAGTACCACTACATCGTAAACCGGTTCCAGAATCTTCGGGTTCGCATTGCGGAATGCTTCGCTGAAGGCGTTACGTCCGGCAAGGCGGAAGGAGATTTCGTTGGAGTCAACCGGGTGCATCTTACCGTCGTAGATACAAACGCGTACGTCGCGTGCGTAAGAACCTGTCAACGGACCTTGTTCCATGCGGTCCATCAAGCCTTTCACGATAGCAGGGATAAAGCGTGCATCGATGGCACCACCCACGATACAGTTGTAGACAACGAGCTTGCCGCCCCATTCCAATGGAATTTCCTGTTTGTCGCGGATGTTCATGCGGAATTCCTGTCCGTTGAATTTGTAAACGTCCGGTTCCGGCATGCCTTCTGTGTAAGGTTCAACGATGAGGTGAACTTCACCGAACTGTCCGGCGCCGCCCGATTGCTTCTTGTGGCGGTAGTCGGCGCGTGAAGCCTTCGTGATAGTTTCGCGGTAAGGAATACGCGGCTCGATGAAATTGATTTGAATCTTATCGTTGTTTTCGATACGCCATTTCAATGTGCGGAGGTGGAATTCACCTTGTCCGGAAACGATAGTCTGTTTCAGTTCTTTCGACTGTTCCACAATCCAAGTCGGATCTTCGAGGTGCATGCGGTTGAGCACTTCGTTGAGCTTTTCAGCGTCGGCTTCGTTCACCGGCTTGATGGCGCGCTGGAATTTCGGTGCCGGGTATTTGATGAAGTCAAACACGTGTTCGCAGTTCTTTTCGTTGAGCGTGTCGCCTGTGCTCACGTCTTTCATCTTCACGGTTGCACCGATGTCGCCGGCGTGGATTTCGTCGACGGCCGTACGGATTTGTCCGCATACGCAGAAAATCTGTGCGATGCGTTCCTTGTTGCCTGTACGCATGTTCGTAAGG
Source organism: uncultured Porphyromonadaceae bacterium (assembly GCA_900544305.1). Classification (GTDB taxonomy): domain Bacteria; phylum Bacteroidota; class Bacteroidia; order Bacteroidales; family Muribaculaceae; genus Limisoma. The sequence goes on from UQUV01000078.1 coordinate 1,443, forward strand.
TCGTCGCCGGCTTTGAGCGTACCCGACATTACTTTAAAATAGGAAACTTCACCGATGTGCGGTTCAACGGATGTCTTGAACACATATATGCTTGTCGGACCGTTGGAGTCGGCCGGAACTTCTTCTAATTTGGTGTCGACCGGAACTGGCATGTCGCTGACGAAAGGAACGACATTGCCGAGGAATTCCATCATACGGCGAACGCCCATGTCTTTCAGCGCGCTCACGCAGAATACCGGCAAAATGCTGCGGTCAATAAGGCCCTTGCGGATACCTTCGCGCATTTCGTCTTCAGTAAGAACTCCCTGGTCGAAGAATTTTTCCATCAGGTTTTCGTCGTTTTCGGCAGCGGCTTCCACGAGCAGCTTGTTCAGCTCTTTCGCTTTTTCCATTTGGTCCGCCGGAATTTCAGAAATGGTAGGAACACCCCCTTCAGGACCCCAGCTGTACATCTTCATCAGCAGCACGTCAATCATGGCGTTGAAGCCTGTACCCGGGTTGATAGGATATTGAATCAGGACGATTTTATTGCCGAACACGTCCTTCATTTGTTGGATGACGTTGTCGAAATCCACTTTGTCACCGTCAAGCTGGTTGACAGCAAAGATGACAGGTTTTTTAATTTTTTCAGTGGTACGGAAAATGTTTTGCGTGCCGACTTCCACGCCGTATTGAGCGTCGACGAGCAATACGCCGGTGTCGGTGACGTTAAGGGCCGTAATCGCATTGCCTACAAAGTCGTCGCCACCCGGGCAGTCGATTACGTTGAGCTTCTTGTTCAGAAATTCTGCATAGAATACCGTGGAGAATACCGTGTAGCCGTATTCCTTTTCCACCGGGAAATAGTCGCATACGGTATTGCCGTTTTCAATGCTGCCTCTTCGTTTTATAACTCCACACTCGTAAAGCATCGCTTCTGCGAGTGTGGTTTTCCCCGAGCCCTTACTACCAATGAGGGCAATGTTTTTAATTTCGTTGGTTTCGTAAACTTTCATTGTATTAGAGAATATTAAAAAGTTAGTAAATGATGTTTTTCCATTTGCGGTAAATAAAAAGATGCCCGGAAACGCTTCCCGGCTTGAGCGCCGGCTTCGTTTTCGGCATTTTTCTTTTCCTTTCGCAAAGTAGGAACTTATTTGTAAAATTCAAAGCGGAGCACGTATGTTTGATAACATATTTCATATATTTAACCCAAAACGGTTATTAAACTTTACGATAGATTCCGTACTTGGCATCTTGCTTCCCGCTTTTTCTCGCTATAGCCCTTCGGCAAATGCTAAAATAAAGTTGCCTGGCAGCAACACGAAATCCTCCACGAAAATTGATGGTCTGTTTGGGTTTAATCATTATTTTATTAGCAAAAAAATAATGATTATATATATTTGTCTATTGTGAATATCAGATATTTATATTATATTTGTATGGTATAGGAGGAGTCCTTGCACAAAGCGCAATTCTGCTTTCAATTTCAGTGTATTTGTAGCACATATTAGGATATATCTTCTATCATAAAACACAATTCTGCTTTTTGACTCTATATATTTTTTAAACCATAAACACGTACACTTATGAAAAAAATGTTATTCCTTCTGGCCTTTGTCATGGTGTATCTTGCCACCTGGGCACAAAGTAGCGACTTTCAAGAGGGCCAATTCTACTATTCCATCAATCGTGACCGACCTTCTGAAGTTTCGGTAGCCAAAGATTACTCTTACTCTTCCATTTCCGGCGAGATCATTATTCCAAGTACCGTCACCCATGGGGAATATACCTACACTGTGACAGGTATTAATGATAACGTTTTTTACAATTGTTCCGAAATCACTTCCGTCTCCATTCCCTCCAGCATGATAACCATAGGCTGGGATGTGTTCATAGGAACAGCCTTCTATAATGACCCTTCAAATTGGGTGGACAATGCATTGTATGTCGACAACTGCTTAATTGCAGTCAAACCCGAACTGGCCGGAGCCTGTGAAATTGCAGAAGGAACAAGGGTAATCGGAGAGGGAGCTTTTTATAAATGTTCCTCTCTGACTTCTGTTACTATTCCTTCCAGCGTTATAAGTATAGGATATGGTGCGTTTATTGATTGTTCCTCTCTTTCTTCTGTCTCTATTCCTTCCAGCGTCAAATACGTTGGAGGAAATGTGTTTGATGGAACCGCTCTTTATAACGATGCTTCAAATTGGGTAGACAATGTATTGTATGTTGACAACTGCTTAATCAATGCGAAACGGGATTTAAGCGGAGCATACAACATAGCGGAAGGAACAAGAATTATTGCTGAGCAAGCTTTTAGTTATACAAGCCTTACTTCAGTCACTGTTCCTTCGAGTGTTGTCAATATAGGACCAAGAGCGTTTTATTCAATAGATAATCTTACTGATATCCAGGTAGAATCCGGCAATCCTGCTTATTTGTCAGAAAACGGAATCCTGCACAATGCCGATAAAACTGTTTTGTTGTGCTATCCGGAAGGGAAAAAGGATAGAACCCTCACAATCCCTGCCAGCTTGAGATGCTTTGGGTATGATGCATTTGATAATAATAGCTATCTGGATACAATTAAGTGGAATGCTGTCAATTTCCTTGATTTCACCGGTATCTCTGATTCTCCAGAATGGCGGTATATTTCAATGCTTGTCTTTGGAGAAGGTGTTGAACATATTCCGGCTTACCTATGTAATAACTTTTCTTCCTCTCTTTACTCCCTCACTATCCCGTCCACTGTCACCAGTGTAGGACAGGATGCGTTTGCCGGATGCGGAAACTTAACCGTATACAAGAATTATTCACAGCTACAGTTGCCAGATTTTTTAATAACAAGTTCTCCCAATTTGAAGGAATTGGTATCCCCCATTGAAAGCTTTTTCTTTCTTAGCTTGGAGGATCTTTCTTCTATCACCGGATTAAAATCTTTAACAGTCCATTCTTTGGAGAAGTTCGATAACAGGATGTATGACCGTGTACTTTCATTTGCGAATCTTCAACAAAATACGTTAACTTATATCGATATAGAAAGTCTCAGTCCTTATGATGATATCTATATTCCGGACAAGTGCTTCCTTGATTTCACTTTATTGGGAACTGCCAAATTGCCCAATAAATTGGAAAGTATCGGTTACAGAGCTTTTGAAAACTGCCGTATGCTTCAGAAAGTCACTATTCCTGCATCGGTGACCGAGATTGATGACAGCGCCTTTGACAACTGCCGAAGCCTGAATGCCGTACACTTTGGCGGTTCAACGGAAGAGCAGTCCGACGACCCGGCAGCATCACAGTGCGCCCTGCAACGTATCGGCAACTGGGCTTT
>UQUV01000079.1 GCA_900544305.1 uncultured Porphyromonadaceae bacterium
GAATTTCAATAATTTCAAAGAACTTCTATGATTTTTTAGTGGACACTAATGAAATGACTTAGCAGAGAACCCGGAAGCCTTTTTATCCATCTTTCCGGGTTCTCTTTTTATATGAACAGTCACCAGTCATCAAATCGTGCTATTCTTTATAACTTTTCCGATGGGCCACTATGGATTTCATATTTTTCAAGGCCCAGTCTGTCAATGAATGTATAATCGGGACAAGCGTCTTTCCGGTTTCTGTCAGTTCATACTCCACCCGAACAGGTACTTCAGGGAAAACCGTGCGTTTCACCAGACCATCAGCCGCCAGCACTTGCAACGTACTTGAAAGCATTTTTGTTGATATGTCCGGTATCAGTTTCTGCAACTGATTAAATCTTACTACTTTATTTTCATCCAAGACAAGAATTACCAACAATGCCCATTTATTACCGAAACGAGCTACAACATTTCGGATCGGACAAATCTCGACTATTGAAAATTTTTCTCCTTTTTTCACCATCCCAATTAATTATTATTCAACAAAAGTAACCTAAAGGTAAGTTACACACAACAATGTAACTCATTGCAGATTAACATTATGCGAATTATCTTTGCATCGCTTTCGGAAAGCTGCCTTTAATGATAAAGGTACTCTCTTTTTATCAGTTACACAACAAAAAACATTCATATTTATGAAAAAATTAGAATCAATTGCATCTGCCGAAAATTTTCAGGCAGTCAGTGTCGGAAAATTTGACGAATTAAACGAGTATCTGCTTGAAATCACTCCCAAAATGAAAATACCGGGAAAAGTGTTTGTCGGTTCTGCTCTCGGTACAACCGGAAGCGAATTGTCGTTCCAGATGTTTCAGCCCGGCACGGAAACGGGATTTCTGCATACGCATAAGAATCATGAGGAACTCTACCTGTTTTTGAGCGGCAAAGGCGAGTTTCAGGTTGACGGACAAATATTCCCCGTAGCGGAGGGCAGCATCGTGCGCGTTTCTCCTTCCGGAAAAAGATCGGTCCGCAACAATAGCGACAAGCCGCTCGTGATGCTCTGCATTCAATACAGAAGCAAGACATTCGACCAGACTGATGCCGCCGATGCAGAGTTGCTGCAAGAACCGGTGAAATGGTAACAAGCCCGAATGTTCCTGCACATGTCGAACTCTTGCTATTCTGACAAAAAATTCATAGCTTTGTTTTCAAAGAAAAACAAATTGAAATCCTATGAACAGAATATGTGAATTGTTTGGCATCCGCTACCCGATTATTTCCGGAGGTATGGTGTGGTGCAGCGGCTGGCGACTGGCTGCCGCAGTGAGCAATGCAGGAGGATTGGGCCTGCTCGGAGCGGGTTCGATGCATCCGGAAGTGTTGCGCGAACATATCCAAAAGTGCAAGGCGGCTACCGACAAGCCTTTTGGCGTGAATGTGCCGCTGCTCTACCCGGAAATGGATACCATTGTGCAGATTATTATCGAAGAAAAAGTGCCGGTAGTGTTCACCTCGGCAGGCAATCCAAAAACATGGACTGCCAAACTGAAGGAAAACGGCATCAAGGTAGCGCACGTTGTCAGCAGTTCAAAATTCGCACGCAAATGTGAGGAAGCCGGAGTCGATGCCGTCGTAGCAGAGGGCTTTGAAGCGGGCGGACACAACGGACGCGAAGAAACGACCACAATGTGCCTTATCCCGGCCGTACGCCGTGCCACTACTCTGCCGCTGATTGCCGCCGGAGGTATCGGTACGGGCGAATCGATAGCCGCTGCCATGTCGCTGGGTGCGGAAGGTGTGCAGATTGGTACGCGCTTTGCCCTTTCGGCTGAAAGCTCGGCACACGAAAACTTCAAGTCGCTGTGCCTGAACCTGGAAGAGGGCGACACTCGCCTGCTGCTGAAACAGCTGGCACCGACACGACTGGTGAAAGGAGCATTCCTCAACGCCGTGCAGGAAGCCGAACTCCGCGGAGCAAGCGTCGACGAACTGAGAGCACTTCTCGGCAAGGGCCGCGCGAAAAGAGGCATATTCGAAGGCAATCTGGAAGAAGGTGAACTTGAAATCGGACAGATTGCGTCGATGTTCCGCAAGGAAGAGCCGGTGGCCGACATCATGAACGACCTCGTGGAAGGCTATCGCCGGGCTGCATCCCGCCTACCACAGGAACTGTAATAAAAATTTCAAACCCGATACATTATCCGAAGCCGACACTTTTCCCCGTCGGTTTCGGATAATTTTGCTTAGGAAGAATGGCTTTGTTTTTTCAAGGCAACATTGTAACTTTGCAGAAAAAGCTGGAGAATGGTTCAAAACAAAAGACATAAACCGCAAGGCGGACGACGGAGAACGACGAAGAAAAAGAAGGGCGATTGGCTGTTTGTCAAACTGTTAGGCACAGTCGTCATCATCTTTGCCGTGGCGTTCGGCATTTTCCGTGCCCTGGGCGCATGGAACGCGAAGGACATCTCGATGCCCGAACTGTTCACGACCCAGGAGGAACAGACACTGCCGGCCGACTTCGACGGCAACGGCCTGCTTGACGTTAAGGCTCCGGAATCGATTGACGAACAGTTTGTCATCTACAAGGGCTTCAACGTATCGTTCAACACCAAGCACCGCATACCCAATTACGTTGTCTACGAACTGACCAACACCGAAGTGGAAGGCGAGGAAGCACGCGCCAAATCGTTCCGGCGCGACGAGAATGTGGACAACTGCCCCGAACCGTACGACTATACCCGCTCGGGATACGACCGCGGACATATGGCTCCGGCTGCCGACATGAAATGGGACAATGAAGCCATGCGCGAATCGTTCTATATGACCAACATCTGTCCGCAAAAGCATGCGCTGAACGGCGGAGGATGGAAACGGCTGGAAGAGAAACTGCGCGACTGGGCGATGCGCGACGGTGCGCTCGTCATCGTCACGGGTCCCGTGATGGGCAATTCGATGCCGACTATCGGCGAAGGAGTGGCCGTGCCGCCGGGTTTCTTCAAAGTAGTGCTGGCTCCGAATGCAAAGCCTATGCGTGCCATCGGCTTCCTGTATAAGAACGAAGGCGGACAAAAGGTGGTGGAACGCCAGGCCGTCAGCGTGGACAGCGTGGAATCAGTCACTGGATTTGACTTCTTCTACAACCTGCCCGACGATGTGGAAAATGAAATAGAAAAATCAAGCAACTATCAATTATGGAACAACTGAATATCAAACATAGCGACGACACCATCTGTGCCATCTCCACTCCGGCTGGCGTGGGCGGAATTGCCGTAATCCGTGTAAGCGGCGAACAGGCCGTTGAAATGGTCATGAAATCATGGAAAGGCGCCGATCTGACGAAAGTGGCAAGCCACACGCTGCACCTGGGACGCATCGTTGATGCAAACGGCGAAATCCTCGACGAAGTGGTAGCGGCTATTTTCCGCGGCCCGAACTCGTTTACGGGCGAGGACGTTGTGGAACTTTCCTGCCATGGTTCGCTATGGATTCAGCAGCAGCTCGTTGCCCTGCTCATCGACAACGGATGCCGTGCGGCAGAAGGCGGAGAGTTTACGCGACGCGCCTTTATGAACGGACGCATGGACCTGTCGCAGGCGGAAGCCGTGGCCGATGTCATTGCCAGCAGTTCACGCGCCTCCCACCGCATTGCCGTAAGCCAGATGCGCGGCGGATTCAGCCGTATGCTCGCATCGCTGCGCGAACAGTTGCTTGAATTTGTTTCCCTTATGGAACTGGAACTCGACTTCAGCGAAGAAGACGTGGAATTTGCCGACCGTACGCGCCTCATCGAACTGGCGGAACATATTGAAGCCGTCATCGGCAGCCTTGCCGAATCGTTCGCCGTCGGAAACGCCATCAAGAACGGTTTTCCCGTAGCCATCGTGGGCGAAACCAACGCCGGAAAATCCACCCTGCTCAACCGCCTGCTCCACGACGACAAGGCATTGGTGAGCGACATCCGCGGCACGACGCGCGACGTGATTGAGGACACCATCAACCTCGGCGGACTCACCTTCCGCTTCATCGACACGGCAGGCATACGCGAAACTACGGACACCATCGAATCGATGGGCATCGAACGCACGTTCAAGAAACTCGACGAGGCAACCATCGTGCTCTGGATGATTGACGGCACACAGCCGGCGGACAACATACGCACACTCGCACCGGAGATTGTGGAACGCACCGAAGGCAAACACCTCATTGCCGTACTGAACAAAATAGACTGTCTCACCGATAGCCAGCGTGCCGACCTTCATCAGGTAATCGCAGAAGTGGCACCGCAGGCCGACATTGCCGAAATATCGGCAAAACAGGACATTGCCGTCAACGAACTCGAGCAACGCCTCATCGCTGCCGCCAACCTGCCCGAAAACGACCCGAACGCCGTAGTCGTCACCAACGCACGCCATTACGACGCCCTCTGCAAAGCCCGCGAAGCCATCATCCGTTCCCTCGACGGCCTCCGCAGCGGCCTCTCAGGCGACTTCGTCTCGCAAGACATCCGCGAATGCATGCACTACCTCGGAGAAATCACCGGCGAAATCACCACCCACGAACTCCTCGGCTCCATCTTCTCCCGCTTCTGCATCGGTAAGTAAATACTTGATTATCAAATAGTTAAATTGATTATAATCGATTAATATGGCGCTCTTTACGGG